>NZ_SJEW01000033.1 GCF_005930475.1 Modestobacter altitudinis
GGGTCGGGCCGGGGACCGTCGTCGGGCACCCGGTCCAGGTCCCGCGGGGCCTCCGCTGCGGAGTGCTGCGGCGGGGGTTGCCCCCACGTCCACAGCGACGCCCACCACCCGGTTGCCATGCCGTTGTTCCGCCTTCGCCGAGGGGCTCAGGACCTCAGACAACACGGCTCCGTCGAGCCGGGCAAACCGGCAGACGTATCTGCAGGTGAGCGCGCCGACACTCACGGCGAGCGCAGCCGACTCCTCGCCGTCGGCCTCACCCGGGCTGTCCTCCCTCGGGCGCTGCGCCCGGCCGGCCGTCGGCCCGCCGGACTCGGGTACCTTCCGCCGGGAACGTGCGGGCCCCACCCGCTGCCTGCAGAGGAGACGCCGTGAAGACCCGCGACCTCGCCTACATCGCCCTCTTCGCCGCCGTCGTGGCGGTGCTGGGGGTGCTCCCGCCGATCACCGTCGCGGTGGTCCCGGTGCCGATCACCGCCCAGACCCTCGGCGTGATGCTCGCCGGGTCGGTGCTGGGCGCGCGGCGCGGCGGGCTGGCCCTGCTGCTCTTCCTGGCCGTGGTCGCGATCGGGATGCCGGTGCTGTCCGGCGGCCGGGGCGGGCTGAGCGTCTTCACCGGACCGGCGGCGGGGTACCTGTACAGCTGGCCGATCGGCGCGTTCGTCGTCGGGCTGCTGACCCAGCTGTTCTGGCGGCGGCTCAACCTCGGCTGGGCGTTCCTCGCCAACGTGGTCGGCGGGATCCTGGTCATCTACGCGATCGGCATCCCCTTCACCAGCCTCTACGCCGACGTCCCGCTGTGGGCCAGCTTCACCGGCTCGTTCGTCTTCCTCCCCGGCGACGGCGTCAAGGCCCTCATCGCCGCGCTGGTGGCGGTCGGCGTCCGGCGCGCCTACCCGGTGATCGAGCTGCCCGCCCGGCAGCCCGCCCACCGCTGACCTCGCCCGTGGCCCGACCGTGGCGGCGGGCCGCCGACCGGCCGGCCCAGGACGACGCCGTCCTCCCCCGGACGGCGGTCGAGCTGGTCGGCGTGACGCACTCCTACGGCGACCGCACCGTGCTGCGCGACGTCTCGGTGGTCCTCGCCGAGCACCGGGTCGGCGTGATCGGCAGCAACGGCTCGGGGAAGAGCACCTTCGCCCGGCTGCTCAACGGCCTGGTGCTGCCGACCGCCGGCCGGGTGCTGGTCGACGGGCTGGACACCGCCGAGCACCTGCGGGCGGTGCGCCGGCGGGTCGGCTTCGTCTTCCAGGACCCCGACGCCCAGATCGTCCACCCGACCGTCGCCGAGGACGTCGCGTTCGGGCTGCACAACCAGCGGGTGCCGGCGGCCGAGCGGGAGCAGCGGGTCGCGGAGGTGCTGGCCCGGTACGGGCTGGCCGGGCACGCCGACCACCCGGCCCACCTGCTGTCCGGAGGTCAGAAGCAGCTGCTGGCGATCGCCGGGGTGCTCGTGATGCGACCTGCCCGGGTGGTGTTCGACGAGCCGACGACGCTGCTGGACCTGGCCAACCGGCGGCGGGTGGCCCGGGTGGTCGAGGAGCTGGAGCAGGACGTCCTGGTCGTCACCCACGACCTGGACCTGCTGGCCGGCTTCGACCGGGTGCTCGTGGTCGAGGACGGCCGGGTGGTGGCCGACGGTGCACCGGGCGAGACGGTCGGCTGGTACGTGGCGCGGATGTCGTGACCCTCCTCGCCCTCTACTCCCCCCGCCCCGGCGCGCTGCACCGCACGCCGGCCGGGTGGAAGCTGGCGGCGCTGGCCGGGCTGAGCGTGCTGCTCTTCGCCGTGCCGGAGCTCCCGGTGGCCGCGACGGCGCTGGCGGTCGTCGTGCTGCTGGCGCTGGCCGGCGCCCGGCTCACCGCGCGGCAGGTGCTCGCCCAGGTGCGCCCGGTCTGGCTCTGGCTGGCCGGGCTGCTGGCCTTCCACCTGGTGGTCACCGACCTGGCCACCGGGGCGCTGGCGGTGCTGCGGCTGGCCACGCTGGTCCTGGCCGCGGCGGTGGTGACCGCGACCAGCCGGGTCGCCGAGCTGGTCGCGGTCATCGAGTGGCTGCTGGCGCCGCTGCGGCTGGTCGGTGTGCGACCGGGACGGATCGGCCTGGCGATCGCGATGACGCTCCGGTTCATCCCGCTGGTCGCCGAGCGGGCGGGGCGGATCCGCGAGGCGCAGGCCGCGCGCGGGGCGACCCGGCCGCTGTTCCTGCTGCTCGTGCCGCTGCTGGTGCAGGTCCTGCAGCTGGCGCACACCACCGCCGAGGCGCTGGACGCCCGCGGGGCGGACGACGAGGCGCCACCGCGCCCGTTCTGGAGGCGGTCGTGACCGGTCGGGTGCGGGAGATCTGGACGGCACCGGCGGCCGCGGCGCCGATGGTGCGGTCGGCGTCGGTGCAGGCGCTGGCCGGGGTCGGGCTGGCCGGTGACCGGTACGCGCTCGGCGGTGGGACGTGGGCGGGCTACCCGCTGCAGGAGAAGCAGCTGACGCTGATCGACGCCGACGAGGTGGCGGCCGTGGCGCGGGAGGTCGGCGTCCCGCTGACCCCGGGTGCGACCCGGCGGAACCTGGTCACCGACGGCGTCGCGCTGCCCTCGCTGGTCGGCCGGTACTTCGCGGTCGGGGAGGTGCTCGCGTTCGGCACCAAGCGCTGCCCGCCGTGCACGCATCTGGAGCGACTGACCGGCTGGAAGCTCGTCAAGGCGCTGGCCGCCCGCGGCGGGGTCAACGCCGCGGTGCTGGTCGGCGGGACGGTGGCCGAGGGCGACGTCGTCCGGCTGGTCTCCGACGAGGAGGCCGCCGGCCGCGGTGCGCCGGTGGGTGCCGACCGCCTAGTGCCCCGGATCGTCGCCCTCCCCGACTGACCGCTCCCCCGGTTTCGACGCCGAAACCCGGCGGGGATTCGGCGCCGAACCCCGGCCCGCGCTCCCACGCACTTTCGCGCGCGAAAGTGCAGTCAGGCAGTGGGCTCGTCGAGGTACTTGTCCAGGAAGACCCGCTCTTCCGGGGTGAGCCGGCGGGGGCGGTTGAGCGCGAAGTCGACCGGCACCAGCAGCGTGCTGCCGGTGACCGACAGCCGGCCGTGGTCGAACAGCTCGTAGTGGCAGGTGAAGGCCGCGGCCCGGATGCCGGACACCCAGATCTGCACCTCGAGCGGCTCGGCGTCGTAGACGACCGAGCGCTTGTAGGCGATCTCGTGCGAGGCGACGACGATGCCGCGGCGCAGGCCGGTCTTCTCGTCGTGCGTGGGCTGGTCGAAGAACAGGTCGACCCGCGCCATCTCGAAGTAGCCGAGGAAGGCCACGTTGTTGATGTGCTGGTAGGCGTCCATGTCCGACCAGCGCATCGGGACGGCGACGGTGTGCCTCACGGCGGCCACCCTGCCCTACGTGCTGCTCCCGGGCTGCACGCGGCCCTACCCTCGCCGGCATGAGCGGAGGGTGGGAGCCGACCGCGTCCGGGGTGCTGACCCTGCCGTCGGGGCGCCGGGTGCGGGGTCGCGGACGGGGCGCTCCGCTGCCGGAGGGCCCGGTGCCGGACCTCGGGGTCTACCTGCTCGGCCGGCGACCGGAGCCGGTGCCGTGGGAGGACCGCTGGGTGCGCTGGCCGGACTTCCGGCTGCCGGCCGACCCGGCGGAGCTGCGCTCGGCCCTGCTCGAGGCGTGGGAGCGCTCGGCGGACGAGCGGGTCGAGCTGGCCTGCCAGGGCGGCGCCGGCCGCACCGGGACGGCGCTGGCCTGCCTGGCGGTGCTGGACGGGGTGCCGCCGGCGGACGCGGTGGCCTACGTCCGGGCGCACTACCGTCCGCGCGCCGTGGAGACCCCCGGGCAACGCCGGTTCGTGGCCCGCTTCGCCCCGCGCTGAGGCGCCGAGGGCCGAGCTCGGTCACGTGCTGCCACCCGGCGTCCAGGGGGTCCGGCCACGAGCGCTCTTGACCTCATGTGCACGTGAAGGAGTCGACTCCGGGCATGACCGCTGCCGCGTACTCCGTCTCACCGCCCGACGCCCACCCCGGGGACGTCGACCGTCTCGTCGAACTCGTGTCCGTCGTGGAGGCCACCCAGCGCGCCGAGGACGTCGACGGCTTCCTCGCGCTGTTCCACCCCGACGCCGTGTGGGTCACCGGCGGTGGCCGCCGGCTGGTGGGTCGCGACGTCATCGCGGCGTTCACCCGCAGCGTCCTGCCCGGCGCGATGCGGGGAGCGTCGGTCCGGTACGCCGTGTCCGGGATCCGGTTCCTGTCCGATGGCGTGGCTGTCACCTGGGTGGACCAGGAGTACCTGGACGCCGCGGGACGGTCGCTGTCCCCACGCTCGCTGGGCATGCCGACGTACACCTGGGCGCGCAGCGACGGGAACTGGCTGATCGTGGCCGGGCAGAACACCGGGGTGCCCGCGGAGGACGTTCTCGCCGAGGACGCCCCGGCCGAGCCGGAGGCCCTGGCGGCACTGCAGGCCGTGGTCCAGCGCGTGGAGGACGGCTTCAACCGCAACGACGCCCGGCTCATGACGGCCGACGTCGCGGCGGAGGCGGTGCTGGTCGACGCGAGCGGGCGGGTGCTCCGCGGTCGGCCGGGGATCGTCGCGGCCGCCGAGGCCGGGTTGGCGAGCCCGTACCTGCGGGACACCACCGCGCACTACCGCCTCCTCGACGTCGCCTCACCTGCTCCGGACGTCCGCGTCGCGACGAAGGAGGCATGGTCGAGCGAGGCGGATGCCGATGCCGGCCGGCCCCCGGAGATGCGTGCGCTGTACGTCTTCGTGCGCCGGGACGGCGCGTGGCTGATCGAGCGCCGCGCCAACGTGCTCGTCCGCGAGGCGGTCTGAGCCCGACCTCAGCGCGACGCGTGCCGAGAGCCGGTCGGAGCAGCTGCTCCGACCGGCCGTCGGTGAGGGGCTGGAACGGCCCGGCGACGGGCTGGAACGGCCCCCTTGCAGGGCCCCACCGCGAGCTCGCGAGTGGCGGGGGGCAAGGGGGTCCTTCCTCAGTCCCGGCTGAGCTTGCGGTAGGTCGCGCGGTGCGGGCGGGTGGCGTCGATGCCGAGCCGCTCGACCTTGTTCTTCTCGTAGTCGTCGAAGTTGCCCTCGAACCAGAACCACTTCGAGTCACCCTCGTAGGCGAGGATGTGCGTCGCCACCCGGTCGAGGAACCACCGGTCGTGGCTGACGACCACGGCGCAGCCGGGGAACTCCAGCAGCGCGCTCTCCAGGCTGGTGAGCGTCTCGACGTCCAGGTCGTTGGTCGGCTCGTCGAGCAGCAGCAGGTTGCCGCCCTGCTTCAGGGTCAGCGCCAGGTTCAGCCGGTTGCGCTCACCGCCGGAGAGCACGCCGGCCTTCTTCTGCTGGTCCGGCCCCTTGAACCCGAACGCGGAGACGTAGGCGCGGGACGGCATCTCGACGTTGCCGACCTTGATGTGGTCCAGGCCGTCGGAGACGACCTCCCACAGGCTCTTGGCCGGGTCGATGCCGCTGCGGTTCTGCTCGACGTAGCTGATCTTGACGGTCTCGCCGACCTTGACCTCGCCGTCGTCGGGCTCGTCCTGGTCGACGAGCATCTTGAACAGCGTCGTCTTGCCGGCGCCGTTGGGGCCGACCACGCCGACGATCCCGTTGCGGGGCAGGGTGAACGACAGGTCGTCGATCAGCACCCGGTCGCCGAAGCCCTTGGTGAGGTGCTTGGTCTCGATGACGATGCTGCCCAGCCGCGGGCCCGGCGGGATCTGGATCTCCTCGAAGTCCAGCTTCCGGAACTTGTCGGCCTCCGCGGCCATCTCCTCGTAGCGGGCCAGCCGCGCCTTGCTCTTCGCCTGGCGGGCCTTGGCACCGGAGCGGACCCACTCCAGCTCCTCGCGCAGCCGCTTGGCGCGCTTGGCGTCCTTGGCACCCTCGACCTTGAGCCGGGTCGCCTTGGTCTCCAGGTAGGTGGAGTAGTTGCCCTCGTAGGGGTACGCGCGGCCGCGGTCCAGCTCGAGGATCCACTCGGCGACGTTGTCCAGGAAGTACCGGTCGTGGGTGACGGCGATGACGGTGCCGGCGTACTTCTCCAGGTGCTGCTCCAGCCACGCGACGCTCTCCGCGTCGAGGTGGTTGGTCGGCTCGTCGAGCAGCAGCAGGTCCGGCGCCTCGAGCAGCAGCTTGCACAGCGCCACGCGGCGCCGCTCGCCACCGGAGAGCACCCGGACGTCGGCGTCACCGGGCGGGCAGCGCAGCGCGTCCATGGCCTGCTCGATGCGGGCGTCGAGCTCCCAGCCGTCGGCGTTCTCGATGACCTCCATGAGCTCGCCCTGCTCGGTCAGCAGCGAGTCGAAGTCGGCGTCGGGCTCCCCCATCGCCGCGCTGACCTCCTCGAAGCGGGTCAGCGCCGCCCGGAGGTCGGCGACGGCCTCCTCGACGTTGCCGCGGACGTCGAGGTCCTCGTTGAGCGGCGGCTCCTGCTGCAGCATGCCGACGCTGGCGTCGGGGGCCAGCACGGTGTCGCCGTTGGAGGCGGTCTCCAGACCGGCCATGATCTTGAGGACCGTGGACTTGCCGGCGCCGTTCGGGCCGACCACGCCGATCTTGGCACCCGGCAGGAACGCCAGGGTGACGTCGTCGAGGATCACCTTGTCGCCGTGCGCCTTGCGCGCACGGACCATCGAGTAGATGTACTGGGCCACTGGGGGTTCGAGCCTTCCGTCAGGTCGCGAGCGGGGGCGGGGCGGGGCAGCCGCAGCGCGGCTCCAGCCCCGCCCCCTGCGTTCTCGACTCCGATCCTCCCAGCCCGGGAGGCTCACGCCGGCGTCGGCACCGCCTCGCGGTCGCCGCTGACGTCGAAGTCCGTCTGGTGCAACGTCCCCTCCCCCTCGATGTAGTCCGTCGACCGCCCCGAGTACGGGTCCTCGGCCGGCGGCGCGTCCTCGCCCGGCTCCTCAGCCGGGACGGCCGCCCGGGCCGAGCGTCGGAAGTCGGCAACGCCCCGAGCCAGGTCCGGCCCGACGTGCGCCGCGCGGACCTGCGGCCGGCTGCGCCGCCCCTGCTCGCTGTCCCACTCGTGCGTGTAGATCTCACCCCGCACGACCACCGGGTCGCCCTTGCTGAGGGTGTGCGAGACGTTGCCGCCCAGCTCCCCCCAGCACTCGACGTCGACGAAGAAGGTGCGGTGGTCGGTCCAGGTCTGCGTCTCCCGGTCGAACCGGCGGGAGGTGGAGGCCATGCGGAAGTTGGTGACGCTGTCCCCGCTGGGCAGCCGGCTGCGCTGTGGCGAGTTGACGATGTTGCCGGCGACGGTGACGTCCGTTTCGTTCACGGTGCTCCTCGGTCGAGGTGGGTGCCCCGGCGACCTGCCGGGGTGCGTCCACCGTCGTGCGCCGTCGCCGCCGGGGACAGCCGCGTGGTCCATCTGTGGACGAACTGCCCGGCTGTGGAGGGGGCGGCAACCCGGGCGTACGGCGGGGGGACACTGCGCGCGGTCCCGCTCCCCTGCGCACGGAGGTCACCGCACGTGGCACGACATGTTCGCCGAACAGCTGCCGGTGCGGAACGCCGTCATCGGCGACGACGGCTCGCTGGTCGGCGGGGGGATCGGAGCGGTGACCCTGGTGGCGGTCAACGCGGCGGTCAACCGGCTGATCCTCCTCAGCGGCCGGGCGCAGCGGCTCCCCGAGGGCACGCCGACCGACGTCATCGTCGACGGCCGCATCGTGGAGGAGTCGCTGCGGCGGCTCGGTCTGCGGCGCAGCGAGCTCGAGCAGGCCGTGCGGCTGCAGGACGGCGGGACGTCGACGCGCTGCGGGCCCAACTGGACCGCATCGAGGCGGAGCTCCGCGGGTCGCGTCCCGCCCCGCGGTGACCGGAGGCGCGGCGTGCCCCTGCCGGTCGCAGCCGGGTAGCAGCTGGGTCGCTCAGTGCCCGTCGCCGCCTGCAGATGGCACCATGTGCGCTGCGCCGGGTTCCTCGGCCGGCGCAGGTCCGGGTGGCAGTGCGACGGCTCGGGCCGAGCGCCCGTAGCTCAGTGGACAGAGCAGGTGCCTTCTAAGCACTTGGTCGCAGGTTCGATCCCTGCCGGGCGCGCCACCAGGCTCTGACGCTCCGGCTCCTGCCCCTTTGAGGACCCCCCGTGACCAGTCCTGCCCGCACCGCCCTCGCCGACCAGGTCGGATACCTCGCCGTTCCCGTGGTCACCTCCGACCGGCCCGGCCCCTGGCCGGGGGTGGTCCTCGTGCACGACGTGCTCGGCCTGGGGGACGACATGCGCGAGCAAGCCGACTGGCTCGCCGCTGCCGGCTACCTCGTCGCGGTGCCCGACCTCTACGAGGGCAAGGCCGCCATCCGCTGCCTCAAGAGCACCTTCGCCCACCTCAGCCGACAGCAGGGCCCCACGTTCGACCGGCTCGATGCCACCCGGTCAGCCCTCGCCGACGATCCGCGCTGCACCAGCCAGGTCGGGGTGATCGGCTACTGCATGGGCGGCGGCTTCGCCCTGCTGCTCGCCGGACGCCCCGGCTGGTCCGCGGCCAGCGTCAACTACGGGCCGGTACCGGACGACGTCGACGACGTCCTCAGCGGCGCCTGTCCCGTCGTCGCCAGCTTCGGCGGCCGAGACAAGGGACTCAAGGGTGCCGCGGAGAAGGTACGCGCCGCCGCGGACGCCGCCGGGGTACCAGCGGACGTGAAGGAGTACCCGGAGGCCCGACACGGCTTCATCAACCGCATCAGCGCGGCCTGGCCGCTCACACCGGTGCTCAAGGTGGCCGGTGTCGGGTACGACCACGACGCGGCCGCCGACGCCAAGCGCCGGATCCTCGCCTTCTTCGATGAGCACCTGCGGACTCTGACCAGCCCCGGCTGAGGACGGCCAGCTGTGGTACGACCACGTCGTCGACGATGGCGTCGACCGTGTCATCGGTCAGGCTCCCCACGACCGTCAACTCGTGCCAGGCCGGGTCGAGCGGGACACGGTCCTGCTGACGCGTCGGGCCAGCGCCACCGTTCCTCCGGTCGGCCGCCGCCCTCAGGTCCGCCGGCGATGCGCCCCGGGCATCAGTTAGGTTGCGCGGAACAGACCGCGGGGACGGAGTCCGGCCAGCGGACGCGCGGGAGGAGGACAGCTCACGGTGACGGACGCCCCGGAGCTCTCGGCTGTCTCGGTGCCGTCCGACGACGAATGGGCTCGGCTCGAGTTGCTCGCCGAGGTCAGCGACACCCTCATCCGCACGCTGGACACAGGGGAGTCAGCCGATCAACTGGCCCGACTGCTGGTGCCCCGGCTGGCCGACTGGGCCACGGTCACCGTGCTGGCCGAGGACGGCGCCGACGAGCTGACCGGGCGCGCGCACCGCGACCCCGACCGGCTTGCCGACCTCGACACCTACCTGGCCGGTCGGACCGGCGGTGCGCGGGACCGCCCTGCACTCACTGCTGCACTGCTGTCGGGCAATCCCGTGCGACTGACCGCCATCGATCCTGCGCTGTTCCACACCGCGGTCCCGGCGGTGCAGGCGGCGATGGAGCGTCTGGACGCGACCTCGGTCGTGTTCGTGCCACTGGCCGCGCACGGGCAGGTGTTCGGCGCCCTGTCACTCGTCAACGCCGGTGACCGGCCAGCGCCGACCGACGCCGACGTCTCCCTCGCGGTGGAGATCGCCCGCCGAGGCTCTCTGGCCCTGGACAACGCCCGCTTGTACTCCCGCCAGCTGCAGGTGGCCGAGACCCTGCAGCGCAGCCTGCTCACCCCGCCGCCACAGTCCGAGCAGCTGCGCATTGCGGTCCGCTACCGCCCCGCCAGTCGGCACACCCTGGTCGGCGGCGACTTCTACGACGCCTTCCGGCAACCCGACGGCGCCACCGCGCTCGTGGTCGGCGATGTCACCGGCCACTCGGTCGAGGCGTCAGCTGCCATGTCCCAACTGCGGAGCACGGTGCGCACGCTGGCCTGCGATCGGCCCGGCAGCCCGGCCGACACCCTCACCCGCGCCGATCGAGTGCTGACCACACTGGCGTTCGACACGCTCGCCACCGCCCTGGTCGCGCGCCTCGAGCGAACTGACCCACAGGCCGCCGATGGGCAGTACGAGATGCGCTGGTCTTCGGCCGGGCACCTGCCGCCCGTGCTGCTCACCGCCGACGGGCAGGTGCGCATCCTCGACACGCCGGCCGAGCGACTGCTCGGCACAGGGACCGCGGTGCGTCGAACCGATCACCACATCGAGCTGCGCCACGGGGACACGGTGCTGCTGTACACCGACGGGCTGGCCGAGCAACGCCGCGACGGCCGATGGACGACCCTCGATGAGGGCATCAGCCGACTCTGCGCAGAGCTCGCAGGACTGGCGGGCCTCCCCTTGGAGGAGCTGTGTGACCAGCTGGTGAGGCGCGTCCTGCCCGGACCGGCGGAGGACGACGTCGCGCTGCTTGCCCTGCGCTGCCGCGCGCCGGCCCGCCAAACCCGCCGCGTGGTCAGGGACGTCAGTCACCACGACCCGGCCCCTTGCCCCACGTAGCGGACCGCGGCGCCTCGTGCGGGGTCCTTCGTCGTCTCGACGCCGCACGCGCCGGGGGTCACATCGTCCGCGGCCGACCAAGGGGAACGCCAGGGGTGACACGACCGTCGCCTCGCCCTGGGGTCGACGTCACCCCAGGAGCCGCCAGACCTCTGAAGCGCAGCCCGACTGCCTGAGCGTGGTCGCGCGCACGAGGTGGCGCCGCATCGCGTCGTGGAGGGCCGGCTCGTGTGCCGTCATCCGAGCGGCTTCGTTCGCCTGCCGGACGTCGGCCGGCACGTCTCCAGGCACCGGGCTGACGGCCCCGGCTACAGCCTCGCTGCTCTCATCCGCCCGGGAATGGCCCGGAAGGTGTTGCCGCCGAGCCGCCCGCGCTCAGCGGCGTCTGCGTGGGGACCCGCGTCCATCACCGCCTGAACGGCCGCCAACAGTTGGGTGCAGCCCTCCGCCGATGGTCGCCCGAGGACGACGCCCGCGCCGGCGACCGCGGGTCGGTGCTGTGTCAGGTGGCGGACACAGGCGTGGCTTGAGGACGTGACGGTCGGCGGGGCGGGCGATGGGGTCGACGTCGTCGTGCTGGTGGCCTCGACCGGGGCGTCCGGGCGCTGACCACGGTGGCCGCGGGTCTGCCGGCGTGGTTCGAGGCGCCGGTCCTCACGGTCCAACACCGCGCGGAGGTGGCGGTGGACATGTTGCCGAAGATCCTGGCTGCTCGGTCGTCCCTCCCGGTGCGCGGAGCGCTTCCGGGGCCGGTGCAGCGGGGCATCACCGTCGTCCCCGCGAAGGCGACGGTCGACATCGACGCCGGCGGTGCGCTGTCGATCCGCCCATGTCCCGGCGGCCGGGTCGCGGACCAGGTGCTGACCGCCGTCGCAGACGCCTTCGGGCCCCGGGTGCTGGCTGTCGTGATGACCGGGCGGTTGTCCGACGGCGCCGACGGCGTGCGTGCTGTCAAGCGAGCCGGTGGTCGCGTCCTGGCGCAGGACCCGGCGGACGCCCAGGCGCCGGACATGCCCCTTGCGGCGCTGGCCACCGGGTGTGTGGAACACGTGGTGCCGCTGCCCCTCATCGCGCCGGCCCTGGTGGCGTACACCATGGCGCCCGGAGCCGCGGACCTGCTGTCCGTCCCGCTGGCGCCCTGGGCCCGACTCGGTCCGATCCTCTCTCTGCCGGCGTGAGGTCGATCCCCCGGGGGTAGGCCTTCGATGCCCGGAGACGACGGGTGGACGTGAACGACCGGGAGGACCCGTGTCCACACCGAACGGTTCGACGGGCGACCCTCCACGCAACCTCCTGCTGCGGGCGCTGCCACCTGAGGAGTACGGGCGCCTGGCGGACGCCCTCGAGCCGGTGACGCTCGAGCTCCGCGACACGATCTTCTCCCCGGGCAAGCCGATCGAGCACCTCTACTTCCCGGTCGACTGCGTGCTCTCGCTCGTGGCCACCATCGATGGTGAGGCCGTCATCGAGGTGGCGACCATCGGTTTCGAGGGCGTTGCTGGTCTGCCTGCCTTCCTGGGCGTTGGTGAGAGCCCCCATGACTGCTACTGCCAGGTCCCCGGCCGCGCGCTACGCCTCGCCACGGCAGATCTGCGCCGCTTCCTCAGCGGTGACGGCGCGTTGCACGACGTCCTGCACCGCTTCACCAACGCCACGATGGTGCAACTCGCCCAGAACGTCACCTGCAACAGGCTCCACACCACCGAGGAGCGATGCGCCCGCTGGCTGCTGCAGACGCGTGACCGCGTGGGCGCCGACGAGTTCCTGATGACCCAGGAGTTCCTGTCCCAGATGCTGGGGGTACGTCGCGGCACCGTCTCGCTGACCGCCAGCGTCCTGCAGCAGGCCGGGATCATCCGCTACACCCGCGGTCGGATCAGCGTCCTGGACGCCACGGCACTGCACGACGTGGCCTGCGAGTGCTACGACATCGTGCAGGCCGAGCACGCCAGGATCGACGCGGCACCGGAGTTGTGAGGGAGGCGATCGGATCCACCCTGATCGACGCGCTCCACCCGGCGGGCCATCGCTGCCCAACGACGTCCGCAGCCGTGCACGAACAGGACTGCCCGACCGGACCCGTCAGACGGCTCCCGCACCCCGGTCAGGTCGCCCCAGCGCATCTGCACGGGCACGACGGTATCCATCCGGGGCACGAGCTGGAGCGATCTCGTCCGGCGGTCCCGGGCGCCCGCTGACCCGCTGGGCGGCCTCGGCCGGGTCGTCGACGGCGAGGGAGGCGGTCCCCGGCCTCACCGGTCGGGCGCCGCCGGACGGTCGAACAGCAGGTCGCTCGCGCGGGCGAGGACGTCGGCCCGGGAGCGGTCGCCGTGGCCGGCGGCGAGGAAGTGCTCGCCGATCGCCAGGCAGAACGCGAGCAGGCTGCGCGCCTCGACCTCGTCGGGGTCGGTGCAGAAGGAGCCGATCAGCTCGCGCAGCAGGCCCATCCGCCGGTCGTCGACCCGCCGCAACCGCTCGGCGACCGCCGGGTCACGCCGGGCCCAGGCGCGGACCGCGAGGTCGATGGGCAGCAGCCGCTCGCTGGAGAAGGTCAGCGCGCCGGCACGGCGGATCCTGGCCGGCGCGTCCCCACCCGCCCGCTCGACCCGCTCGAGCACCTCGTCGGTGCTCTCCCGCTCCCAGCTGTCGAGCATCGCCTCGAGCAGCGCGTCCCGGTCGGCGAACGCCCCGTAGAACCCGCCCTTGGTGACGCCGAGGGCCTTGGCCAGCACCTCCACCCGGACGGCGTCCGGACCGCCGACTGCCAGCGCCTGCAGCCCCTGCTCGACCCATCGCTCGCGGGGCGTCCGGATCGCGGGCAAGAACGGTCACCTCATCTCTATACGGCGCCGTACAAAGCGGCTAACGTCTATACGGCACCGTACATGAGTCAGGAGGCAGGACCATGCCCCACACCCCCACCCGGGTGACCCGCGACGTCCCCGAGGCCGTCCGCGCACTCAGCTCGCTGTCCCGCATCGACTACGCCGACCGGTCCACCCTCCGCACGGAGGTGGTCGCGACGCCGGAGCAGTGGGCCCGGGCGATGTTCGGCGACGTCCCCAGTCCCGCGGAGCAGGTGATCTGGCGTGGTGTCCTCGGGTTCCGGCTCAGCACCGGGCGGTCACCGGCCACGGTCGGCGGCTGGCGGATCGGCGGACGCGGCGCCGACTGGATCCGGCTGGAGACCACGTCCCGGTCGCTCAGCGCCGACATGCTGGTGCAGACGGGGAGCGGCGCGGTGGCGTGGACGACCTGCCTGCGGTTCGACCGCCTGCCGGGCCGCGCGCTCTGGGCCCCGGCGTCCGCGGTGCACCGGCGGCTGGTGCCCGGCGTGCTGCGCGCCGCTGCCGCTCGGCTCGACGCCCGAGCAGGCGCCGGCCGAGCGCGGGAGCTACCGGCTCTCCTGCCGCTCGGCCGACCGGCGACGCAGCACCCACGCCGCGGTGACCGCCACCAGGCACCCGGCCACGACCGCCGACCACGCCCAGCCCGCCAACAACCCCTCCAGGCCGACGAACGGCCCCTGCCACTCCTGCACGGCTCCCCCGATCTGCCTCTGGACTGAGCCCTCCCATCGGCGCCCGGACGAGCCCGCCGGAGAGCCGGAGCACCGTGGTCACCCGCAAGGGGCGGGTGCAGGGACATCGCAGCGGGCTCACAGGTCCTTCATCACCGGCAGGCCTTCCCTGGGGTCGTGAGCGAGACAGAGCAGGCCCCGGCCCCCCGCACGCACCGTCGGCGCACCCGCACGGTGGCGATCGGCACCCTCGGTGCGCTGGGCATCGCCGCCGGCAGCCTCCACGGTCTCTCCGCGGCGAGCGGCGACACCACCGCCGTGCGGTCGCTCGCCGTCCCGGCGACCGACCCGACCGTCGTCCTCGGCGGCCGCGGTGGGCACAGCTGGGATCCCGGCGCGCTCGGCGGCGGGACCGGGGCGCCCGGGACGCCCGGGACGACGGGCAGCTCGACGGACGCCGTCGCGGCGGCGACCCAGGCGACCGCGGACCAGCTGGTCGGGGTCGTGGACATCACCACGGTGCTCGGCTACCAGAACGGCGAGGCGGCCGGCACCGGCATGGTGCTCACCGCCGACGGCGAGGTGCTGACCAACGACCACGTGGTCGAGGGCGCCACCAGCATCACCGTCACGGTGCTCAGCACCGGGGTGAGCTACACCGCGACCGTCGTGGGCACCGACCCCACCGACGACGTCGCCGTCCTCCAGCTCACCGACGCCTCCGGGCTGGACACCGTGCAGCCCGACGAGGACCCGGTGGCCGTCGGCGACGACGTCACGGCGGTCGGCAACGCCGGCGACGAGGCGGGCACCGCGGCCGCCGCCGGCACGGTCACCGCGCTGGACCAGTCGATCACCGCGACCGACGAGAGCGGGCAGGACGCCGAGCAGCTCACCGGGCTGATCGAGATCGCGGCCGACGTGGAGGCCGGCGACTCCGGGGGCCCGCTCTACGACGCTGAGGGCGAGGTCGCCGGGATGGACACCGCGGCATCGAGCACCGGCGGTCAGGCGTACGCGATCCCGATCGCCACGGCGCTGTCGATCGCGCAGCAGATCAGCGACGGCGTCGACGACGGGACCGTCCACCAGGGCTCCCCGGCGTTCCTGGGCGTCTCGGTGCAGGCCACCGGCACCGGTGGCGCGGCGGTCATCGGGGTCGTCGCCGACGGACCGGCCGACCGGGCGGGCCTGGGAGCCGGCGACGTCGTCACCGCCGTCGGCGGGACGACGGTCACGACCCCGGACGACGTCAGCGCCGCGCTGGCCGACCTCGACCCGGGCGACCCGGTCGTCGTCACCTGGACCGACACCGCCGGCGGGTCGCAGACCGCGACGGTCGTCCTCGGCGCCGGCCCCGCGGACTGATCCCGGCGGCACCGCCGACGGCATGGCGGGGACGGAGGCGGGTACGGCGCCGCGCATGGCGAACGACACCGTTGTCTTCCACCCCGGCCAGATCGTCCCGGCGAGCGGGATCTACCGCTGCGACGACGCCGGCAGCCACGCCTACGAGTCCACCGACGTGAAGGGCCACCGGTTCCCGCCGCTGCCGCACGGGTGCGGCGGCACGGGCTGGGTGCTGGAGAAGGCGGCCGCACACCACTGAGTGCTTCAGCCGGCGGCGCGCTGCCCCGGGGGCACCCAGCCGATGGCCGGGGCGACGTGCCGCGCGACGGTCTCCAGCAGCCGGGCGTTGTACTCCACACCCAGCATGTTCGGCACGGTCAGCAGCAGGGTGTCGGCGTCCCGGACGGCGGCGTCCTTGGCCAGCTCCTCGGCCAGCTGGTCGGGCTCGCCGACGTAGCTCTTCCCGAACCGGGCCCGCACCCCCTCGAGGATGCCCACCTGGTCACCGCTGCCCCGCTCCGAGCCGAAGTACTGCCGGTCCAGGTCGCTGGTGATCGGCATGACGCTGCGGCTCACCGAGACCCGCGGCTCGTGGTCCCAGCCGGTCTCCGTCCAGGCCGCGCGGTAGAGCGCGATCTGCTCGGCCTGCAGCTCGTCGAAGGGCACCCCGGTGTCCTCGCTCAGCAGCGTGGAGCTCATCAGGTTCATCCCCTGCTGCGCCGTCCACACCGCGGTGCCCCGGGTGCCCGACCCCCACCAGATGCGCTCCCGCAGACCCGGCGACTGCGGCTGCACGGCGAGCCGGCCGGACGCCCCGCCGGTCATCCGCGGGTCGGCGTCCACCACCGTCGCGCCGCTGATCGCAGCGAGGAACAGCCCGGTCTTCTCGCGGGCCAGCCCGGCGTCGTCACCGTCCTCCGGCGGGACGTAGCCGAACGCCTCCGAGCCGCGGAGCGCGGTCTCCGGTGACCCCCGGCTGATCCCCAGCTGCAGCCGTCCGGCGCTGAGCAGGTCGGCGGCCGCTGCCTCCTCGGCCATGTACAGCGGGTTCTCGTAGCGCATGTCGATCACGCCGGTGCCCAGCTCGATCCGGGAGGTGCGCACGGCCATCGCGGCCAGCAGCGGGAACGGCGAGGCCAGCTGCCGCGCGAAGTGGTGCACCCGCACGTAGGCCCCGTCGAGGCCGAGCTCCTCGGCCGCGACCGCCAGCTCGACGCTCTGCACGAGCGCGTCCCGCCCGGTCCGCACCTGCGAGCCCGGGATGGGCTGCCAGTGCCCGAAGGACAGGAACCCGATCCGCTTCTCCATGCCCCGTCGAGCACCTGCCGGGCCCGCGGTGTTCCCGCGGGATGACCGGCGGGGTCCGGTGCGTTGCCGGACGTGTCCAGGGACACACAGCGAACCGAGGAGCACCCCATGCGCGCCACCGTCGACGGGACCGTCATCGCCGAGGCCCCGGAGTCCGAGCTCGTCCGGATCGAGGGCAACTGGTACTTCCCGCCGTCCGCGGTGGTGCCCGGCGCGCTGAGCGAGAGCCCGACGCCCTACACCTGCCCGTGGAAGGGCCCGGCCCAGTACTGGCACGTCGTCACGCCGAACGGTACGACGCAGGACGGCGCCTGGAGCTACCCCGACCTCAAGCCCTCCGCCGTCGAGCGGGTGGGCAGCGACTTCGCCGGCTACGTCGCCTTCTCCCCGGGTGTGACGGTCAGCGCGGACTGAGCCCGTCGCCGGGGTCGGGCTGCACGGGAGCCGAGGACTGGCGTACGGTCGGAGGCGGTCGAAGCTCCGGCCGTGCGCACGCCCGCGCTGGCGTCCGCGTCCCGGGGCTCCCAGGTCGCCGTCGCTGCGCCGCACCGTGGGGAGACCACCGTGCTCGCACTCTCCGACACCCGATCCCCGCTGGCCGAGCCGGCGCTCCTGTCCGTGCAGGTCCGGCGGACCCGCGCCACCGTGGTCCTCTCCGGTGAGCTGGACCGCGACAGCGCCCACCACCTCGTCGACGCCCTCGCCTCGCTGACCGGTACCGACCAGCCGTGCTGGGTGGTCGATGCCGCCGCCGTCACCTGGTGCGACGCCGGGGGGCTGCGGGCCCTGGCCGCGGCGCACGCACTGGCCCTCACGCACGGCCGCCGGCTCCGGCTCGTCAACGCCAGCCGGTGCGTCGAGCGACTCGTCCGGCTCAGCGGACTGGACCTCCGGATGGCCGAGGCACGGGCGTGAGAGCGCGACACGCCGCCGCCGCGGCTCCCGTGCTGCGGGTCTGGCGTGTCGCCCCGGCTCACGCATACGGTCAGTCCCGGAGCTGAGCGCGAGGCTCCGTGCACCGCCCGCCTGCGCAGACAGCACGCGCACCGCACAGGCGCCCCCTGCCACCGGGAGAACCGTGGTCACCCCTTCCCCGTCCGCCGGCACGCCGACGGTCACCCCGTCGTCCATCGCCGTCTCCGTCGACCTGCCCCATGCCCGGGTCAGGGTGGCCGGAGAGCTGGACCGGGACTCCGCCCACCACCTGCTCGAGGCCGTCGAGATCCTGGCCACCCGGTCGAGCCGGAGCTGGCAGCTCGATGCGGCCGACGTGACGTTCTGCGACGCCGGCGGCCTCCGGGCACTGACCGGTGCGCACGCGATCGCCGCCTCGCACGGCCGCAGCCTGCAGCTGGTGCGCCGCAGCCGCTCGGTCGCCCGTCTGGTCTCGCTCCTCGGCGAGGACGAGGTCTTCCCGCCCGCTCCGACATCGGGGTCCCGGTCGGCGCGCGTCCTGTGTGGCACGACGCGCACTGCGTGACCGGAGGGACCGTTCGTCACCCGGAGTGACGGCACGCACTCAGCTTCGGCCCGGGTTCCCGGGTTGACGGCGCCGGATGAGCCACCCTGTCCCCGTGACCATCTCCGCCCCCGAGTCGCCCGGCGCCTCCGGGCCCACCGGCGCTGCCGGGCAGCGGCTGCGTGCAGCCGACGTGCTGCTCGCCGACCGCGGTCAGCTCTTCCGCGCCCTGTTCCTCGCCGCGCCGATCGCCAAGGCGGTCGTGTCGCCGGACGGGCACCTGCTCGTGGCCAACCGGGCCCTGTGCGAGCTCACCGGCCGCACCTCGGGCGCGCTGGTCGGCCGGCACCTCGACCTGCTGACCCACCCGGACGACGTGCCGCTCGGTGACCGGGCGACCGAGCACGTGCCCGGGACCCCGCTGCTCGACCCGCAGCTGGAGGTCGTCGGTGAGCGCCGGCTGCGGCGGGCCGACGGCGAGAGCATCTGGGTGCACCAGTCCCAGGAGCTGGTCCGCCGCACCGACGGCGAGCCGCAGTTCGTGGTGGTGACGATGGTCGACGTCACCGACCGCCGGCGGGTCGAGGAGGACCTGGTCCGCCGCGCGTACACCGACGCCCTCACCGGGCTGCCCAACCGGCGTGCGCTGACCGAGCGGCTGCAACGCGCCCTCGCCGTCGCCCGCCGCCGGGGCACCACGGTGGGCCTGCTCCACCTGGACCTGGACCGCTTCACCGCGGTCAACGACTCCCTCGGGCACGAGGGCGGCGACCAGCTGCTGTGCCAGGTGGCCGACCGGCTGCGCTGGAGCACCCGGGTCGAGGACACCGCGGTCCGCTTCGGGGCCGACGAGTTCCTCGTCCTGGCCGAGGACGTCGAGGACGTCGAGGCGCTGCGGACGCTCGCGGACCGGCTGCTCAGCGTCCTGGACGAGCCGTTCCACGTGCTCGACCGGGAGGTCGTCCTGTCGGCCAGCGTCGGCATGACGCTCGGCTCGGACCTCGCCCCGGAGGCGCTGCTGCGCCAGGCGCACAGCGCCCTCGCCCGGGCCAAGGCCAGCGGTGGCCGTGGCCGCGTCGAGGTGCACGACGGGGCCGTCGGCGAGGGCTACGTCGACCAGCTGCAGTTGGAGACCGACCTGCGGCGCGCGCTCGAAGCCGGTGAGCTGCGGCTGTTCTACCAACCGATCGTGGCACTGTCCGACGAGCGCCTGCTCGGCTACGAGGCCCTCATCCGCTGGCAGCACCCGACCCGGGGACTGCTGCCGCCGGGCGCGTTCCTGTCCGCGGCCGAGGACAACCGGCTCACCTCCCGACTGGGCGCCTGGGTCCTGCACCAGGCCTGCTGGGACGCCGCCGGCTGGGACGCCGACCTGCGGGTGCACGTCAACATCTCCGCCCGGCACCTGGCCGAACCCGGCTTCAGCGAGCTCGTCGCCGACGCCCTGGCCGAGTCCGGGCTGGCCCCGGAGCGGCTGGAGCTGGAGATCACCGAGTCGACGGCGCTGTTCGCCGCCGACGCGACGCTGCACGCCGTCGACACGGTCACCGAGACCGGCGTGACGCTGGCCCTGGACGACTTCGGCACCGGCTACTCCGCGATCACCGCGCTGCACCGGCTGCCCATCCACACGCTGAAGATCGACCGCTCGTTCGTCGCCGACGTCGTCGCCGAGCCCGCCACCGCCGCCCTGGTCCAAGGCCTGCTCCAGTTGGGGAAGGGCATGGGCCTGCAGGTCATCGCGGAGGGCATCGAGGACGGCGAGCAGGCCCGGTGGCTGCGCGAGCACGGGTGCTCGATGGCCCAGGGCTACGCCTTCGGCCGCCCGGCCCCCCTGCCGGCGCGCGAGCTCGAGGAGCTGCCCGACCTCGACGACGCCGACCTGCCGACCGGGCTGGACGGGACCGCCGGCGCGCCCCTGGTCCCGCTGGGCGAGTTGCACGACCCGACCGAGGACGAGTGGGGCCCCGAGGCAGACACCGGCCCGAGCCTCCGCTCGGCCGCCGTCCCCCAGTTGGACGCCTTCGTCCTGCCGGCCACCGGCGTGCTCCCCGCGCTGCCGGCGGACACCGACGAGCTGCCCGAGGTCGAGGCGGAGGTCGGGGCGACGGACGTGCCCGCCGAGCCTGCGACGGCCGAGTCCGCGGAGGCCGACCCCGCGGTCGCTGAGCCGGAGGTGGACGGGGCGGCCGACGTCGTGCCGGCGCCCGGTTTCGACCCCGGGGTCTTCCGCCCGTCCCGCGCGTTCCTCGAGCTGCGCGAGCTGCTGAGGGCCAACGGGGCCGCGGACATCGCCGGCGTCCCGGAGCCGCGGGAGCCCGTGGCGTTCGGTGACCTGCGGTCGCTGACCGACGACCCGACCGACTTCTCCGGCCTGCGGCCCTGGCTGGAGTCCTTCCAGCAGCGGCTCGGCCCGCGCACCGGTGACCTCCCACAGGTCGGCGACCGGGCCTAGACACGGCTCGAGCCGACCGGCAGGAACGCCGGTCGGCTCGAGGCCCCCTGCGGCTCCTCTGCAGGGTCCCGCGCCAAGCCTGCGAGGCGTGGGGGGCAGAGGGGTCCCTCCGTCAGGAGGTCTGGACGGTGATCGTCGAGGTGCCGATGACCAGGCCGCCGGCGAGGGCGTCGGTCTCGAAGGTCGAGTTCAGCAGCGCGGCGGCCTCGTCGGAGAGCTTGACGGTGGTGCCGTCGAGCACGGCGGAGCCGTCCGCGTCCGTCGTCGGCGCGGACAGCGTGCTGCCGTCGAGGTTGAACAGCGGCGCGTTGCCGGCGGCGAGCCGGCCGTTGACGGTCACGTCGCCGAAGAGCCGGGCCGGCTTGCCCGGGTCGATGACGAAGTTGCTCAGCTCGACGGTGGTGCCGCCGGCGGCCAGGGTCAGGCCGCTGCCGTCGTGGAAGACGACGCCCTGGACCCACGGGCGGTAGCCGGTCTCGCGGTCGTAGAGGGTCACCGTGCCGCCGGTGATCGGGAAGTCTACGACGCCGGTCGTCCCGTCGAGGGTGGCCGTGCCGGTGACGCCCGGGGTCAGGCCCAGCGTGCCGAGCGCGCTGACGAAGCCCTGGTCGAGGGTGACGGCGGTGTCGCCGCCCGGGATGGCGCGGACGACCGCGGCGGGCTTGGGCACGGACACCGAGCTGCTCGAGGAATCGGCGGCCTGGGCGGTGTCCACGTCGTTGGACCCACAGGCGGACAGCCCGATGACGGCGCTGAGCGCGGCGGCGACGACGAAGCCCTTGCGAGTGGCGCTCCTGCGGTTCATGTCTGACTCCAAGTCGTGAGCGGGTGACGCAACGACAGGAGTTCGAGGTCGGCACCCGAACCGGATGGGTCCCCCGGTCACAAATCGGTCACGGGCCAGAGGATGGCGTCCAACCGTTCGAGCTGCGGCCGCTCGGCGACGCGGCCGTCGCCCGACGACCGACCGCGCCGCCGGCGACCGACCCCCGGCATCACGAAGCCGCGCACCCAGGCACCGACCGGGGTCCGGCGCAGTCGTGCTCTGCTGCCCGGCAGGCAGCAGAGCACGACCGTCGTGGGCCGACCTCCCCGCGGCACGTGGCAGAACGCACATCCCACGGTCACGCGCCCGACACGCGGGACGGCGAGGATCGGTGGTCATGCGCACCGACGTCGCCTGCTCGTTGACCGTCTCCTCCCCCGTGCCGGCGACCGCGCTGCTGCAGGTCGCCGTCGCCGCCCCGGCCGGGGAGCAGCTGACCGTGCTGACCGACGGACGGCCGGTGCCCGTCGAGGAGATCGCCGTCCCCGGCGCGCGGGTGCACCGCCTGCAGATCGGCGCCGGTGAGTCGACGATCGCCTACACCGCGCACGTCGAGTCCGGCGGCAGCCCCCGTGGGGTGACCCCGGCGGAGTGGGCCGAGTTCCTGCGCCCCAGCCGGTACTGCCCGTCGGACCAGCTCGAGGGGTACGCGAGCACCGAGTTCGACCGGACGACCCCGCGGGCCCAGCTGGTCGCCGACGTCGCGGCGTGGGTGGGCCGGCGGCTGGTCTACACCTCGGGCTCGAGCCGGCCGGTGGACACCGCCGTGGACACCCTGCTGCTCGGCCAGGGGGTCTGCCGCGACTACGCGCACCTGACCATCACCCTGCTCCGGGCGCTGGAGGTGCCGGCCCGGCTGGTCGCCGTCTACGCCCCCGGGCTGTCGCCGATGGACTTCCACGCGGTGGTCGAGGCCGACGTGGACGACGTCTGGAAGACCGTCGACGCCACGCGGCTGGCGCCGACGACGTCCCTGGTCCGGATCTGCTCAGGCCGGGACGCCGCCGACACCGCCTTCCTCTCGCTCTTCGGCGGTCGGGCGACGCTGGGCGCGATGACCGTCACCGCCACGGTCGACGGCGAGCTCCCCGCACCGGACGACGAGCCGTTCGCGCTGCCCTGATGGCCCCACTGCAGGGTCCCGCCGCGAGCTCGCGAGTGGTGGGGGGCAGTGGGGTCCTTCGTCAGCTGCCGGCCGGTGTGACGCCGAACAGCAGAACCCGCCGCTCGACGTCGTAGTGCACGGTGCCGGTGTTGGTGAGCAGGTCCTGCAGGTTGTCGGCGTCGTCGGGGTCCAGCGTGAGCACCTCCTCCCAGGCGCCTTGGTCGAGGACCAGCTGCAGGGTGTACGTCCCCGGCTTGCCGGGCTCTCCCGCGGTCCAGCTGAACTGGTAGTGACTCAGCTGACGGACCTTGATGGTGTTGTCGGTCACGGGCTGCGGTACCTCGGGCATGATCGCTCCTCCACGGATCGATGTGATCTGTCTCACACACTACCGAGCGGTCGCCCGTCCACCACCCGGGTCCGTCGGTGTCAACCCACCGCGTGCACCTCGGCCAGGCGGCGCTCCAGGAACGCCCGCTCGGTGGCGTTCCTCACCCGCTCGAGTGCCGCGGCGTAGGCCTGCGCCGCCTCGGTCCGCCGGTCCAGCCGGCGCAGCAGGTCGGCGCGGACGGCGTGCACCAGGTGCCCGGGCAGGTCGAGCTGGTCGACGAGCGCCAGCCCGGCCGCGGGCCCCTCCACCTCCGCGATCGCCACGGCCCGGTTGAGCGCCACCACCGGCGTGGGGGTCAGGGCGAGCAGCAGGTCGTAGAGGGCGAGGACCTGCCGCCAGTCCGTGTCCGCCGCCGTCGGGGCCTCGCTGTGCACGGCGCTGACCGCCGCCTGCACCTGGTACGGCCCGGGCTGCCCACGGCGCAGGCAGTCCCGCACCAGCGCCTGCCCCTCGGCCACCAGCGCCCGGTCCCAGCGCCGGCGGTCCTGGTCGGCCAGCAGCACCAGCTCGCCGTCGGCGGTGGTGCGGGCCGGCCGGCGGGACTCGGTGAGCAGCATCAGCGCCAGCAGCCCGGTCACCTCCGGCTCGTCCGGGAGCAGCTCGTGCAGCAGCCGGCCGAGCCGGATCCCCTCGGCGCAGAGGTCGGCGCGGGCCAGCTCGTCCCCGGCGCTGGCGGTGTGCCCCTCGGTGGAGACGAGGTAGACCACCGCCAGCACCGGGCCGAGCCGCGCCGGCAGGTCCTGCTCGCCGGGCACCCGGTACGGGATGCGGGCGTCGCGGATCTTCGCCTTCGCCCGCACCAGCCGCTGCGCCATGGTCGGCTCGGGGACCAGGAAGGCCCGGGCGATCTCGGCGGTGCTCAGCCCGCCGACGAGCCGCAGCGTGAGGGCCACCTGGGCGGCCGGCGCCAGGGCCGGGTGGCAGCAGGTGAACACCAACCGCAGCCGGTCGTCGGACACCGCGCCGACGTCCAGCGGCTCGTCGCGGGCGTGCAGCAGCGCGGCCTGGGCGTGCCGGTCGTCGCGGGAGGCCTCCCGCCGGAGTCGGTCGATGGCGCGGTGGCGGGCCGTGGTGATGATCCAGCCGGCCGGGCTGGGCGGGACGCCGTCCTCCGGCCAGCGCTGCACCGCCGCGGTGAAGGCGTCGGCGACCGCCTCCTCGGCGACGTCGACGTCCCCGAAGACCCGCACCAGCACGGCGACGGCGCGCGCGTACTGCTCGCGGAACACCTGCTCGACCGTCTGCTCGACCGGCACGCCCGGGGTCACTCCCCGCCCTGGAAGGGGCGCACCTCGATCGGCAGCCGGGTCGCCCGGGCCAGCCGGGTGCCCCAGTCGAGCGCCGCGTCCAGGTCCGGCGCCTCGATGATCGAGAAGCCGCCCAGGTGCTCCTTGCCCTCGACGTAGGGCCCGTCGGTGGTGAGCACCTCGCCGTCGGCCACCCGGACGACGGTCGCCGTCTTCGGGGAGTGCAGGCCGCCGGCGAACACCCACACGCCGGCCTCGCGCATCTGCCGGTCGACCTCGGTGACGTCGGACATGATCTGGCCGAGGTCCGGCGGCAGCGTGCCGTCACCGCTGGGCTCGACGACGCTGAGCAGGTACTGGGTCATGAGGTGCTCCTCCCTGACGGAGCCGGCCCGTCGCCGGCTCTCACCCTCTGTACGAACGGCGCCGGCCCGGATCGACAGCCCCGCTCAGTCGGCCGGGGCGGGCTGCGGCGCGTGCGGCGGACGCAGGTCGTCGGGGACCAGCTCGACCAGCTCGTCGGGCAGCAGCGGCAGGTCCAGCAGGGACAGCTTCACCCGGCTGCGGTCGGCGGCCCGGGAGTCGGTGATGCGGACCAGCAGCCCGGCGTCGGGGCGGGTCGTCACCTCCACCACGTCACCGACCGCGCACTCGCCGGACCAGACGCCGTCGATCTCCATCGCCGGCCGCCCGCCGGTGATCTCCAGGGACAGCGGCTCGGCCGGCCCGACCATGACCGTGCGGCTGATCCCGCTCATCGGCGCCGACGGGGTGACCAGCACGCCCTCCGCGCCGGGGCTCATCACCGGCCCGCCGGCGGCGTAGTTGTAGGCCGTCGAGCCCATCGGGCTGGACACGATGAGGCTGTCGCAGCGGTACCGGCCGTACCGCCGTCCCGACACCGACAGCACGCCCTCCACCTGCCCCTGGCCGGGCACCCGGGCGAGCACGACGTCGTTGAAGGCGACCGCCTCCCAGCCCGGCCCGCGGACGACCAGGCAGCTGCGCGGTTCGATCGTCGAGCGCCCCTCGGCCATCGCGGTCAGCGCCCCGTCCAGCTCCCGCGCCTCCACCTCGGTGAGGAAGCCCAGCCGGCCGAAGTTGACGCCCAGCACCGGCACCGGCTTGGCCGCCACCAGCCGCATCGCCCCGAGCAGGGTGCCGTCCCCGCCGAGCGCGATCAACCCGTCGACGCCGGTGGCGAGCTCCTCGACGTCGACCGGGGTCACGCCCTGCAGCCCGAGCCGCTCCACGTCGGCGGCGCCGGCGACCAGCTCGACGTCGTGGGTCGACGTCCACGCCACCACCTGGCCGACCGCCCCGCCGCAGTTGCGGACGGGGTGCAGCACCAGTCCGATCCGACTCCCGTCGTGCACCGGTCAGCCCCGCCAGGTCTCGAGCAGGCGCAGCCACACCTCGCTGATCGTCGGATAGGCGGGGACGGCGTGCCAGAGCCGGCTGATCGGCACCTCGCCCACCACGGCGATGGTCGCCGAGTGCAGCAGCTCGGCCACGCCCGGGCCGATGAAGGTCACCCCGAGCAGCACCTCCCGGTCGGTGTCGACCACGGCGATCGCCGTCCCGGTGTAGCCGTCGGCGAAGACGCTGGCACCGGCGATGCTGCCGATCGGGTACTCGACCACCCGGTGCGCCAGCCCCTGCTCCTCCGCCTGCGCGGCGGTCAGCCCGACCGCCGCCACCTGCGGGTCGGTGAAGACGACGCTGGGCGTGGCGCGCCGGTCGGCGGTGGCGACGGACGGCGACCAGTCGGCGAGGTCGACCTGCTCGCCGCGGGCGCGCGCCACGATGGCGTGCCCGGCCTGCCGGGCCTGGTACTTGCCCATGTGGGTGAGCAGCGCCCGACCGTTGACGTCGCCGACGCCGTACAGCCACGGCACGCCCGGCACCTGCAGCGACTCGTCGACCTCCAGGTAGCCGCCCGGCTCGAGGCCGACGGTCTCCAGGCCGATGGCGTCGGAGTTCGCCGTCCGCCCCGTCGCGACCAGCACCTCGTCGCCGCGGACCTCCTCCTCGCCGCAGCCGAGCACCACCTCACCGCCCTCCCGCCGCGCGGAGTCCACCCTCGTGCCGAGCCGGACGTCGACGCCGAGCGCGCGCAGCGAGGCGGCGACCGCGTCGCCGGCGGCGGGCTCGAGGTCGGGCAGCACCCGGTCGCCGTGCTGGAGCAGCGTCACCGAGGCGCCCAGCTGCTGCCAGGCGGTGGCCATCTCGCAGCCGACGTAGCCGCCGCCGAGCACCAGCAGCCGACCCGGCGCCTCCTTGGCGCTGGTCGCCTCCCGGGGCGTCCAGGGCTGCACCTCGGCGAGACCGTCGACCGGGGGGACGGCGGCCCGGGAGCCGGTGCAGACCGCGACCGCGTGCCGCGCGACCAGCACGAGCTCCGTGCCGTCGGGCTGGGCGACCACGACCCGCTTCTCCCCCGCCAGCCGGCCGTGCCCGCGGACCAGCGCGATGCCGGCCCCGTCGACCCAGCTCGCCTGCCCGGCGTCGTCCCAGTGGCTGGTGAAGTCATCGCGCCGGGCCAGTGTCGCGGCGACGTCCTGCTCGCCGGTGACCGCCTCCGCCGCACCCCGCACGGCGCGGGCCGCGGCGATCGCCTCGCTGCCCCGCAGCAGCGTCTTGCTGGGCATGCACGCCCAGTAGGAGCACTCGCCGCCGACCAGTTCGCTCTCCACCAGGACGGCGGTCAGGCCGCCCCGGACGGCGATGTCGGCGACGTTTTCCCCGGTCGAACCGGCGCCCAGGACGATGACGTCGTAGGTCTGCTCTCCGTCTGTCACCCGGTCATCCTGTCCGTTGTGCTCCACTGACCGCCATGCCGGTCGATCCGGGCGGGTACGCCGCCGCCCTGCGCCAGTACGCCGCCGGGGTGGTGCTGCTGACCGTGCGCGACGACATCGACGACGTCGGGACGACGGTGACCTCGCTGATGAGCGTCTCGGCCGACCCGCCGCTGGTCGCGATCGGGCTGGCCGCCGACGGCTACCCGGCCGAGGTGCTGCAGTCCGTCGGGGCCGGCGTGCTGAACGTGCTGGGCGCCGGGCAGGCGATCCTGGCCAGCCGGTTCTCCTCCGCGGGGCGGCCCTCGGCCCGGCACCTGCTCGAGTCGGTGCCCTGGCGGCGGGCGCCGGTCAGCGACGCGATCGCGCTCGACGGGGCGCTCGCGGCGCTGGACTGCCGGGTCTCCTCGGTGGTCGAGGCCGGCAGCCACGTGCTGGTGCTGCTGTCGGTCGAGTCGGTGCCGGTGCTCGCCGCCGAGGGCGACCCGCTGCTGCGGCTGCGCGGCCGCTGGACCGACGGAGCCGGCCACCCCCTCCGCCGTCCCTGATGAACGACCCCCGGACAATGTTGGCCAACATGGCCCCGGGGAACGCGGGCGTCACATCCCGGGGTTAGCGTCGGAGCCGATGCCCGCCATGCCCGCTCCGTCCGAGTCCGCCCTGCGCCGCGCCCTGGTCCGCGCCGAACGAGGGGTGACGCTGGACGCCGTCGAGGCCGAGACGCTGCTGCACGCCCGCGGGCTGGCCGAGGGTGAGCCGCTGGACCGGCTGCTCATCGCCGCGTCCCGGGTGCGCGATGCCGGGCTGGCCTCGGCCGGGCGCCCCGGGGTGGTGACCTACAGCCGCAAGGTGTTCATCCCGCTGACCCACCTGTGCCGCGACCGCTGCCACTACTGCACCTTCGTGACGACGCCCGGCCAGTTGCGCGCGGAGGGCAAGGCCCCGTTCCTGTCGCCGGACGAGGTGCTGGAGATCGCCCGCGCCGGGGCGGCGCTGGGCTGCAAGGAGGCGCTGTTCACCCTCGGCGACCGGCCGGAGGACCGCTGGCCGGTCGCGGCGCAGTGGCTGGAGGCGCACGGCTTCGACTCCACGCTGGGCTACCTGCGGGCGATGGCGATCCGGGTGCTGGAGGAGACCGGCCTGCTCCCCCACCTCAACCCCGGCGTCCTGTCGTGGGAGGAGGTCCAGCGGCTCAAGCCGGTCACCGCCTCCATGGGGATGATGTTGGAGACCACGGCCACCCGGCTCTGGTCGCTGCCCGGCGGCCCGCACTTCGGCAGCCCGGACAAGGAGCCCGCGCTCCGGCTACGGGTGCTGGAGGACGCCGGCCGCTCCGCCGTCCCGTTCACCACCGGCGTGCTGCTGGGCATCGGCGAGGACTACGCCGAGCGGGTCGAGGCGATCGCCGCGATCAAGGCCTTGTCGCGCCGGCACGGGCACGTGCAGGAGGTGATCGTGCAGAACTTCCGGGCCAAGCCGCGCACCGCGATGGCCGCGCACGACGACCTCGGCCTGCAGGACTACGTGGCCGCCGTCGCGGTGAGCCGGCTGGTGCTCGGGCCGGCCGCGCGGGTGCAGGCGCCGCCGAACCTGAGCGACTCGACCGAGCTGGGCCTGCTGCTGCGTGCCGGCGTCGACGACTGGGGCGGGGTCTCACCGCTCACCCCGGACCACGTGAACCCCGAGCGGCCCTGGCCGAACATCGACGAGCTCGCCGCGCTGACCGCCGAGGCCGGCTTCACCCTGCGCGAGCGGCTGGCCGCCCAGCCCGGCTACGTGACCCAGCCCGAGCCGTGGCTGGACCCGCGGGTGCGCCCGCACGTGTCCGCCCTGGCCGGCCCCGACGGGCTGGCCGTGGAAGGCCGGCTGCCGGTCGGGCTGCCCTGGCAGGAGCCGGACGAGGCGTGGACGTCGACCGGCCGCACCGAGCTGCACGTGGAGGTCGACACCGTCGGGCGCACCGGCGACCGGCGCAGCGACTTCGACGCCGTCTACGGCGACTGGGCGGAGCTCCGGGAGGCCACGACCTCGGCCCGCGACGGGCACTCCACCGCTCTTCGCCCCGGCGACCCGGCGGTGCACGCCGCGCTCCGGCACGCCGAGGCCGACCCCGCCGGGCTGTCCGATGCCGAGTACCTCGCGCTGCTGGGCGCCGACGGCGCCGACCTGGACGCGCTCGCGGCCCTGGCCGACGACGTCCGCCGGCAGGTCAACGGCGACGACGTCACCTACGTGGTGAACCGGAACATCAACTTCACCAACGTCTGCTACACCGGCTGCCGGTTCTGCGCGTTCGCCCAGCGGCGCACCGACGCCGACGCCTTCACCCTGTCGATGCAGCAGGTCGGTGACCGGGTCGACGAGGCGTGGGCCGGCGGGGCGACCGAGATCTGCATGCAGGGCGGCATCCACCCCGACCTGCCGGGCACCGCCTACCTGGACCTGGCACGGGAGGTGAAGGCCCGTCGTCCCGACATCCACCTGCACGCCTTCTCCCCGATGGAGGTCGTCAACGGCGCCGCCCGCACGGGGTTGTCCTACCGCGACTTCCTCACCGCCGCGAAGGAGGCCGGCGTCGACAGCCTGCCCGGCACGGCGGCGGAGATCCTGGACGACGACGTCCGCTGGGTGTTGACCAAGGGCAAGCTGCCCGCGGCGGCCTGGCTGGAGATCGTCCGCACCGCGCACCAGGTGGGCCTGCCGACGACGTCGACGATGATGTACGGCCACGTCGACACCCCCGCCCACTGGGTCGCCCACCTGCGCACCCTCGCCGCGCTGCAGGACGAGACCGGTGGCTTCCGGGAGTTCGTGCTGCTGCCCTTCGTGCACCACAACGCCCCGATCTACCTGGCCGGCGTCGCCCGCCCCGGGCCCACCAACCGGGAGAACCGGGCGGTGCACGCGGTCGCCCGGCTGCTGCTGCACGGCCGGATCGACAACGTCCAGACCTCCTGGGTCAAGCTCGGCGACACCGGCACGCAGGCGATGCTGAACGGTGGCGCGAACGACCTGGGCGGCACGCTGATGGAGGAGACGATCAGCCGGATGGCGGGCTCGGGCAACGGGTCGCTGAAGACGATCGCCGAGCTCGAGGCGATGGCCGCCGGCATCGGCCGGCCCGCCCGGCAGCGGACGACGGAGTACGGCACGCCGAGCGCCGAGCGGATGGCCACCGCCCGCTCCGACGCGGGCCGGCGGGCGCTGACGCTCTCCATCACCCCGGTCTGAGCGTCGGCCGGTGCGCCCCGCGCGTACTCCTCGGGTGCCTGGATACAGTGCGACGGTGTGAGGCGCGCCACTGCGCCTCCCCTGATGCAACAGGCAGGTCCTCATGCTCTACGCCGCGTACGAACTCCAACGCCGTCTGACCTCACCGGCGGTGACGGTCTCCCGGAGGACCGCGCGGGTGCTGGACGCGCTGCCTGCGCCCCTCGTCGCGCCCGGCGTCCGGCACCTCCGGGCAGCCTGCGACATCGTCGCCCACGCCCGCCCGACGCACGACCGGCCGGCGTTCGGCATCGACTCCGTGCCGGTCGGCGGCCGGTCGGCGGAGGTCGTCGAGCACCCGGAGACGAGGACGCCCTTCGCCACGCTCCTGCACTTCCGGAAGCCGTCGGTCACCGGCCAGCCCCGGGTGCTCGTCGTGGGACCCATGTCCGGGCACTTCACCACGCTGATCCGGCCGGCCATCCGCACCCTGCTGTCCGACCACGACGTGTTCGTCCTGGACTGGCACAACGCCCGGGACGTCCCGGTCGAGGACGGCCGCTTCGGGCTGGACGAGTACATCGAGCACGTCATGGCCGCGCTCCGCCACCTCGGCCCCGACTGCCACGTCGTCGCCGTCTGCCAGCCCGCCGTACCGGTGCTCGCGGCCGTCGCACTGCTGGCCGCCGCCGGCGACGAGGCCCAGCCCCGCAGCCTGACCCTGATGGCCGGACCGGTCGACACCCGGGTGAACCCGAACCGGATCAACACGATGGCCGCGACCAAGCCGCTGTCGTCCTTCGAACGCCGGGTCATCGACACGGTGCCCGCCCGGTACGCCGGTGCCGGGCGCCGGGTGTACCCCGGCGTCGTCCAACTGACCGCGTTCATGTCGATGAACCCCAAGCGGCACCTGAGCGCCCATGCGCGTCTCTACCGCGACCTCGTGGCCGGCGAGACCGCACGAGCTGCCTCCACCCGCGCCTTCTACGACGAGTACGGCGCCGTGATGGACGTCCCTGCGGAGTTCTACCTCGAGACGGTCGGGCGCATCTTCCAGAGCAACGACCTCGCCACCGGGACGTTCACCTGGCGCGGGACGCCTGTCGACCCCGGGGCCATCTCCGGCACGGACCTGCTCACCGTCGAGGGCGCCAACGACGACATCTGCTCCCCCGGGCAGACCGAGGCCGCCCACGACCTCTGCACCGGCATCCCGGCCGACCGCAGGCACCACCACCTGCAGCCGGGGGTGGGCCACTACGGCGTGTTCAGCGGCTCCCGCTGGGACGCGGAGGTCTACCCCGTGGTCCGTGACTTCATCGCCGGGGCAGGCGAGGCCCAGCCGATGGCCTCGCCGGCCTGACCGCCCGACGTCAGCCGCAGGGCGCCCACCCTCGAACTGATCTGACTCCGACGGTGTGCGCCGACGCGCAGTTCCGGTGCCCCGCCTGCGCGTCCGCGCACACCGTCGGTCCCCTGCCTCGGTGCCGCCCTCAGGCCCCCAGCACCGTCGCGAGCTGGCGGGTGTCCACGTACTGCTGGAACCTGATCACCTTCCCCTCCCGCAGGTCCCACACGTGCAGCGCCTGGGCGTCGAGGGGCCGACCGGTGGCCTGCGCCTTCGTGGCGCGGTAGCGGCACTGCACGATCACGGTGTCACCGTCGGTGAACCACCGGTCCCGCTGGACGTGGAACGCCTCGTAGGCCTCGGCGAGCGGGACGAAGACCTCGTCGACGACCTGCTGCGGTCCGATCAGCGGTCGGCCCGGGTACCAGGGATGCCCCTCGGCCTCGTTCCACTCGATCTGGTCGTCCATCAGGGCGACCACGGCTGGCACGTCTCCTCGGTCGAACGCCTCATAGGCGCCGTGCATGAGGGTGGCGTTGTCGGTGGCTGTACGCGTCATGGACGCCTCCTGAGCCCGTGAGGGGAGCCGAGCGTAGGCCGGTCGGCGCTCACCCTCAAGCTTGTTCGTGCCAGTCGACCCCGACTGTCCGCGCCGGTCCTGCGGCGGCATGATGCGCAGGTGGAGCCTGGGGGACGTCGGTGACTGCGCTCGACCCGGGCGGCCCCCTCGCCGCCGAGCAGGCCTGGCAGCGGTTGCGGCCGCAGCTGGCCGAGGAGGCGGTGGCCGCGCTGGGGCCGGCCGAGGCCGACGCCTTCCTGACCCGGGTCGACGTCGCGCTGGTCGACGTGCACGCCCCGTTGGTCGCGCTCTACGGCCAGCGGGGCGACCCCGAGGAGCTGCTGGCGCGCGCCCTGCGGCTGGTCCTCGCGGCCGCCGCCGAGCGGCCGGCGGAGCTGCGGGTGCTGGACCGGCGCCGGGAGATCGACCCGCACTGGTTCCAGCGCGAGCGCATGCAGGGCTACGTCTGCTACGTCGACCGGTTCTGCGGCACGCTCGGCCAGCTGCCCGCCCGGCTGGACCACCTCGCCGAGCTGGGCACCACCTACCTGCACCTGATGCCGCTGCTGCGGCCGCGGGAGGGCGAGAACGACGGTGGCTACGCCGTGGCCGACCACCGGCAGGTCGACCCGCGGCTGGGCACGATGGCCGAGCTCGAGGCGGTCGCCGCAGCGCTGCGCCGCCACGACATGAGCCTGTGCATCGACCTGGTGCTCAACCACACCGCCGACGGGCACCCGTGGGCGAGGGCCTGGCTGGCCGGCGACCCGGCGTACGCCGGCTTCTACACCGCCTTCCCCGACCGCCGGCTGCCCGACGCCTACGAGGCGACCATCCCGGAGGTGTTCCCCGACCGCGCGCCCGGCTCGTTCAGCTGGGTGCCCGAGGCCTGCGGCGGGGCCGGCGGCTGGGTGTGGACGACCTTCTGGAGCTACCAGTGGGACCTGGACTATGCCAACCCCGAGGTCACGCTGGCGATGCTCGGCGAGATCACCTGGCTGGCCAACCGCGGGGTCGAGGTGTTCCGGATGGACGCCATCCCGTTCATGTGGAAGCGGCTGGGCACCAACTGCCAGAACCAGCCCGAGGTCCACGACCTGGTGCAGCTGCTGCACGCGCTGGCCAGGATCGCCGCCCCGGCGGTCGTCTTCAAGGCCGAGGCGATCGTCGCACCGGAGGACCTGGTGCCCTACCTGGGCGCGCACGACCGCGAGCGGCCCGAGTGCGAGCTGGCCTATCACAACCAGTTGATGGTGCTGTTGTGGAGCAGCGTGGCTGCACAGGACGCCCGGCTGGCGATCGCCGCGCTGCGCCGGATGCGGCCGATCCCCACCGGCGCGACCTGGGTGACCTACGTGCGCGGGCACGACGACATCGGCTGGGCGGTCAGCGACACCGATGCCGCCGCCGTGGGTGCCGACGGCGATGCGCACCGGCGCTTCCTCAACGACTTCTTCTCCGGTCGGTTCCCGCACTCCCCGGCCCGGGGGGCGCTGTTCCAGGAGAACCCGCTCACCGGCGACGCCCGGATCTCGGGGACGGCGGCGTCGCTGTGCGGCATCGAGTCCGCCCTGGAGAAGGAGGACGACGCAGCCCTGGACCGCGGGATCCGCCGGCTGCTGCTGATGTACTCGGTCGCCTTTTCCTTCGGCGGCATCCCGCTGCTCTACATGGGCGACGAGATCGGCATGCGCAACGACGCCGGCTACCTGGCCGACCCCGAGCGGGCCCCGGACAACCGGTGGATGCACCGACCGCCGATGGACTGGACCGCGGTCGGACGCCGGCACGACCCGGGGACGCTGGAGGGCAGGGTGTTCACCGGGCTGCGGGAGATGGGCGAGGTGCGCCGCTCGCTCCCGGCCCTGCGCGGCGGCGGGGCGGAGCCCGCCGTCCTGACCGCGGGCAGCGACCGGGTGCTGGTCTGGCGGCGCAGGCACCCGCGCAGCGGTTCCTTCGTCGGCCTGGCCAACTTCTCCTCGATGCCGGCGGTCGTGGACGCCGACACCGTCACCGGCTTCGGCAGCTACGAGCTGGCGCTGAGCAGCGACGGCCCGCTCGAGGTGCGGGGGCGTGGCCTCGTCGTCCCCGGCCTCGGCTTCGGCTGGTACGCCGAACCCTGAGCCGGGTCCAGCCGGCCGGTGGAGGCGTGCGCGGTGCCGCCTCCACCGGCCGTCGCGCTCAGCGGCTGCCGCCGCCGATCATCGGGTCGTCCCCGTCGCCGCGCACCGTGGACTCGACGCCCTCGGTGGAGGACGGCGCGGTGTAGCCCTCGGCGTCGTGCTCCTCGATCAGCACGCCGTCCCGCACCGAGTCCGCCGGGGGCTGGTCCACGACGGTCACCGGCTGGGTCGTGGTCGGCTGCGGCGCAACGGTCCCGGTCGGCTGCTGCTGCGGGACGGACTCGACCTGCTGGGGCTGCTCGGACCCCGAGCCGCTCCTCGCCGCGGCCACCGCGGCTCCCGCCGCGGCCACCGCTGCGACGCCAGCGACGACGCTCGTCGCCGACACGCCGGCCTTGCCGCTGTCCCCGCGGGAGAGCGCCGCGTCCCCGACGCCGGGCGTACCGGCGCCGACCCCGTGCTGCACCGAGCCGCGCCACGCGCCGCTCTCGTAGCCCGCGTCCTCGATGAACGCCTTGAACCTCTCCAGGTCCGACCGGGCTTGGCGGCCGACGACGCCGAGCTTGTCGCCGACCTGCTCGACGACGCCCTCGGGCTCGTACTCCAGGCTCAGGTGGACCATCGTGGCGCCGGGACCGGCGGGGGTGAACCGCACGGCACCGGCGTTCGTCGCCCCACCGGTGGCCGCCCAGGCGACCTTCTGGTCGGGCACCTGCTCGAGGACGGCGGCGTCCCACTCGCGCCGGACGCCGGCGATCTCGGCCACCCAGTGCAACCGCTGGTCACCGAGCTGGTGGACCTCCTTCACGCCTCCCATGAAGTGCGGGAACTCCTCGAACTGGGTCCACTGGTTGTAGGCAGTGGTGACCGGCACCTCGACCTGGATCGACTCCTCGACCTTGGTGGTCATCGCCTTCCTCCTTCGTCGCAGGACACTCGCGTCCCTGCGCCCTACCCCGCTGTCCCCCGGTGATGCACGAGGTCAGGCGGCCGCCGGCGGCCGGCACCACAGCGCCTCGACGTCGCCGTCCAGCACCAGGTCGCCCGCCTCGTGGGGCAGGAGGAGGGTCTGCCCGGCCCGGACGATCGCCGCCCCGTCGACTCCCCGCCGTCCGGGGCCCGCCGTGCCGCCGGTGACCACGGGCCGCGGGTCACGATGCCCCGCAGGCCGGCGCCCAGGCACGTCGGCCCAGGTGGGCGCGCAGAGCCCGCGCGACACAGAACGGGACCTGCGTCACTCCTGCTCCTGAGCGGGGCTAATGTTGCCGCGCCCTGTACCGGCTACAGCGGCGCCCCGATCCCGGGCCCCGCCGCCCGCGCACCCACCCGAGTGCTCGTCCCCACGGAGGAACCACGATGCTGTCCCACTTCCGGGCCCGGAAGACGTCCGCGGCCCTGGTCCTGCTCAGCGCGGTGGCGCTCAGCGCCTGCAGCAACGGCGACAACGCCGGTGGCAGTGGCGGCGGAGGTGGCGACGGCGAGGTGGACAAGGTCGGGCTGATGCTCCAGGACATCTCCAACCCGTTCTTCGCCTCGATGCAGAAGAGCATGGAGGACGCCGCCGAGGACCAGGGCTTCGACCTGAACGTGCAGGACGGTCGTCAGGACCTGGGCACCCAGAACGACCAGATCGACACCTTCATCCAGCAGGGCATGGACCTGATCCTGCTCAACGCCGTCGACAGCAGCGGCATCGCCTCGGCCGTCGCCCGGGCCCAGGCCGCGGGCATCACCGTGGTCGCCGTCGACGTCGACGCCGAGGGCGCCGATGCGGCCGTCACCACCGACAACGTGGAGGCCGGCCGGCAGTCCTGCCAGGCGCTGGTCGACGCCCTGGGCGGCAGCGGGAACATCCTCGTCGTCGAGGGCACCCCGACCACGGCGCCGCAGGACCGGGTGAAGGGCTGCGAGGAGGTGCTCGCGGCCAACACCGGCGTCAAGGTGGTGGCCCGCCAGGCCGGCAAGAACGACCGGGCCAGCGGGCTCTCGCTGACCACCGACATGCTCACCGCCAACCAGGACGTCACGGGCATCTTCGCCATCAACGACCCGGAGGCCCTGGGCGCCGACCTCGCCGTCCAGCAGGCCGGTCGCACCGGTGTGACGATCGTCGGCGTCGACGGCTCGCCCGAGGCGGTCACCGCACTGGAGGACCCCTCGTCCAACTTCACCGCGAGCGCGGCGCAGGACCCGGGCGGCATGGCCCTCAAGGCGTTGGAGGTCGGTCAGGGCATCGTCGCCGGCAACGACCCGGCCGAGCGCGTGACCCTGCTGGCGCCCTCCCTCGTGACCAAGGACAACGTGGCCGACTACCAGGGCTGGTGACCTGGTCCGGCTGGCAGGAGGAACTCGTGAACGAGACCGCGACTCCGCTGCTCGAGGTGGAGGGCATCAGCAAGCGCTTCGGCGCGACGCTCGCCCTGTCCGATGTCAGCTTCGACGTCCGGCCGGGTGAGGTGCACGCCCTCATGGGCGAGAACGGCGCCGGCAAGTCGACGCTGATGAAGATCATCTCAGGCAACTACCAGCCGGACACCGGCACCATCCGGATCTCCGGGACCCCCGCTGTCATGGCGTCGCCGCGCGACGCCATGACGGCGGGGGTCGCGATCATCCACCAGGAGCTCAACACCATCCCGGACATGACGGTGGCCGAGAACCTGGCCACCGGCAACGAGCCGGCGCGGTTCGGCGTCCTGGACCGCCGGACGATGGTCGCCCAGGCCCGGGAGAAGCTCGCCCGGGTCGGCGCGCGCATCGACCCGACCCGCCCGATCGGCCGGCTCAGCGTCGGCATGCAGCAGATGGTCGAGATCGCCCGCGCCGTCGCCGAGAACGCCAAGGTGCTCGTGCTCGACGAGCCGACGGCCTCGCTGTCGCGCACCGAGTCCGAGCAGCTGTTCGCGCTGATCCGCTCGATGCGCGACCAGGGCATGGGGCTGATCTACATCAGCCACCGCATGGAGGAGGTGTGGGAACTGGCCGACCGGGTGACCGTCTTCCGCGACGGGAAGCTCATCGGCACCCGGGACATGCGCACCGTCGGGCCCGAGCGGACCAGCCCGGGTGACATCGTGCGGATGATGGTCGGCCGCGAGATCAGCGACCTCTACGTCCGCACCCCGCACCCGGCCGGCGAGGTCCGCCTCGCGGTGCGCGACCTGACCGGGCCGGGCGGGATCGGCCCGGTCTCCTTCGACGTCCGCGGCGGCCAGGTGGTCGGGATGGTGGGCCTCATCGGCGCCGGCCGCACCGAGGTCGCCCGGCTCATCTACGGCGCGGACCGCGCCACCGGGGGCACCGTCTCCCTGGACGGCACCCCGCTGAAGGTGCGCAACCCGCTCGAGGGGCTGCGCGCCGGGGTGGGCCTGCTCCCGGAGAGCCGCAAGGACCAGGCGCTGTTCCTGGACCTGTCGGTCAAGGACAACATCTCGATGTCCACGCTCAAGGAGCACAGCACCGTCGGCGTGCTCCGCGGCGGACCGCTGGTGCGGGCCGTGCGCGGGGTGATGGACCAGCTCAAGGTGCGGTCCAACGCGCTGGGGCTGGAGTCCCGGGCGCTGTCCGGCGGCAACCAGCAGAAGCTGGTGCTCGGCCGGCTGCTGCTGCAACGGCCCAAGCTGCTGATCCTCGACGAGCCCACCCGCGGCGTCGACATCGGCGCGAAGAGCGAGATCTACCGCCTGATCAACGAGATCGCCGGGACCGGCGCCGCCGTCCTGGTCATCTCCTCCGACCTGCCCGAGGCGCTCGGCATCAGCGATCAGCTGCTGGTGATGCGCGCCGGCCGGATCGTGGCCTCCCTCGACGCCCGCGCGGCGAGCGAGGAGACCGTCATGCAACACGCCACCGGCGTCTACGCAGAGGACGCCGCCCCGACCGAGACCGCTGGGACCGCCCGATGAGCACGAGCACCACCCCGACCGCCGACCCCACCGTCCAGCCGCCGGAGAAGCGCGGGTTCCCGGTCGCCTACTGGTGGGACCGGGTCGGCATCTTCCTGGTCCTGCTGCTGCTGATCGCGCTGATGTCGGCGATCGCGCCCAACTTCCTGTCGGTCGACAACGCGGTCAACGTCGCCCGCTCGGTGTCGATCAACGCCATCCTCGCGGCGGGGATGACCGTGGTCATCCTCACCGCGGGCATCGACCTGTCGGTCGGCTCGATCCTCGCCGTGGCCGGGGTGGGCGGCGTCCTGCTGGCCACCAACGGGGTGCCGACGCCGCTGGCCCTGCTGGGCGGCATCGCCGTCGGCGCGCTCTGCGGCGCGGTCAACGGCGCGCTGATCGCCTGGCTGGCGCTGCCGGCGTTCATCGTGACGCTGGGCTCGCTGACCTACCTGCGCGGCCTGGCCTACTCGATGCTCGACGGTCAGCCGCTGGTCGCCACCGACCTCGGTTTCCGCGGCATCGGCAACGGCAGCGTCGCCGGCATCCCGCAGCCGGTGATCGTGATGCTGGTCGTCTACGTGGTGTTCTGGTTCCTGCTGGAGCGCACCCGGTTCGGCCGGCACGTGTACGCCGTCGGCGGCAACATCGAGGCCGCGCGGCTGGCCGGCATCAACGTCAAGCGCGTACTGCTGTCGACCTACATGCTCGCCGGCGCGGCGGCCGGCGTCGCCGGGCTGATCTTCTCCGCGCGGGTCCTGTCGGCCCAGCCCACGGCCGGCACCGGGTACGAACTGGACGCGATCGCCGCCGTGGTGCTGGGCGGCACCTCCCTGGCCGGCGGCCGCGGCCGCATCTTCGGCACCCTGGTGGGTGCGGTGATCATCGGCGTGCTGTCCAACGGCCTGGTGCTGCTGGACGTGCCCTTCTTCTACCAGCTGATGATCAAGGGCGTCGTGATCATCATCGCCATCGCACTGGACAGCCTGAAGCGGTTCGCCCGGTCGACCAGTTGACCGTGCTGCCCTGAGAGCCCACCGCCGACGCCCCGCACGGTCCCGACCGTGCGGGGCGTCGCGCGTCGGGAGCCCGGCAGGCTCCCTCTGGCGTGGTCCCGCGGGGGTCTGGATCATGGGGGCGCACCTGGGACCTGAGTCGCTCGAGGAGGACCGCACCGTGGCCGGACCGCAGCAGGACCTCCCCGACGACTGGCACCAGCCGCTGCGGCACGTGCGCGCCGATCAGCTCTCCGCCGACACCGGCCAGACCACCGGCATGACCCGGCGGGAGGCGGTGTCCGCGCAGACCGTCGGCGCCCAGCGGTTGTGGATGGGCCAGACGCACGTGGCACCGCACACCGGCTCCGGCGACCACCACCACGGCGACTCCGAGACCGCCATCCACGTGCTGCGCGGCCACCCGGAGTTCGTCTTCGCCCAGGCCGGGGAGGAGGTCCGGCTGACCACCGGGCCCGGTGACTACGTCTTCGTGCCGCCGTACACGCCGCACCGCGAGGAGAACCCGCACGACGAGGAGGCGGTGGTGGTGATCGCCCGCAGCAGCCAGGAGGCGATCGTGGTCAACCTCCCGGGCCTGCTCCCGGAGGGCCCCGGCGCCGACGACTGACCCGGGAGCGGCGGCTCGGCCCCGGGGCTAGCGTGATCGCCGTGAGTGAGCCCGTGCGCCCGCCGTCCGAACTCGACCAGCTCGCCGACCGCTTCGTCGAGGACTACGCCGCCTCGCAGCCGACGGTGGCCACCTACATCGGCGTGCCCGGGCACGACGACCGCTGGCCCGACCTCACCCCCGACGGGCACGGCGCGCACGCCCAGCTGCTGACGTCGGTGATCGGCATGGCGAGGCGGATCGAACCGGTCGACCGCCGCGACGAGGTCGCCCGCAGCGCGCTGCTGGAGCGGCTCGGTGCCGAGCTCGCCCGCTACCAGGCGGGCTGGGCCCAGGCCGACCTGAACACCATCGACAGCCCCCTCCAGGGGTTCCGCTCGTCGTTCGACCTGATGCCCACCGCGACCGAGCAGGACTGGGCCACGATCGCCCGCCGGCTGACCGCCCTCCCGGCCGCGTTGGACGGCTACGCCCTCGGGCTGGAGTCCGCGGCCGGCCACGGCCGCACCTCCGCCGCCCGGCAGGTGCGGCTCGGCGCCCAGATCGCCCGCCGCTGGGCCGGCACGCCCGACCGGCCCGGCTTCTTCACCCAGCTGGTGGCGGGCGCACCCGCCGGGTCCGCGGGCCTGACCCGCGACCTGGAGCGGGCCGCGCAGCAGACCGCCGGCGCCCTGCTCGGCTTCGCCGACCGGGTCGAGCAGAGCCTGCTGCCCGCAGCACCCCAGGCCGACGGGGTCGGCCGGGAGCGCTACGCCCTGGAGTCCCGGTACCACGCCGGGATCGACCTCGACCTCGAGGAGACCTACGCCTGGGGGTGGGAGGAGCTGGCTCGGATCGTCGCCGAGAAGGAGGCCGTCACCGAGTCGATCGCACCCGGCCAGGGCGTCGCCGGCGCCGTCGCCGCGCTGGACGCCGACCCGGTCCGCCAGGTCCGCGGCCGGGAGGCGCTGCAGGCCTGGCTGCAGGAGACCGCCGACCGGGCCATCTCCGCGCTGGACGGCGTCCACTTCGACATCCCCGGGCCGGTCCGCCGGATCGAGGGCCGGCTGACGCCGACCTCCGGCGAGGGCGTGTACTACACGGCCCCCAGCGAGGACTTCAGCCGGCCCGGCCGGATGTGGTGGTCGCTGCCCGAGGGCGTCACGGACATGACCACCTGGCGGGAGACGACGACGGTCTTCCACGAGGGCGTCCCCGGCCACCACCTGCAGATCGCCGAGACGGTGCACAACGCCGCGCTGCTCAACCGCTGGCAGCGGCTGCTCTGCGCCTGCTCCGGGCACGCCGAGGGCTGGGCGCTGTACTCCGAGCGGCTGATGGCCGAGCTCGGGTTCCTCGACGACCCCGGTGACCGGCTGGGCATGCTCGACGCCCAGGAGCTGCGCGCGGCCCGGGTGGTGCTGGACATCGGCGTGCACCTGGACCTCCCGATCCCCGCCGGGCGGGCGACCGGTGAGCGGTGGACCTACGACGTCGCCCTGGCCTTCCTCCGCACCCACGTGGACATGGAGGACGCGATGCGCGTCGACGAGCTGCACCGCTACCTGGGCTGGCCGGGCCAGGCGCCGGTCTACAAGGTGGGTGAGCGGGTCTTCCTCACCTGCCGGGAGCAGGCCCAGCTGCGCGGCGGCGCCGACTTCGACCTCAAGGCCTGGCACCGCGCCGTCCTCGACCTCGGCCCGCTGGGCCTGGCGCCGCTCGCCGCGGAGCTCGCCCGGATGTGACGGCCCGGCCGTCCCGCCGGGTGCGGGACGGCCGACCGACTGCTCTGCGGGTCCGGGATCGATCCCACCCGTGGTCGGTGCGCGCCCCATGCGTCCCGGAGCCGTCCGGAGAGCCCGTCCGGCCGAGATCGAACTGGACGAACCGACCCGTCACCGTCGGCAGAACCTGACGCCTGACGCGGCGCGTCGAGCCTGCTCGGCGGCACTCCTGAGGTGTCTGCGGCGGGTGTGACTGCTGGGGTCCGGCGTAACACGGACGACATTTGACCCGCCCGCAGGACACCCGTGTAATTCACCCCAACAGGTCACCGACGGTGACCCGCGGCAGTCGTCGAGTGACGAACGCCGAACCGAGACGCAGGGGGACGCATCGTGACCATCGCCGACGTGACATGGATGGACGACTACCGGGCTGCCGCCGTGGAGGCCACGCCGGTCACCTACGGGACCGACGTGCTCGGCCTGGCCACGGTGTTCGACGCCGGCTTCCCGGGCATGGACGCCGAGGAGCAGGGCTGGCAGGAGCAGGCGCTGTGCGCCGAGACCGACCCCGAGGCGTTCTTCCCCGAGAAGGGTGGCTCGACCCGCGAGGCCAAGAAGATCTGCACCGGCTGCCAGGTCCGCACCGAGTGCCTGGAGTACGCGCTGGCCAACGACGAGCGCTTCGGCATCTGGGGCGGCCTGTCCGAGCGCGAGCGTCGCCGGCTCCGTCGCCGCGCCTCCTGAGAAAGTAGAAGGACCCCGTCCTCCTCACCCCTCGCACGCTCGCGGCGAGCCTCTGGACGGGGCCACGGCTGGCCGCCCGCCGATGATCAGGCGCGGTCAGTCAGGGTAGGAAGGGCTCGTGCGAGCCATCTCCTACAGCCAGCCCGGTGGTCCCGAGGTCCTTCAACTCGGGAACCGCCCCACCCCCGAACCCGGTCCCGGTGAGGTCCGGGTGCGCCTGGCCTTCTCCGGCGTGAACCCCACCGACTGGAAGTCCCGCAGCAAGACCCAGCCCGGCCCCGGCGGGCAGGTGCCCGACCAGGACGGCTCCGGCACCGTCGACTCCGTCGGCGAGGGCGTCGACCCGGTGCTCGTCGGCGAGCGGGTGTGGATCTGGGAGGCCGCCTGGCAGCGGCCGCACGGCACGGCGGCCGAGTACACCGTCGTCCCGGCCCGCCAGACCGTGCTGCTGGGCCCGGACCCGTCGTTCGAGCTCGGTGCCAGCCTCGGCATCCCGTTCCTGACCGCCCACCGCTGCCTGACCGTCGCCGAGTCGCTGCCCGACCGGATCGGCCCCGGAACCCTCACCGGCCGCACCGTGCTGGTCCAGGGCGGGGCGGGCGCGGTCGGCAACGCCGCGATCCAGCTCGCCCGCTGGGCCGACGCCACCGTCATCACGACCGTCAGCGGGCCGGCCAAGGCACAGCTGGCCGCGAAGGCCGGCGCGGACCACGTCGTCGACTACCGGCAGCAGGACGTCGTCGCCGAGGTCAGGAAGATCGCCCCGCACGGCGTCGACGCCATCGTCGAGGTCTCCGCCGCCAGCAACGCCGCCGTCGACGCGCAGGTCGTCGGGATGTACGGCTCGATCGCGATGTACGCCGACGACGGCGGCGCCGAGGTGACCATCCCGGTGCGTGCCCAGATGGCCCCGAACGCGCGCTGGCAGTTCGTGCTGGTCTACACCGAGCCCCGGCGGGCCAAGGAGCTCGGCGTCGAGGACGTCAACGCCGCGGTGCTCGACGGCGCCGTCCGGGTCGGCGAGGACGCCGGGCTGCCGCTGCACGTCTTCCCGCTGGCCGAGACCGCCGCCGCCCACCAGGCCGTCCAGGACGGCGCCGTCGGCAAGGTCCTCATCGACGTCACGAGCTGAGGGAGCTGATGGAGTCCCAGCGCATCACTTCCCGAACGCTGGGACTCCACCCGTCAGCCGACGCCGAGGGAGCGGGCGATGAGCATCCGCTGCACCTCGCTGGTGCCCTCGCCGATCTCCAGGATCTTCGCGTCCCGGTAGAACCGGCCGACCGGGAACTCGTTCATGAACCCGTACCCGCCGTGCACCTGGGCGGCGTAGCGCGCGTTCTCCATCGCCATCTCCGAGCTGTACAGCTTGGCGATCGACGCCTCCCGCCGGAACGGCTCACCGCGCAGCATCTTCTCCGCGGCCCGGTAGTAGGCCAGTCGCGCGGTGGAGGCACGCACCTCCATGTCGGCGATCATGAACTGCACCGCCTGGTTGCGGCCGATCGGCTGACCGAACGCCTCCCGCTCCGCGGCGTACTTGACGCTCTCGTCCACGCAGCCCTGGGCCAGCCCGACGGCGAGTGCGGAGATGGCGATCCGCCCCTCGTCCAGGATCGACAGGAACTGCGCGTAGCCGCGGCCGCGCTCCCCCACCAGGTTCGCCTCGGGCACCCGGACGTCGGTGAAGGCGAGCTCGCGGGTGTCCGAGGCGTTCCAGCCCACCTTGGAGTACCGCTTGCCGACGGCGAAGCCCTCGGTGCCCGACGGGACGGCGATCGCGGAGATCTCCTTCTTCCCGTCCGGCTTCGTGCCGGTGACCGCGGTGACGATGACCAGCTCGGTCAGCTCGGTGCCGGAGTTGGTGATGAACGCCTTCGAGCCGTTGATCACCCACTCGCCGTCCTCGAGCCGGGCGGTGGTCCGGGTGGCGCCGGCGTCCGAGCCGCCACCAGGCTCGGTGAGCCCGAACGCCCCCAGTGCCTCCCCGGCGCACAGCCGGGGCAGCCACTGCTGCTTCTGCTCCTCGGTGCCGAACCGGAAGATCGGCATGGCACCGAGGGAGACGCCGGCCTCCAGGGTGATCGCCACGGAGCTGTCCACCCGGGCGAGCTCCTCCAGGGCGACGCACAGGGTGAAGTAGTCCCCGCCCGAGCCGCCGTACTCCTCGGGGAACGGCAGGCCGAACAGCCCGAGCTCCCCCATCTGCCGCACGATGTCGGTCGGGAACTCGTCGCGCTCGTAGAACCCGCCGATCTGCGGGGCCACGACCTCGAGGGCGAACTCGCGGACCACCTTCCGCAGCGCCTCGGTCTCCTCGTCGAGCCGGTAGTCCAGCACGTCTACTCCTCCCCGCCGGGCGCCGGTGGGGTCACCACGGCCACCCGCTCGTCCAGCCGGACCTGGTGGCCGGCCGTCACCGGGAGCTCGGTGACCGTCCCCGCGACCGGGGCGGTCAGCACGTGCTCCATCTTCATCGCCTCGACGACGAGCAGCGGGGTCCCCGCTGCGACCTCGTCTCCGAGGGACACCTGCACCACGGTCACCGTCCCGGGCATCGGGGCGGTCACCGAGCCGTCGGTCCCGGCCGCGGCGTCCGGGGGCGCCAGCCGCTCGTGCTCGCGCAGCGCCGCGACGTGGCCGTCGACGGCGAGCCAGACGGTGCCCGCGGCGTGCACCACGGTGACGTGGGTGGTCACGTCGTCCAGGGTCACGGCGAGCAGGTCGTCGTCCCGGCGGACCCGGGCGGCCATCGGCGCCCCGTCCGCCACCTGCACCTGGGCCGCGGCGGCCCGGCCGCGGACGCGGACGGTCACCGGCTGCCCGCCGGGCGCCTGCAGCCGCCGGACCGTCCAGGCCGCCTCCCCCAGCCGCCAGCCGGAGGTGTCGTCCCACGGGTCGGCGGCCCGGGTCGGCTCGCCCTCGAGCAGCAGGGCCAGCGCCGCGGACGCGTAGACGTGCGGCGGGGGCGGCTGGAGCTGCGTCAGCGCCGCACCCCGCCGCTCGATCAGCCCGGTGTCCAGCCGGCCCGCGACGACGTCGGGGTCGTTCAGCAGGTCGCGCAGGAACGTGGTGTTGGTGGCCACGCCGAGGACGGCGGTGCCGGCCAGCGCCGTCACCAGCCGCGCCCGGGCGGTCTCCCGGTCCGGCCCCCAGGCGATGACCTTGGCCAGCATCGGGTCGTAGTCGGTGCCGACGACCCCGCCCACCCGCAGCGAGCTGTCGACCCGGATCCCCGGGCCGGTCGGCTCGAGCAGCCCGACGACGTCCCCGGCCTGCGGCAGGAACCCGCGGACCGGGTCCTCGGCGTAGACCCGGGCCTCGATGGCGTGCCCGTCCAGGACGACGTCGCTCTGCCCGATCGGCAGCCGCTCCCCCGCCGCGACCCGGACCTGCAGCTCCACCAGGTCCAGCCCGGTGACGCACTCGGTGACCGGGTGCTCGACCTGCAGCCGGGTGTTCATCTCCAGGAAGAAGAAGTCCCCCGGGCTGTCGGCGTCGACGATGAACTCGACCGTGCCGGCGCCGGTGTAGCCGACCGCGCGGGCCGCCTCGACCGCCGCGCCGCCCATCCGGGCCCGCATATCGGTGGTCAGCAGCGGTGAGGGCGCCTCCTCGATGACCTTCTGGTGCCGGCGCTGCAGGCTGCACTCGCGTTCCCCGAGGTGGATCACGGTGCCGTGCGCGTCGCCGAAGACCTGCACCTCGATGTGCCGGGAGTTCCCGAGGTACCGCTCGACCAGCAGGGTGTCGTCGCCGAAGGAGCCGCGGGCCTCGCGGCGGGCGCCGGCGATCTGCTCGGCGAGCTCATCGGGGCCGCGCACCACCCGCATGCCCTTGCCGCCGCCGCCCGCGCTGGGCTTGAGCAGCACCGGGAAGCCGACCTCGACCGCGGCGAGCGCGACCGCGTCGTCGTCCATGCCCGGTTCGGTCCGGCCCGGGACGACGGGCACACCGGCCGCCGCCACGGTCTGCTTGGCCCGGATCTTGTCGCCCATCGCCTCGATCGCGTCGACCGGGGGCCCGATGAACACGATGCCGGCGGCGGCGCAGGCCCGGGCGAAGTCGACGTTCTCGGAGAGGAAGCCGTACCCGGGGTGGACGGCCTGCGCGCCGGTGCGGAGGGCGGCGTCCAGCACCCGCTCGATGGACAGGTAGCTCTGCGCGGCCGGCGCCGGGCCGATCGGCACGGCGACGTCGGCCAGTCGGGTGTGCAGCGCGCCGGTGTCGGCGTCGCTGTGCACCGCGACCGAGCGGATGCCCATCCGCCGCAGGGTGCGGATGACCCGGACGGCGATCTCGCCACGGTTGGCGACCAGGACGGTCTCGAACACCGCTCACCACCTCCCACGAGGGCAGGAGTGGCCACTTCTGCCCCGGGGGGTGCGGTCAGGCTGCCTTGCGGGTGCTCTTCGCGAGGACGAGGTCGGCCTTGCCGACCTTGACCAGCCGGCGCTTCTTGACGGTGTACCCGGGCGGGAGGTTGCCCTCGGCGAGCGCGCGCAGCGGACAGCGGCCGCAGCGCGGCTTGTCCTCGCAGCACTTCTTCTTGGGCATCTTGGCCGGCTTCCCCACGCGGTGAGGTTAGCCATGCCTTCCCCACCCGTCGAGGTGGCGGGCGTGTCGCCCGCTACGGTTCCGAGGACGTCGTCCCACCGCACCGAGGAGCACCCATGGCCGCCGACGCCTTCGTCGAGAAGCTCAACGAGCAGATCGGCCACGAGTTCGCCGCGCACCACCAGTACATCGCCATCGCGGTGTACTTCGACGAGCTGACCATGCCGCAGATGGCGCAGCTCTTCTTCGACCAGGCGGTCGAGGAGCGCAACCACGCGATGATGATGGTCCGTTACCTGCTCGACGCCGACGCGCCCGTGGCCATCCCCGGCGTCGTCGGCCCGGTCACCAGGTTCCAGGACGTGGTCGGGCCGGTCTCGCTCGCGCTGGAGCAGGAGAAGCGGGTCACCCAGCAGATCAACGAGCTCATCGGCATCGCGCGACGGGAGAACGACTACTCCTCCGACCAGTTCATGCAGTGGTTCATCAAGGAGCAGGTCGAGGAGGTCAGCAAGATGAGCGACCTGCTGGCCGTCGTCCGCCGCTCCGCCCACGACGTCGAGCAGATCGAGGACTACGTCAAGCGGGAGACCGTCCCCGAGGGCGTCGACCCGACCGCGCCGCGGATCGCCGGCGTCTGAGTCCTGAGGGCCATGGTGGCCACCATGGCCCTCAGGGACGACGTCACATGCGGAAGACGCCATAGCCGACCTCCTCCAACGGGGCGTTGGCGCACGCGGACAGCGCGAGCCCGAGCACGGTCCGGGTCCGGGCCGGGTCGATGACCCCGTCGTCCCAGAGCCGGGCGGTGGCGTGGAACGGGTGGCCCTGGTCCTCGTACTGGTCGCGGATCGGCGCCTTGAACGCCTCCTCGTCCGCGACCGACCACTCCTGCCCGCGGGCCTCGAACCCGTCGCGGCGGACGGTGGCCAGCACGCTGGCCGCCTGCTCCCCGCCCATCACCGAGATGCGCGAGTTCGGCCAGGTGAACAGGAACCGCGGCGAGTACGCCCGGCCGCACATCGAGTAGTTGCCGGCGCCGAACGAGCCACCGATCACGACGGTCAGCTTGGGCACCCGGGCGGTGGCGACGGCGGTGACCATCTTGGCGCCGTGCTTGGCGATGCCGCCGGCCTCGTAGTCGCGGCCGACCATGAACCCGGAGATGTTCTGCAGGAACAGCAGCGGGATCTTCCGGCGGTCGCAGAGCTCGATGAAGTGCGCGCCCTTGAGCGCGGACTCGCTGAACAGCACGCCGTTGTTGGCGATGATCCCGACCGGGTGGCCGTGCAGCCGGGCGAAGCCGGTCACCAGCGTCTGCCCGTAGAGCGGCTTGAACTCGGCGAACCGGCTGCCGTCGACCAGCCGGGCGATGACCTCGCGGACGTCGTAGGGCGTGCGGGTGTCGGTGGGGACCACCTCGTAGACCGAGGCAGGGTCGTACCGCGGCTCCTCGACCGGCTCGACGTCCCACGGCCGGGCCTCCCGCGGGCCCAGCGTGCCGACGATCTGCCGGACGATCTGCAGCGCGTGCGCGTCGTCCTCGGCCAGGTGGTCGGTCACCCCGCTGACCCGGGAGTGCAGCTCGCCGCCGCCGAGGTCCTCGGCGGTGACCTCCTCCCCCGTCGCCGCCTTCACCAGCGGCGGGCCGCCCAGGAAGATCGTGCCCTGGCCGCGGACGATGACCGCCTCGTCACTCATCGCCGGCACGTAGGCGCCGCCGGCGGTGCACGAACCGAGGACGGCGGCGACCTGCGCGATCCCGGCCTTGGACAGGTTGGCCTGGTTGAAGAAGATCCGGCCGAAGTGGTCGCGGTCGGGGAAGACCTCGTCCTGCAGCGGGAGGAAGGCGCCGCCGGAGTCGACCAGGTAGACGCAGGGCAGTCGGTTCTGGAGCGCCACCTCCTGGGCGCGCAGGTGCTTCTTCACCGTCATCGGGTAGTAGGTGCCGCCCTTGACGGTGGCGTCGTTCGCGACGACGACGACCTCGCGCCCGGACACCCGGCCGATGCCGGTGATGATGCCGGCGGCCGGCGCGTCGCCGTCGTAGAGACCGTGCGCGGCCAGCGGGGACAGCTCGAGGAACGGGCTGCCCGGGTCCAGCAGCGCGTCCACGCGCTCGCGGGGCAGCAGCTTGCCGCGGGAGACGTGCCGCTCGCGGGCCCGCTCCCCACCGCCGAGCGCCACCCGGGCCAGCTCGTCGGCCAGCCCGCCGGCCAGCGCGGCGTGGTGCGCGGCATTGCGCGCGGCCGCCGCCGGGTCCGCCGGCGGGGCACTGGAGAGCACCGGTGCGTCCACGGGGTGAGGTTAACCACCGTTCACACTGTCGGTCCAGTGTGAACTGCCGTTAACCTCTGTCCGTGACGTCCCCGCCGGACAGCGCGCTGCACAGCGACGCGGCGAACCCCTCGCGGCGGGAGCAGATCCTGCGCGCCGCGGCCCAGCTGTTCGCCGAGCGCGGGTCGCGCGCGGTCGGCGTGGACGACGTCGGCGCGGCCGTCGGCGTCACCGGCCCGGCCATCTACCGGCACTTCGCGAGCAAGGACGCGATGCTCGCCGAGATGCTGCTGCGGATCAGCGAGCGGCTGCTGGCCGGCGGCACCGAGCGGATCGCCGCGGCCGGCGACTCCCCCGCCGCCCAGCTGCGCGCGCTGGTCGACTTCCACGTCGACTTCGCGCTGGACAACCCCGCGCTGATCACCGTGCAGGACCGCGACCTGGGGGCGCTGAGCGACCCCGACGCCCGCCGGGTGCGCCAGCTGCAGCGGAGCTACGTCGAGGAGTGGGTCGCCGTCCTCGTCCGGGTGCACCCGGACGCGTCGACGGCGGCCTGCCGGGCGCGCGCCCACGCGGTGTTCGGCCTGATCAACTCCACCCCGCACAGCGCGGGGCGGCTGGCCCGCCCGACGATGGCCGCACTGCTCGCCGACATGGCGATCGCCGCCGCGACCGCCTAGTCGGAACCGGCGGCGTCCGGCAGGGACAGAGCGGAGCTGGCCAGCGCGTCCAGCGCCGAGGAGGTGCCGGCGCCGCCGGTCCAGGAGGTCTCCACGATCGTCACCGTGGTGTCCTGCTGGGCGCTGGCGTACTGGGCGCCGGAGAGCTTGGCCGGTCCGCCGTCGTAGCCGACGCCCTCGCGGAGCAGGTCGTTGACGTTGCCGCTGCCGTCGGTGTCGGCCAACGAGCGCAGCGCCTGCGCGTTGGCGACGTCGGGCATGGTCACCCGGGACAGCGAGACGACGGCGGGCTGCCCACCGGCGTCGGCCGACCACAGCGACCGGCGCAGGCCGGTGCAGTCGGAGCTGGCGAAGAACGCGGCGACGGCGTCGTAGGCGTGCCCCCGGCAGGTGTCGTCGACCTCGACCGCCCGCAGCGTGAAGGTGGTGCCGTTGACCACCTCGGTCGTGCCCACCGCGGGGCCGGCCGGGGCCGAGGTCGGGGCGGGCGCGCTGGTCGTCTCCGCCGGCCGGTCGGCGTCGGCGTCGGCGTCGCCGCTGCCCAGCGCCCAGATCCCGATGCCGGCCACGACGAGCAGCAGCACGAGCGCCGCGGCCACGACCACGAGCGTGCGACGCCGGTCCGGCGCCCCGGCGTCCGCGGCCGAGCTGCCGCCCGGCGGCGGGGCGCCGACCAGCGGCCGGGGCCGCAGCTCCGGTGGCAGCTCGCGCGGCCGGGACGGGGCGACGGCGACGGTCCCGTCCTCGCCGAACAACCCACCGATGCCCCCGGTGTCCTCGGCCGCCGGACGCGGCTCGACGACGCCCGGCCCACCGGCCACGGCGGTCGCGGGCTCGCCGGTCAGCGCCATGGTGTCCCTGGAGCGGACCGAGCGCAGCTCCACCGGCACGGTGGGCTGGTACGGCGCCGGCGCGGCGGGACGGGCGACCGCAGCCGGCACCGGCTCGGGAGCAGGCGTCGATGCGGGCGTCGGCCCGGGGGCGGCCCGCTCGGCCTCCTCCTGCGCCTGGACCGCCGCCGCTGCGACCCGGGCCGCGGCGGCCGGGTCGACCAGCGGCCCGGCCGGGGCCACCCGGTCGACCCCCGCGCCGGTCAGCGGGACGGCGGCGACCCGGCTCGGTGAGGCGTTCAGCGCGGCAGGGGTCAGCAGGTCGGGTCGGCGGAGCACGTAGGGCGAGTACGGGAAGCCCTCGCCGTTGAGCTCCTCGACCGTGGGGGTGCGGCCGGCCACGCCGAGGGCCTCGACGGCGGCGCGCACGTCGGCCGTCGTCCAGAGCCGGGGGTTGTCGGTGCCCGCGTAGCGGGCGGCCCGGGCCACGCCCAGCAGCAGCGAGCTCGGCTCGACCAGCGCGACCTGGTCGCCCTCCCCCAGGTCACCGTCGGCGGGCAGCAGACCGGTCACCGGGCCGGTGAGCACGGTGAGCCGGGCGATCCGACCGGGCTCCAGGCCGGCCTTGCGCAGCGTCACGGCGGCGTGCATGCCGGCGCTCATCAGGCCCTCGAGCGGGGTGGAGCCACCGCCGTCGAGCTGCAGGACGTCGCCGGGCCCGTCGCCGGGGCCGATGGTCCAGGCGCCGTCGGCGTGGGCGGTGACCACGCCGGAGTTCCGCTGGACCTCAACCACCCGGACCACGGCCACACCCTCGGGCACGAACAGCACCGCGTCGGCCTGCCGGCGCCCCATCGGCCCCTCGACCACCGGCAGCGAGGCCACCACGGCACCGCGCACACCGCTGCCGGTGTCCCAGCCGGCCAGCTCGGCGAAGAACGCACGCTCGGCGGCCGTCTGCAACGGCGTCGGCGTGAGGATCAGCACGGGCTCTCCAGGGG
>NZ_SJEW01000034.1 GCF_005930475.1 Modestobacter altitudinis
GGACGGGATGGGGGCAGCATGAGGATCGCGGCGGTCCAGCACGACATCGTCTGGGAGGACCGGGACGCGAACTTCGCCCGGCTCGCCCCGCAGGTGGCCCGGGCGGTGGGCGGCGGCGCGGAGCTGGTGCTGCTCACCGAGACCTTCTCCACCGGCTTCTCGATGACCCCGGGGATCGGCGAGCCCGAGGGCGGGCCGTCCTCGGAGTTCCTCAGCGGCCAGGCCGCCGAGCACGGGGTCTGGGTGGCGGGCACCTGCCCTGAGGTGAGCCCGGACGGCGAGCTGCCCTACAACTCCTTCGTGCTGGCCGGACCCGACGGCAGCACCCACCGGTACCGCAAGCTGCACCCCTTCGCGTCCGAGCGGGACCGCTTCCGCTCCGGCGAGGGCCCGGTGACCGTCCAGGTCGGGGACCTGCGGGTCACCCCGTTCATCTGCTACGACCTGCGCTTCGCGGACGTCTTCTGGCAGACCGGCCCGGACACCGACGTCTTCCTGGTGCCGGCGAACTGGCCCGCCGCGCGGCGGCACCACTGGACGACGCTGCTGCAGGCCCGGGCCATCGAGAACCAGGCCTACGTGGTCGGCGGCAACCGGGTCGGCACCGCCGGCGACGGCACCGAGCACGCCGGTGACAGCCGCATCGTCTCGCCCATGGGTGAGCTGCTGGCCACGGCGTCGGGCGTGGAGACCGTCGTGCTGGCCGACGTCGACCCGGCGGAGGTCGCCGCCACCCGGGAACGGTTCCGCTTCTTGGCCGACCGGCGCAGCTGATCAGGGCGGCGGCAGCACGCACCCGCGCAGCCGCCCGCCGCTCCAGCGCAGCGGAGGCTCGCCCAGCGCGGCCCGGGCCTCGCGGCCGGACGCCCCGGAGCTGGTCAGGTACCGGTCCCAGAGCTGCTCCTGCGTGCGGAGCAGCCGGGAGAGTCTGTGGGCCATGCCCCCGAGCGTGGCGCTCCGGTCGGCCGGCGTCCATGACCGCGGCGGCGTCCTGCGCGTCGTTCCTGCCAGATCGTCAGAAGTTGCCGCGGAGCTCCTGCTCGCGCTCGATCGCCTGGAACAGGGCCTTGAAGTTGCCGATCCCGAACCCCAGCGAGCCGTGCCGCTCGATCAGCTCGAAGAACACCGTCGGCCGGTCGCCGAGCGGCTTGGTGAAGATCTGCAGCAGGTAGCCGTCCTCGTCCCGGTCGACGAGGATCCCGCGCCGCTGCAGCTCCTCGATGGGCACCCGGACCTCGCCGATCCGGGCTCGCAGCGCCGGGTCGGAGTAGTAGGAGTCCGGCGTGCTGAGGAAGACGACGCCCTCGGCGCGCAGCGCGTCGACCGTGCCGACGATGTCGTTGGTGGCCAGCGCGACGTGCTGGGCACCGGGGCCGCCGTAGAACTCCAGGTACTCGTCGATCTGCGACTTCTTCTTGCCGACGGCCGGCTCGTTGAGCGGGAACTTGACCCGGTGGTTGCCGTTGGACACCACCTTGCTCATCAGCGCCGAGTAGTCGGTGGCGATGTCCTCGCCGACGAACTCGGCCATGTTGGTGAACCCCATGACCCGGTTGTAGAAGTCCACCCACCGGTCCATCGCGCCGAGCTCCACGTTGCCCACCACGTGGTCGATGGCCTGGAAAAGCCGCTTGGGGGCGCCCGGCCGCCGCACGAAGGACGACGTCCGGGCCACGAAGCCGGGCAGGTACGGACCGCGGTAGCGGGACCGGTCGACCAGGGTGTGCCGGGTGTCGCCGTAGGTGGCGATCGCGGCCAGCCGCACGGTGCCGTGCTCGTCGGTCAGGTCGTGCGGCTCGCTGAGCACCGTCGCGCCGGTCGCCCGGGCGTGCGCCACGCAGACGTCGACGTCGGGCACGCTGAGCGCGATGTCGGCGATGCCGTCGCCGTGCCGGCGGTGGTGGTCGGCCAGCGGGCTGGCCGGGTCGTAGGCGCCGGTGACGACGAAGCGCGCGGCGCCGCTGGTGAGCACGTAGGCGTGGTGGTCCCGGTTGCCGGTCTCCGGTCCGGAGTAGGCGACCAGCTCCATGCCGTACGCGGACTGGAAGAAGTGCGCGGCCTGGGTGGCGTTGCCGACGACCCAGACCAGCGCGTCCCAGCCACTGACCGGGAAGGGGTCGCGCGAGGGGTCGTGCTCGACGAGGCCGACCAGCTGCTGGAGCTGCTCCAGGCTCAGCTCGGCCAGCTTCTCGTCGTCGGTGAGGGTCTGCTCGATGCTCACGGCGCGCCTCCTCGGCTCGGGGTGGGGAGAGCGCACCGCATCCGCTCCGCGCTGCGCAACGAGCAGGGCGACGGGTGGGCAACCGGTACACCCCGTACGGTCCGCCCACGCCGCTACTGTGCAGATCGATCAGTTGTGACCGCGATCACCCAGGAGGCTCCGATGTCGACCGACGGGGCCCGGCTGGACACCCTGGACCTGGCGCTGCTCCGGGCGCTGACCGAGCACCCGAGGGCCGGGGCGCTGGAGCTGTCCCGCCGGCTCGGGGTGGCCCGCGGCACCGTGCAGGCCCGGCTGCAGCGGCTGGAGGACACCGGCGTCGTCACCGGGTACGGCCCGGACGTCGACCTGACCGCCGCCGGCTTCGGCGTCCAGGCCTTCGTCACCCTGGAGATCGCCCAGGGCGCCCTGGGGGACCTGACCGCGGAGCTGGCGGCGATGCCCGGCGTGCTGGAGGCGCACGCGACGACCGGGTCGGGTGACGTGCTGTGCCGGGTGGCGGCCCGCTCGCACGGCGACCTGCAGCAGACCCTGCTGCAGCTGGGCCGCTCCGCGTCGGTGGTGCGGTCCACGAGCGTGGTCGCGTTGTCCGAGCTCGTGCCGCTGCGCACGCTGCCTCTGCTGACCTCGGAGGGCGGGCCCCCGGCCCGAGCGCCGGGGCACCGCGGCGGCTGATCCGCCGCCGCCCGGCACGGACGGGCAGGAGGCTGGGAGGATGGGGCGATCGGCCCCGGCACGGGGCCGAGGACGTCGAGATGTGCAGGAGAAGCAGGATGCCGCAGGGCACGGTCAAGTGGTTCAACGCGGAGAAGGGGTTCGGGTTCATCGAGCCCGACGACGGCGGGCAGGACGTGTTCGCGCACTTCTCCGCGATCGCCGACGACGGGGGCTACCGCAGCCTCGACGAGGGGCAGCGGGTCGAGTTCACCGCCAGCCCGGGGGACCGGGGCATGCAGGCCGACTCCATCCAGCCGCTCGGCGGCGGCGGGCGGCCCCCGGCCCGCGAGGAGCGCGGCCACCGGGACGACCCGCGGCAGGTCCGCGCGCCGCGGGCCGGCCGGGGCGGTGGCGGGTCCGAGGGCACCGTCCGCTGGTTCAACGCCGAGAAGGGCTTCGGGTTCATCGAGCCCGACGACGGCGGGGACGACGTGTTCGTGCACTTCTCCGCGATCGCCGACGACGGCGGGTACCGCAGCCTGGACGAGGGGCAGCGGGTCGAGTTCACCGCCAGCCCCGGGCAGCGCGGGCTGCAGGCCGACTCCGTCCAGCCGCTCGGTGGCGGCGGCCGGCCGCCGGCCCGCGACGACCGCCGGCAGTCCGCACCGCGCGACCGCGGCTCCGACCGCGCACCGCGCGGCGGCGGCGGCTCGCAGGGCACGGTGCGCTTCTTCAACGCCGAGAAGGGGTTCGGGTTCATCGAGCCCGACGGCGGCGGGGACGACGTGTTCGTGCACTTCTCCGCGATCGTCGACGACGGCGGCTACCGCAGCCTGGACGAGGGCCAGCGGGTCGAGTACTCCGCCAGCCCGGGCCAGCGCGGCCTGCAGGCCGACTCGGTGCAGCCCCTGGGCAGCGGCGGCGGCGGCGGCGGTGGCGGCGGCCGGCCGCCGGCCCGGGACGACCGCCGGCAGAGCGCCCCGCGGGACCGGGACCGCGCCCCGCGGGCTCCGCGCGGTGGCGGCGGCGGTGGCGGGCAGGGCACCGTCCGCTTCTTCAACGCCGAGAAGGGCTTCGGGTTCATCGAGCCCGACGACGGCGGCGACGACGTGTTCGTGCACTACTCGGCGATCGCCGACCGGGGTGGCTACCGCAGCCTGGACGAGGGCCAGCGGGTGGAGTACACCGCCAGCCCCGGTCAGAAGGGCCTGCAGGCCGACTCGGTGGACCCGCTCTGACCTGAGCGCCGCATGACGGTCCACGTCGGGACGTCGGGCTGGAGCTACGACCACTGGGACGGCGTGCTGTACCCACCGGGCACGCCGCCCCGGGACCGGCTCGCGCACTACGTGCGGCGCTTCGGCACCGTCGAGCTCAACGCCAGCTTCTACCGCTGGCCGCGGACGGCGACGTTCGCGAGCTGGCGGCGCCGGTTGCCGCCGGGCTTCCAGCTGTCGGTCAAGGCCCCCCGCGGGCTGACCCACGCCAAGAAGCTGTACGCCCCCGAGGTGTGGGTCGACCGGCTGGTGGCCTGCTGGCACGAGCTGGGCGACCGGCGGGCCGTGCTGCTGGTCCAGCTGCACCCCGGGCACGCCCGCGACGACGCCCGGCTGGACTGGTTCCTCGGCCTGCTGCCCGGCTGGATGCGGGTGGCGGTCGAGTTCCGGCACCCCAGCTGGCACGACGAGGCGGTGTACGCGCTGCTCGAGCGGCACGGGGCGGCGTACACGGTGATGAGCGGCGCCGGCCTGCCGTGCGTGCTGCGGGCCACCGCACCGTTCGTCTACGTGCGGATGCACGGTCCGGACCCCGCGCACCTCTACGCCGGGTCCTACTCGACCGACGACCTGCGCTGGTGGGCCGACCGGGTGCGGGAGTGGTCGGCGTCCGGGCGCGACGTGTTCGTCTACTTCAACAACGACGGGCACGGCCACGCCGTCCGCAACGCCGAGGAGCTGCGCGGCCTGCTCTAGTCCTCCTCCCGCGCTTTCGCGCGCGAGACCCCGCGCACTCTCGCGCGCGAAAGCCCCGCGCCTTCTCGCGCAAGACCGTGGGGGTCAGAGGTCGAGGGTGCGGACCAGCGGGACGCCGGGGCGGTAGGCCAGGTGCAGCCAGGACGGCGCGTCGACGACGGCGAGGTCGGCCCGGGCCCCGACGGCCAGGTGCCCGACGTCGGTCCGCCGCAGCGCCGCGGCACCGCCCGCGGTCGCCGACCACAACGCCTCGGCCGGGGTCATCGCCATCTCCCGCACCGCGAGCGCCAGGCAGAACGCCATCGACGAGGTGAAGCAGCTGCCCGGGTTGCAGTCGGTCGCCAGCGCCACGGTCACCCCGGCGGCCAGCAGCCGGCGCGCGTCGGGATAGGGCGAGCGGGTGGAGAACTCGACCCCGGGCAGCAGGGTGGCCACCGTCGTCCCGCCGGCCAGCGCGTCGACGTCGGCGGCGGTCAGGTGGGTGCAGTGGTCGGCGCTGGCCGCGCCGAGCTCCACCGCCAGCTGCACCCCGGGGCCGGCCGACAACTGGTTGGCGTGCACCCGCAGCTCCAGCCCGGCCGCGCGGCCGGCGGTGAGCACCGCCCGGGCCTCCTCGCCGTCGAAGGCGTGCGGCGACGCCGGCTCGCAGAAGACGTCGACCCACCGGGCGTACGGCGCGCAGGCGGCCAGCATCGGGCCGGTGGCCAGCGCCAGGTACTCGGCCCGGTCGGCCCCGGGCGGGACGACGTGCGCGCCGAGGAAGGTCGCCTCCGGGGTGACCTCCGCGGCCAGCCGCAGGCTGCGGACCTCGTCGGCGACGGTGAGCCCGTAGCCGCTCTTCACCTCCACGGTCGTCGTCCCCTGCGCGCGCATCTCCGCGACCAGCGCGGCCAGCCGGGCGCGCAGCTGCGCGTCCGAGGCCGCCCGGGTCGCGGCGACGGTCGAGGCGATGCCGCCGCCGTCGTACCGGGCACCGGTCATCCGGGCCTCGAACTCCGCGGCCCGGTCCCCGGCGAAGACCAGGTGCGCATGGCTGTCGACGAACCCGGGCACGACCGCCCGGCCGCCGACGTCGACCCGCCGGTCGGCGTCCGGGGCCACCGATGCCGGACCCACCCACGCCACGACGCCGTCCTCGACGACCAGCGCGGCGTCCGGCAGCACGCCGAGACCGGGGCCGACGGTGTCGTCGTTGGTGACCAGCTCGCCGATCCCGGTGACCAGCGTGCTCACCGCAGGTCCCCGATCGCCGCGGCCAGCAACGCGCCGACGTCGCCGAGCACGTGCCGACCGTCCTCGACCACGACCCGGCCCTCGACCACGACGGTGGTCACGTCCGCGGCGGCGGCGACCAGCGGCAGCTCGCCCGGCGCGCAGCCCGCCGTGCGCACCGAGTCCCGCCGGACCGCGACCAGGTCGGCCCGCTGCCCGACGGCGAGCCGCCCGGCGTCCGGCCAGCCCAGCGCGCGGTGCCCGGCGGCGGTCAGCGCGGTCACCAGCTCGGCGGGGGTGAACCGGCCGCGCTCGCCGCTGACCAGGCGCGCGGTGGCCTCCAGCGCCTGCGCCTCGCCGAGCAGGTCCCCGCGGACGTGCTGGTCGCTGCCCAGGCACAGCGGCACCCCGGCGTCGGCCAGCCGGCGGAACGGGCCGATCCCGTCGGCCAGGTCGGCCTCGGTGCTCGGGCAGGCGCAGACCCCGGTGCCGGTGGCGGCCAGCGTGGCGACGTCGTCGTCGGTCAGGTGCACGGCGTGCACGGCCGTGGTGTCCGGGCCCAGCACGCCGTGCTCGGCGAGCAGCGCCGTCGGGGTGCAGCCGGTGGCGGCCAGCGTGGCGGTGTTCTCGGCCGGCTGCTCGGAGACGTGCACGTGCAGCGGGCGGCCCGCTGCGGCGGCGGCCACGGTGGCCAGCTGGTCGGCAGGGACGGCGCGCACCGAGTGCACCGCCGCACCGATCCGCAGCCCGTCCCGTTCCGGCAGCCCGGCGACCCGGGCGGCCCAGGCGTCGGCGTCGCCGTCGGAGAAGCGCTGCTGCACGTCGTCCAGCGGGGCGCCGTCCGGCCCGCCGCTGAGGTAGCAGGTGTCCAGCAGGGTGAGCCGCACTCCGGCGTCTGCCGCGGCCTGGACAAGGGCCTCGGACATCGCGTTCGGGTCGGCGTAGCGCCCGCCGCCGGCCGGGTGGTGCAGGTAGGAGAACTCCCCGACGCAGGTCACCCCGGCCAGCGCGAGCTCGGCGTACGTCGCCCGGGCCAGCGCGAGGTACGTGTCGGGGTCGAGGCGAGCAGCGACGGCGTACATCTGCCGGCGCCAGGTCCAGAAGGTGCCGCCGTCGTCGTGCGTGCGGCCGCGGAGCGCGCGGTGGAAGGCGTGCGAGTGCGCGTCGGCCAGCCCCGGCAGCACCAGCCCGGTCAGCCGCCGGTCCCCAGGGCGGGGGTCGCCGACCTCGACGGCGGTGATCCGGCCGCCGTCCTCGGTGACCCGGACGCCGTCGGTCGGGGAGTCCAGCCAGGCCGACTCGCACCACCACGTGGTCATCTCAGCTCCTGCACGACGCGGGCCAGCGCGGCCACCCCGGCCAGGCAGTCGGCCTCCTCGGCGTGCTCGGCGGGGGAGTGCGAGACCCCGGTCGGGTTGCGGACGAACAGCATCGCGGTCGGCACCCCGGCCGCGGCCAGGATCGCGGCGTCGTGGCCGGCCCCGGTGGGCAGCACCGGCGCCGGGACGCCGTCCGTGCCCAGCGCCGTGGCCAGCCGGTCCCGCAGCCCGGCGTCGAAGACCGTCGGCCCGGTCCACGACTCCTCGACCGGCTCGGCACCGGCCGCGTCTCCCACCGCGGCGACCACCGCCCGGACGTCGGCCTCGCGAGCGCCGCGGGCGTCCAGCCAGGCGGTCACCGACGACGGGATGGCGTTGACGCCGTTGGGCGTGACCGCGAGCTTGCCGATCGTGGCCACCGTGCCGGCCTGCTCCGCGGCGGACCGCGCGGTGAGCACCGCAGCGGCCAGCGCCAGCATCGGGTCGTCGCGGTCGGTCAGCCGGGTGGTGCCGGCGTGGTCGGCCCGCCCGCGCAGGTCCAGCCGCCAGCGCCCGTGCGGCCAGATCGACGTGGCCACCCCGACCGGCGCCCCGACGTCGACCAGCGCCCGGCCCTGCTCGACGTGCAGCTCGACGAAGGTGCTGATCCGGCGCAGCGTCTCCTCGTCCCGGCCCACTGCCGCGACGTCCAGCGACCCCCGCATCGCCTCGGCCATCGTCGTCCCCTCGGCGTCCCGGAGGCCCCGGGCCCGGTCGGCGTCCAGCGCGCCGGTGAGCAGCTTCGACCCGGCGCAGGCGACGCCGAACCGGGCACCCTCCTCGTCGGCGAAGCAGGCGATGCCGAGCGGTCGGGGAGGGGCGTGCCCGGACGCGCGCAGCAGGTCCAGCGCCGCGAACGCCGAGACCACGCCCAGCGGGCCGTCGAACGCGCCGCCGTCCGGGACGGAGTCCAGGTGGCTGCCGAGCACCAGGCCGGGACCGTGCGCGTCCGGGTCGGCCGTCCAGGCCCACAGGTTGCCGGCCCGGTCGCCGACGACGTCCATCCCGCGGGCCTGCGCCTGAGCGGCGAACCACTCGCGCAGGGCGGCGTCGGTGCGGGTCCAGGCGAACCGCCGGTAGCCCCCCGAGGAGGCCCGCCCGATCTCCCAGAGCTCGGCCCACATCGACCGGAAGCCCTCGGGGGCCATGTCGGCCAACATGGCCGTCAGGGGGTCTCGGTCATCGGGACGCGGATGCCGTGGGTGGCGGCGACCTCGGCGGCGCGGTCGTAGCCGGCGTCGACGTGCCGGATCACGCCGGTGCCCGGGTCGTTGCTGAGCACCCGGGCCAGCTTCTGCGCGGCCAGCGGGGTGCCGTCGGCGACGCTCACCTGGCCGGCGTGGATCGACCGGCCGATGCCGACGCCGCCGCCGTGGTGGATCGACACCCACGTCGCCCCGGAGGCGGTGTTGACCAGCGCGTTGAGCAGCGGCCAGTCGGCGATCGCGTCGGAGCCGTCGGCCATCGCCTCGGTCTCCCGGTAGGGCGAGGCCACCGAGCCGGTGTCCAGGTGGTCGCGGCCGATGACGACCGGCGCGGACAGCTCGCCGGAGGCCACCATCTCGTTGAACCGCAGCCCCGCGACGTCCCGCTCGCCCTGGCCCAGCCAGCAGATCCGCGCCGGCAGCCCCTGGAACGCGACCTTCTCCTGCGCCGCCCGGATCCAGCGCTGCAGCCGGTCGTTGTCCGGGAACAGCTCGAGCACCGCCCGGTCGGTGGCGGCGATGTCGGCGGGGTCGCCGGACAGCGCCGCCCACCGGAACGGGCCCTTGCCCTCGCAGAACAGCGGCCGGATGTAGGCCGGCACGAAGCCGGGGAAGGCGAACGCGCGCTGGTAGCCGCCCTGCCGGGCCTCGTCCCGGATGGAGTTGCCGTAGTCGAACACCTCGGCGCCGCCGTCGGAGAAGCCGACCATCGCCTCGACGTGCTTCGCCATCGACGCCCGCGCGCGGTCGGTGAACTCCTCGGGCTTGGCGGCGGCGAGGTCGCGCCAGTCGCCGACGTCGACGCCCTCGGGCAGGTAGGAGAGCGGGTCGTGCGCGGAGGTCTGGTCGGTGACGACGTCGACCTCGACGCCCCGGCGCAGCAGCTCGGGGAAGACGGTGGCGGCGTTGCCGACCAGGCCCACCGACAGCGCCCGGCGGCCGGCCCTGGCGTCCAGGCAGCGGCGGACGGCGTCGTCCAGGTCGTCGGCCACCTCGTCGAGGTACCGGTGCTCGACCCGGCGCCGCAGCCTCGCGGCGTCCACGTCGACCACCAGGCACACCCCGCCGTTGAGGGTGACCGCGAGCGGCTGCGCGCCGCCCATCCCGCCGCAGCCGCCGGTGAGGGTGAGCGTGCCGGCCAGCGTGCCGCCGAACCTCTTGTCGGCCACCGCGGCGAAGGTCTCGTAGGTGCCCTGCAGGATGCCCTGGGTGCCGATGTAGATCCACGACCCGGCGGTCATCTGGCCGTACATGGTCAGCCCGAGCTGCTCCAACCGGCGGAACTCCGGCCAGGTGGCCCAGTCCCCGACCAGGTTCGAGTTCGCGATCAGCACCCGCGGCGCCCACTCGTGCGTGCGGAGCACCCCCACCGGGCGGCCGGACTGCACCAGCATCGTCTCGTCGTCGGCCAGCGTGGTCAGCGTGCGGACCATCGCGTCGAAGCTCCGCCAGTCCCGCGCGGCGCGGCCGGTGCCGCCGTAGACCACCAGGTCGTCGGGGCGTTCGGCGACCTCGGGGTCGAGGTTGTTCTGCAGCATCCGCAGCGGTGCCTCGGTCTGCCAGCTGCGGGCGGTGAGCGTCGTCCCGCGGGGGGACCGGACCGGTCGGGCGCCGTCCATGGTGAGCTCCTTCAGGGTGGGTGGGTCCTCCGGGTCAGGACAGGTCCAGTCCGGTGGCGGTGAGGACGGCGCCGGACTGCACCAGGCCGACCACCGCCTCGATCTCCGGGGCCAGGTGCCGGTCGGGTCCGGGGCCGGGCACCCCGGCGGCCCGGACGGCGTCACGCACCGCGCCGGTGGCCGCGGCCGGGGCGAGCGGCGCGCGCAGGTCCAGCGCCCGGGCGGCGGTGAGCACCTCGATGGCCAGCACCCGGGTCAGCCCGTCCAGCGCGCGGCGCAGCTTGCGGGCGGCGTGCCAGCCCATCGACACGTGGTCCTCCTGCATCGCCGAGGAGGGGATCGAGTCGACGCTGGCCGGCACCGCGAGCCGCTTGAGCTCGCTGACGATCCCGGCGGCGGTGTACTGGGCGATCATGTGCCCGGAGTCGACGCCGGCGTCGTGCGCCAGGAAGGGCGGCAGGCCGTGGCTGCGGGCGGCGTCCAGGAACCGGTCGGTGCGCCGCTCGCTCATGCTGGCCACGTCAGCGACCGCGATGGCCAGGAAGTCCAGCACGTAGCCGACCGGGGCGCCGTGGAAGTTGCCGTTGGACTCCACCCGCCCGTCGGGGGTGATCACCGGGTTGTCGACGGCGGCGGCGCGCTCCCGGTCGGCGACCGAGGCCGCGTGCGCGAGGGTGTCCCGGGCGGCGCCGTGCACCTGCGGGGCGCAGCGCAGCGAGTATGCGTCCTGGACCCGGGTGCACTCCGGCCCGCGGTGGCTGGCCAGCACCCCGCTGCCGGCCAGCAGTGCGCGCAGGTTGGCCGCTGAGGCGGCCTGCCCGGGGTGCGGCCGCAGTGCCTGCAGGTCGGCGGCGAAGACGGCGTCGGTGCCCAGCAGCGCCTCGACGCTCATCGCGGCGGCGACGTCGGCGGTGGTGAGCAGCCGGCGCAGGTCCGCCACCGCCAGCAGCAGCATGCCGAGCATCCCGTCGGTGCCGTTGACCAGCGCCAGTCCCTCCTTCTCGGCCAGCTGCACCGGCGCGATGCCGGCGGCCGCGAGCGCGTCGGCGGCCGGGCGGAGCATGCCGGCGGCGTCGCGCACGGTGCCCTCGCCCATCACCGCCAGCGCCACGGCCGAGAGCGGGGCGAGGTCGCCGGAGCAGCCCAGCGAGCCGTACTCGTGCACGACTGGGGTGAGGCCGGCGTCGAGCAGGGCGGCGTACGCGCAGGCGGTCTCCGGGCGCACGCCGGTCCGGCCGGTCGCCAGCGTGGACAACCGGAGCAGCACCAGCGCCCGCACCACCTCCCGCTCCACCTCGGGGCCGGAGCCGGCCGCGTGCGAGCGGATGAGGCTGCGCTGCAGCTGCGCGCGCTGCGCGACCGGGATGTGCCGAGTGGCCAGCGCGCCGAAGCCGGTGGAGATGCCGTAGTGCGGCCGGTCGTCCCCGGCCAGCCTCTCGACGACGTCCCGGCTGGCGGCGATCGCGGTCAGCGCCTCGTCGGCCAACCGGACCCCCCAGCCGTCCCGGGCCACCCGGACGACGTCGTCGGGGGAGACCGGACCGGTGCCGACGACGACCTGCGGGGTGCTCATGGGCCCATCGCACACGCTCTGGGCACCCGGTCACCAGAGCCCGGGGACCACTGGTGTCCGGGATGCCGGACACTTCAGCCGGGCGGGTGGCCGTTGATCCGCCGGGTCAGCTCGGTGGCGGCCCGGCCCACCCGGCGGGCCAGCTCGACCCGGCCGGCTCCGTCGACGTCCTCGGTGGGGAAGGTGACCGCGACGGCGGCCGCGGGCCGGGCGGTGTGGTCGTGCACGGCCGCGGCCACCGAGGCGAAGCCGGGGGTCACCTCGCCGTCCTCGCCGGCGTGCCCGGTCCGGCGTACCTCGCCCAGCAGCCGGCGCAGCTCGGAGAGCCGCCGCGGCCCGGAGCCGTGCCGGTCGACGAACGCGGTCGGGTCCGGGAACAGTGCCCGGACCTGGGCCGCCGGCAGGTCTGCCAGCAGCGCGCGGCCGCTCGCGGTGAGCTGGGCGGGCAACCGGACGCCCACGTCGGTGACCAGCGGCGGGCGGCCCGGAGCACGCTGCTCGACGACGTAGAGCACCTCCCGGCCGTGCAGCACGGCCAGGTGCGCGGAGTGGCCGACCGCGTCGACCAGCCGGGCCAGCACCGGGCGCGCCAGCCGGGCCAGCGGCTCCTGCCGGGAGTAGGCGCTGCCGATCTCGAACGCGCTCACCCCCAGCCCGTAGCGCCGTTCCTCGGGCAGGTGGACGACGAACCCGGCGTCGACCAGCTCGGCGAGCAGCGCGTAGGTCGTGGACCGGGGGAGGCCGAGGTCGCGGGCCAGGGCGGCGGCCGGCACCGCGCCGGGCTGCCGGGCCAGCGCCTGCAGCAGGGCCAGCACCTGGGAGGCGGCGGGCACCCGGGCGCGCTGGGGTCCGCGCTGGTCGCGCACCGGCTCCGGCACGGCGGGCAGCCTAGTGTCCGTACCCCGCGGACCCGGCCGAGCTGGTGCCGGCCGCACGGTGCAGAGGAGCACGCGGTGGAGATGAAGCTGGAACTGGTGCCGGTCCCGGTCACCGACGTCGACCGGTCCAAGGCCTTCTACGCCGAGCAGCTGGGCTTCGTCGTCGACGTCGACGTCCGCCCGGCCGACGGGGTGCGGGTGGTCCAGCTGACCCCGCCGGGCTCGGCCTGCTCGATCGGCCTGGGCACCGGCCTCGGCGCCTACGAGGCGCCGCCCGGGTCGGTCCGCGGCCTGCACCTGGTGGTGGACGACATCGCGGCGGCCCGGGCCGAGCTGGTCGGCCGCGGCGTGGACGTCGGCGCGGTCACCGACGTCGGCGGCGGGGTGCTGTACGCCGCGATCGAGGACCCGGACGGCAACACGCTGACCCTGCAGCAGATGCCGTGGCGGACCGGCGCGGCCTTCTGAGCGCTCAGCGCGCCGGCCCGGGCCCGAAGTCACCGAACGGCGCGGTGGGCACCGGGGCGATCGGCGTCTCGGCCAGCGACCGGCCCGCCGCGTCCAGCGTGCGCACCGACCGGGCGCCGTCGGTCATCGGGGCCACGGTGCTGCCACCGGTCAGCGGGAGCGGCCCGAGCACCTGGCCGCGGCTGCCCAGCAGCTGCGCCGAGGCGGCGGTCGGGGGAGCGGTGACCACCAGCCAGCGGCCGTCGTCGGTCTGGCCGAGGCCGGGGAGGGCGACGTCGCAGATCCGGGCGACCGTCAGGGTGGCGACGTCCGTCGTCCCAGGCGGGGTCTGCACGCCGCAGGAGACCGCGCCGCTGTTCACCCCGGCCCAGGTGGTCACCACCAGCGCCCCGCCCGGGCTGTACGCCACCATCACGACCACCCGGCCGGTGCCCCGGCTCAGCGGCACCTCGGCCGACCACAGCAGGGCGGGCTGCAACCGGGCCGGCTCGACCCCCAGCGGGACGGCGACGTCGAGGAGGGCGGCGTCCACGAGGTGCCCGGCGGCGGGCGGCGCGCCCGGGCGGAGCGGGGACAGCCCGCCCACCGGCGCGGGCTGGCGCGTGCCGGCGCCCAGCCAGTCCGCGGCCGAGCGGTAGACCTCGCGGCCGTCGCGCTCGACCCGGACGCTGACCGCCGAGCCGACCGTGGTGGTGCGGGCCGGGACGACGGCCACGCCGGTGGCGGCGTCGAGAGCGGTGTAGGTGCGGCCGACGGTGCCGCGCGGTCCGGTCATCAGCCGGTCGGACACCGCGACCGCGTCGCCCGGCGCGGCGACGACGACCAGCGTCGCGTCCCCGGGGCCGCCGAGCAGCAGGGCCAGCGGGCGGTCCCGGCCGAGCTGGGTGGGCAGGTGCGGCACCAGGTCCGCGGCGGCGGCGCCGGTGGGTCCGGTCAGCCACACGCCGCGGAAGTCCTCCAGGACGGTGCCGACCACGAGCGCGACCCGGCCGTGCGGGGTGTCGGCGGCGAACACCACCTCCCGGTCCGCGGGCGGCGGGGCCTCCTGCGCGCCCCAGCCCACCGAGCGCACGGCGTCGAGGAACGCCGCGTCGTCGGCGAGCGAGCCCCGGGTCGGGCCGGTCAGCACCGGCACGCTGGGCACGGCCCGCGTCGTCGGCGCGGCCGGCGCGGGAGACGGCGCGGTCGCCGTGATCGCCGGGGGATCGGGCGCCCAGCGGGCCAGCGGGACGGCGATGCCGGCCACCGCCAGCGCCGCGAGGGCGGTGCCGGCCAGCCGCCGCCGGACCCCGGCCCGGCGGGCCCGCACGTCGTCGTCGGCGGCGGCGGGGTCCAGCCGCCACGACCCGGGCGGGTCCGCGAGCCGGGTGAGCTGGTCGGCCAGCCGCCGCTCGACCGGGACGTCGGCCGCGGCCCGCTCGAAGGCGCTGGGAGCCAGCGCCGGGCTCAGCTGCGCCAGCCCGCGGGCGGCCTGGGCGGCCACCTCCGTCTCCGGGCAGCGCAGCAGGCCAGCGATCCGGGTGTCCGGGAGCCGGTCGTGCCAGCGCAGCACCACGGCGGCGCGAGTGCGCGCGGGCAGCTCGCGCAGTGCCCGGGCGAGGTCGGGGCCCTGGTCCGGCGCTGCCGCCGGGCGGAACGGGTCGGGCAGCGCCTCGATGACCTGCTCGGCGCGGCCGAGCCGGGCCCACCGGCCGGTGGCCCCGCGCACCACGGCGGCCAGGACGGCGTCCGGGTCCCCGGAGCGGCGGCGGGTCCGGGTGAGCGCGCGTTGGACCAGCTCCTCGGCGGTGGTCCGGTCGCCGGTGAGCAGCAGTGCGGTCCGCAGCAGCGCCGGTCGCACGTCGGCGACGGAGCGGGGAACGTCGTCCACCCGTCCTCCTCGCCTCGGTGGTGGGGTGTTCGGACCCGGGACGGCAGCCGGTTCGCCCCCCATGGTCCGTCATGTCCGGGGTCCTTGACCGGTCGGGCGTGTAACGGTGTAATCGAAGGGCCGACGGCAGGAGCCGACATGATCGTCGAGTACATCCGGTACCGGGCCCCCGAGGAGCGCCGCGCAGCGTTCCTCACCGACTACGCACGCGCGGCCGGCGTGCTGGCCCGGGCGCCGCAGTGCGTCGACTACGAGCTCAGCCAGAGCGTCGACGAACCCGCCTGCTGGGTCCTGCGGATCAGCTGGACCTCGGCGGCGGACCACCTCCAGGGCTTCCGCGGCGGGGACCTGTTCGGGGAGTTCCTCGCCGCCGTCCGGCCCTACGTCGGGGACATCGAGGAGATGCGGCACTACGCACCCACGGCGGTGCACGGCCCGGGCGCCGCGGTGCCGACGCTGTACGACTGGGCCGGCGGGACGGCGGCGCTGGAACGGCTGACCCAGGTCTTCTACGGGCACGTCCTCGCCGACGACCTCGTCGGCCCGCTGTTCGCGCAGATGGACGACGAGCACCCCCGGCACGTGGCGATGTGGCTGGCCGAGGTGTTCGGCGGCCCGGACCGCTACACCCGCGAGCGCGGTGGGTACCCGGCGATGCTCGGCCACCACCTGGGCAAGGCGATCACTGAGCCGCAGCGCCGGCGCTGGGTCGCCCTGCTGCTGGACTCCCTGGACGAGGCCGGGCTGCCCGCCGACCCGGAGTTCCGGGCGGCGTTCGTCGGCTACGTGGAGTGGGGCACCCTGCTGGCGCTGACCAACTCCCAGCCCGGCGCCGAGGTGGTGCGGGACGCGCCGGTGCCGCACTGGGGCTGGGGCGTCGCGCCCCCGTGGACCGGCTGAGGGTCAGTACGTCGCGGCCAGCCGGGCGAAGCCCTCGTCCAGGGTGACCCGGGGCGTCCAGCGGAGTACCGAGCGGGTGCGGCGCTGGTCGAACCAGTGCGCGGTGGACAGCTGCTCGGCGAGGAAGCGGGTCAGCGGCGGGGTGTCCCGCCGCTGCGTCGCCGCCCAGACCCCCTCGACCGCGGCCCCGGCGGCCCAGGCGACCGGGACGGGCACCCGGCGGCGCGGCGCGGGGACCCCGGCGGCCCGGCACAGCCGGGCGATGACCTCGGCCACCGGCCGCGGTTCTCCGTTGGAGACGACCAGCGCCTCACCGTGCGCCGGTGCGTCGACGGCGGCGACCAGGGCGTCGACGGCGTTGTCCACGTAGGTCGTGTCGATCAGCGCCGCGCCGGAGCCGATCACCGGCAGCCGGCCGGCGCGGGCCCGCTCCACGACCCGCTCGACGAGCTGGGTGTCACCCGGTCCCCAGACCAGGTGCGGCCGGACCACCAGCACCGCGAGGGCGGCGGAGTCCGCCGCCAGCGCCGCGGTCTCGGCGACCGCCTTGGAGCGGGAGTAGTGCCCGCGCGCCCGCTCCGGGTCGGCGGGCCCGGCGCCCACGCCCACCAGCGCCGACCCGCCGTGCGCCACCGAGGGCGAGGAGACGTGCACCAGCCGGCGGACCCCGGCCCGCCGGCAGGCGGCGACCACGGTGCGGGTGCCCTCGATGTTGGCGCGCGCGTACTCGGCCCAGCGGCCGGTCACGTCGACCTTGGCGGCCAGGTGCAGGACGGCGTCCTGCCCGGCGGCCGCGGCCCCGACCACCGCCGGGTCGGCCACGTCGCCGAGCACCTCGCGGCAGGCCAGCCCGGCGGGCCGCCGCTGCAGCACGGTGACCTCGTCACCCCGGTCGGCGAGCGCCGTCGCGGTGGCCCGGCCCAGCATGCCGCTGGCGCCGGTGACCAGCACCCTCACCGGCGGGCGCCGGCCAGCACCCGGGCCGTCTGGTCGGCCACCGCGCGCCGGTCGACCTTGGACTGGTGCCGGATGTCCACCGGCAGCCGGCGGGTGACCAGCACCGCCGCCACCTCGGTCCCGGCGGCCAGCCGCACCGCGTCGGCCAGCTCCGGGCCGGCCAGGCCGAGCCGCCGGGGACCACCCGCCGCCGGGACGACGACCGCCACGACCACCTGTGCACCGGCCGGTCCGACGCCGACCACGGCCGCGGCGGAGACGGCGTCCAGCGCCTCGATCCGCTGCTCGACGCCCACCGGGGTGACCACGCCCGCGGCGGTGGTGACCACGTGCGGCAACCGGCCCTCGATCCAGAGCCGGCCGGCGTCGTCGAGGTGCCCGACGTCGCCGGTGCGGTGCCAGCCAGGGTCCCGCGAGGCGGCGCGCTCGGTGATCCACAACGCGTCGTAGCGGTCCTTGACGTGCGGGGCGCGCACGCACACCTCACCGGTCGTGCCCGGGTCGGCGGTCAGCGCGCCGTCGGCGGCCCCGAGCGCGGTCAGCGGGCTGACCCGGACCTCGACCCCGGTCAGCGGCCGGCCGACGCACACGCCGTCGCCCGGTCCGGCGGCCGCGATCTCCGCCGCGGTCACGTCGGTGACCGGCAGCGCCTCGGTCATCCCGTACGGGGTGTGCGCCTCGGCGGCCGGCAGCACCGCCCGCAGCGCGGTGAGCAACGGCAGCGGCACCGGGGCGCCGGCCGACATGAGCAGCCGCACCCGGCCCAGCGCCGTCCGCTGCGCGGTGGTCAGCTCCGCGGCGGTGTCGACCACCCGGCGGAGCGCGGCCGGTGAGGCGAAGACGACCGTGCCGCCGACGGCGGCCGCGGCGTCGGCCAGTCTCGCGGCGGTCAGCGACGCGGGCGCGGTCACGTCGATGTCGGGCACCGCGGAGCCGATGCCCAGCGCCGGCCCGAGGATGGCGAACGGCGCGAAGGCGGCGACCAGCCGGTCCTCCGACGTGAGCCGGTAGGTGCTGCGCACCAGCTCCAGTTGGGCCAGCGCCTGCCGCTGGGTGTAGACGACGCCCTTGGCCGGCCCGGTCGCCCCGGAGGTGAACAGCACGGCGCAGTCGGCGTCGGTCGGGGAGTCCGGCGGCGCGGGCGCGTGGGCACCACGGGCCTCCAGCCCCTGGAGGGTGTGCCGCGCGCCCGGCACCCGGCCGGCGGCGATGCGGGTGCCGGGCAGCCGCATGACCCGGGCCGCGGCCAGCCCCTGCGCGCTGCCGATGACGGCGTCGACACCGGCGCTGCGCAGCGCACGGCGCATGCCGGCCAGCCCCAGCCCCTTGTCCGCGACGACGATCACCGCACCGGCCCGCCAGACGGCGTAGACGCACGCGGTGAGGTCGGCCGAGGGCTCGACGAGCAGCGCGACCCGGTGCCCGGGGCGGACGCCGGCGTCGGCCAGCCCGGCGGCCAGGTGCTCGACCCGGTGGTGCAGCTGCGCCCAGCTGACCGTGCCGCCACCGACCTCGACCACGGCGGGGGAGTCGTCGCCGGCCCGCTCGGTCAGTGCCGACCAGGGGTGCCCGGGGAGCGCAGCCGCCGGAGGCGGGGCGCTGCGGTCGCTGTCGAGGTCGGTGACCCACTGGGCGATCGCGTCCGCGTACTGCGGCGCGTCCTCCGGCAGGAGGTGCGAGGCGCCCTCGAAGCGGTGCAGCTGCGCCTGCGGCAGCCGCTCCCGCAGGTCGGCCAGGTAGCGCTCGCCGAAGACCGGGTCGCGCGGCCCCCACATCAGCAGCGCCGGCACGTCGAGGTCGCGGATGCCCTCGGCGACCTGCTCCTGCGCCGACCGCGACGGGTGGCGGGGGGAGAACGGGATGTCGGCCACGAAGTCGCCGACCGAGCGTCGCCGGGCCGGGGTGCCGTAGGGGGCGGCGAAGGCGTCCCGTACGGCGGCGGGCAGCGGCGGCCAGGACAGCGCCGTGGTCGCGCGGACGAAGACCGGGGTGCCGACGGTGACGGCGGCACGCACGCCCGGGGCGTGCGCCAGCCGGATCAGGGCGGGACCGAGGTCGCCCTCGGGCATGGCGACGGCGGTGTTGCCCAGCACGACGCCGCGCAGCTGCGCGCGGTGCTGCAGCGCCCAGCCCAGGGAGATCACGCCGCCCCAGTCGTGGCCGACGGTGACCACCGGTCCGGTGACGCCGAGGGCCGCGGTGAGGTCGCCGAGGTCGGCGACCCGCTGGGCCAGCGGGCGCAGGCCGGTCAGCCGCTCGGAGAAGCCCATGCCGAGCTGGTCGGGGGCGATCACCCGCCAGCCGGGGGGTGCTGCGGCCAGCAACCGGCGCCACAGGTAGGACCAGGTGGGGTTGCCGTGCACGCACAGCAGCGTGCCGACCGGTTCAGGCACCCCGTTGTCGAGCAGGTGCCACTCGTGCTTGCTGCCGGTGGCGTCGGCGACGGTGAGGTGCCGCGACCAGGCGGGGTCGAGCCCGGGCAGACCCGGCGGGACGGAGGGGGGTGCGGTCACCATTCGATCTCGAGGCACGCGGTGTTCAGGCCCGAGCCGACGCCCATGAGCAGCACCCGGTCGCCGTCGTCCAGCGCGTCGGACTCGGTCGCCAGGGTGAACGGCACCGATGCCGGACCAAGGTTGCCCCGGGTCGGGAAGGTCTTGGGCACCTGCGACTCGTCGATGCCGAACTTCTCGCACATCGCCGCGGTGTGCACCTTCGAGACCTGGTGCATGACGTAGCGCGACATGCCGCCGTGCCAGTCGAACTCCTCGCCGGCCTCGGTCCACATGTCGACGCCGAGCGCGATCCCGGCGTCCAGCAGGCCCTTGAGGTCGGTCCGCATCATGTCGTTGTCGCCGACGCACAGCTCGTGGTGCTCGGTGCCGGCGCGGCTGACCGAGCCGACCATGCGGTGGCCCTCGGGGTGCTGGTCGGTGCGGCCGAGCACCATGGCGACCGCGCCGCAGCCGAGGGTCAGCGTGGCGAACTGGGAGAGCACGTCCCGCGCCACCGTCTCGGGGCGGTTGAGCCGGTCGATGGTGCGCTCCTGGACCGCCCGGGCGTCCTCACCGTTGACGATCAGCGCGTGGTCGACCAGGCCGGAGTCGATCATCGCCCCGGCCAGCTCCATGCCGTTCATGAAGCCCAGGCAGGCGTTGGTGACGTCGAAGTTCTGCGCCGAGCGGGGCAGGCCGAGCGCGTCGTGCACGGCGACGGCGGTGGAGGGCTCGAGGTACTTCCGGCTCACCGACGTGTTGATCATGACGCCGATGCCCGCCGGGTCGACGCCGCTCTCGCTGATCGCCTTGGCGCCGGCCATCGCCGCGCCGTCGACGAAGGTGACGCCGTCGGCCCACCAGCGGCGCTCGCGGATGCCGCAGAGCCGCTCGAGCAGGCCGGGGCGCAGCCCGACCCGGCGGTAGGTGTCGACCAGCTGGTCGTCCAGGTCGTCGGAGGTGACCACCTGGGACGCGTCGGCCGTCTGCACGGTCAAGACGCTGGTGTTGCGGAAACGGTGCGTGGCATTGCCACTCATGGGCGGGTCCAGTCGTCGAGAGGGCCGACTCTTCCACGTACGCCGCCCTGTTCCGTCAGTCAGTACCCGGCTCGGCCACCGGTATGCCGCACGCCGTCCACCTGCGTGTTGGTTCGGTCACGTCGTCCGGACGGCGAGGCCGCCGAAGAGCAGACCGGTCAGCGCCGATGCGCCGAGGACGAGAGCGGGACGGGGACGGCGCACAGCGGGCCTCCTGAGGGGGCCGCACAGCTGACGCCCGGACGTTCCCGGCGCGGGACGTCCGGCGGGCGACCGCTGCGTGCACGACCCGCGACCGGACCGTGAACGCCGCGCACCTCCCCGGCGATCCGTTTGCCGCCACCGGCCCGGCGGGCACCGGGAGGCCATGGACGCCGAGATCTCCCTGCGGGTCGACGGGGAGAGCCACCGGCTCACCGTGGACACCCGCACCACGCTGCTGGACGCCCTCCGCGAACGGCTGGGGAACACCAGCCCGAAGAAGGGCTGCGACCACGGGCAGTGCGGGGCGTGCACCGTCCTGCTGGACGGGCAGCGGTCGCTGATCTGCCTGGCGCTCGCGGTCGCCCACGACGGGGCGGAGATCACCACCGCCGACGGGCTGGCCCCGGCCGGCGAGCTGCACCCGGTGCAGCAGGCGTTCCTGGAGCAGGACGCGTTCCAGTGCGGCTACTGCACCCCTGGTCAGGTGTGCTCGGCCGTGGGCGTTCTGGACGAGGTCGCCCGGGGCTGGCCCAGCCACGTCACCGAGGACCTCACCGGCGACGTCGAGCTCTCCGACGCCGAGGTGTCCGAGCGGATGAGCGGCAACCTCTGCCGCTGCGCCGCCTACGAGAACATCACGCCCGCCGTCCAGCAGGCCGGCGCGCGATGAAGCCGTTCGCCTACGCGCACCCCGGTGACGTCGCCGAGGCCGTCCGCGACGTCGCCGCCGAGCCGAACGCCGTGTTCCTGGCCGGTGGCACCAACCTCGTCGACCACCTCAAGCTCGGCATCGCCACCCCCGACCTGGTCGTCGACGTCCGGACCCTCACCTCCCGGGAGGTCACCGACCTCCCGGACGGCGGGCTGCGGCTGGGTGCCGCCTCCACCAACAGCGAGGTCGCTGCCGACCGCCGGGTGCGCGAGCGCTACCCCGTGCTGGCGCAAGCGCTGCTGGCCGGCGCCACCGGCCAGCTGCGCAACATGGCCACCACCGGCGGCAACCCGCTGCAGCGCACCCGCTGCGTGTACTTCGGCGACGTCACCACCCCGTGCAACAAGCGCGAGCCGGGCAGCGGCTGCTCCGCCGTCGGCGGCTACACCCGGTACCTCGCGGTGCTCGGCGTCCCGGCCGCGCTGCCCGACCCGACCGCCCCGGAGACCTGCATCGCCACCCACCCCTCCGACATGGCGGTGGCGCTGGCCGCGCTCGACGCGCAGGTGCAGGTGCTCGGGCCCGCCGGCACCCGCACCATCCCCTTCGGTGAGCTGCACCGGCTGGTCGGCGACGACCCGTCGACGGACACCACCCTCGAGCACGGCGAGCTGATCACCTCGATCGACCTCCCGCCGCTGCCGGCCGGCACCCGGTCGAGCTACCGCAAGGTCCGCGACCGCGCCTCCTACGCCTACGCGCTGGTGAGCGTGGCCGCGGTGGTCAGCGGGGACGACGTGCGCATCGCCCTCGGCGGCGTGGCGCACAAGCCCTGGCGGGCCACCCGGGCGGAGGAGCTGCTGCGCGGTCGCCCGCTCACCGACCACGCCGTCCGCGCCGCGATGGACGCCGAGCTGGCCGGCGCCCAGCCGCAGCCCGGCGTCGGCGGCGGCAACGGCTTCAAGATCCCGCTGGCCGCCCGCACCGTGGTCGCCACCCTGCGCGAGCTCACCTCGGAGGCCACCCGATGACCGATCTCCTCGAGCCACGGGCGATCGGGCAGTCGCTGGTCCGCCGGGACGGTGAGCAGAAGGTGCGCGGCACCGCCACCTACGCCTTCGAGACACCGGTCGAGCACCCCGCGTACGCGCACCCGGTGCAGGCCACCATCGCGCGGGGCCGGGTGACCGCGATGGACACCGCCGCGGCCCAGGCGCTGGACGGGGTGCTCGCGGTGCTGACCCCGTTCACCGCCGAGCGGCTGGCGTCGGTCGAGGACGCCGAGTACGCCGTCCTGCAGTCGCCCGACGTCGCCTTCCGCGGGCAGCTGATCGGCGTGGTGGTCGCGGAGACCTCCGAGGTCGCCCGGCAGGCCGCCGACGCGATCGCGGTGACCTACGCCGAGCAGCCGCACGACAGCGAGCTGCGCACCGACCGGCCCGACCTCTACGCGCCGGAGCAGGTCAACGCCGGGCACCCCACCGACGTCGTCGACGGTGACGTCGAGGCGGCGATGCGGTCGGCCGAGGTCACCGTCGACCACACCTACCAGACGCAGATGCTGCACAACAACCCGATCGAGCCGCACGCCACCGTGGCGCTGTGGGAGCCGGGCGCCGACGTGCCGCTGACGCTGTGGGACTCCACCCAGGGCGTGCACCCCGACCGCGCCGCGGTGAGCGAGGTGTTCGGCCTGGACGAGGAGCAGGTGCGGGTGGTCTGCCCCTACGTCGGCGGCGGCTTCGGGTCCAAGGGCAACCCGCACGCCAACGTCATGCTCACCACCATGGCCGCCCGGGCGCTGCCCGGCCGCCCGGTGAAGCTGGCCCTCACCCGGCAGCAGATGTTCTTCCTGACCGGCTACCGGACGCCGACCATCCAGCGGATGCAGTTGGCCGCCGACCACCGCGGCCGGCTGCAGGCGATCGCGATCGACGTGGTCGAGCAGACCTCGAAGGTCAAGGAGTTCGCGGAGCAGACCGGGGTGCCGACCCGGATGATGTACGCCTCCCCGAACCGGCGCAGCACCCACCGGCTGGCGCCGCTGGACGTGCCGATCCCCTCCTGGATGCGGGCGCCGGGGGAGTGCCCGGGCATGTTCGGCCCGGAGGTCGCCCTCGACGAGCTCGCCGTGGAGCTGGGCATCGACCCGGTGCGGCTGCGGATCGTCAACGAGCCAGAGGTCGACCCGGACACCGGGAAGCCCTGGTCGAGCCGGCACCTGGTCGAGTGCCTGCGCGACGGGGCGCACCGCTTCGACTGGGACTCCCGCGGCCCGGGCCGGCGCCGCGAGGGCGACTGGTTCGTCGGCTGCGGCGTCGCCTCGTCGGTCTACCCGACCATGCGCCAGGCGACGTCCACGGCGACCGTGCGCCACTCGAACGGCCGCTACACCGTGGAGATCGGTGCCGCCGACCTCGGCACCGGCGCCTGGACGATCCTGCCGCAGATCGCCGCCGACGCCCTGGACGCGGACGTCGCCGACGTCGAGGTCCGGATCGGTGACACCCGGTACCCGACCGCCTCGGTGGCCGGCGGCTCGTCGGGCACCAACACCTGGGGCTCGGCGATCGTGCAGGCCGCCCGGGAGTTCCGCGGCAAGTACGGCGCCGACCCGCGCGACGGTGACGAGGCCTCCGGCGACGTCGACCAGGCCTCACCGAACGAGGACCACGCCGCCTACGCGTTCGGCGCCCAGTTCGCCGAGGTGCGGGTGCACGCCGACACCGGCGAGATCCGGCTGCCCCGGCTGCTCGGGGTCTTCGCCTGCGGGCGGATCATCAACCCGCGGACGGCGCGGTCGCAGCTGATCGGCGGGATGACCATGGGGATGTCCATGGCGCTGCACGAGAACAGCGTCTTCGACACCCGGATCGGTCAGGTCGCCAACCACGACCTCGCCGAGTACCACATCTCGGTCAACGCCGACGTGCAGCAGATCGAGGCGCACTGGCTCGACGAGCACGACCCGTACGTGAACGTGATGGGCGCCAAGGGCATCGGCGAGATCGGCATCACCGGCACCGCCGCGGCCGTCGTCAACGCCGTCCACCACGCCACCGGCGTCCGGGTCCGGTCGCTGCCGGTCACCCTGGACAAGCTGCTGCCCGGGCTGCCCTGAGCCCGGGGTCGCGGACGCCGGTCGACGCCGGTCGCGTTCGACCGGGCTGACGCGACGGCGGCCCTTCCTCCCGGACCCGGCGCTGCCCTACGGTGCTGGCCCGGACCTCCCTGCAGCCACGAGGACCTGTCATGACCGTCATCGTCCCGGCGCCCCCGCTCCACCCGGGCACCGACGGAGCCCTCCCCGCCGCGCGCCCGGGACCGCCCGGTCGGCGGGGAGCGCGGCAGCGCCGGCGGGCCGCCGCGCGCGCCGGCCGGGCGGCGGCCCGCCGGGCGGAGCTGCACGGCATCCGCGAGGTGCTGGTCGAGGCGCGTGCCGTGCTCGGGCGGGGCTGGGTGCAGGGGACATGGACCACCGCTCCGCCGCTGGCCGCGGTCGCCGGACCTGGGCCCGAGCGCGCCGGTGCGCAGGCGGCGGTCTGTCTCGTGGGTGCGGTGGTCCTGGCCGCCGGTGGGCGGGCTGCCGTCCGCGGGCAGCGAGCCCAGCGCAGCCTCGACCTGCTGTGGCACACCCTGCACCGGGCGACGGACCCCGGCCCCGTCCGGTGGTGCCCCGCACCCGCCCTCCGGACGCTCCAGGTGCAGGACCTGACCCGGTGGAACGACACCTCCGGGCGCTCGCTGGAGGAGGTCCGGGCTCTGCTGGACGCAGCGATCGGCCGGGTGACCCGGGAACTGCAGGTCAGCGACGCCCGCTGAGGGGATCCGCTGCCGCGCGGCTCAGGGCTGCGGTGGCGTCCCGCCCGCAGGTGGCGTCGTGGCCGTGGCGGCGCGGACGTCCTCGCGCAGGCTCGCCACGGTCCCGGTCGGCACCAGCGGCGCGGCCTCGCGGAGCTGCTGCACCGCGGTGGCCGCCAGCGCGCCGGCGGCACCTCCGAACATCCCCGTCGCGAGGAGCGCCGACGTGGTGGGGGAGAACCGCCGCTCGAGCACCCGCAGGACCAGCGCGCCCGACGTCCCGACCGCCAGCGTGCCGAGCACCGCTGCTGCGCCGAGCAGGCCGCCGGCCCGGCCCACCTGCCTGGCCTTGTCGGCCAGCTCCTGTTGAGCCTGACGCAGCTCCTGGCGCACCAGGGCACCCACGTCGTTGGTCAGGGACTGGACCAGGTCGGCCGTCGAGCTGCCCGGGGTGCTCGCTGTCATGTGTCCTCCTCGACGTGGACGTGCCGAGGAACGGCTACCCGGTCAGCGCTGGGCCAACCCGGACGGCGTGCCGCGGGACCAGAGCCGGACCGGCAGCTCGTCGAGCCCGTAGACGAAGGACAGCGGCCGGAAGGCCAGCTGCTCGGGCGGGACGGCGAGGGCGAGGTCCGGGAACCGCCGGAGCAGCGCCGGCAGCACGATCCGCAGCTCCATCCGGGCCAGTTCGGCGCCGATGCAGCGGTGGATGCCGTGCCCGAACGCCAAGTGCCCGCTGGTGGGCCTCCGCGCCGGGTCGAAGGTGTCGGGGTCGGCGCCGGCGGTGGCCGGGTCGCGGTTGGCGCCGCTGAGCGAGGCGAGGACGACGTCCCCGGCGCGCAGCGGGTGCCCGGCGATCTCCATGTCGTGCTTGGCGAAGCGGGGGAAGGCCAGCTGGACGACCGAGAGGTGGCGCAGCAGCTCCTCGACGGCGCGGTCGACGTCGGCGCGGGTGCCGGTGCGCATCAGCTCGGCGTGCGCCGGGTCGCGCAGCAGCACCATCGTCGACAGCGAGATCATCCCGGCGGTCGTCTCGTAGCCGCCGGTGAAGACGCCGTCGGCGAGCCCGGCCAGGTCGACGTCGGAGATCAGGTCGCCCTCGTCCCGGATGATCTGGCCGATCAGGCCGGGTCCGGGCTCCTTGCGCTGGCGAGCCACCGCGTCGAAGAGGAACTCCCGCTGCTCGGAGACGGCGCCGAAGGCACCCGCCGCGCCGCCGGTGGCGTCGAAGCGCTGCACACCCAGCCGGGCGAAGGCCTCGCGGTCGTCGAGGTCGAGCCCCAGCAGCGCGCAGATGGTCTGGAACGGCACCGGGAAGGAGACCAGCTTGGCGAGGTCGGCGGTCGGGCCGGCGGCGGCCAGCTCGTCGAGCTGCTGCGCCACGATCCCCTCGATCATCGGCTCGAGCCGGGCCAGCCGGCGCATCGTGAACTCGGGGGTGACGATCTTGCGCAGCCGGGTGTGCACCGGCGGGTCGGTGAAGCCCAGCCCGCCGACGTCCTCCCCGGTGCCCGGGCCGGTGCCGGGCAGCAGGTGGCGGATGTCGTTGCTGTAGTTCTCCCGGTCGGCGAGCACGGCACGCACCTGCTCGTGACCGGTGACGAGGTAGACCCGGAAGTCGAACGGGAACTTCAGCCGGTGCACCGGGTCGGTGGCCCGCAGCTGCGCCAGCCGGGGCACCGGATCGGTGCCGATGCGCTGCAGCGGGACCTTCGAGCGCTCCGGGATGAAGGTCATCGCCGACAGGTCGATGCCCTTGCGCTGGATGCGCCGGGTGATCAGGCGGCCGGCCAGCGCGCGGGCGCGGGCCCGTACCGCGGGTGCCACCCGATGGCCCTGCCGACGGCCGTGGGCCGAGGGGTCGGTGCGCAGGCGTTGCAACCGGTCCGGGGTGCCGAACACGTGGCCCCTTCCGGGGTGTCGAGGACGATGCTGTCTTCGTACTCCAGCACGACGACCGTGATCAAGGCTGCCACGCCCGCTCCGCGCACCGGCGCACCCCCTGCGCCCCACGTGTCACCACCCGGGCCACCGCGGCCCGGGTTCGGCGCCGCGGCGACCGGATACAGGGCGTCGGTGACGACGCGGCTGACGTTCGACGGCTGGATCCTCGGGCTCGGCACCGCGTCGGGCACCCGCGTGGTGGTCGGGCACTGGCCGCGTTCCCCCCTCGGCCCGATCTCGGACGTGATGGTGCAGCGGCCCGGCGGTCACCGCGTGCTGCTGGCGCCCGGCCCGGAGGTCGCCGAGTTCGTCGGCACGACCTACACCTTCGACGAGGTGCGGATCGTGCCGGTGACCGTCGCCCGGCCGGACGACCGGACGTGGTCGGTGCAGGCCGGACCGCTGGACCTGCAGGCGCGGACCGGGCCGCGGCCGGTGCTCGGCCGGCTGCTGCACGCGGTGCCGGCCCGGCTGGCCCGGGCACCGGCCTGGGTCGGCCTGCTGGACCTGCCGGCCCGGCTCACCACCGGGCTGCGCACCCGGGGGTCGGCCGGCAACGGGCGGACGGAGTGGTACGGCGTGCAGGACCTGCACGCCCTCGCCGGCGTCGCGGCGACCTGGGACGGCCAGCCGCTGGGGGAGCTGACCGCGGTGCGCCCACCGGTCACCTTCGGCTTCGGCTCGGTGCCGCCGTGGCCGTCGGTGGTGCGGGTGACCACCACCGTCCAGGTGCCCTGAGGGATTGCCGACGTCGGGACCGGGGCACTGGCCAGCAGACGAGCTGTCCCCCAGGAGGACCCATGCGCGCGATGACGTACCGCGGCCCGTACAAGCTGCGGGTGGTGGAGAAGGACAAGCCCCGGATCGAGCACCCCAACGACGCGATCATCCGGGTCCAGCTGGCCGCCGTCTGCGGCTCGGACCTGCACCTGTACCACGGCCTGATGCCGGACACCCGGATCGGTCACACGTTCGGCCACGAGTTCATCGGCGTCGTCGACGAGATCGGGTCGTCGGTGCAGGACCTGCAGGTCGGCGACCGGGTGATGGTGCCGTTCAACATCTTCTGCGGGTCCTGCTGGTACTGCTCCCGTGGCCTGTACTCCAACTGTCACAACGTGAACCCCAACGCCACGGCGGTCGGCGGCATCTACGGCTACTCGCACACCACCGGCGGCTACGACGGCGGTCAGGCCGAGTACGTCCGGGTCCCCTTCGCCGACGTCGGCCCGGTGAAGATCCCGGACTGGATGCACGACGAGGACGCCGTGCTGCTCACCGACGCCGCCGCGACCGGCTACTTCGGCGCCCAGCTCGGCGACATCGCCGAGGGGGACACCGTCGTCGTCCTCGGCGCCGGGCCGGTCGGGCTGATCGCCGCCCAGTCCTCCTGGCTGATGGGCGCCGGCCGGGTGATCGTCGTGGACCACCTGACCGAGCGGTTGGAGAAGGCCCGCACCATGGCGCACGCCGAGGTGTGGAACTACGACGAGATCGACGACGTGGTGCTCGAGATGAAGCGGCAGACCGACCACCTCGGTGCCGACGTCGTCATCGACGCGGTGGGCGCGGAGGCCGACGGCAACCTGCTGATGCACGTCACGGGCACCAAGCTGAAGCTGCAGGGCGGCTCGCCGATCGCGCTGAACTGGGCCATCGACGGCGTCCGCAAGGGCGGCAGCATCTCGGTGGTCGGTGCCTACGGACCGATCCCGAACATGGTCAAGTTCGGCGACGCGCTGAACAAGGGCCTCACGCTGCGGATGAACCAGACGCCGGTGAAGCGGCAGTGGCCGCGGATGTTCGAGCACGTGCGCAACGGCCACCTCACGCCGCGGGAGATGGTCACCCACCGGTTCCCGCTGGAGGACATCTCGGAGGCCTACCACGTGTTCTCCGCCAAGCTCGACGGCTGCATCAAGCCGCTCATCGTGCCCAGCACGTCCTGAGAGGGGACATCCCGATGGCCGCCGACGACATCCCCAGTGCCTACGTCTCCGACAAGCGCACCCCGATGCCCAGCCGGGAGGAGATGCGTGCCCGCATCCCCGGATGGGGCGTGGACCTCGACCCGGCCGACCGCCCGTCGCACCCCAAGCTGCAGTACGCCCCGGGCACGACCGGTGCGCACTGGCAGTTCCCGGACCGGCAGCCGGGGTCCGAGGGGCGCGAGCACTCCATCGAGCACGCCTTCGTCACGCCGGTCTTCGGCACCGCGCAGCCGCTGCACGGTCTCTCCGGCGCCATCCGCAGGCTCGCCTACGCCCGGTTCAGCGAGGCCCGGCTGGCGCACTGGCTGCTGCTCGTCCTCGGTGACCGGGTCGACGCCTGGGGCAGCCACCTGCGCTCGTTCGCCACGCTGCACCCGGACAACCCGATCACCGAGACCGGCGTGCGAACGGAGCTGACCGCCGAGGGCACGGCGCGCAGCGGCCGCTCCGATCGGCGGCACCAGCTGCTCGACCCGGTGGTCGTGGCGGGCCCCTGGGTCCTCGCCGGTGCTGGAATGGTGCTGGGCGTGCGCCGGGTGGTGCGCGCGCTGCGCGGCTGAGCCGGCCGCCCCCGAGCGGGGGTGCCGGGGAGAGGCGGTGACCCCGTGCCCGGTCTGCGCCGCCCGCGGGCAGTGCCGCCCAGCCCCGTCGTCCCCAAGGTCCTGCAGCGGGCACCCACCGACTCAGCGGGCTGGCCGCGACAGGAACCGCCGTGGCTGCGCCGCGGCGTGCTGCTGGTGCTCGCCGTCGTCACCGGCTACCAGCTCGCGACGTGGCTCTTCGGCCACCTCCGGGGCTTCCTCGGCCTGCTCTTCCTGGCCTGGTTGTTCGCCGTCGGCATCGAGCCGATCGTGGAGGCGCTGGTCCGCCGCGGCCTGCGGCGGGGGGCGGCCACCGGCCTGGTGATGGTCGGCCTGTTCGCCGTGGCGATCGGCTTCGTGACGGTCTTCGGCGCACTGCTGGTCGACCAGCTCAGCCAGCTGGTGACCGTCCTGCCCGACGCGGTCGCCGACGTGGTGCGCTGGGTGAACCAGACGTTCGGCACGGACTTCCGGGCCGCCGAGGTCGTGGACTCCCTGAACCTGACGTCGGAGCGGGTCCAGGGGCTGGTCCAGGACCTCGCGCCCGGGCTGGTCGGGATCCTCTCCTCGCTCGTCGGGTTGCTGTTCCAGGTCCTGACGTTCCTGCTGTTCGCCTACTACATGTCGGCCGAGGGTCCGCGGATGCGGGCCGTCGTCTCCACCTGGTTCCCGCCGCGGCACCAGCGGGTCATCGCCACGGTGTGGGAGATCGCGGTGGACAAGACCGGCGGCTACCTGCTGTCCCGGCTGGTGCTGGCGCTGGTGAACGCCGCGGCGACCGGCGTGCTGCTGTGGGGGATCGGCGTCCCGTACTGGCTGCCGCTGGCCATCTGGACCGGGATCGTGTCGCAGTTCATCCCCACCGTGGGCACCTACCTGGCGATCGCGCTGCCGGCGTTGATCGCCCTGTCGGACCAACCGGTCGACGCCGTCTGGGTGGTCCTCTTCGGCACCGTCTACCAGCAGGTCGAGAACTACCTGCTGGCGCCGCGGATCACCGCGATGACCGTCGCCGTGCACCCGGCGGTGGCCTTCGGCGCGGTCATCGCCGGTGCGGCCCTGTTCGGGCCGATGGGCGCGCTGGTCTCCATCCCGGTGGTCGCCGCCGTGCAGGCGGTCCTGGAGACCTACGGGCACGGCTACGAGCTGGTGGAGGAGGAACCGGACGTCGACGAGGGCACCGGGCCGACGGGCGAGCCCCCGCCGGACGCCGCCAACTCGGCCTGAGGCAGCGCGCCGGGACGACGCCGGGAGGAGGCTGGCGCGATGGACATCACCACGGTCAACGACCGGCACCTGTACTCCGGCACCGTCCGGCTGCGGGACCCCGCGCGGCCCGGGGCCGTGGTCGAGCTCGTCGACCGGGTGGTCCGCTTCGGGCCGCCCGGCTGGCTCACCGTCGCCGACGGTGCCGACCCGGGCCGGCCCATCGAGCTGTTCCCGACCGCCCAGGTGGTGGCTGTGACGGAACTCGGTGAGGTGCACCAGCCGGACCGGCCCGTCGACGGATGAACGGGCCGGCTGGTGGGTAGCGTCCTCCGTGGCGCCGCCCGGCGTTCAGCCCCTCCGCTGGCGGAGGGAGATCGGCGCGTCCTCCATGAGCACCACGCCTGCACGTCCCCCCGCAGCTCCGGCAGCAGTTCCCGGCGAGCCCGGGTCGGGTCCCCGGCGTCCCACCCCACGGGACGTGCCGAAGCGGACGCCGCTGGTGGCGCGCCCGGTCGGCGCGCCCGGCCCGGACACCGACGCCGGCAGCGAGCTGCCGCACTCGTGACCGCTGAGGAACCCTGCCCGTGCTGACGGTCCCCGTCCCCCTCCTGGGCGGCACTGCCGACCCCGTGCCGCCGTCGACGGCCGGTCCGGCGCTGCCGGTCGCGCCCGAGCCGCTGACCGACGGCGGCGGCGACCGCCTCGTGGTGGTCGCGCTCCCCGCCGTCCCGGCCCGCCCGTCCGCCGTCCTGCTGGCCGCGCAGCAGCTCTCCGACGAGGCGGCGCGGCACCCGCGCCGTCCCCGGGGCCTCGGCCGGGCGGTCGCCGAGCGCCGCCGCCGGCAGCAGCGCGCCCTGGTGGTGCAGCGCCGGGTCGACCGGGTGCAACCACCCCTCGGCTGAGCCCGCCGCCGCGGTCGGGCGCCCCGCCGGCAGCGGGGCACCCGACTCTCACGGCACGAGGATCGCCCGGGTCCCCGGGAGACGGCCGCCGTCGAGGTCGTCGAGCGCCTCCAGCGCCGACGTCAGCGGGTACGTCCTCGTGGACAGCGTGACCAGACCGCGGGCCGCCAGCGCCATCAGCTCGCGCAGGTCGGTGTACGAGCCGACCTTGTTGCCGACGATGCTGATCTCCCGGTTGATGATCTCCAGGGTCGGCACCTCCACCGCACCGCCGTAGCCGATGACGTAGTAGGACCCGGTGTCCCGGGTCATCGCCACGCCCTGGGCCTCGGTGCCGTGCTCGCCGACGAAGTCGAAGACGACCTCCGCGCCCGTGCCGCCCAGCGCGTCCAGCACCTCGGCCACCGTGTCGTCCCCGGCCTGGACGGTCCGGTGCGCGCCGAGCTCGGCGGCCTTGGCCAGCGCCTCGGCCGACCGGTCGACGACGGTGATCTCGGCCGGGGTCATCGCCAGCAGGCACTGCAGGCCGATGTGCCCGAGGCCGCCCGCGCCGATCACCACCGCCCGGGCGGTGGCGGGCAGCAGCGGCACGGCCTTGCGGACGGCGTGCTGGGCGGTGAGCCCGGCGTCGGCCAGCGCGGCGACGTCGACCGGCTGCAGCCCCTCGGCGAGCGTGACCACCGACCGGGCGTTGGTGCGCAGCAGCTCGGCCATCCCGCCGTCCCGGCTGATGCCGGGGAACTCGCCGTTCTCGCAGTGCACGTCGTCCCCGCGCCGGCAGGGCGGGCACAGGCCGCAGGTCACCAGCGGGTGCAGGATGACCTTGTCGCCGACGGCGACGTTGCGCACCGCGTCGCCGACCTCCACGACGGTGCCGGCGTTCTCGTGGCCGATCACGTAGGGCAGGCCGACGCCGCTGGCCTCGGCCCACTGGCCCTCGATGATGTGCAGGTCGGTCCGGCACACCCCGGCGGCGTCGACGTGCACCAGGACGTCGAGCGGGCCCTGCAGCGTCGGCTCCGGGATGTCGTCGATCGAGGGGGGCTTGCCGTACTCGTGCACGCGTACTGCCTTCACGGCAGGACCTCCAACGGGAGTGCGGGATGGTGGGCATCGGCGCGCGGGACCTGGTCGTCCTCGGCGCCGGGGTAGCGGGTGGCCAGCAGCCCGCGGCAGAAGTGCGCGTTGCCGTCGACCGAGATGCGCACCGACCGGGCCCGGCGCAGCGTCAGCGCCGCGGTCTGCGCGCTCGGCCGGGAGCCGTCCGGTGCCAGCAGCACCGGGGCGGTGTCCGCCACCGACAGCCCGAGGACGGCGCGGCGCTGCCGCAGCGCCTCGGTGACCGGCCCGGCCGGCAGGTCCCCGAGGGTGACGTCCAGGACCGCGGCCTCGGTCCGGGACGGGTCCGCGCGCAGCCAGCCGGTGAGCGCCCGCTCCATGGCGGCGGTGTGCGCCTTGCGCTGGAACGTCGCCCGCAGCTCGTCGAGGCTGTCATCGGCCTCGTGCCCGAACGTGCCGCGGTAGCCGGCGTCGGCCGCCAGACCCCGGTTGATCAGGTCGGAGTCGTGGTGGTCGTCGAGCTCCACCACCACCCGCCCGGCGCCGGGCAGCGCCACGACGGCGTCCCGGGCGTCGGACACCATCAGCCAGGCGAAGTTCGGCGCGCAGAACGAGGTCGGCAGCCGCAGGTGCACCGTCACCCCGGCCGGCTCGACGGCGACCGAGCGGACGAAGCCGAGGTCGGTGATCGGCTCGTCGAGCTCGGGGTCGACGACGCTGTCCAGCGCCCGCCGGACGTCGGCCTCGGTCGGCGGCTCGGTGAGCGGTCGGGTGAGGATCGCCGTCATCGGGCCATCGCCAGGTCGGCGCTGCCCGGCTCGCGGGGACCGGTCGCCGTCTCGTCGGCGTCGGGGAGCTGCAGCCGCTCCGGCACCGGGATGTCGTACAGCTTGGCCGCGTTGAGCCCGAGCACCTTCTTCTTCACCGCCGTGGTCAGCGGCGCGTACTCGGTCATGTCCTCCGGGATCTGGAAGTCCACGAACGCCTCGACCAGCCACTTCGGCGTCCACAGCGCGTAGTCGCTGGAGAACTGGATCCGGTCCTCGCCGAGCCAGTAGACGAGCTCGCCGATGATCTGCGCGAAGTAGCGCGGCCGGGTGTGGATGAACGGCATCGCCACCGCCAGGCCGGCGTGGACGTTGGGCTCCTGGGTGGCGATCCAGCAGAAGTCCTCCAGCCGGGGCAGGCCGCAGTGCTCGACCACGAAGTTGAGGTCGGTGAAGTCGGTGGCGGCGTGGTCGACGTCGGCCACGTCGAAGGCGTCGCGGTCCAGCGGGCGGATCGTGGGGCCCTTGTGCACGTGGACGTTCTTGATGCCGAGCTCCCGGCAGACCTCGAGGTACTTGTAGGTCCACGGGTCGCTGAGCTTGTAGCCGCGGGAGTCGCCGTGCCACTCGGCGGTGTAGAGCTTCACGCCCTTCAGCCCGAAGCGCTCGGCGTCGGCACGCAGCTGGTCCAGGCCCGCCTCGCCGTTGCGCGGGTCGAAGTTGTGGTTGTAGGTGAGCTTGTCCGGGTGGGCCTGGGTCAGCGCCCAGGCCTCCTCGGTCTGGCCGAAGCCGCGGGCGTAGAACTCGCCCAGGGCGGCCGGCTGGAAGATGGCGTGGTCGACGATGCCGTCGACGAAGACGTCGCGCATCAACCGCTCGCCGCCCTGGTACAGGTACTCCTCGTAGGGCCAGACCTCGGACTCCGGGCTGAGGTTGCGGTGGTAGTCGTAGAAGCAGTCGATGAACTGCTTGCCGTGCACGTTCAGCTGGTTCTCCGGGCGCGCGTCCCACAGTGCGATGTGCGCGTCGACCACGAAGTAGTCCTCGCCGTCCTTGCTGTACATCGGGGTCCTCCTCGAGGGTCCGGCTCGCACCGCTGCGAGCTGGGTCACACCGGACGCTAGGACGCCGGGACCCCGGTGCCCCCGGTCCCGCTGTCTCACTTTGAGACACCGGGACAGCCGAGCGCTCTCGCGCAGCCAGCCGGCGGCCTAGCATCCACGGCGACGCAACGGCGCGTCAGGAGGTGTCCCGTGACCGACCGTCCCGCCGTCCCCGCGCCGGTGCCCCTGCCGCCGGGTGACCTCTCCCTGCCGCGGGCGCGCCCCCGGGTGCGGGCGTCCTGGGCGCGCAGCCAGCGGTACGGCGTCTCACCCGAGGCGGTCGAGGCGGTCTACAGCCCGGCGCTGAGCACCGACTCGCTGTTCTACGAGTGCGGCGCGGAGGTCCTCGGCCGGCTGCACGGCACGCTCGCCGCCGAACCGGTCGGGCTGATGATCACCGACGCCGAGGGGCTGGTGCTGGCCCGGTGGTCCGGTGACCGGGAGATCAGCCGCTCGCTGGACCGGGTTCACCTGGCGCCGGGCTTCTACTTCGGCGAGCGCACCGCCGGCACCAACGGCCTCGGGCTCGCGCTGGCCGACCGGGTGCCGTCGCTGGTGCGGGCCGGCGAGCACTTCGTCGCACCGCTGCGCCGCTACACCTGCGCCGCGGTGCCGGTGCTCGACCCGCGCACCGGGGACCTGGTCGGCAGCATCAACATGACCACCTGGTCCGACGCCTCCTCCGACCTGCTGCTGGCACTGGCCCAGTCGGCGGCGGGCAACACCAGCGCGCTCATGCACGTCCGCTCCGGCGGCCACCCGGAGCGGCCGATGCCCCGCGGCGAGGTCTTCCACGTCTTCGCCGACCGGCTGCCCGGCGCCGACCCGTGCCCCTCCCGCGCGTGGCGGGACGCCGTGGCCGCGGCCCGGGACGCGGTCGCGGCCGGCCGGCTGCTGGCGGTCGTGGGGGAGCCCGGTGCCGGCAAGTCCGCGGTGGCCAGCCTCGCCCGGCACGGCGGCCGGCGGCGCGAGCGGGTGCTGGTCGCCCGTCCGCCGCAGGCCGCCGACGTCGACTCCTGGCTCGCGCTGTGGGCCCCGGAGCTGACCAGCCCCGACACCTGCGTGGTCGTCTCCGGCGCCGACGTGCTGCCGGCATGGGCGGCCGACGAACTGGCCGCGGTGCTCGGCACGGCGCCGGCCGGCCCGGTGCGGCCCGTGGTGCTCACCGCCCCGTCGCTGGCCGCCGTCCCGGCGTCGCTGGCGGCGCTGGTCGACTCGGTCGTCGAGGTGCCGGCGCTGCGGCACCGGACCGAGGACGTCGAGCCGCTGGCCCTGGCCTTCGCCCGCGAGCTCCGACACCGCGACGTGCCGTTCACCCCGCGGGCGCTGCGGGCGCTGGCGGCCCACTCCTGGCCGGAGAACGTGCGGGAGCTGCGCGCCGTCGTCCGGGAGGCGGTGGCCCGCACCGACGTCGTCGACGTCCACCACCTGCCGCCCGCGGTGCTCAGCGCCGGGTCGCGGTCGCTGAGCCGGCTCGAGCAGCTGGAGCGCGACGAGATCCTGCGCTGCCTCACCCGGCCGGGGACCACCGCGACCCAGGCGGCCACCGAGCTGGGGGTCTCCCGGGCGACGCTGTACCGCAAGATCGCCCAGTACGGCCTGCGGGTGCCCGGCCGCGAGCCCGGCTAGGAGACGGGCTGGGCGCCGACCTCGTCCCGCCACGAGTGCTGCGGCTCGAAGCCCAGCACCCGGCGGGCCTTGTCGATCGACAGCAGCGTCTCGTTCGGCCCGAGCTCGCGGGTCACCGGGACACCGGGGAACTCGGCGGCCAGCAGCTCGGCGTTGGACCGGGACATCACCGTGTCGGCGTTGGCGACGATGAAGACGTCCGCGCCCGGGGCGGTGTGCTCCAGCCCGAGCCGCACCGCCTGCGCGCCGTCCCGGGCGTCGATGTAGCCCCACAGGTTCCACCGGCGCAGCGCCGGGTCGGCGTCGAAGCCGGGGAACTCGGCGTAGTCCTCGGGGTACATGACGTTGCTGAACCGCAGCCCGGTCATCGACAGGTCGGGGTGCCACCGGCACAACTGCCGGGCCAGCTCCTCCTCCATCGTCTTGACCAGCGAGTACGTGGTGGTCGGCGTCGGCGGGTACTCCTCGTCGACCGGCACGTAGGGCGGCGGGGTGTCGAAGGGCAGGCCGAGGACGGTCTCGCTGGAGGCCCAGACGACCTTCCGGACGCCGGCCCGCAGTGCTGCGCTGTAGACGTTGTAGGACGCGGTCATGTTGTTGGCGAACGTCGCTGCGTTGGGCAGCAGCCCGGGCGCCGGGACGGCGGCCAGGTGCACCAGGGCGTCCACGCCGGTGTGCCGGTCGTCGATGCCGCTCAGCGCCTCGACGGCCTGCCCGAAGTCGGTCAGGTCGACGACGGAGGAGACGACGTCCGTGCGCGGGCTGGGCGTCCGGTCCAGCGCCACCACGTCCCAGCCGTGCGCGAGCAGGTCGCCGACCACCGCCCTGCCGAGCTTGCCGCTGCTGCCGGTGACCGCCACTCGCGCCATGTCCGCCCCACTGTCGATGTCCTGCCGTCCGACCGTCGTGCCCGGCACAGCTTCACCCGGTGCGTCCGGGTGCGCACGCCGGGCGGTCAGGGCAGGCGGGCGTGCTGGCCGGGGCCGAAGGGCAGGTCGAGGAAGAACCACACGGCCAGCACGGCGGCCCAGGCCAGCCAGAAGACGACGGTGAAGGGCAGGAAGCGGGAGATGAGCGTGCCGAAGCCGGCCTGCGGCTCGTAGCGGCGCAGCATGGCCAGCACGATCACCAGGTAGGGGTTCAGCGGCGTGAGGATCTGGGTCGCCGAGTCACCGATCCGGAACGCCGCCTGGGTGAACCCGGGCTCGTAGCCCAGCAGGGCGAACAGCGGCACGAAGACCGCGCCCATGATCGTCCACATCGACGACCCGGAGACGATGAACAGGTTGAGCAGCGAGCAGAGCAGCACGAAGGCGAGCACGGCGGGGAACCCGGTGAAGCCGAGCGAGGCGAGCGCGTCGGCCCCCGAGACCGCCAGGACCGTGCCCACGCCGGACCAGTTGAACAGCGCGATGAACTGGCCGAGCACGAAGGCCAGCACGATGAAGGAGGCCATGTCCTTGACCGCCTCGGCCATCGCCACGGGCACGTCGGCGGCCCTGCGGAACGAACCGGTCGCGTAGCCGTACACGATCCCGGGGACGGCCAGCAGCGCCGAGACGATGAACACGACCGAGTCCAGCAACGGCGACTCGGGCAGGTAGCCGCCGGTCTCGTTGCGCAGCGGCGCCCCGGGCAGCACGGTCAGCAGCAGGATCGCGGCGGCGGTGACCAGGAAGGCCAGGCCGGCCAGCCGCATGCCCCGGCGGGCCCGGTCGTCGATGGTCAGGTCGGTGACGTCCTCCACGGCGCCGATCCCGTCCTCGGCGTCCTCGCTCTGCTCCCTGGGCACCCGCAGCCGCTCCAGCCGCGGCTCCAGCACCCGGGTGATGAGCAACCCGCAGACCACGGTCAGCACGAGTGAGCTCGCGATGTTGAAGAACCAGTTCGAGACCGGGGTGACCGGCGTGCCGGGGTCGGGCAGCGAGCCGGTGACCGCGGAGGTGATCCCGGCGAACAGCGCGTCCAGGCTGGTGACCACCAGCGACGTCGAGTAGCCGGCGCCGGCGGCCGCGAAGGCGCCGAGCAGCCCGGCCACCGGGTGCCGGCCGGCCGCGGCGAAGACCATGGCGGCCAGCGGCGGGAGCACGATCATCACCGAGTCGGCCATGACGCTGCCCACGGTGCCGACCAGCGCGACCGCGTAGGGCAGCGCCCACGAGGGCCAGCCGGAGAAGCTCCGCTTGATCACCGACGAGAGCAGTCCGCTGCGCTGGGCGATCCCGACGGCCAGCAGGATCACCACCACGGTGCCCAGCGGCGGGAACCCGACGAAGTTGTCCACCAGCGTGGTGGTGAACCAGCGGATCCCCTCGCCGGTGAAGAACCCGCGGACGACGGTCGGTTCCCCGGTGCCCTCGACCTGGGCCTGCACCCCCGCCCAGGCCAGTCCGGTGGACACCACGGCGAGCACCGTGAAGAGGCCGACGAAGAGCAGGAACGGCTCGGGGATCTTGTTGCCGACCCGCTCGATGCCGCCGAGCAGCCGGTCGGTGCGGGTGGTGGTCACCGGTGTGCTCATGGCAGCAGCTCCTCGACGTGGCAGTCGTCGTCCGCGGTGTGAGCCGTGTCTACCGGGGACGGGCCGACATCGCGCGCGGTGGATGCCACACACTGGGTCGCGTGGAGGGCGGGGGTGCGGCCAAGCCGCTGCGCGACGTCGTCGCGCCCGACCTCGACGTGCTCTTCTGCGGCATCAACCCCTCGCTGATGTCCGCGGAGCGGGGCCACCACTTCGCCCGGCCGGGGAACCGGTTCTGGCCGGCGTTGCACCTCGGTGGCCTCACCCCGCGGCAGTTCGCCCCGGACGAGGACGCCACCCTTCCCCGGTACGGGCTGGGCATCACCAACGTCGTCGCCCGGCCGACCCGTACCGCCGCCGAGCTGAGCCGCGCGGAGCTGCGGGAGGGGGCGGCCGCGCTGGCCGAGCTGGTCGCCTGGTACCGGCCACGGGTGCTGGCCGTGCTGGGGGTGACCGCGTGGCGGCTGGCGTTCGACCGGCCGAGGGCCGTGCTCGGCGTCCAGCCCGAACGCGTGGGCGGGGCGGTGACCTGCGTCGCGCCGAACCCCAGCGGGCTCAACGCCCACCACCAGCTCCCCGACCTGGCCCGGCGCTACGGCGAGCTGCGTCGGCTCGGCTGAGCGCTCGGTGCAAGCGGGGGAGGCCCGGCCGACCCGGCGGCGTACTCCTGCAGCGGCACCGTCCCGGCCGCCCAGGCCGCCAGCGCGGGGTCCACGACCCGCCAGGCCTGCTCCGCCTCCCCGGCGCTGACCGACGTCGCGCTGCCGCCGGCGAGCACGTCGCCCAGCACGCGGCAGTACGCGGTGAGCTCGCCGGGCGCCTGGGTGGCACCCGGCCGGGGCCCGTGCTGCGCAGGCTCCAGCGAGATCTCCAGCGGCTCGCGGCCGGCGTCCCGGAAGTGCACCGCCACGACCTTCCGGGAGGTCCCCACGGCCTTGCCGGTGCGCAGCAGGAACCGCGTCCCGGCCCAGCGCGGGGTGTCGATCCCGAACACCAGCTCGGCGTGGGTCTCGGTGCCCCGTGCGGGGTCCACACCGTCCTCGGCGGCGTAGTCGGGAACGGTGTCGCCGGTGGCCAGCACGCCGGCGGTGTACCGGGCACGGCGGGTGCAGGCGGCCGGGTCGGAGGAGGACAGCTGCAGCGCCCGCAGCAGGGTCAGCTTCGCCGCGTGCAGTCCTGCCTCGCCCGGGCTCGGCGGCGGTTCCAGGGTGAGCAGGACGAGGACCTGGAGCAGGTGGTTCTGCAGCACGTCCCGGACCGCGCCGGTCCGGTCGTAGAAGTCCGCCCGGCCCTCCAGGCCGAGTGTCTCCTCCCAGACGACGTGCACCTCGGCGATCTCCTCGCCGTGCCACCCCGGCCCCAGCTCGCCGTCGGGTGCCCGCAGGGTGAGCAGCCCGGTGACGACCGGCATGCCGAGGAAGTGGTCGACGCGGGTCACCGCCGCCTCGTCGCCACCGCTCACCTCCGCCAGCAGCCGGTTGAGCGCGACGGCAGTGGTCAGGTCGGCGCCGAAGGGCTTCTCGACGGCGATCCGGCTCCCCGGCGGCAGGCCGGCCGAGCCCAGCGCGCGCAGGGTGGCGGGGAACAAGGCCGGGGGCAGCGCCAGGTAGGCCGCGACCGGGCCGCCGCCGGCGAAGGCCCCGACCGCAGCGGCGACGGTCACGGGGTCGTCCGCGTCGAACCGGCGGTACCGCAGCCGGCGCAGCGTCGCCTCGCGCGCCGCCGTCGGGAGGTCCCCGGCGGAGGACTCCCAGCGGGCGGCGACGTGGTCCCGGAAGGCCTGGTCGTCCCAGTCCTGCACCCCGGCGGCCACCACCTGCAGGTCGTCGGGGAGCTCTCCGGCGGCCGTCAGCCAGCCCAGCGCGGGCAGCAGGAAGCGGCCGGCCAGGTCGCCGGTGGCGCCGAGCAGCAGCAGTCTGCTGATCACGGGCGGTCGAGGACGGCGTCGAGGTCGAGCACCCCGCCGGCCGCCTCGAACTCCGCCCGGGCGGCCGCCAGCACCGCCGGGTCGGCGAGCACGTCCAGCGCGGTCAGCGCGAGGCCGACCGCGCCGTCCAGCACCGCCCGGTCCCCGGCCGGGGAGGCGGCGGCTGCGGCGAAGTCGGTGGTGTGCATGGAGGTGTCCGGGCCGGCGATCGCGATCATCGGGTGGATCGAGGGCACCCGCACGCTGACGTTGCCCAGGTCCGTCGACCCGGCCAGCGACGCCGGTGTGACCCCCGGCGGCAGCGCGGTGCGACCTCGGCGGGCCTGGTGCCGGGTCCAGCGCGCGGCGAGCTCGAGGTTGGCGCGGATGGGCAGGTAGGCCGGCATCTCGTCCCAGTGCAGCTCGTACCCGCAGCCGGTCATCGCGGCCGCGGCCACCGCGATCGCCTCCATCCGGCGGCTGAGGTCGGCCAGCGTCTCCGGCGTCGCCGAGCGCACGTAGTACAGCGCGCTCGCGGTCTCCGGGACGACGTTGGGCCGCTGCCCGCCGTCGGTGATCACCCCGTGCACCCGGTCGGTGTCCGGCACGTGCTGGCGCAGCATCGCCACCCCCTGGTACCCGGCGACCACGGCGTCGAGGGCGTTGCGGCCCATGAACGGCTGCGCGGAGGCGTGCGCGGCGATGCCGGTGTAGGTCACCCGCAGCTGGCGGCGGCCCAGGAAGGGCTGCACGGCGGCGTCGTAGGAGAAGGGGTGCAGCATGACCACCGCGTCGACGCCGTCGAAGGCGCCGTCGCGGGCCATCAGCTCCTTGCCGCCGCCGCCCTCCTCGGCCGGGGTGCCCAGCAGCAGGGCCGTCCCGGGGACGCTGCCGTCGGCCAGCACGGCGGCCAGGCCGAGGAACGCCCCGACGGCGGCCGAGCAGATGACGTTGTGCCCGCAGCCGTGGCCGATGCCCGGCAGCGCGTCGTACTCGGCGAGCACCGCCACGGTCGGGCTCCCGCTGCCGGCGCTCGCCCGCAGCGCGGTGTCCAGGCCGTGCACGCCGACCTCGGCGTCGATGCCGTGCCGGGCCAGCAGGTCGGCCACCGCCCGCACCGACCGGTGCTCGGCGTAGCCCTCCTCGGGGTGGGCGTGCAGGTCGGCGCTGAGCGCGAGCAGGTCGGGTCCGGCCGCCTCGACGGCCTGCTCGGCGCGGTCCAGCAGCGCGGCCGGGGCGCCGGTGTGCGGGGAGGAGAGCGGCTCGGCGGTCACCGCCGCCCGTTCGGTCGCCGCCCGCAGCTGGTCGAGGTGGTGCCGGTCGGCGGGCAGGGGGGTCCGGGTGTCGCCGGCGTCCGCGGTCACGACCCCGTGTCTACCGGGGGTCCGCGCCGGGCGCAGCAGGACGTCCACGGCGGCGGCTGGTGCGGGAGGCTGGCGGCCGGCACCCGCCCGCGATCGAGGAGGACCGATGACGGCTGCGCCGCAGCCCGGCTTCGAGGGGTTCGAGCTCTCCCGGGTCGACGTCGGGGAGGTGACGCTGCGGGTCCGCACCGGGGGCTCGGGTCCACCCCTCCTGCTGCTGCACGGCTACCCCCAGACGCACCTGATGTGGGCCGGCGTCGCAGCCGACCTGGCGCGCGCGTTCACCGTCGTGGCGCCAGACCTGCGCGGCTACGGCGAGAGCTCGCCGCCGGCGACGGTGCCCACCCACGAGACGTTCGGCAAGCGGGCGATGGCCGCCGACGGCGTCGCGCTGATGCGCCGGCTCGGCTTCGACCGGTTCGACGTGGCCGGCCACGACCGCGGTGGCCGGGTGGCCTACCGGATGGCGCTGGACACCCCGGACGTCGTCCGCCGGCTGACCGTGCTGGACGTGGTGCCCACCGCGGAGGTGTGGGCCCGCGCCGACGCGCGCTTCGCCCTCGGCTACTGGCACTGGGGCTTCCTGGCCCAGCCCGAGCCGATCGCCGAGACGATCATCGGCCGGGACCCGGAGCACTTCTTCCTCGACGCCCAGTTCGGCGGGGTGCTCCGGGGCTTCCGGCCCGAGGCGGTCGCCGACTACACCCGGGCCCTGCACGACCCGGCGGTGGTGCACGCCATCTGCGAGGACTACCGCGCCGGAGCGGGGTGCGACCGGCAGCTCGACGAGGACGACCGGGCCGCGGGGCGCCGGATCACCAGCCCGCTGCAGGTGCTGTGGGCCGGACGGGGGGCGCTCCCTGCCTGGTACGACCCGCTGGAGGTCTGGCGGGCGTGGGGCACCGACGTCACCGGGCAGGCCGTCGACAGCGGGCACTTCATGGTCGAGGAGGCGCCCGCCGCCACGCTCGCGGCGCTGCAGGCCTTCCACTCGGCGGGCTCCTGAGGACCGGCGTTAGGGTCCGACGGTGATCAACCGCAGGGGACGGGGCGCGGGATGAACCTCGAGAAGGTGGTCTTCGGGTTCTTCGTGACGCTCGCCGCCACGCTGAACTTCGGCTTCTTCATCGGTGACATCTCCGACCCGCAGCTGCACAACGAGTACGAGCTGTTCGCCGCGGTGGTGGTCAACCTGATCGCGACGGTGCTCAAGTTCGGTGACCGCACCCAGATCGGCGCGGTGCACCTGGCCACCAGCCTGGTCGCCGACCTGCAGCTCATCGCGGCCACGGTGTTCTGGGTGTTCGCCGCGCACGTGTCCAGCGCGGGGCTCACCGCCGGGGCGACCGCGAGCATCGTCTCGCTGTCCGGCGGCGCGCTGCTGGCCAACGTCGTGTCGCTGGTGCTGCTGGTCATCGAGACCAGCTCGTTCCGTCGTTCCTGAGGACGGACCGCGGTGACCAGCACCCCCGGCAGCGGGCGCCGGCCGGCCATGGGGGAGCGGCAGCTGCCCGGGAAGCGGCCGGTGCCGGCCGGGCTGGTCTCGGGGGTGCAGGCCTCCGCGCCGATCTTCCTGGTGCTGCGGCGGATGCGGGCGCCGCTGATCACGCTGGTCCTCATCTTCGCGGTGAGCGTGCTGGGCCTGAGCCTGATCACCGGGGTCGACGACGCCGGCCGGCCGTACCGGCTGAGCATCTTCGACTCGTTCTACGTGATGAGCTACACCGCGACGACGATCGGCTTCGGCGAGCTGCCGTTCCCGTTCACCGCCGCGCAGCGGCTGTGGGTGACCGGCACGATCTACCTGTCGGTCATCGGCTGGGCCTACGCGATCAGCGCGCTGCTCTCCCTGCTGCAGGACCGGGCGTTCCGGGCGGCGCTGGCGCTGCAGCACTTCAGCCGCAAGGTCTCCCGGTTGCGCGAGCCGTTCCTGCTGATCGTGGGCTACGGGCAGACCGGTGAGCTGCTCGGCCGCTCCTTCGACGAGCTGGGCCGCCGGTTCACCGTCGTCGACGTCTCCGACGCCCGGATCGACGCCCTCGAGCTGGACACGCTCCGCGCCGACGTGCCCGGCCTGGCCGGCGACGCGCGCAACCCGCACGACCTGCAGGTGGCCGGGCTGACCCACCCGTGCTGCGAGGCCGTGCTCGCGCTGACCGACGACGACGAGGCCAACCTCGCCGTCACGATGACCGCCGCCCTGCTGCGGCCGGAGCTCACCGTCGTCACCCGCACCACCTCGGCCGTGGTGGCCGAGCGGATGAGCGCCTTCGGCAGCCCGACGGTGATCAACCCCTTCGACCGGTTCGGCGACCACCTGCGGCTGGCGCTGCACTCCCCGGCCGCCTACCAGCTGATGACCTGGCTGGAGAGCGGGCCCGGGGCGCAGCTGCCGCCGCGCCGCTCCGCGCCGGCACCGGGCCGGTGGGTGGTCTGCGGGTACGGCCGTTTCGGCCGGCACTTCGCCGCCGACCTGCGCGCCGAGGGGCTGGAGGTCACGGTCATCGAGCCCCGGCCGGGGGAGGACCCGGCGCCTGACCCGCTGCTGCACCTCCTCGTGGGCGACGAGTCCGACCCGGCGGTGATGGCCGCCTCGGACCTCCCCGGGGCCGTGGGCTTCGTGGCCGGCACGGACAACGACACCACCAACCTCTCGCTGGTGGCCGCGGCCCGCCGGGTGAACCCGGACCTGTTCGTCGCCGCCCGGCAGAACCAGCCGACCAGTGCGGCGCTGTTCGCCGCCATGGACGTCGACGCCCTGCTGGTGCCCACCGAGGTGATCGCGCACGAGGTCTACGCCCGGCTGAGCACGCCGCTGCTCTGGCGCTTCGTCCGCGAGCTCACCGGCCGGGACGACGAGTGGGCGGCCGCCCTGATCGACCTGCTGCGCGACGAGTGCGGCGACCGGCTCGGCGCGCTGTTCAAGGTGCGGCTCAACAGCACCGAGGCGCCGTCCCTGGGCCCGTGGCTCGCCGAGGGCTCCCTCGTGCTGGGCGACCTGCTGCGCAGTCCCGACGACCGGGACCAGCGGCTGCCGGCGGTGCCGCTGCTCCTGCTCCGCGACGGGGAGAGCGTGCTGGCTCCCGACGACGCGTTCGTGCTGCGCGCCGACGACGAGCTGCTGCTCGCCGGGCGCCCGGTCTCCCGCCGCGCGCTGGAGAAGACGTTGATGGTCGACGCCGTCCCCGCCTACCTGGTCACCGGCCGCCGGGTGCCGTCGGGCTGGCTCTGGCGCCGGCTCACCGGGTACCGGGAGACGGCGGGCTGAGCGCGCCGGTTCCGTCAGGTCACGTTTCGCTCACGGCGCTCCGACGACTGGTTGGCCCGGCCACCGCCCGGCCCCCACCATGGCGGGGACGCCACGGACGGCGCCACCCGGCAGGACCGGATGCGGGAGGACCCATGCCCCAGACCGCTGGACCCCAGACCCCTGAGACGCCGACGACCCAGCCGCTGACCACCCTGCCGGCGGCCGGCCCGGGTGCCGCCTCCGAGGCCCCCTCCGCCGTCCCGGAACCGCGCAGACCGAACCTCAAGGGCGACCTGGACAGTGTGCTGGAGTTCCTGCCCAGCTTCCGCGGCGCCGTCCGCGGCTACGAGCGCTCCCAGGTGGACAGCTACGTCACCTGGGCCGAACGGGAGCTCCGGGCGGCCCGCCGGTCGGCGGACGAGATGGCGGCCCGCTTCGCGGCCGTCTCGGCGGAGCTGGACCGGGTCCGGGAGGAGCTGTCCCGCTCCGCGGCGAGCCGGGAGGCCCGCCAGGTCTCCGACCGGGTGGCGCACATCCTGGAGCTCGCCGCCGAGGAGGCCGCGGAGACCCGGGCCGCCGGCGCGGCCGAGGCCGACGGGCTGGTGACCGCCGCCCGGACGTGGTCGGCGGCGATGATGCAGCACGCGCGGGAGGCCGAGGACGCGGCGGCGACCGAGCGCGAGTCCGCGACCGCGACCCGGGTGCAGGCCGCGGACGCGCTGGCGGCCGCTCGGGCCGAGGCCGGGGAGCTGCGGGCTGCCGCCGCGCGCGAGCAGCAGCGGCTGGCGGCGGAGGCGGCGCAGGAGCGCCGCCGGCTCGAGGAGGAGGCCGCCGCGGCTCGGGCGGCGGCCGAGGAGAAGGCCCGCCGGCAGCAGGAGCAGGAGATGGCGGCGGCAGCCGAGGTGGTCGCCGCGGCCCGGCGGGAGATCGAGCAGCTGCACGGCCAGCGGGACCGGGCCACCGAGTCCCTCCGGCTGCTCACCGGACGGATCGGCGACGCGCTGGAGACCCTGGCGGCGAGCATGCCGGCAGACCCGCCCAACGTGGTGGCGCCCCAGCCGCGGGACCGCACCCCGGCCGGCTGACCGCCCCGGTCACCCGGTCGGCCGGTCAGTACGGCGACCGGGTGGCCGGCACCGCTGCGACGGCGGCGTCCAGGGCCGTGGCACCGTGCGGCTCCCGGTCGGCGACCAGCGCCGGGGGGACGACCGCGGGGTGCGCCCGGCCCCACTCGATCTCCACGTCGGCCAGCAACGCCTCCAGGTAGGAGCGCAGCTGGACCCGGGTGGCCTGGCCGAACGCCTTGAGGTAGGCGATCTGGTCCTGCAGCTCCTGGGTGCCCGGGGCGTCACCGGCGCCACCACCGCCCGAGGCCACGATGGCCGCGCGCGCCTCGGCCGCCGCCTGCACGATCGCCCCGGCCCGCTCCCGGGCCTCGGTCAGCTGCTCCTCGTACTGGGCGCGGGCCTCGCTGGTCATCTGCCGGCTGAAGTCCTCGGCCTCGGCCACGTACTGGTCGGCGGTCAGCTGGGCGGTGGCCAGGATGCCGACGGCCTGGTCGCTGGGGGAGGGGCGGGCGGCGACGGCGTCCAGTTGCCGGCGGAGTGCCTGCACCTGCTCCCGCAGCTGCGCGTTCTCCTCGGAGAGCCGGGCCAGCTCATCGGCGGCCCGGGCGACGAAGGAGTCGACCTCCCGGTCGGTGTAGCCGGGGTGCAGCATGCTCGCCGGGGTGAAGTGCACGGCGCGGAGGTCATCGGCCGTGGGCGGCCCGACCTCGTGCCCGTGGCCCGTGGTGCTGGTGGTCATTCGGTCACCTTCCCGTCAACGGTCGGGCTCGGTCGGCTGGGGGCGAACACCTCGGTGCGGATGCGTGCCATCGGCACGCCGTGCTGGTGGAGCCGGACGACGGTGTCCTCGACCGTCGCCGGGTTGCCCGCGACGTAGGCGTCCCGGCTGGTCCAGGGACCGTGCCGGAGGACGACGTCGGCGATGTCACCGTGCTCCACGGCCGAGCCCTTCTCCTGGGAGACGGCACAGGTGACCGTCAGCCACGGGTGCTCCTGCTCGAGCCGGCGCAGGTCGGCCCGGTCGTAGAAGCCGTCCTCGGTGCGCGCCCCGACGAACAGGTCGACCCGCCGCGGTGGGCCCTGCCGGGCCACCTGGTCGACCAGCGCCTTCATCGGCGCCAGGCCGGTACCGCCGGCGACGAGCAGCAGGTCCCGGTCGGAGCCGGTGTCCAGCGCGAGGTGGCCCACCGGCGGGCCCAGCCGGACCACGTCGCCCACCCGGGCCAGCCGGACCAGCGCGCTGCTGACCGGTCCGCCGTCGCGGGCCCTGACGTGCAGGTCGAGGGCGTTGTCCGGCCGCGGGGCGTTGGCCGGGGAGTACCAGCGCCACAGCCGCGGGCGCAGCTCGCTCTCCACCGAGACCGCCTGACCAGGGAGGTAGGGCAGCGGCGCCGTCGTCCGCACGGTCAGCACGGCGACGTCGACGGTGCGCCGGTCGTGGGCGACCACCTCGCCGTCCCACCACGCCGGGGAAGCCGCGTCGGCGTCGGCCGCGCCGATCATCACGTCGGCGATGACGCCGTAGGCCTCGGTCCAGGACGCGGCGAGCGCGTCGTCCCAGTCGTAGTCGAAGTGCTCCAGGGTCGCGAGCAGGCTCGCCCCGACCGCCGGGTAGTGCGCGGCGAGGGCGCCGAACTTGCGGTGGTCCCGGCCCAGCTGCTGCAGGACGGGCACGAGGGCGTCCAGGTCGTCGACCCGCGCCATGACCTCGCCCAGCGCGGCGAACAGGCGGTCCCGCTGGTGGGCCATCGAGACCGGGAACATGTCCCGGGTCTCCGGGTGGGTCAGGAACAGGTGCGCGTAGAACCACGACGGCACCTGGTCGCCGTGGGTGGCCGCCTTGCCGAAGCTGGCGCGCATCGCGGGGATGTCCACGCGTCGACTCCTCCTCGCAGCCCGGCGGTCAGCCGACCCGCTCGGCGGCGGTGACGATGTCGTCGCGGTGCGCGGTGAGCGCTTCCCCCACCGCACCGATGTCCTCGCCGGAGACGCCCAGTGCGGTGAGCGTGCCGACCAGGTGGCCGACGACCCGGTCGAAGTCCTCCGGCGTGATGCCCAGGCCGGCGTGGCCGGCCGCGAGGTCCCGGCCGGAGTACTCGACCGGACCCCCGGTGACCTGGGAGAGCAGCGCGGTCTGGTGGCGGCGCAGCCGGGGCAGGTCGATGCCCTCGAAGTACGGCGCCAGCTGCGGGTCGGCGACGACCCGGACGTAGAAGTCGTCGACCGCGGTGCCGATCCCGGCCTCCTGGCCGAGACGTTCGAACAGCGACATGCGAGGTCCTTCCGTTCCACCCCCGTGGACGGGCAGTGCGACTGGTCCCACGGAGTGCAGGCCGGAGCCGGCCCCGTGGTCCTCGCGCTCGACCGTATCCGTACGTCCACCAGTCGGCATGACGGGGGGTGACCGGTTGCACACGACCAGTCCGCGGACGGACCGGATCAGCCGTCAGGCCGTCGGCCTGCCCGCCCCCGCCGGAGCACCGGCCCGGGCGACCTCGCGGACGACGTCGCCGGACACCGTCTCGCGCTCCAGCAGCTGCTGGGTCAGCGCGTCCAGCGCGCCGCGGTGCCGGGTCAGCAGGGCGACGGCGTGCTCCTCGGCCTCACGCAGCAGCCGGGCCACCTCGGTGTCGATCACCCGCTGGGTCTCCTCGCTGTAGACCCGGTTCGCCGACGCGCCGCCCCCGAGGTACTGCGGGGAGTCGTTGCCGTAGCCCACCGGCCCGAGCGCGGCGGAGAGCCCGAACTCGCGGACCATCCGGGTGGCCAGGTCGGTGGCGCCGGCCAGGTCGTTGGACGCGCCGGTCGAGCCCTGGCCGAACACGACCAGCTCGGCGGCCCGGCCACCCAGCCGCACCGCGAGGCTCGTGGTCAGGTGCTCGGCCGAGTACAGGTGGCGCTCCTCCTCGGGCACCTGCTCGGTGACCCCGAGCGCCATGCCGCTGGGCAGGATGGTGACCCGGTCGACCGGGTCGGCCGCCGGGGAGAGCGCGGCGACCAGGGCGTGGCCGGACTCGTGCACGGCCACGTTGCGCTTCTCCGACTCGAGCAGGAAGTTCGAGCCCTGCCGCTGGCCGAGCAGGATCCGGTCGCGGGCCTGGGCGAGGTCGGCGGCGGTGATCTCGCTGCGGTCGTCGCGGACGGCGACGATCGCCGCCTCGTTCATCAGGTTGGCCAGGTCCGCGCCGGAGAACCCCGGGGTGGCCCGGGCGGTCGCCTGCAGGTCGACGTCGGCCGTGAGGTGCTTGCCCGCGGCGTGCACGGCCAGGATGGCGGCGCGCTCGGGCTGCGTGGGCAGCGGTACGACGACCTGCCGGTCGAAGCGCCCGGGGCGCAGCAGCGCCGGGTCCAGCGTCTCGGGCCGGTTGGTCGCGGCCATCACCACGACACCGGTGGCCGGGTCGAAGCCGTCCATCTCGGCGAGCAGCTGGTTCAGCGTCTGCTCGCGCTCGTCGTTGACCGACAGCCCGGCCCCGCGGCGCTGGCCGATCGCGTCGATCTCGTCGATGAAGATGATCGACGGGGCCCGCTTGCGGGCCTCGGCGAACAGGTCGCGCACCCGTGAGGCGCCGACCCCGACGTACAGCTCGACGAACCCCGAGCCGGTGATGGAGAAGAACGGCACCGATGCCTCGCCGGCGACCGCGCGGGCCAGCAGCGTCTTCCCGGTGCCGGGCGGGCCGGCCATCAGCACGCCGCGCGGGGCGATCGCCCCGGCGGCGGCGTACTTCTCGTTGGACCGGAGGAAGTCCACGACCTCGGTGACGTCGCGCTTGACGCCCTCGTAGCCGGCGACGTCGGCGAACGTGGTGGTCGGCCGGTCGGCGTCGATGACCTTCGCCTTGGACCGGCCCACGCCCATCGCACCCAGCCCGCCGCCCAGCGCCCCCTTGCGGGCCTGCCGCCCGATGTAGACGAAGTAGCCGACGAACAGCAGGATCGGCAGGAAGGACAGCAGCGTGCCCAGCAGCGACCCGGTCGCGCCGGTCGCGGAGAAGTGCGGCACGACGTCGGGGTCCCTGACCTGGGTCAGGAACGTCTCGTCGACGCCCTGGACGCCGGTCGGGTAGTGCGAGGTGAACTCGTCCCCGCCGCGGTAGTCCGACCGGTAGGCGCCGCTGATCGCCCCGTCGGCGGTCAGCGTCAGCGACTCCACGTGCCGGGCCGCGACCTGCTGCGACAGCTGGCCGTAGTCGACCTGCTCCGGCGCGGCGCCCATCCGCGGGAGGAGCAGCAGCAGCGCGGTGATGCCCACCCCGATCGGGATCAGCCAGCGGCGCCAGCCAGGCGGGGGCGGCGGCGCCGGGGCGGCCGGACGGTCCTGGGGCGGGCCGGAG
>NZ_SJEW01000035.1 GCF_005930475.1 Modestobacter altitudinis
CGTGTCAGCCATCAGCCGACGGCACCTTCCATCTGCAGCTCGATCAGGCGGTTGAGCTCGAGGGCGTACTCCATCGGGAGCTCCCGGGCGATCGGCTCGACGAAGCCGCGGACGACCATCGCCATCGCCTCGTCCTCGGACAGGCCGCGGCTCATCAGGTAGAAGAGCTGGTCGTCGCTGACCCGGGAGACGGTCGCCTCGTGACCCATCGCGACGTCGTCCTCGCGGACGTCGACGTAGGGGTAGGTGTCCGAGCGGCTGATCGTGTCGACCAGCAGCGCGTCGCACTTCACCGTCGACTTGGAGCCGTAGGCGCCCTCGTCGATCTGCACGAGGCCGCGGTAGGAGGTGCGGCCACCGCCCCGGGCGACCGACTTCGACACGATCGTCGAGGAGGTGTGCGGCGCGGCGTGCACCATCTTGGCGCCGGCGTCCTGGTGCTGGCCCTCACCGGCGAAGGCGATGGACATGACCTCGCCCTTGGCGTGCTCACCGGTCATCCAGACGGCGGGGTACTTCATCGTCACCTTGGAGCCGATGTTGCCGTCGACCCACTCCATGGTCGCGCCCTCGTGGGCGACGGCCCGCTTGGTGACCAGGTTGTAGACGTTGTTCGACCAGTTCTGGATGGTCGTGTACCGGCAGCGCGCGTTCTTCTTCACGATGATCTCGACGACCGCGGAGTGCAGCGAGTCGGTCTTGTAGATCGGCGCGGTGCAGCCCTCGACGTAGTGCACGTAGGCACCCTCGTCGATGATCATGAGGGTCCGCTCGAACTGGCCCATGTTCTCGGTGTTGATCCGGAAGTAGGCCTGCAGCGGGATCTCGACGTGGACGCCCTTGGGCACGTAGATGAACGAGCCGCCGGACCAGACCGCGGTGTTCAGCGCGGCGAACTTGTTGTCCCCGGCCGGGATGACCGAGCCGAAGTACTCGCGGAAGAGCTCGGGCTGCTCGCGCAGCGCGGTGTCGGTGTCCAGGAACAGGACGCCCTGCTCCTCGAGGTCCTCGCGGATCTTGTGGTAGACGACCTCGGACTCGTACTGGGCCGCGACACCGGAGACCAGCCGCTGCTTCTCGGCCTCCGGGATGCCCAGCTTGTCGTAGGTGTTCTTGATGTCGTCGGGCAGGTCGTCCCACGAGGCGGCCTGGGCCTCGGTCGACCGCACGAAGTACTTGATGTTCTGGAAGTCGATCCCGGACAGGTCCGAGCCCCAGTCGGGCATGGGCTTCTTGCCGAAGATCTTGAGCGCCTTGAGACGCCGCTCGAGCATCCACTCGGGCTCGTTCTTGCGACGGGAGATGTCGCGGACGACGTCCTCGTTGATGCCGCGGGTCGCCGAGGCACCGGCGACGTCGGCGTCCGCCCAGCCGTACTTGTAGCGGCCGAGGGAGTCGATCGCCTCGTCCTGCGTGAGCGGGGTGCTCACCGGCTGCTGGGTGCTGGTCATGCGGGGGTCCTCTCCCGGTCGATCGAGGGGGTGCTGCTCGTGCTGGCGCCGGCGTCGTGCGCCACGGCGCTACCAGCAGGTACAGGGCGTGCAGGGGTGGCTTTGTTCCGAGATGTCGGGGTGAGCTGGGCGGGGATGTGGGTGGTGCAGATCCCGTCGCCGTGGGCGATCGTGGCCAGCCGCTGCACGTGGGTGCCGACGAGCTTGCTGATCACCGCCGTCTCAGCCTCGCACAGCTGCGGGAACTCGGCCGCGACGTGGGCCACCGGGCAGTGGTGCTGGCACAGCTGGCCACCGCTGGAGATCGCCGAGGCGGTCGCGGCGTAACCCTCGGTGGTCAGCGCGGTGGCCAGCACCTGCGCGCGGTCGACGGGTGCGGTGGCGCCGTCCCGCTCGGCGTCCGCCAGGGCGTCGTCGACGGCGGTCGAGCACCGCTCGGCCAGCCCGGACAGCTGCTTCTCCGCCACCGCCCGGACGGCATCGGGGCCGCCGTGCTCGGCCACGAAGCGCAGCGCGGTGAGCGCGAGGTCGTCGTAGGCGTGCGGGAAGGAGGAGCGGCCGGCGTCGGTGAGGGCGAAACGGCGGGCCGGCCGGCCCCTGCCGCGCTGGCCACCGGGGGCCACCCGCTCGTCCACCCGGCCGGTGGCGACCAGGCCGTCGAGGTGCCGGCGGACCGCGGCCGGGGAGATGCCCAGCCGGGCGGCCAGCTCCGCGGCGCTCTGCGGACCGTGCTCGAGGAGCAGCCCGCTCACCCGGTCACGGGTGCGCCCGTCCTCGGCCGGCACGGCCGGCGAGGGGACGGCGGCACGCACCGCAGCGGTTTCCACAACACGATTGTGTGCTTATTCAGGGAGCCCGCAAGCAAGGCGGACCTTACTTGCGGGCTCCCTGTGCTCCCCCGAGAGGGAAGTCACACGGCGGCGGGCGTCTCCGCCTCCGCGACGGTGTTCGGCTGCCGGTCGGCCACCTGGAGGTCCAGGTCGCCGTCGACGACGTCGATCGTCACCTGCTGGCCGGGCCGCAGCTCACCGCCCAGGACCAGCCGGGACAGCCGGTTGTCGACCTCCCGCTGGATCGCCCGGCGCAACGGCCGAGCACCGAACTGCGGCTCGTGCCCGCGCTCGGCCAGCCAGGTCACCGCCTCCGGGGAGACCTCGACGGCGATGTCCTGGGCGGACAGCCGGCGCCGGGTCTCGTCCAGCAGCAGGTCGGTGATCCTCGCCAGCTGCTCGGCCTCGAGCTGCCGGAAGACCACGATCTCGTCGATCCGGTTGAGGAACTCCGGCCGGAACGAGTCCCGCAGCCGCCGCATCACCTGGTCACGCAGGTCGTTGCCCGCGTTGCCGTTGGCGGTGAACCCGAGCGGGCCCCGGCCGGCGTTCACGATGGCCTCCGACCCCAGGTTGCTGGTCATGATCACCACGGTGTTGCTGAAGTCGACCGTGCGGCCCTGGGAGTCGGTGAGCCGGCCGGCGTCCAGCAGCTGCAGCAGCGTGTTGAACACGTCCGGGTGGGCCTTCTCGATCTCGTCGAGCAGCACCACCGAGTAGGGACGGCGCCGCACCGCCTCGGTCAGCTGACCGGCGTCCTCGTACCCGACGTAGCCGGGAGGCGAGCCGACCAGCCGGCTGACCGTGTGCCGCTCCTGGAACTCGCTCATGTCCAGCCGGACCATCCGGTCCGAGTCGCCGAACAGCGCCTCGGCCAGCGCCCGCGCCAGCTCGGTCTTGCCGACGCCGGTGGGGCCGAGGAACAGGAAGCTGCCGATCGGCCGGTCCGGGTCGCCCAGGCCGGCGCGCGAGCGGCGGATCGCCTCGGCGACCACCTCGACCGCCTCGTCCTGGCCGACGACCCGCTCGTGCAGGACGTCCTCCAGCCGGAGCAGCCGGTCGCGCTCCTCCTGGGTCAGCTGGGCCACCGGGATGCCGGTCGCCCGGGAGACCACCTCGGCGATCTCGGCCACCCCCACCTCGGGGATCCCGCCCCCGCCACCGGACCGGGCCCCGTCCAGGTCGGCCTGGGCGGTGGCGATCTCGTCGCGCAGACCGGAGGCGCGCTCGTACTGCTCGGCCGCGACCGCCTGGTCCTTCTCCCGCTGCAGCTCCTGGACCCGCTGCTCCAGCTCCCGCAGGTCGGTGGTCGGCCGCTTGACCCGCAGCCGGGTGCGCGCACCGGCCTGGTCGATCAGGTCGATCGCCTTGTCGGGGAGGTGCCGGTCGGTGATGTACCGCTCGGACAGCTCGGCTGCGGCCACCAGCGCCGCGTCGGTGAACCGGACCTGGTGGTGCGCCTCGTACCGGTCGCGCAGCCCGCGCAGGATCTCGACCGTGTCCAGCGTGCTCGGCTCGGGGACCAACACCGGCTGGAAGCGGCGCTCCAGGGCGGCGTCCTTCTCGATGGTGCGGCGGTACTCGTCCAGCGTCGTGGCGCCGATGATGTGCAACTCGCCGCGGGCCAACGCCGGCTTGAGCATGTTGCCCGCGCCGGCCGACCCCTCGGAGCCACCGGCGTTGACGACGGTGTGCAGCTCGTCGATGAAGACGATCACCTCGTCGCTGTGCTCGCGGATCTCGTCCATCACCTTCTTCAACCGCTCCTCGAAGTCGCCGCGGTAGCGGGTGCCCGCGACCAGGCCGGTCAGGTCGAGCTCGACCAGCCGCCGGCCGCGCACCGACTCGGGGACGTCGCCGTCCACGATCTGCAGGGCGATGCCCTCCGCGATCGCGGTCTTGCCGACGCCGGCCTCACCGATGAGGACGGGGTTGTTCTTGTTGCGCCGCGACAGCACCTCGATCGTCTGCTCGATCTCCTGCGCCCGGCCGATGACCGGGTCGATCTTGCCGTCGCGGGCCATCGCCGTGAGGTCACGGCCGTACTCGTCCAGGGTCGGGGTGTTCGACGGCGGCTGCTCGCCACCACCGCTCCCGGCCCCGGCCGGGACGGGCCCGCCGGCCGCAGCGCGCTGCAGCGCCTCGGGGGTCACGCGCGCGGCGCCCAGCACCCGACCCGCACCGGAGTCGGGGTTGAGCGAGAGCGCGAACAGCAGGTGCTCGGGGCCGATGTAGGTCGAGCCGCTGGCCCGGGACACCTGGTGGGCATCGAGCAGGGCCCGCTTGGCCGCGGGCGTCAGCGCCGGGGCCTGCCCGGTCGGCTCGCCCCGGGTGAGCAGGCCGGCGAGATCGCTCTTCAGCCGGTCGGGGTCCGCACCGCTGCGGGACAGCAGCGTGCGGGTGGGCTCGTGGCCGGCCAGCGCCCAGAGCAGGTGCTCGGTGTCCAGGTCCGGGCTCCCCCACTCGGCGGCCTGCCGCGCGGCGGCGGACACCACCTCACGGGAGTGCGAGCTGAGCAGCTGGGTGATGTCCACCCGCTGCATGCCCCGGCGTGCGCCGGGGCCGCCGAGGAAGGCCTGGAAGAAGTCGTCGAAGGGGCCGCCGTCGCCGAAGGGCGCGCCCGGGAATCCGCTGGTCATGTCTGAGGGAGACCTCTCGTAGGAACGGGTCGACGCCCATGTGCCCACCGCGGACGCTGCGCACTGCTCCGACTGTGTGTCGGGCTCGTCGGTCTGCGCGCGTCGGGCGGTGCCGCCGGCCGGCTGATCGGACCGGGGGGCGGGGGCGCCGGGGTAAGTAGCATCGGGAGCGTGTCGGTTCTTCCCGCGTCGTTCCGCTCTCGGATGAACCCGTCCGTCGTCTCCCGGACAGCCCTGGCCAACGTGGTCGCCAACGGCGTGATCGTGGTGACCGGCGGCGCCGTCCGGCTCACCGGCTCCGGCCTGGGCTGCCCCACCTGGCCCGAGTGCACCGACGGGAGCATCCGGCCCACCCCGGAGCTGGCCGGTCACGGGCTGATCGAGTTCGGCAACCGGATGCTCACCTTCGCGCTGGTGGTGGTGGCTGTCGCGACCGTCGTCACGGTCTTCGCCTCGGCGCGCCGGGACCTGCGGCGGCTGGCGGTGCTCAGCCTGCTGGGCATCCCCGCGCAGGCGCTCCTCGGTGGGGTGACCGTGCTCACCGGGCTCAACCCGTGGACGGTCGCTGCGCACTTCCTGCTCTCCATGGTGCTGGTCGCGATCGCGACGGTGCTGTGGCTGCGCTCCCGCGAACCGGGCGTCGGCCAGCTGGTGGTCCGCCGTCCGCTCGCGCTGCTGGCGACCGGGATCGCCGCCGCGGTGGCCGCCGTCCTGGTGGTGGGCACCGTGGTCACCGGCAGCGGCCCGCACAGCGGCGACCCGGAGGCCGGGCGCACCGGCTTCGACCCCGAGCTGGTCAGCCAGCTGCACGCCGACGTCGTGTTCCTGCTGATCGGGCTGACGGTCGCGCTGCTGGTGGCGCTGGCCGCCACCGACTCCCCCGGCCGGGTCCGACGCGCGGCCCGCGACCTGCTCGTCGTGGAGCTGCTGCAGGGCGTCATCGGCTACGTGCAGTACTTCACGCACCTGCCCGCACTGCTGGTGCTGCTGCACATGGCCGGCGCGGTGCTGATCACCGTCTACACGGCCCGGCTGCTCTGGTCGGTCCGCGGCCCGGCGTCCGAAGTGCCCCTGGACGCGGCGCCGGTGGCGAGCACCGCCGTCCGGTGACGACGACGGGAGGCTGAGGCACGAGGCCTCCCAGAGGAGTCACTCGACCGCCAGCCGACCTGGACGGACGCGCCACCGGCGCGGCGAGGACGACGGGAGGCCCGGAGGGTCTCCCCGAGGAGGAGCAGGACGGGCTCGACGCCACTGGCACCGGCACGTGGCCGCGGTGGGAGGCCGGAGGCCGACCATCAGACCAGGACGTCGGCGACCAGGGCGATCGAGAGCAGCGTCATGTAGGTGATCGACACCGAGAACAACCGCATCGGCCGGTCGGGCACACCCGCCCTGATCCGGTTCAGCCAGGCGTGCGCCTCCGCGACGTACCAGGCGCCCAGGCCCAGGGTGGCGATGCCGGTGATCCAGCCCAGCTGCGGCGTCACGGGCACCATCAGCAGCGAGACGCCCAGCGTGCCCCAGGCCCAGGCCACCGACTGCCGTCCGACGCTGACCGGCCCGGCCACCACCGAGAGCATGGGCACCCCGGCCCGGAAGTAGTCGTAGCGGAACCGGCTGGCCAGCGCCCAGAAATGCGGCATCTGCCAGCAGAAGACGATGCCGAAGAAGACCAGCGCCGGCCAGTCCAGCGACCCGGTGACCGCGGCCCAGCCGATGAGCACCGGGGCCGCGCCCGGCAGGCCGCCGAAGACGGTGTTGTGGTGGGTCCGGCGCTTGAGCACCATCGTGTAGAGCACCGAGTAGGCCAGCACCGCGGCGGCGGCCAGCGCCGTGGCCAGCGGCGTGGTGAACAGGCCGAGCAGGACCAGCGACACCCAGGCCAGCAGCACGCCGAAGACCAGCGCGTTGCGGGGGCGGATGACCCCGCTGGGGATCGGCCGGTCCCGGGTCCGGGACATCAACCGGTCGATGTCCCGGTCGTACCAGCAGTTGATGGTGTTGGCGGCTCCGGCGGCGAGCATGCCGCCGACGAGGGTGGCCAGGACCAGCCCCGTGCCCGGCCAGCCCCCGGCGGCGAGCATCATCGCCGGCAGCGTGGTGACCAGCAGCAGCTCGACGAGCTTCGGCTTGGTCAGCGACACGTAGGCGGCCACCGTCGCGCGGCCCGAACGGAGCGTCCGGGCGCGGTCGACGCCCCGGTCGGCGATGGCCGTCACCGGGTGCCCGGGAGCGCGGCGTCGCGCGGGCAGCAGGGCACCACGAGGTCCTTCTCCGCCGGGGATGGGTTGCCCTGCCACTCTAGCCCCGCCCCTCTCCGGGAATGGGCAGGCACCACTAGGGTTTGATCACGTTGACTCTGCCTCTGAAGCGGGTAGGGCCGAGGTCGAGGACGACGTCGCGCCCACGCTTCCGACTCTCCGACCGCGCCGACCGGGGCGGCCGTGGTGTGCACCGTCGTCCGCCCGGGGTGGGATGCCCCCCGTGCCACCCGGGCGGGTCCGACTCCGACCGATCCCCGAGGAGCACCGAGCGCCACATGACCAGCGACAGCAGCAGCAACACCGAGAGCACCGAGGCAGAGGCCCCGGCCGAGGCGGCCAGCGACACCGACAAGGCGTTGCCGCGCCAGCCACACCCGACGCTGCCCGACGGCTTCACCGACCTCGACCGCCGCGCCATCGACACCGCGCGCGTCCTGGCGATGGACGCGGTGCAGAAGGTCGGCAACGGCCACCCGGGCACCGCGATGAGCATGGCACCGACGGCCTACCTGCTCTTCCAGAAGTGGCTGAAGCACGACCCGAGCGACCCGCAGTGGACCGGTCGCGACCGGTTCGTGCTGTCGATGGGCCACTCCAGCCTCACGCTGTACGTCCAGCTCTACCTCTCCGGCTACGGCCTGGAGCTGTCCGACCTGCAGGCGCTGCGCACCTGGGGCTCACTGACGCCCGGCCACCCCGAGGTCAACCACACCCCCGGCGTCGAGACCACCACCGGCCCGCTGGGCCAGGGCGTGGGCAACGCCGTCGGCATGGCCATGGCGGCCCGCCGCGAGCGCGGTCTGTTCGACCCGGACTCCCCCGAGGGCGAGAGCCTCTTCGACCACACCATCTGGGCCTTCGCCTCCGACGGCGACCTGGAGGAGGGCATCAGCGGCGAGGCCTCCTCGATCGCCGGCACCCAGCGCCTGGGCAACCTCGTCCTCGTCTACGACGACAACAAGATCTCGATCGAGGACAACACCGAGATCGCCTTCACCGAGGACGTCGGCCTGCGCTACGAGGCCTACGGCTGGCACGTCCAGCACGTGGACGACGGTGAGGACCTCGCCGGCCTCGACGCCGCGTTCGCCGCGGCCAAGGCGGAGACCAACCGCCCCTCGATCATCGTGCTGCGCACGGTCATCGGCTGGCCGGCGCCGAACAAGCAGAACACCGGGGCCGCGCACGGCTCGGCGCTGGGCGACGACGAGGTCACGGCGACCAAGGAGATCCTCGGCTTCGACCCGGCGCAGACCTTCGAGGTCACCGACGAGGTCATCGGCCACACCCGCGAGGTCGTCGAGCGCGGCCGGGCCGCCCACGCCGAGTGGGAGAAGGGCTTCCAGACCTGGGAGCAGAGCAACCCCGAGGGCGCGGCGCTGCTGGCCCGGATGAAGACCCGCACGCTGCCCGAGGGCTGGGCGGAGAAGCTCCCGAGCTGGGACGCCGACCCCAAGGGCGTTGCCACCCGCAAGGCCTCCGGTGAGGTCCTCGCCGCCATCTACTCCGAGCTGCCCGAGCTGTGGGGCGGTTCGGCCGACCTCGCGGAGAGCAACAACACCGCGGTCAAGGGCGAGCCGTCGTTCCTCCCGGCCGACCGGCAGACGAAGATGTGGAGCGGTGGCCCCTACGGCCGCACCCTGCACTTCGGCGTCCGCGAGCACGCCATGGGCGCGATCATGAACGGCATCGCGCTGCACGGCGGCACCCGCGTCTACGGCGGCACGTTCCTCACGTTCTCCGACTACATGCGTGGTGCGGTGCGGCTCGCGGCCCTCATGCAGATCCCGGTCACCTACGTGTGGACCCACGACTCGATCGGCCTGGGCGAGGACGGCCCGACGCACCAGCCGATCGAGCACTACGCCGCGCTGCGCGCCATCCCGGGGCTGGACTTCGTGCGCCCCGCCGACGCCAACGAGACCGCCATCGCCTGGCGGACCATCCTGGAGAACAACGACCGGCCGGCCGGCCTGGCGCTCTCCCGGCAGAACCTGCCCACCTTCGACCGGTCGGTCATGAACTCGGCCGAGGGCACCGCCAAGGGCGGCTACGTGCTGGCCGAGGCGTCGACGGGCACCCCGGAGGTCATCCTCATGGGCACCGGCTCCGAGGTGCAGATCGCCGTCGCCGCCCGCGAGGTGCTCGAGGCCGACGGCGTCCCGACCCGCGTGGTGTCGCTGCCCTGCTGGGAGTGGTTCTCCGAGCAGGACGAGGCCTACCGCCTGGAGGTGCTCCCGTCCTCGGTCCGCGCCCGGGTCAGCGTCGAGGCCGGTGTGCCGATGGGCTGGCGCGATTTCGTCGGCGACGCCGGCCGGATGGTCGGGCTGAACCACTACGGCGCGAGCGCCAGCTACTCGAAGCTGTACGAGGAGTTCGGTCTCACCGCCGAGGCCGTCGTCGCCGCTGCCCGCGAGAGCATCGAGGCCGCGAAGGCGACCCCGGTGCCCCCGACCGGCCCCGGCGTCTCGGTCGGCGGGCTCGACAGCCCGACCGGCGACCGCTGAGAAAGGACCCCGTCCTCCCCACCCTTCGCGAGCTCAGGGCGGGACCCGGGACGGGGCCATCACACACCTCTGGAAGGACATGGCAATGGCCCAGAACGAGAACCTGGCACAGCTGTCCGAGGCGGGGGTCGCCGTCTGGCTCGACGACCTCTCCCGCGACCTCATCCGCAGCGGCGACCTGCAGCAGCTGGTCGACGAGCGCAGCGTCGTCGGCGTCACCACCAACCCGACGATCTTCGCCGCGTCGATCAGCGGGTCGAAGTCCTACGACGACCAGCTGCACGCCCTCGCGGTGCGCAAGGTGAGCGTCGAGGAGGCGCTGCGCACCATCACCGGCGCCGACGTCCGGGACGCCTGCGACCTGCTCGCACCGATCGCCGCGGCCCGACCCGGTGACGGCCGGGTCTCCCTGGAGGTCGCGCCGGGGCTGGCCCACGAGACCGACGCCACCGCCGCCGAGGCGGCGCACCTGTGGTGGCTGGTCGACCGGCCCAACCTGTTCATCAAGATCCCGGCCACCGTCGAGGGACTGCCCGCGATCACGACGACGATCGCCAAGGGCATCAGCGTCAACGTCACGCTGATCTTCAGCCTCGAGCGGTACCGCGCCGTCATGGAGGCCTACCTGGCCGGGCTGGAGCAGCGGCTGGCGGAGGACCCGGACGCCTCCTTCGAGGGCATCGAGTCCGTCGCCTCGTTCTTCGTGTCCCGGGTGGACACCGAGATCGACAAGCGGCTGGACGCCGCCGGGGCCGACGCCTCGCTCAAGGGCAAGGCCGGCGTCGCCAACGCCCAGCTCGCCTACCAGGCCTACGAGGAGGTCTTCACCTCCGACCGCTGGAAGGCCTTGGAGGCCAAGGGCGCCCGACCGCAGCGCCCGCTGTGGGCCTCGACCGGGGTCAAGAACCCGGAGTACAGCGACACGATGTACCTGTCGGAGCTGATCGCCCCCGGCACGGTCAACACCATGCCGCCGAAGACGATGCAGGCCTACGCCGACCACGGCCAGGCCGGCACCGCGGTGCAGTCCTCCTACGCCGACGCCGAGAAGGTCATGCAGTCCGTGGCCGACGCCGGCATCGACCTCGACGACGTCTTCCGCGTCCTGGAGGTCGAGGGCGTGCAGAAGTTCAGCGACGCCTGGGACGAGCTGACCGGCTCGGTCAAGGAGCAGCTCGAGGACAAGGCCTGACGGCCTGAGCCCCCGTGCCGCCCCGGCGGCGCCAGCACCACCCGGAACACCCCTCCCGCCGTCCGGTCCAGCGAGCCGGACGGCGGGAGTTCCTGCGAGCACATCGAGGACGGAAACCATGCCCACCAACCCGCTGCGGGACCCGCGGGACCGGCGGTTGCCCCGGGTGCCGGAGCCCTGCGCCCTGGTCGTCTTCGGGATCACCGGGGACCTGGCGCGCAAGAAGCTGCTGCCGGCGGTCTACGACCTGGCCAACCGCGGGCTGCTGCCCACCAACTTCGCGCTGCTGGGCTTCGCCCGCCGCGACTGGGGTGACGTGGAGTTCTCCGAGCTCGCCCGCTCGGCCGCCCGGGAGCACGCCCGCACCCCGTGGCGCGAGGAGGTCTGGGAGCGGCTGGCCAACAGCGTGCGCTTCGTCCAGGGCTCCTTCGACGACGACAACGCCTTCGACGAGCTGGCCAGCAACCTCTCCGAGCTGGAGGGCACCCACGGCATCGGCGGCAACGCCGCGTTCTACCTCTCCATCCCGCCGGCCATGTTCCCCACGGTGCTCAAGCAGATGGAGCGCACCGGGATGGCCGAGAGCACCCCGGACCGGTGGCGGCGGGTGGTCGTGGAGAAGCCCTTCGGCAACGACCTGCAGTCCAGCCGCGAGCTGAACGCGCTGGTCGACTCGGTCTTCACCGCCGACGACGTGTTCCGCATCGACCACTACCTGGGCAAGGAGACGGTCCAGAACCTGCTGGCCCTCCGCTTCGCCAACGAGCTGTTCGAACCGGTCTGGAACGGCCACCACGTCGACTCGGTGCAGATCACCATGGCCGAGGACGTCGGCATCGGCGGCCGGGCCGGCTTCTACGAGAAGACCGGTGCCGCGCGCGACGTGCTGCAGAACCACCTGCTCCAACTGCTGGCACTCACCGCCATGGAGGAGCCGGTCGAGTTCTCCGCCGAGGAGATCCGCACCGAGAAGCTCAAGGTGCTGCGTGCGGTGTCGGTGCCCGAGGACAAGGCCCGGTTCGCCATCCGCGGCCAGTACGAGCAGGGCTGGCTGGCCGGCCAGCGGGCCACCGGCTACCGGCAGGAGGAGGGCGTCAGCCCGGACTCCACCACCGAGACCTACGCCGCCGTCCGGCTGGGCGTGGAGACCCGCCGCTGGGCGGGCGTCCCGTTCTACCTGCGCACCGGCAAGCGCCTGCCCCGCCGGGTCACCGAGATCGCGCTGGTCTTCAAGCGCGCCCCGCACCTGCCCTTCGCGCCCACGGACACCGAGGAGCTGGGCCACAACCAGCTGGTGATCCGCGTCCAGCCCGACGAGGGCATGACGCTGAAGTTCGGCTCCAAGGTGCCGGGCAGCGTGATGGAGGTCCGCGACGTCGCGATGGACTTCCTCTACGGCGAGCAGTTCACCGAGGCCAGCCCCGAGGCGTACGAGCGGCTGCTGCTCGACGTGCTGCTCGGCGACGCCACCCTCTTCCCCCGCAACGCCGAGGTGGAGGCCTCCTGGGCGGTCATCGACCCGCTGGAGGAGTACTGGGCCGACACCACGCCGCACTCCTACCGGGCCGGCGAGTGGGGGCCGCGCGCAGCGGAGGACATGCTCGCCGCCGAGGAGCGCCAGTGGCGCCGTCCGTGACCTGCACGTCCCTGCGTACGTCCGAGGAGAAGTCATGACCACGCTGTGGGACACCACCGGATCCGCGGTGGTCAAGGAGCTGGCGGTCCAGCGACGCACCGGCGGTGCGGTGATGAGCGGCGTCGCGCTGACCCTGGTGGTCGTCGCGGACGAGGGCCGGGTCACCGAGGCCGAGCAGGCCGCGACCGCCGCCGCCGAGGTGCACCCGTGCCGGCTGCTCGTCGTCGTCCGCCGGCAGATCGAGGCACCGGTCCCCCGGCTGGACGCCGAGGTGCTCGTAGGCGGCCGGCTGGGCCCCGGCGAGGCGGTGGTCATGCGGATGTACGGCCGGCTGGGCCTGCACGCCGAGTCCGTCGTGCTGCCGCTGCTGGCCGCCGACGCACCGGTGGTCACCTGGTGGCACGAGGCGCCGCCGGACCAGATCGCCCGCGACCCGCTGGGCGTGATCGCCGACCGCCGGATCACCGACGCCTCGATGGCCGCCGACCCGATGGCAGCGCTGCGCGTGCGCGCCGAGGACTACGCGCCCGGTGACACCGACCTGGCATGGACCCGCAGCACCCCGTGGCGGGCCACGCTCGCCTCCACCCTGGACTCGGTGTCCGGCCGCCGCGGCGAGCCGGTGCGGGTGCAGGGCGGTCAGGTCGAGGGCGACCCGGAGAACGCGACGGCCCAGCTGGTCGCCGGCTGGCTGGCGTCCCGGTGCGGCTGCCCGGTCCCGGTGGTCCCCGGCAACCGGGCGCCCGGCGCGTCCGGCATCGACTCCGTGCTGCTGCGGCTGGACCAGGACGAGGAGGTCCGGTTGCAGGACGACCGCAAGGGCGGCGCCGTCATCGACCAGCCGTTCCGGCCCGAGTCCGTCGTCGCGCTGCCCGACCGCAGCCTCGGTGAGCTCATCGGCGAGGAGCTGCGGCGGCTGGACTCCGACGAGCCGTACAGCGAGGCACTGGAGTCGGTGACCGGCACGGCCGGGCTGTCCGACCGGTCGGCCTGCCGCGACCACGTCTGGTACGACCCGATGCGGCCCCAGCAGACCGAGGAGCCGACGAACGGGGAGGGCCGGACGGGGGGCGACACGGCCGCCGCGCAGCCCGCGCCGACGGTCCCCGACGTCCCTGGTGACACCGACGAGGTCGCACTGAGCGGGGAGCACGACTCCCCTGCCGACGACTCCGACGAACAGCAGGCCGTCCAGGCGCCCGACGCCCCCGCGACCGAGGAGGCCGGCACCCGATGACCCAGTTCGGACCCGGCGAGCAGGTCGAGGAGGCGCTGGCCGACGAGGGCCTGCCGACGCCGGACGTGGTGATCGAACCGGACGCCGACCGGCTGGCCCGGGCGGTGTCCTCGGCCCTGGTGGCCCGGCTCGCCGCCGCTCAGGCCGTGCACGGGACGGCGTCGGTGGTGCTCACCGGCGGTGGCATCGGCACCGCCGTGCTGCAGCGGGTCGCCGACCTGGCTGCGGAACCCGAGCACGCCGTCGTCGACTGGCAGCTGGTCGACGTGTGGTGGGGCGACGAGCGATTCGTCCCGGCCGACTCCAGCGACCGCAACGAGCTCGGTGCCCGCGAGGCGTTCCTCGGCCGGGTCGGGCTGGCCCCCGAGCGCATCCACCCGATGCCCTCCTCCGACGCCGGCTTCGACGAGCCCGAGGAGGCGGCTGCCTGGTACGCCGAGCAACTCGCCGCCGGGGCGGAGGACGGCCGGTCGTTGCCCCGCATCGACGTGCTGATGCTGGGGATGGGCCCGGAGGGCCACATCGCGTCGATCTTCCCGGACTCCCCGGCCGTCTCCGACGAGCGCCCGGTCGTCGCGGTGCGCAACTGCCCCAAGGCGCCCCCGACCCGGGTCAGCCTCGGTTTCTCCGCGATCACCTCCGCGGAGGAGGTCTGGTTGCTGGTCAGCGGCGAGGGCAAGGCCGAGGCCGTCGCCCGCGCGCTCGGTGGAGCCGCGCGCTCGGACCTGCCGGCCGTCGGTGCCCGGGGACGCCGGGCCACCCGCTGGCTCCTCGACGAGGCGGCCGCGAGCGCGCTGCCCCGCAGATGAGGGAGGACCCCCTCCCCGGGCCGGGGAGGGGGTCCTGCGTCACGCGCCTCGGCGGGCGCGGAGGCGGCTCAGTGCCTCCTCGAGGAGGGCGTCGCCGTCCTCGTCGCTGCGCCGCTCACGCACGTAGGCCAGGTGCGTCTTGTACGGCTCCGTGCGCGGAGCCGGCGGCGGGTTCTGCTGGTCGGTCCCGGCCGGGAGACCGCAGCGCGGGCAGTCCCAGGTCTCCGGGACCTCGATGTCGGCCGCGAAGGCGATCCGCGACTCGTGTCCGTTGGCGCACCAGAAACCGATCCGGTTCCGGGGCGCCGTCTCGCCGCGCTCCGCTTCTCCCATCGGCCCCGCACCGACCCGGCTCCCCCGGATCGCGTTCCCACCAGCCACGAGCGGCCCCCTGATCGTCGGCTTCGATCGCGGTCCCAGTTGATCACCGCTCGGGCAGTCTAGGGCCTCTCCGGCCGGTCTCAGGTCACGATGCGGACACCCTGCGTACCGGCACGCGTCCGGCCGTCAAAAACTTGCCCTGGCACTGAGTGCCTGGTCAGACGGGGGGTCGACCGTCCACCCGCGCTGACAGGCAGCGCCGGTGGGTCTCTACACCTTGAGCAGGATGCCCAGACCGACGATGCAGATCGCCCAGATCAGGCCGGCGAAGACGGTCAGCCGGTTGAGGTTCTTCTCCACCACGGAGCTGCCGGACAGCTGGGAGGAGACCGCGCCACCGAACATCGACGACAGACCGCCACCCTTGCCGCGGTGCAGCAGGATGAGCACGATCAACAGCACGCTGGTGAGGACCAGCAGCACGTTGAGGACCAGCTCGATCATCGTCAGTCTCCTGTCCTCATGCCCACGGGGTGTGGACTCGCACCCGGTGGGCCGGGGGCACGACTGACCAGCCTAGCCGACGGGTTGCCCGCACCCGTGGGAGCGCCCCCATCAGCTGCCCCTGCCCACACGTCAGCTTCCGCGCCCCGGTCCGCTCCTCGGTCGCTGGCGCTCCCTGCGATGCTCCCGCGGCTGTCAGCTGACCCTGCCCACACGTCAGCTTCCGCGCCCCGGTCCGCTCCTCGGTCGCTGGCGCTCCCTGCGATGCTCCCGCGGCTGTCAGCTGACCCCGGCGGTCACGACGTCGTACCCGCCGTAGGGCTGCATGACGACCCCGTTGCGCAGCCGCTGGCCGGCCAGCAGCTGGACGCGGTTCTCGGCGAGCGGGACGTAGACGTGCGTCGCGTCCACCGCGGTCACCACCTGACGCCAGGCACCCGCCGCGGCGGCCGGGTCGGTCGCCGCCCGGGCAGCGTCGACCAGGCCGTTGACGCCCGGGTCGGCCAGCCGGGCGTAGTTGGTGTTGCCGACCGCGCGGAGGGAGCGGCCGTCGACCAGCGGGACGAGGAACGACGCGGAGGTCGGGAAGTCCGCGGTCCAGGTGGCCAGCACGATCCCGTAGCCCTGGGCGGTGACGTTGCCCGGGTCGCCGACGTCGGAGGCGTAGTAGGTCGAGGGGTCCAGCGGCCGCACCTCCGCGGCGATGCCGACCTCGGCCAGGTCGTCGGCGATCGCGTTCGCCACCGCCACGGTGTTCGGGGCGTCCGGGACGGCGAGGACCGTGCTGAAGCCGTCGGGCTTCCCGCAGGCCGTCAGGGACGCCCGGGCCGCCGCCAGGTCCGGGCCGGGGTCGGGGTCCTCCGGACCGCCGGCCAGCGCACGCGGCCACAGCAACGACGAGCGGACGACGTTGCCCGGCCCGCCGAGCGCCTCCTGGACGGCGCCCCGGTCGACGGCGGCGGCCACCGCGGCCCGGCAGTCGGCGTTGTCCATCGGCGCCACCGTGGTCGGCAGGGCGAGCAGCCGCAGCGACCCGGTGGTCACGTCGTCGATCCGTCCCGTCAGCTCGTCACCGTCCAGCCGGCTCGTGGTGACCTGCTGCACGCCCGTGCCGGAGAGGTCGGCGTCGGCCGACCCGGCGAGGAGCGCCTGGTCCCGCGCCACAGCGGACAGCCCGCTGCGCACGACGACCTGGTCGGGCAGCGCGGTCCGGACGGCGTCGGTGGCCGGGTCCCACTGCGGGTTGCGGTCCAGCACGACGCCGATCGAGGGGTCGGCGGAGGTGACCACGTACGGGCCGGAGCTGACCGGGTCGCCGCCGTAGGCCGCGCCGGCGTCGTTCTCCACCGGGACCGGGCTGCTGGAGGGCAGCGCCATGACGAAGGGGAAGTCCGGCGTCGGGGTGCTGAGCGTGAAGGTGATCGTCGTGTCGTCGGGGGTGGCGATGGAGCTCAGCCCCAGCTTGTCGGGCGCCTCGTCCTGGTACGGCCCGGCGTAGACGTCCTCGGTGTCCAGCAGGTCCAGCACGTAGTTGGGACCCCCGGTGATCACGTCGGAGGCGAAGGACCGCTCGATGCCGTACTTGACGTCACGCGAGGTGATGTCCCGGCCGGTCTCGAACCGGACCCCGGCCTTGAGCGTGAACGTCCAGGTCCTGCCACCGTCGGGCGTCGTCCCGAGGTCCGTGGCCAGGTCGGGGACCAGCTCGTCGGTCCTCCCGGGCTCGGACGAGTAGGTGACCAGGGTGCGGATGTACAGCCGCATCAGGTTCCACACGCCGGGCACGTACGAGCGCTGCGGGTCCAGGCTGTCGATGTCCCCCGCCACCAGGCGCAGCGTGCCGCCGGTCGCCTCGGAGGGCGCCCGGACGCCGTCGACCCCGCTGTCGGCCTCACCGGTCTGGGTGGGCACCCCGGCCGCGCCGCTGTTGCCGCTCCCGCAGCCGGTCAGCAGCGCGAGGAGGGCGACCACGGCCAACACGACGGCCGGCCGCCCCGCTCCCCGGAGGTCGCGGCGGCGAGCCGGCCGTCGTTCCGTGCTGGTGCTCAACGTGGCTGCTGCTCCGCCCGGTCAGTGCCGGCGGCGGTCAGCTCCCACCGGCAGCGGTACGACAGATCTGTGCGAACTCGTCGGCGTCCAGGCTGGCACCGCCGACGAGCGCTCCGTCGACGTCCGGCCCGGCGAGGATGCCGGCGGTGTTGCCGGCCTTGACCGACCCGCCGTAGAGGATACGGATCGCCGCCCCCGTCTCCGGGCCGTAGCGCTCGGCGAGCCGCGCCCGGAGTGCCCCGCAGACCTCCTGCGCGTCGTCCGGGGTGGCCACCTCGCCGGTGCCGATCGCCCAGACCGGCTCGTAGGCGACGACCAGGTCGGCGACCTGCTCGGCGGTCAGGCCGGCCAGCGCGAGGTCGAGCTGGTCGGTGCAGTGCGACACGTGCGCCCCGGCCCGCCGGACGTCCAGCCCCTCCCCCACGCACAGCAGCGGGACCAGGCCGTGCCGCAGCGCGGCCTGCACCTTGGCCGCGACCACGGCGTCGTCCTCACCGTGCAGCGTGCGCCGCTCGGAGTGGCCGACCAGCACGTACCGGCAGGCCAGCGCGGCGAGCATCGCCCCGCTGACCTCGCCGGTGTACGCGCCGGAGTCCGCTGCTGAGAGGTCCTGCGCGCCATAGCCGATCTCCAGCTTGTCGCCGGCCACCAGCGTCTGCACGCTGCGCAGCGCGGTGAACGGCGGGACGACGACCACCTCGGCGGCGTCCAGCTGGGGCTCGGTGAGCGAGAACGCCAGCTTCTGGACCAGGCCGATGGCCTCCAGGTGCGTGAGGTGCATCTTCCAGTTGCCGGCGATCAGCGGCCGGCGTCCCTCGCGGGGCGGCCTCGGCTTGCTGCGTGCCATCGTCGTCGCCTCTCAGTCCGCGAGCACCGCGAGACCGGGGAGCTCCCGGCCCTCGAGGTACTCCAGGGATGCCCCGCCACCGGTGCTGATGTGCCCGTAGGACTCCTCGTCCAGGCCCAGCTGCCGCACGGCGGCCGCCGAGTCCCCGCCACCGACGACGGACAGCCCGTCGACCGCGGCGACGGCCTGAGCGACCCCGCGGGTGCCGGCCGCGAAGGGGGCCAGCTCGAACACGCCCATCGGCCCGTTCCAGAAGACCGTGTGCGCATCGACGAGCTCGGCGGTGAACAGGTCGACCGTGAGCGGTCCGACGTCCAACCCCATCAGGTCGTCCGGGATGGCGTCGGCCGGCGTCAGGCTGCGAGACGCGTCCGCGGCGAACCGGTCGGCGCAGATGACGTCGACCGGCAGGACGATCCGGTCGCCGGCCTCGTCGAGCAGCCGCCGGCAGGTGTCGACCTGGTCGGCCTCCAGCAGCGAGCTGCCGACGCCGTGCCCCTGGGCGGCCAGGAACGTGAAGCACATGCCCCCGCCGATCAGCAGCCGGTCGACCTTGGGCAGCAGCGCCTCGATCACGCCGAGCTTGTCGCTGACCTTGGAGCCGCCGAGCACGACGACGTAGGGCCGCACCGGCGTGGCGGTGAGCTGGGCGAGCACGTCCAGCTCCTGGGCGACGAGCCGGCCGGCGGCGTGCGGCAGCCGGGTCGCCACGTCGTAGACCGAGGCGTGCTTGCGGTGCACGGCGCCGAACGCGTCGTCCACGTACAGCTCGGCCAGCCTGGCCAGCCGGTCGGCGAGCTCGCCGCGGACGGCGTCGTCCTTGCTGGTCTCGGCCGCCTCGAAGCGGACGTTCTCCAGCAGCAGGACCTGACCGTCGGTCAGCGCCGCGGCCCTGGCCGAGGCGTCCGGGCCGGCGACGTCGGCGGCCAGCGGGACGTCGGTGCCCAGCAGCTCACCGAGCCGGGCGGCGACCGGTGCCAGCGAGAACTGCGGGTCGGGCTCGCCCTTGGGCCGCCCCAGGTGGGCGGCGACGACGACCCGGGCCCCGGCGTCGCGGAGCGCGGCGATCGTCGGCAGGCTGGCCCGGATCCGGCCGTCGTCGGTGATCTCGTTCGTGACCTTGTCCAGCGGGACGTTCAGGTCGGCGCGCAGCAGCACGCGCCGACCTGCGACCCCCTCGGCGAGGAGCTGGTCGACGGACTTCACTGGAGCTTCGAGCCCACCAGGACGACGGAGTCGACGAGCCGGTTGGAGTAGCCCCACTCGTTGTCGTACCAGCCGACGACCTTGACCTGGTTGCCGAAAACCTTGGTCAGGCCGGAGTCGTAGATGCACGACGCCGGGTCGGTGACGATGTCGGAGGAGACGATCGGCGCGTCGGTGTAGACGAGGTAGGGGGCCAGCGGGCCTGCGGCCGCCGCCTTGTAGGCCTCGTTGACCTCCTCGACCGTGACGTCGCGGCCCACGGTGACGGTGAGGTCGGTGGCCGAGCCGGTCGGCACCGGGACGCGCAGCGCGTAGCCGTCGAGCTTGCCCTTGAGCTCCGGGAGGACCAGGCCGATGGCCTTGGCGGCACCGGTGGAGGTCGGCACGATGTTCAGCGCGGCGGCGCGGGCGCGGCGCAGGTCCTTGTGCGGGCCGTCCTGCAGGTTCTGGTCGGCGGTGTAGGCGTGGATCGTGGTCATCAGGCCACGCTCGATGCCGAAGGCGTCGTTGAGCACCTTGGCCAGCGGGGCCAGGCAGTTGGTGGTGCAGGACGCGTTGCTGATGATCGTCTGCGAGCCGTCGTACTGCTCGTGGTTGACGCCCATGACGATCGTCAGGTCGTCGCCGGTGGCCGGCGCGGAGATGATGACCTTCTTGGCGCCACCGGCGTCGACGTGCTTGCGGGCGTCGTCGGCCTTGGTGAAGAAGCCGGTGGACTCCACGACGACGTCGACACCCAGGTCGCCCCAGGGCAGGTTGGCCGGGTCGCGCTCGGCCAGCACCTTGACGGTCGCGCCGCCGACCTTGATGCCGTCACCGACGACCGAGACGTCCTCGGGCAGCTTGCCCAGGATGCTGTCGTACTTGAGCAGGTGCGCGAGCGTCTCGGGGGTGGTCAGGTCGTTGACCGCCACGATCTCGACGTCCGCACCGCTGGCGGCAGCCGCCCTGTAGAAGTTGCGGCCGATCCGACCGAACCCGTTGATCCCGACCCGTACCGTCACTGCGGACCTCCCAGACCGTGTTGGCCGCACCGGGCCGGTCGGCCCCGCGGCACCGCGGGCCGCGCGTGTGCGCGGCCACGTTCCGCGGACAGCCTATCGGCCCGCGGGCCCGCTCCCGACCGCGCGTCCGGGTCGTCCCGGCCCGTCCGACAGACGTCCGCGACGTCTCCCCCGACGTGCGGAGGAGACGTCGCGGACGTCTCGGGTGCTCAGGTGAGCATGTCGTCGGTGACGACGGACTCCGTGTCCGGGATGCCGAGGTCCTTGGCCCGCTTGTCCGCCATGGCCAGCAGACGCCTGATGCGCCCGGCGACGGCGTCCTTGGTCATCGGCGGGTCGGCGCGCTGGCCGAGCTCCTCCAGCGACGCCTGGCCGAACTCCAGCCGCAGCCGGCCGGCCACCAGCAGGTGCTCGGGGGCCTCGTCGGCCAGGATCTCCAGCGCCCGTTCGACCCGGGCGCTGGCCGCGACCGCGGCGCGGGCGGACCGGCGCAGGTTGGCGTCGTCGAAGTTGGCCAGCCGGTTGGCGGTGGCCCGGACCTCGCGGCGCATCCGCCGCTCCTCCCAGGCGAGCACCGCGTCGTGGGCGCCCATCCGGGTGAGCAGGGCGCTGATCGCGTCACCGTCCCGGACGACGACCCGGTCGGTGCCGCGCACCTCGCGGGCCTTGGCCGCGATGCCCAGCCGGCGGGCAGCGCCCACCAGGGCCATCGCTGCCTCGGGCCCGGGGCAGGTCACCTCCAGCGACGACGACCGCCCCGGCTCGGTCAGCGACCCGTGCGCCAGGAAGGCACCGCGCCACGCCGCCTCGGCGTCCCCGATGCCGCCGGAGACCACCGACGGTGGCAGCCCGCGCACCGGCCGGCCGCGCTGGTCGACCAGCCCGGTCTGCCGGGCCAGGCCCTCGCCGTGCTTGGCGATCCGCACGAGGTAGCGCACGCCGCGGCGGATGTTGCCGCCGGCGAGCACGCTCACCCCGCTGGTGTAGCCGTAGACCTCGCTGATGTCGCGCCGCAGCCGTCTGGCCACCGAGCCGGTGTCGAGCTCGGCCTCGATGACCACGCGGCCACCCACGATGTGCAGGCCGCCGGAGAAGCGCAGGAGCGCGGTCACCTCGGCCTTGCGCTCGGAGGTCTTCGTGCACTCCACGCGGGAGAGCTCGTCCTTCACCATCGCTGTCATGGCCATGCGTGCTGTTCCTTTCCCCCTGTGTGCCGACAGGCGCCCCGGTCGTCCCGGGAACCCGCCCGGGTCCGTCCGGTCACCGCGCACCGACCACGGAGGCCAGTGCGGCGGCGAGCCGCTGAGGATCGTGTCGTGGTGCCCCGTCGGGCGCAGCGACCGGCGCGAGCACCAGTTCCGCACCACATCCCTGCACAGCAGACAGCAGACCACGTCGGTCAACAACCGCAGCCGCATCGGCGATGACGGTGTGCAGCGACACGCCTTCGCAATGGGCCAGCAGGACCCCCAGGTGCTCCTCGGGTGAGAAGCCGTCGGTCTCCCCCGGCTGCGGTTCGAGGTTGAGGACGACGACCACCCGGGCCGTGGCCTCGGCCAGCGCCTGGCGCAGTCGCGGCACCAGCAGGTGGGGCAGCACGGAGGTGTACCAGGAGCCCGGCCCGAGGCTGATCACGTCCGCCGCGGCGATCGCCCGCAGCACCTCGACGGGCACCGGCGGGTCGGCCGGCGAGACCCGGATCTCCCGGACCCGGCCCGGGGTCGACGCGATCGCCACCTGACCGCGGATCCGCCGGGTGTCCTGCGGGTCGTCGGGATCGGTGCTCTCCACCGTCGCCACCAGGTCCAGCGGCACCTCGGCCATGGGCAGCACCCGCCCCTGGGCGGCGAGCAGCTGCTCCAGCGCGCCCAGGGCCCGCACGCTGTCGCCACCGTGCATCTCGGTGAGGCCGGTGAGCATCAGGTTCCCCACCGGGTGCCCGGCGAGGACCCCGCTGCCGCCGAAGCGGTGCTGCAGCAGCCGGGCCATCTCCTGGGTGCGGGGCTCCTCACCGGCCAGTGCGGCCAGCGCCATCCGCAGGTCACCAGGCGGCAGCACCGGCATCTCGCGCCGGATCCGGCCCGACGAGCCGCCGTCGTCGGCGACGGTGACCACCGCGGTCAGCTCACCGGTCAGCCGCCGCCAGGCGGTCAGCGCCGCGGCGAGGCCGTGCCCGCCGCCCAGCGCGACCACCCGCAGCCGCTCGCGCCCGGTCCGGCGCTCGCCGCCGGTGGGCGCGGGCACCGGCGGCGGTGCGGTGATCCGCACCGGGCCGGCGTCGAGCACGGGCTCCACTACTCCCGCCCCAGGTCGCGGTGCCGGGCGTTGGCCGCGACGCCCTCGGCGGTGAGCCGCCGCGCGAACTCCTCGGCGATCGCCACGCTGCGGTGCTTCCCGCCGGTGCAGCCGACGGCGAGGGTCAGGTAGCGCTTGCCCTCCCGCCGGTAGCCGGGCAGCAGCAGCTCCAGCACCTTCATGTACTCGTCGAGGAACTCCGACGCGTGGTCCTGGCCGAGCACGTAGTCGCGGACCTCGGCGTCCCGGCCGGTCATCGGCCGCAGCTCCGGCACCCAGTGCGGGTTGGGCAGGAACCGGGCGTCCACCACCAGGTCGGCGTCCAGCGGCAGGCCGTACTTGAAGCCGAAGCTGAGCACGGTCGCCACCACCTGGGGTGGCGCGTCGTGCTCCACGAACGCCGCCTCGAGGGTGGCCCGGAGCTGGTGCACGTTGAGGTCGCTGGTGTCGACCCACAGGTCGGCCTCGCCGGCGATCCCGGTGAGCAGCTCCCGCTCGGCGTCGATGCCGTCGACGAGCCGTCCGCTGCCCTGCAGCGGGTGCTCGCGGCGGTTGGACTCGTAGCGCCGGATGAGCACCTCGTTGCGGGCGTGCACGTAGACCACGCGGGGTCGGTGGCCGGCCTCTGCGAGCAGCCGGATGGACTCCTGCAGGTCGCTGGAGAACGCCCGGCTGCGCACGTCGACCACGGCGGCGAACCGGCGGACGTCGCCGCGGGCGCCGAGCTCCACCATCGGCTGCAGCAGCGCCGGCGGCAGGTTGTCGACGACGAAGAAGCCCAGGTCCTCCAGCACCCGGCCGGCGCTGTTCTTGCCCGCCCCGGACAGCCCGGTGACGACGACGACGTCCAGCGGCGCCGAGTCGGTGCTCGTCGCCTCCGCGGCGGGGGCGACGTCGCCCGGCGAGCCGGTCCCGTCGGCGACCGGCTCGCCGGCGCGCTCCTCGACGGTCATCGGCCGCGCACCTCCGCCTGGTGGACCCGGCCGACCTCGGCGGTGTCGCCGGCCGCCGCGCCGTGCACCGGCCGGACGGGGGCGGCCGCGCCCACAGGGGCCTCCAGCTCCACCGCGTCCTCGGCCACCCGGTCGGGGTCGGCTCCGGCCGCGACGGGCTCGGCGACGGCCGCCAGCACCGCCTCCGCGGTGCGCCGACCGATGCCGGGTACCGCGGTGAGCTCCTCGACCGTGGCCGCACGCAGCCGCTTGAGGGATCCGAACTGCTTCATCAGCGCCTTTCGCCGGGTGTCGCCGAGCCCTGGGACGTCGTCCAGCAGCGACACGAGCATCGTGCTGGATCGCTTCTGCCGGTGGTAGGTGATCGCGAACCGGTGTGCCTCGTCGCGGACCCGCTGCAGCAGGTACAGCGCCTCGGAGGTGCGCGGCAGGATGACCGGGTCGGGGTCGTCGGGCAGCCACACCTCCTCCATCCGCTTGGCCAGCCCGCAGACCGCGACGTCGACGACGCCGAGCTCGGCCAGCGACCGGCTGGCGGCGGCGACCTGGGGCTGCCCGCCGTCGACGACGAGCAGGTTCGGCGGGTAGGCGAACCGGCGCGGCCGGCCCTCCTCCGCGGCGATGCCCTGCTCGTCGCGGCGGTCCGCCTCCTCCTTGAGGTGCCGGGCGAAGCGGCGGCGGACGACCTCGGCCATCGCGGCGGTGTCGTCGGTGCCCTGGGCCACGGAGAAGCGCCGGTAGTCCGACTTCTTCGCCATGCCGTCCTCGAAGACGACCATGCTGGCCACCACGTTGGTGCCCTGCACGTGCGAGATGTCGATGCACTCGATCCGCAGCGGGGCCTCGGGCAGGTCCAGCGCCTCCTGGATCTCCGACAGCGCCATCGACCGGGCGGTCAGGTCGCTGGCCCGCTTCACCCGGTGCCGGGCGAAGGACTCCTTGGCGTTGCGCTCGACGGTCTCCATCAGGCTGCGCTTGTCACCGCGCTGCGGGACCCGCAGCGACACCCGGGAGCCGCGCAGCTCGCTCAGCAGCTCGGCGTAGACCTCGGCGTCGTCGGGCAGCTCGGGGACGAGCACCTCGCGCGGCACCGCCTCCCCCGCCTCGCCGGTGCCCGTCTGCTCGTCGACCCCGCCGTACACCTGCAGCAGGAACTGCTCGACGAGCTGGCCGGTGGTGACCTCCTCGACCTTGTCGATGATCCAGCCGCGCTGGCCGCGGACCCGGCCGCCCCGGACGTGGAAGACCTGGACGGCGGCCTCCAGCTCGTCCTGGGCGAAGGCGACGACGTCGGCGTCGGTGCCGTCACCGAGGACGACGGCCTGCTTCTCCAGCGCCCGGCGCAGCGCACCGAGGTCGTCGCGCAGCCGGGCGGCCTTCTCGTAGTTCATCTCCTCCGCGGCCTCGGCCATCTGGCGCTCGAGCCGGCGGATCATCTGCTCGGTGCGGCCGCCCATGAAGTCGCAGAAGTCGTCGACGATCTCCCGGTGCTCCTCGGCGCTGACCCGGCCGACGCAGGGCGCGGCGCACTTGCCGATGTAGCCGAGCAGGCAGGGCCGGCCGATCTGGCTGGCCCGCTTGAACACGCCGTTGGAGCAGGTGCGCGCCGGGAAGACCCGGGTCAGGGTGTCCAGCGTCTCCCGGATCGCCCACGCGTGGGCGTAGGGCCCGAAGTAGCGGACGCCCTTGCGCTTGGGCCCGCGCATGACCTGCAGCCGCGGGAACTCCTCGTTCAGCGTGACCGCCAGCGACGGGTAGCTCTTGTCGTCGCGGTAGCGGACGTTGAAGCGGGGGTCGAACTCCTTGATCCAGTTGTACTCGAGCTGGAGCGCCTCGACCTCCGTGCCGACGACGGTCCACTCGACGCTGGCGGCGGTGGTGACCATCTGCCGGGTGCGCGGGTGCAGGCCCCACACGTCGGCGAAGTAGCTGTTCAGCCGCTGCCGGAGGCTCTTCGCCTTGCCCACGTAGATGACCCGGCCGGCGGGGTCGCGGAACTTGTAGACGCCGGGGTCCTCGGGGATGCTGCCGACCGCTGGGCGGTACGTGGACGGGTCGGCCATGGGCCCAGGTTAGGTCCGACCGCCGACACTCCGGGCGGGGTGTCCCTGACCTGCGGGAACGCGTCGCACCGGGTTCAGCCGGCGAGCCGGGCGTCGATCCAGGCGAGCAGGCCGGCGACGACCTCGTCCCGGTTGGTCTCGTTGAACACCTCGTGCCGGGCGTCGGGGTGGACGTGCTGCTCGACCGGCAGCCCCCGGTCGCGGAGCAGCCCGGCCAGGGCGGTGACGTGCCCGGCGTCGACCCCGCCGACGGGGTCCCGCTGCCCGGACAGCAGCAGCACCGGCAGCCCGTCGGGGAGCTCGGCGACGCCCTCGGCGGTGGTGGCCCGGACGTTCGTCCCGAAGACGCCGGCGGCGTAGTCGCAGGTCAGCGGCTGCTCGCCGAGCCCGGCCGCCACCGCGGCCTCCAGCCGGGTGACTGTGTCGGTCAGCGCCGGGTCGGCGCCCAGCGGCCCGCACAGCACCAGACCGGCGAGGTCGCCGCCGTCGGCCTCGGCGGCGGCGAGGGCGAGCCCATCGAGTGCCCGAGGAGCAGTCGCGGCAGGCCGGGGTGCTGCTCGGCGGCGACCAGGTGCAGCGCCCGGACGTCGTCCAGCACGCCGCCCACGCCCGGAGCCCCGAATCGGCCGGTGCCGGTGCCCTCGGCCGTCCGGCCGTGACCGCACAGGTCCGTGGCGTACACGGCCAGTCCCCGGGCGGTGAGCGCACTCGCCAGCCGCTCGTACCGGCCGGAGTGCTCGCTGGCGCCGTGCACCACCTGGACGGTCGCGCGCGGGTCGCCGGTGGGCAGCCACCGCCGGTGGGTCACGTGCACCCCGCCGACGCCTCGATGACGTGCCGCTCGCCCACCGTCGTCATGTCCGCGCCTCCCGGGCCCGCGCGGGCCGACCGTTCACCCCGCGTGCGGCGGGCCCTTGACCGCCAGCACCGGGCAGTCGACGTCCAACAGGATCCGCTGGGCTGCGCTGCCCATGAGCAGCTTGCCGACCGCGGAGCGCCGGCGCAGCCCGATGACCACCAGCTCGGCCGAGGTGTCGCTGACCACGTCGGCGAGCTCCTCGGCGACGTCCCGGCCGCGCACCGGCTGACGTAGCTCGAACGGCACCCCGGAGTCGCCGAGCTGCCGCTCCAGCTGCTCCAGCGCCGCGCCGCGCACCACGTCCTCGTCGACCAGCGCGTCGCCGCGGGAGGCGTTCAGCACGACCAGGCGGGCGCCCCGGCGCCGGCACTCCTGCAGGGCGTGCTCGAGGGCCGCGTCCCCCCGCGGGTTGGGCACGTACCCGACCACCACGGCAGCCGTCATGACCTGTCCTCCCGATCGGCACCCGTGGGGACGGCCTCGTCACGGTCGCGGTGCTCGAGGTGACCGTCGGCCTGCAGCTGCTCGGGCGTGGACCGCGGGCCCTTGACGAGGCGGAGCACGATCGGGCCGACCAGCGCGATCAACGCCAGCGCGAGCACGATGCGGCTGAACCAGGTGTCGACCAGCACGCCGAGGTCGCCGTCGCTGATCGCCAGCGCGCGGCGCAGGTTGGTCTCGGCGATCGGCCCGAGGATCAGCCCGATGACCGCCGGGGCGACCGGCCAGCCGTACCGGCGCATCAGGAACCCGAGCAGCCCGATCACCAGCAGGATCACCAGGTCCAGCGGGTCGGCGTTGACCGCGAACGAGCCGAGCGAGGCGAACACCAGGATGCCCGCGTACAGGTAGGGCCTCGGGATCCGCAGCAGCTTCACCCACACCCCGACCAGCGGCAGGTTGATCACCAGCAGCATGAAGTTGCCGATCAGCAGCGAGGCGATCAGCGTCCACACCAGCGGGCCCTCGGTGGTGAGCAGCGTCGGTCCGGGCTGGATGCCGTAGCCCTGGAAGGCGGCCAGCAGGATCGCCGCCGTCGCCGAGGTGGGCAGCCCCAGCGTCAGCAGCGGGACGAGCACGCCGGCCGCCGAGGCGTTGTTGGCGGCCTCCGGCCCGGCGACCCCCTCGATCGCGCCCTTGCCGAACTCCTCCGGGTGCTTGGTGAGCTTCCGCTCCGCGGCGTAGGAGAGGAACGTCGGGATCTCCGCGCCACCGGCCGGCAGCGCGCCGAGCGGGAAGCCCAGCGCGGTGCCGCGCAACCAGGGCTTCCAGGAGCGCCGCATGTCCTGCCTGGTCAGCCAGCCGGCGCTGGCGTCGAGCACCTGCACCGACCCGCGGCGCAGCCGGGAGGCGACGTAGAGCGCCTCGCCGACGGCGAACAGCGCCACCGCGACCACGACGACGTCGATCCCGTCGGACAGCTGCGGGATGCCGAGGGCGAAACGCTCCTGACCGGTGAGCACGTCCGTGCCGACCAGCCCCAGGTACAGCCCGATGCAGAGCGAGGCCAGCCCGCGCAGCGGCGAGGAGCCGAGCACGGTGGCGACCGCGACGAAGGCGATGACCGCCAGGGCGAAGTAGTCCGCGGCGGTGATGCCGATCGCCAGGTCGACCACGGTGGGCGCGACCAGGGCGAGCAGCACGGTGGCGATGGTGCCGGCGACGAACGAGCCGATCGCGGCGGTGGCCAGCGCGGCCGAGCCACGCCCGGCCTTGGCCATCTTGTTGCCCTCCAGCGCGGTCATGATCGAGCTGGACTCGCCGGGGGTGTTGAGCAGGATCGACGTCGTCGACCCGCCGTACATGCCGCCGTAGTAGATGCCGGCGAACATGATGAACGCGCTGGTCGGCTCCAGCACGTAGGTGACCGGGAGGAGCAGCGCGACGGTCATCGCCGGGCCGATGCCGGGCAGCACGCCGACGGCGGTGCCCAGCAGCACCCCCAGCAGCGCGAAGAGCAGGTTGAGCGGGGTGAGGGCGTCGGCGAACCCGCCGGCGAGGTCGCCCAGGGCGCCCATCAGAACCAGCTCGTCAGGTACTCGAGGACGACGCCTCCGGGCAGGGCCACGTTGAGCGCCTTGACGAAGACGATCCAGACGATGCAGGCGGCGGTCAGCCCGATGAGGAACGGCCGGACGACGCCGACCGCGCCGAGCGCCCAGGCCACCGCGGCGAACATCAGCGCCGCCGCCAGCGGCCAGCCGATCACGTTGATCAGCACCGCGTGCGCCAGGAAGGCCACGGCGATGACGGCGACGGCGCGCCAGTCGGTCGGGGCGTCGAGGTCGACGTCCTCGCTGTCGTCGGAGGGGCCGCGGTCGCCGCGCAGTGTCCGGATGGCCAGCGCGGTGCCGGTGGCCACGGTCAGCCCGCCCACCGCGTAGGGGAAGAAGCGTGGGCCCACGGTGTTCGACGAGCCCGGCACCGCGATCGCCCCGGCGTCGACGAGCAGGTAGACGCCGAGCGCCGCCAGCAGCAGCGACATCACCATCTCGCCGGTGTTGCGCTCGCGTCCGGCGGCGGGTGGAGCGGCCGGCTGCCCGGTCGCGCGCTCGGTCGGCGGCCCGGCTGCCGTGCTCACGGGATCAGCCCGATCTCGGTCAGGATCTGCCGCACGCGGGTCTCCTCCTCGGCGAGGAACTCGCCGTACTCGTCCCCGGTCTGAAAGGTGTCCAGCCACCCGTTGTTCTCCAGCGCCTCGGCCCACTCGTCGCTGTCGTGCGCGTCCTGGACCAGCGCGATGAGGTCCTCCCGGGCGTCCTCGCTCATCCCGGGGCGGGCCATCAGGCCGCGCCAGTTGGTCACCTCGACGTCGAAGCCGGACTCGATGATCGTCGGGACGTCGGGGACCTGGCCGGACCGCTCGGCCGTGGAGACGGCGAGGCCCTTGAGCGTGCCGGAGGTGACCTGCTCGCCGTAGTCGGCGGTGCCGGAGATGCCGGCGGCGACCTGGTTGCCGAGCAGGGCGGCGAGCGACTCGCCCCCGCCGGAGTACGGGATGTAGTTGACCTGCACGGGGTCGATGCCGGCCGCCTGGGCGAGCAGGCCGGCCAGGATCTGGTCGGTGCCGCCGGCCGAGCCGCCGGCGATCGGGGTGCCGCGGGGGTCGGCAGCCCAGGCCGCGACGAAGGAGGCCAGGTCGTCGTGCGGTGACTCCGCGGGGACGACGATCAGCTCGGTCTCGCCGATCAGCTGGGCGATCGGGGTGACGTCGGTGAGCCGGGTCGTGGAGTCGTTGGTGTCGACCGCGCCCACCATGACCAGGCCCATCATCATCAGCAGCGCGTCGTCGTCGTCGCGGGCGAGCTGGCCCAGGCCGATCGTGCCGCCGGCACCCTCGACGTTGAACACCTGCACGTTGCGGGCCACGCCCGCCTGCTGGATCACCCGCTGCAGGGTGCGGGCCGTGGTGTCCCAGCCACCACCGGGGCTGGCCGGGACCATCATCCGCAGCCGGGAGAGGTCACCGGGCTGGACGACGGTGCCGGCACAGCCGGCCAGCGCCGCGAGGGCCGGGGCAGCGACGGCGCCGGCGAGGAAGGACCTGCGACTCATCGACACCGGACGGCTCCTGCCGGAGCTGCGTTGCTCACCTGCCCAGTCGACCACAGCGGGCGCACAACGGGAACGGCCCGGCGAGGATCGACGCCGGAGCGCGACCTCTCCCCCGGACGACGACCGGGGCGGGTCCGCAGCCCCTCCCCGGTCGTTCCGTCAGCTGGCCTTCTCGCCGGCCGCGGAGGCGACCAGCTGGCCCTTCTTCCGCGGCCGCTTCTTCATCGGCGCGGCAGCGGCCGCGACGGCGTCCGGGTCCAGGATCTGGGCAAGGAACCGGCCGGTGTGGCTCTCCGGCACCGAGGCCACGAACTCCGGCGACCCCTCCGCGACGACCATGCCGCCGCGGAAACCACCCTCGGGACCCATGTCGATCAGCCAGTCGGCGCTCTTGATGACGTCGAGGTTGTGCTCGATGACGATGACCGAGTTGCCCTTGTCGACCAGGCCCTGGACGACCTTGAGCAGCTTGCTGATGTCCTCGAAGTGCAGGCCGGTGGTGGGCTCGTCGAGCACGTAGATGGTCCGGCCGTTGGACCGCTTCTGCAGCTCGCTGGCGAGCTTGACCCGCTGGGCCTCGCCACCGGAGAGCGTCGTCGCGGGCTGGCCGAGCCGGACGTACCCGAGCCCGACGTCGGTGAGGGTGCGCATGTAGCGGGCGATCGCGGGGATCGCGGCGAAGAAGTCGGCCGCCTCCTCGATCGGCATGTTGAGCACCTCGGCGACCGTCTTGCCCTTGTAGTGCACCTCGAGGGTCTCCCGGTTGAACCGGGCGCCCTTGCACACCTCGCACGGGACGTACACGTCGGGCAGGAAGTTCATCTCGATCTTCAGGGTGCCGTCACCGGAGCAGGCCTCGCACCGGCCGCCCTTGACGTTGAAGGAGAACCGGCCGGGCTGGTAGCCGCGGACCTTGGCCTCCGTCGTGCTGGCGAACAGCTTGCGGACGTGGTCCCAGACGCCGGTGTACGTGGCCGGGTTGGACCGCGGGGTGCGGCCGATCGGCGACTGGTCGACACCGACCACCTTGTCCAGCTGGTCCAGGCCGGTGATGGTGCGGTGCCGGCCGGGCACCATCCGCGCGCGGTTCAGCTCGTTGGCCAGGGTCGTGTACAGGATGTCGTTGACCAGGCTGGACTTGCCCGAGCCCGAGACGCCGGTGACGGCGACCAGCACGCCGAGCGGGAAGGCCACGTCGATGCCGCGGAGGGTGTTCTCCCGGGCGCCCTTGATGACCAGCTCGCGGCCCGGGACGGGCTCGCGGCGGATCTTCGGGATGGTGATCTCCCGTCGGCCGGACAGGTACTGCCCGGTGATCGACCGCTCGCTGGCCAGCAGGTCGTCGTAGGTGCCGCTGACCACCACCTCGCCGCCGTGCTCGCCGGCGCCGGGTCCGATGTCGACGATCCAGTCGGCCTGCTTGATGGTGTCCTCGTCGTGCTCGACGACGATGAGCGTGTTGCCCATGTCGCGCAGCCGCACGAGGGTCTCGATCAGCCGGACGTTGTCCCGCTGGTGCAGCCCGATCGAGGGCTCGTCGAGCACGTAGAGGACGCCGACCAGGCCGGACCCGATCTGGGTGGCCAGCCGGATCCGCTGGGCCTCGCCCCCGGCGAGCGTCGCCGCCGGCCGGTCGAGGGACAGGTAGTCCAGCCCGACGTCGACGAGGAAGGACAGCCGGGCCTGGATCTCGCGGAGCACGCGGTCGGCGATCGCCTTCTCGCGGCCACCCAGCTCCAGCGCGCTGAGCCACTCCGACGCGTCGCCGATGGACAGGCCGGTGACCTCGGCGATGGACCGGCCGTTCATCTTGACGGCGAGGATCTCCGGCTTGAGCCGGGTGCCGTGGCAGACCGGGCAGGGCACGTCGCGCATGTAGCCCTCGTACTTGTCCTTCATGAACTCGCTGTCGGTGTCCTCGTGGCGGCGCTCGAGGAAGGGCAGCACGCCCTCGAAGGCGGCGTAGTAGCTGCGCTCGCGGCCGTAGCGGTTCTTGTACCGGACGTGCACCTGGTCCGGTGACCCGTGCAGCACGGCCTTCTGCACCTTGGCCGGGAGCTCCTCCCACGGGGTCTGCATCGAGAAGCCGATCATGTCGGCGAGGCCGCCGAGCAGCCGCTGGAAGTACTCGTTGCTCATCGACCCGGCCCACGGCGCGATGGCGCCCTCGCCGAGGCTCTTCTGCGGGTCCGGCACGACGAGGTCGGGGTCGACCTCCTTGCGGGTGCCGATGCCGGTGCACTCCGGGCAGGCGCCGAACGGGGAGTTGAAGGAGAACGAGCGGGGCTCCAGCGCCTCGAAGGACAGCCCGTCGTCGATGCAGGCGAGGTGCTCGGAGAAGGTGCGCTCGCGCTGCGGGTCGTCCTCGGCGAGGTCGACGAAGTCCAGCACGACCAGGCCGCCGGCCAGGCCGAGCGCGGTCTCGACCGAGTCGGTGAGCCGGCGCTTGGCGCTCTCCTTGACGGTGAGCCGGTCGATGATCACCTCGATCGTGTGCTTCTCCTGCTTCTTGAGCTTGGGCGGCTCGGTCAGCGGGTGCACGGTGCCGTCGACCCGGACCCGGGAGAAGCCCTGGGTCTGCAGCGAGCTGAACAGGTCGACGTACTCGCCCTTGCGGGCCCGGACGACGGGGGCGAGCACCTGGAAGCGGGTGCCCTCCTCCATGGCCAGCACCTGGTCGACGATCTGCTGCGGGGTCTGCCGGGAGATCGGCTTGCCGCAGTTGGGGCAGTGCGGCTGGCCGGCGCGGGCGTACAGCAGGCGGAGGTAGTCGTAGACCTCGGTGATGGTGCCGACGGTCGACCGCGGGTTCCGGTTGGTCGACTTCTGGTCGATCGACACCGCCGGGGACAGGCCCTCGATGAAGTCGACGTCCGGCTTGTCCATCTGCCCGAGGAACTGGCGGGCGTAGGCCGACAGCGACTCGACGTAGCGGCGCTGCCCCTCGGCGAAGATCGTGTCGAAGGCCAGGCTGGACTTGCCCGAGCCGGAGAGCCCCGTGAACACGATCATCGCGTCGCGGGGCAGGTCGATGTGGACGTCCTTGAGGTTGTGCTCTCGGGCGCCGCGGACGACGAGCCGGTCCATGTGATCCCTGTCGGTCGCAGTGTGCTGGTGCTGGTGCTGGTCGGTTCGCGGCGGGGCGAGGACCAGTGGTGCGGGGCGGAGCGGTGGCCGCGTGTCGTTCATCGACCAGTCGAACGGTGTGCCAGGAGGCGGGCTTCCCGGCGCGGCGTGTCGCCCGGGTCTCCCGGGCAGGCAGGCCCGCCCGAGGTGGGCAGGGTCAGCCGGAGCGGCTCCCGGCCGGCTGGTCAGGGACGAAGACGGGTGCGTGCCGGCGCCAGGGCAACCGGCGCTCCACCTCCCCGGACAGCCAGAGTAGCCGCGTCTCGGAGCCGGCCGGGCCGACGAACTGCACCGAGCTGGGCAGGCCCGCCCGGCCTGGACCGGCGGGCAGCACCAGGGCCGGCAGCCCGGCCAGGTTCCAGGCGGAGGTCCACGGCGCCCAGCGCGCGTTGGCCGTGGTGTTGGCCAGGAACCCCCGCTCGTGCCACGGCCGGGCCGGCAGCGGCGGACCGGCGACCACCGGGGTGAGCAGCACGTCGACGTCGGCGAAGAAGCTCGTCATCCGCCCCCGGAACGCCTCCGCCGTGCGCGGCCGCACCAGCCCGGCCCGGCGCACCCAGCGGCCCAGGCGGGCGTGGGTGCGGCTGCGCGGCTCCATCCCCACCGGGTCGAGGCCGAGCGCCTCGGCGTCGGCGTCCGCCCCGGCCAGCCACCGGACGACGGTGCCGAGCGCGGCCCCGGGGAGAACCACCGGGTCCTTGCGCAGCACGGTGTGCCCGGCCGCCCGCAGCTCGCCGACGACGGCGTCGACCGCGGCCCGGCCGGCGGCGTCCAGCCGCACCCCGGGGACCGGCGACCGGGTCGAGACGGCGATCCGCAGCGGGGCCACCGGCGCCTCCGGCTCGGCCACCGGCCGGCCGGCGAGGACGGCCAGGCCGGCGGCCAGGTCGGCGGTGGTGGTCGCCAGGACGCCGTGCTCCGCCATCCCGAACCAGGAGTTGGCGCCGACCGGGCCCGGCACCACCCCCCGCCCCGGCTTCAGCGTGACCAGCCCGCAGGCCGCCGCAGGCAGCCGGAGCGAGCCCATCCCGTCGTTGCCGTGGGCCAGCGGCACCACGCCGGCGGCGACCGCGGCCGCGCTGCCACCGGAGGACCCCGCCGGGGAGCGGGCCGTGTCCCACGGGTTGCGGGTGACGGTGCCGGGGGCATCGGTGGCGGCGTAGATGCACAGCTCGGGGACCCGGGTGATGCCGACGACGACCGCGCCGGCGGCCCGGAGCCGGGCGACGACGGGGTGGTCCGCCGTCGCCGGGCGGGGGACGTGCGCCCGCGAACCGTCCGTGGCGACCTCGCCGGCGACCGCGACGTTGTCCTTGACCGCGACCGGCACGCCGGCGAGCGGCAGCTCGGCGCGCCGCGGGGAGCTGTCGACGGCGGCCGCCTCGGCGAGCGCGGCGGCGGTGCGCACCACCCGGAAGGCGCCGATCCGCGCCTCGACGTCGGCCAGGTGGGCCAGGTGGGCGCGCACCACCTCGACGGCGGACAGCCCCCCGGACCGGACCCGGGCGGCGATCTCCGTGGCCGGCAGCCCGACGAGGGACCGGTCGGCGACTTCAGAGGCCGGCAGCCGGTCTGCACTAGCGTCCATGCGGTCGAACCTATCCGGGGTCACCGACAGTCTCAGATCGGAGCGCGATGAGCGGGCAGTCGTACACCGGGGACGTGCAGGTCGGCGGGCCGGCCGACGTCCGGGAGCTGCCCGGGCTGACCATCGCGAAGCTGGCCGTCAGCGAGATGGCCAACAACGCCTACCTGCTCACCTCGGGCACCGGCGAGGCGCTGCTCATCGACGCCGCGGCCGAGCCGGAGGCGCTCCTGGCGCTCGTGGAGGGCGCCGACGTGCGCACCGTGGTCACCACGCACGGGCACTGGGACCACCACCGGGCGCTGCCCCAGGTCGTCGAGGCGACCGGCGCGCAGACCGTGGCCCAGCCGGCCGACGCGGCCGACCTGCCGGTCGCGGTCACCCGCCCGGTCGAGCACGGCGACACGGTCGCCGTCGGTGACCAGGTGCTCGAGGTGGTGCACCTGCGCGGGCACACGCCCGGCAGCATCGCGCTGGTCTGGCGCGGCCCCGAGGGCGCCGGCACCCACGTCTTCACCGGGGACAGCCTCTTCCCGGGCGGTCCTGGGAGGACGACGACTCCGGAGGACTTCACGTCGCTCATGGACGACCTGGAGGAACGGGTCTTCGGCCGGCTCGACGACGACACGTGGTTCTACCCCGGGCACGGCAAGGACTCGACCCTCGGTGCCGAGCGCCCGCACCTGGCGGAATGGCGCGAGCGCGGCTGGTGAGCAGCGTCCGACGGTGTCCGTGAAGGCGGCTCCAGGGACGGAGCGAGTGCAGGGACGCCGCTGAGCCGGAGTGTGGTCCTGCCGTGCCGGCGAGGTGCTTGTCTCAGCACCGGAGGTCGCGTTCGTGCCGTCGACGGACCTAGCCGGGTCGCGACGCTGCACGAGGGGATCCTCGGCTGCCCGTGGTCGAGCAGGATCGCGTCGCCGCCGTCCTCGACGCACGCCACCTGACCGTGCGGGTGACGCACGTCGGCCCTGGGCTCACGGTCCAACCGTTCCCGATGCTGGCCGGGCAGCTCGGCGACATCCGCAGTGCGGCGCGGCTGCTGCCGGTCAGGGGATGCTGGGCCAGGTGATCACCACCACGCGCGTCCGCTCCCTGGCCCGGCTCGCGACCGAACCGCCGCGAGCCGCGTTGGACGTCGCTGCCCTGGCGGCTGTGTGGCCGGTGCTCGCCACAGCGCGCCGCGGTGACGGCCAGCCCGTGCTGGTGCTGCCGGGATGGCTGACCGGCGATGCCGCCACGATGCCCCTCCGCACCGCTCTGCGAGCTCTCGGACATGACGTGTCCGCGTGGAGCCTCGGCAGGAACCGCGGCCCCACGGGGCGGGTCGTACAGGAACTGCGCTCGCGCCTCGACCTGTTGCACCGGAACTCGGGACGGCGGGTCAGCCTGGTCGGGTGGAGTCTCGGGGGGCTGTACGCCCAGGAGCTGGCCAGGGCCGCGCCGGCCAGCGTCCGCGGGATCGTCACGCTGGGCAGCCCAGTGACGCGGCGGGCCCCGTGGATGCGCAGCGCCTCCGGCATGGTGGACCGCGGCCCTCGCCTGCCCCGCGGGGTCGACGCCGTGCCCCGGCCCTGGGCCGAGCGCGGCTCGCTGCGCGTGCCCGCGACGTCGGTGTACAGCCGGTCGGACGGCATCGTGCCCTGGTCGTCGTGCAGGTACGAGCACCGGCCTCGCCGGGAGAACGTCGAGGTTCGTGGCAGTCCCCTGGGCCTCGGGTACAACCCTGCCGTGCTGTGGGTGCTGGCCGACCGGCTCGGGATGGCCGAGGGGGCCTGGAGACCGTTCGAGCCACCAGCCGCCCTTCGCCCGTTCTTCCCCCACAGTCGGTGAACGGGGGCGATGGGACGGGTGTCCCTGGTGGGGCGCTCAGGGGTAGGAGCGCGTGCGCGGTCAGGCACCGCGATCACCAGCGACAGCCTCTTCCCCGGCGGTGCCGGCGACACCCAGCAGGACGCCGCCCGGTTCAGCAGCCTGGTCGACGACGTGGGGACCCGGCTGTCCGGCGAGCTCCCGGACGACACGTGGGTCCACCGGCCCGCAGCCGGACGCACGGTTGCGGTCGGCCGGTTCGATTGCACACCACCGGGTAGGAGGCGACCGATGCCGCACGGCGTCCGTCGCGGCTGACGGCTGCGACCCGACCGACCCGAGGAGAGCCCCATGTCCATGACGAGCAACGACGCCGCCACCGGTGGCCGGGACATCAAGTCCCACGACACCACCAGCTTCGCCGACCTCGGCAAGGAGATGTGGTCCTACCTGACCGGCAAGGGCGCGGCGATCAACTACCAGTTCGTCGACATGGTGGTGGAGGTGCCGCGGGAGACCGGCTCGGACGCCCCGCGTGCGACCTGGCGACTGAACGGCACGCTGCGGATCACCACCGCCGAGAACGCCGCCCAGGGATGACCGCGGAGGTGACCCGCCTCGACGTGACCGCCGACCTGTCCCTCGTGGTCGACGGCGCGCCCGTGCGGGTCACCGCCCAGGGCGGTGACCTGGACGTGGTCGCCGACGACGTCCGCGGCTTCGTGCTCGCCCTCCGGGCGGCGGCCACCGCGCGGACCGGCGTCCGGCCGGGAAGGGCCGACGTCGGTGGCCTCGCCGACGCGCTGGCCGACGCCGGGCTCACCGCCCGGCTGCGCTCCCCCGCCCAGGACGTGGTGACCGTCGGCGCCGGCGTGGACTCCGCCCTCGGCGGTCTGCTGCTGGGCACCCGCCGGGCACGGCCCGACGCGCTCGGCATCGTCCGGGCCAGCGGTCGGGCACGCGCCGTCGAGGTGGCGCTGGCCGGCACCCTGGTCCTCGTCGGTGTCGCGTCCCTGCGCCGTCGGCCGCGCTAGTCCTCGAACAGCTCGACGAGCTCGGCCGCCGTCCCGGCGACGTGCAACGGCACGACCGACACCGTCCACTCCGGGCGGCGGTCGTCGAGGTCGACGGCCAGGTCCCAGGCGGCCCGTGCGGTGAGCGGCCCGAAGCACGCATCATCCCCGTCCTCACTGACCGCGATCTCGACCAGCCAGGTGTCGGACAGGTCGGCGGCGAGCTCGTCGAAGTCCGGCTCGCTCTCCTCGTCGGGCTCGGGGGCATCGGCCTGCACGGGGTAGATGAGCGCCATCCGTGCACGCTAGGCCCCCTGCGGGGATGCGGGAACGAGGACGCCCCCGACTTCCTCCCGGACGGCGGGTCAGAGCTGGATGCCCCGGGTCAACGCGCCGTCGACCACCAGGTTCGTGCCCGAGATCCGGCTCGCGACCGGACTGCTGAGGAAGACGACCGCCCGGGCCGACTCCTCGGGCGTGCCCATCTGCCCGGTCGGGTTCAGACCCAGGGCCGTGCTGAAGAGGTCGGCGTCCCCCCGCTCGATCTGCTGCCAGACGCCGCCGTCGAAGTAGGTGTTGCCCGGGGACACGACGTTGGCCCGCACCCGGCCGGCCAGCTGGAGCGCCAGGCCGGAGACGTACCCGATGATGGCCGTCTTCATCGTCCCGTACGGGCCGGAGGCGAAGTCGGCCTCGCGGCCCGAGACGCTGGAGATCGCCACGACCGACCCGTCGTCGCTGGCCTCCAGGTGCGGCAGGGCCGCGGTCACCAGCCGCACGGTGTGCATCAGGTCGACCTCGAACGAGGTGTACCAGTTCTCCTCGGTGTCCGGGATGGCGAGCGCGCTGATGTTGGCCACGACGGCGTCGAGGCCGCCCAGCCGCTCGGCCGCTGCGGCCACCCACGCGGTCAGCGCGGCGCCGTCGCGGACGTCGAGCTGCACGCCGCGCAGGCCGGCGCCCCGGCCGGCCAGCGCCTTCTCGGTCGCCTCGATCTCGCCGGCGTCGCGGGCGCAGAACTCCACGGCGGCGCCCTCGTCGACGAACGCCTCGACGATCGCGCGCCCGATGCCGCGGGTGCCACCGGTGACGAGCACGCGGGAGCCGGTCAGCTGCAGGTCCATGGTCGGTCCGATCTAGCGGAGGGTCGCTGCGCGGGCGCGCAGGTCGTCGTGCAGGCCGCCGTAGGCCGCCGCCCTGGGCAGCAGCGACTTGCGCGCCTTGACGACGGCGCTGTAGTTCGCGTCGACGACGTTGGCGATCGGGACCTCGGTGATCTGCGAGAGCAGCTGGTAGGCGTCCATCGGGGCCAGGCCGTAGAGCTCGCCGAACCAGCGGACGAGCTCGACCTGGCCGATCCGCCAGGCGTCCTCCAACGGGCGGCTGGAGCCGACGGTCATCCAGTGGGTGTCGTCCTCGAGCCGGGGCCAGGCCGGGGCGCCGCCCTTGATGAGGTCGACGATCAGCGTGGTCGTCATGGCGCCCTCGACGGCGGTGCCGCAGGCCTCCCCCTCGCCCTGCCGGTAGTGCCCGTCCCCGAGGGAGAACAGCGCGCCCTCGACGTTCACCCCGAGGAAGCAGGTGGTGCCGGCCCGCATCTGCGGGGTGTCCATGTTGCCGCCGAACCGCTCGGGCACCAGCGAGCTGCGCGCCTCTCCCCCGGGCGGTGCCACGCCCACCGTGCCGAGCATCGGCTCGACCGGCAGGTCCACCGTGAAGTCGCTGGAGCCGGCCACGAAGGTGACCGTGTTGCGGGCACGGTCGAGCTCGTAGATCCAGGTCGTGTCCGGCAGCGGGTCCTGGAGGGTGGCGACCCGGTCGGTGCTGGTGAGGCCGCCGAAGAACGGGATGGCGGCCGAGGCGCCCCAGTCGCGCGCGGGCTCGAGCGCCACGAGGTGCAGCGCGAGCGTGTCACCGGGTTCGGCGCCCTCCACGTGGAAGGGGCCGGTCTGCGGGTTCACGAAGCGCAGGTCGACCTTGTCGCTGGAGCGGTCCGCCACCGAGCGCAGCGCGCCGCAGAACGCGTCGTCGGACCACAGCCGCAGCGCCGTCCCCGGTCGGACGCGCATCAGCGGTGCGACGCCGCCGAAGGTGAACGCGTACTGATCGAACGACGGGGTGACCTCGACGACGTCCATGACGCACCCTATGCGGACCTGCCTGCTCCCCACGAGTCGCTCCGCGACCCGCGGGCCCCTGCAGGCAGGCCGCTCCAGCACGTCACCCCCAGGTCAGGAGCGCAGCCGGGCCCGTTGCGGGGTCAGCTCGGCGACGCTCGCGACCCCGAGCAGCTGCATCGTGCGGGTGACCTCACGGGTCAGGATGTCGACCGCCCGCTGCACCCCGCGCTCACCGCCGGCCATCAGCCCGTACAGGTAGGCCCGGCCGACCAGGCAGGCGCGGGCCCCGAGGGCCACCGCGGCGACCACGTCGGCGCCGTCGAGGACGCCACCGTCCACGTACACCTCCGCCCGGTCCCCGACCGCCGCCGCGACGGCGGGCAGCTGCTCCAGCGGCGTGGGTGCGCGGTCGAGCTGCCGGCCGCCGTGGTTGCTGACGACCACGGCGTCGGCTCCCGCGTCCACGACCGCCCGCGCGTCGTCCACCCCCTGCACGCCCTTGACGACCAGCGCGCCCGGCCACGACGCCCGCAGCCGCTCGACGTCGGCCACCGTCGCCGCCGGCTCGAAGACCCGGTCGACCAGGTCGGCGATCGTGCCGCCCCAGGAGCGCAGCGAGGCGAACTCCAGCGGTGGGGTGGTGAGCAGGTCGACCCACCAGCGCGGGTGGACGGCGGCGTTCGCCACGGTGCGCACGGTCAACGCCGGCGGGATAGAGAACCCGTTGCGGACGTCGCGCAGCCGGGGCCCGGCGACCGGGGTGTCGACGGTGAGCACCAGCGCCTCGTAGCCGGCCACCCGAGCCCGCTCGACCAGGGCCGCGCTGGCGTCCCGGTCGCGCCACAGGTACAGCTGGAACCACCTCCGGGCCGCCGGCGCCGCCGCGGCCAGCGCCTCGACCGACGTCGTCCCCATCGTCGACAGCGCGTACGGGACGCCGACCCGCTGCGCCACCCGGCCGACGGCGGACTCGCCCTCGGTGTGCATCAGCCGGGTGAAGCCGGTCGGCGCGAGGACCAGTGGCAGGGCCGACGGGGCGCCGAGCAACGTCGTCGAGGCGTCCACCGCGCTCACGTCGCGCAGCACCCGCGGGCAGAACTCGACGCGCTCGAAGGCCTCGCGCGAGCGCCGCAGCGAGATCTCCGCACCGGCGGCGCCGTCGGTGTAGTCGAAGACCGCGCGCGGCACCGTCCGGCGGGCCAGCTCGCGCAGGTCGCCGATCGTCGCCGCCCGCGCCAGCCGGCGGTCGATGGCGTCGCCCGGCAGCCGGCGGGGCCGGACCAGCTCGGAGAACTCCGACCAGCGAGGGACCCGGCGCTCGACCACGCCCTGACCCTGCCATCCCCGGGGCTCGGCGTCAGTACTGCTCGTCCAGGTACAGCAGCGCGTAGGCGGCCAGCCAGTGCTCGACCATGTAGTCGCTGCCGCTGACGTGCGGCAGCGCCGCCGCGGCGTGCTCGCCGGCCGAGGCCAGCAGCTCGTCGCGGGCCTCGGGCCAGACGGCCGCCAGCCGGCGCAGGCACCACGCCCGCGAGAGGTTCAGCCCGTGCAGGTGCGCGGTCTGCCCGTCGCTCGCGTCGCCCACCACCGCGGGGGCGAACCGCGGGGCAGGGAGGAACCGGGGCAGCCAGCCCTCCGGGTCCGGCAGCACCGTCGTCATCAGCACCGCCTCCACCAGCGACGGGGACAGGAAGTCCGATCCCGACGGCTCCCAGCGCACCGGGGCGTCGGCGTCGTCGGCGAACCAGCGCAGCGCTGCGTCGACGAGGACGCCGTCGGCTCCGGCCCGGCGCGCGGCCGGCAGCGCCCTCAGCAGACCGAAGGCGCTGTTCGGGTGCAGCCCCGAGCGGACCGGGTAGGGAGCCGCCGGCAACCAGCGGGCGAAGGCGCCGAGGAAGTGGTCGGCCAGCGGCTGCAGCAAGGCGGCCCAGCGGCGGACGTCGTCCGGGGCGTCCGGCGCCGCAGCCCACGAGGCCGCCTCCTCGACCAGGGTCAGCGCCCACGCCCAGCCGTAGGGCCGCTCCCACCCCGGGTGGGCGACGGCGTGGGCCACCTCCGCCGCGATCGCCTCGGCCGTCCAGTGCTCGTGGAGCACCGCCCGGACCTCGGCGGCGGGCACTGCGGCGGGCGCCAGCCGCAGCAGCCGGAGCAGCACCCAGTGCATCTCGACCGCGGAGTGCCAGTCGTAGCTGCCGTAGAACGCCGGGTGCCGGTCGCGCGGCCGCAGCGGTGCGTCGCCCGGCCCGGTGTAGTGGACGTAGAGGCCGTTGGGGAACTCCTCGCGGACGGTGCGCAGCGCGGTGGCGGCGAGCTCCGGCGCGGCGGCGAGCAGCTGGGGCGAGGTCACCGCACTCGCGTCGCCTCGACCGTCAGCGGCTGGGTCCGGACCGCTGCGGGCACCGCGGCCTCCGCGCCGGCCGGCAGTGCGCCCGCCGCCGAGCTGTTCCGCGAGGTCGGCAGCCACTGCCCCCACCAGCGCAGCACGTGCTCCAGCCGGGCCTGCCGGTGCTTCGGCCGGCCGGACCGGGACAGCTCGTGGCCCTCCCCCGGGAAGAGCAGCAGCTCGGTCGGGACGTCGCGGCGCTTGAGCTCGACGAACAGCCGGGTGCCCTGCTCGAGCGGGCAGCGCCAGTCCTCCTCGGAGTGGATGACCAGCGTCGGGGTGGTGATCCGGTGCGCCGAGGCCATCGGCGACTGGGCAGCGACCCGCTCGGGGTCGGTGCCCACGTACTCGTCGGGGAAGAAGAACCCGATGTCGGAGGAGCCGACGAAGCTGACCGGGTCGTTGAAGGCCCGCTCGCTGATGCCGGCGACGAACCGGTCGGTCCGGCCGAGCAGCAGCGTGGTCATGAACCCGCCGTAGGAGCCGCCCATGATGCCGACCCGCGAGGAGTCCAGGGTCGGGTCCTCGAGCGCGGCGTCCAGGAACGCGAGGACGTCGTCGGCGTCCAGCTCGCCCATGTGCTCCTTGATGACCCGCCCGTGCGCCTGGCCGTAGCCCGAGGAGCCGCGCGGGTTGCACTGGACCACCGCGTAGCCGGCCTCGACGTAGGCCTGGGTCTCGTCGAACAGCGTCCAGCCGTACTGCGCGAACGGGCCGCCGTGCACGGTGAGCAGCACCGGGTGCGGCCCCGGGCCGGGCGGGCTGGTCACCCAGCCGTGCACCGGGTAGCCGTCGGGTGCGGTCGCCGTCGTCTCCCGCATCCGGTGCAGCCGGCCGGTGGCCTGCAGCGGCGCACCGAACCCGGTGATCAGCCGGCGGCGACCGGGGGTGATCGCGATCAGCTCCCCGGCGGACCGGTCGTGCGCCACCGTGGCGACGACGACGCCGCCACCCACCGCGATCCCGCGCACCGTGTAGTGCCCGTCGACGAGCGGTTCGGGCGCACCGCCGGACAGCGGCACACGCAGCAGCTCGACCGCGCCGCGGCGCCGGATGCCGATGAACGCCGCCCCGCCGGCGACCACCGTCGCCGGGGTCTCGTCACCCCGGTCGTGCTCCTCGGGGTCCAGCAGCGGTTCCACCTCACCACCGGCGGCGGACACCCGGCACAGCGTGGAGTTCCGGCCGACGAAGTCACGGCCCAGCGGGCCGAGGTCGGGCTGGGCGGTGAGGTAGATGGTGCTGCCGGCGGGGTCCTCGGGGTCGTAGGCCGGGTGGGCGACCGCGGACCGGGACCCGGTCACCTTCCGCAGCCCGGTGCCGTCCGGGCGCACGGTGTAGACGTCGGTGACCCGGTCGGTGTCCGCGCCCTCGTGCCGGGCGGAGACGAAGGCCAGCTCGGTGCCGTCCGGGCTCCAGGCGACGTCGGTGTCGTCGACGTCCCCACCGGTGACCTGGAACGGCGGCGGTGACGCGACGCCGTCGTCCTCGGTCTCGGCGGGCAGGTCCACGACGAAGACGTGGCTGCGGCGGTCGTTGGTGAAGCCGACCCCGTCGGCGCGGTACTTCAGCGTGGTGATCAGCCGCGGCGCCTCGGCCGCGGGCGGCACGTCCTCGTCGGTGCCGTAGCGACCGGCCTCGGGCACCCGCGCGGTGTAGGCGAGCCGGCGGGAGTCCGGCGACCAGACCGGCGTCCCGGCCCCGAGGTGGTGGTCGGTGAGCGCGCGTGCCACTCCCCCGGCGGTGGCCAGCACGTGCAGCTGCGGCTTGCCCTTCGGCTCGGCGGAGAGGTAGGCCAGCCAGCGGCCGTCCGGGGAGAACACCGGCTCGGTGTCCCGGTGCCCGTGGGTGAGCGGGCGGGCCGGCGCGGACCCGTCCGTCGGCACGGTCCACAGCTGGCCGCGGTACTCGTCGGCGTCGAGGTCCAGACGGGAGACGGAGACGACGGCGGTCGTCCCGTCCGGGGACACCGTCGGCACACCGGGGACGCGCAGCAGGGAGAGGTCGGTCGGCCGCATGACCGGCACGCTAGCCCAGCCCCGGAGCGCCCCAGATCGTGAGCGCTACTGAGGGGTGCGAGCTCCCGGGTCGCGCCGGTCCGCCCGGATGCTGCGGACCAGGCCCAGCGCACCCAGCAGCGGTAGGGCGGCGAGCACCAGCAGGCTGCGGTCGAGCCCGAGCACCTCCCCGACGCCGCCGACCACCGCCGACCCCACCCCGCCGCCGACCAGGAACACCAGCGTGGCGATGCCGAGGGCGACGCCGCGCACCTCGACCGGGACGGCATCGCCGACCGCGGCCATCAGCGCCGGCTGGCCCAGACCGAAGGCGAGGGTCACCAGGACGACGGCCGACACCAGCCCGGGCGCGGACCCGGCGGCGGCGCCCAGGGCTGCCGCCAGCAGCGCGACCGTCGCCGTGACCCCGGAGATGACCAGCGACCGGGCCGGGCCCAGTCGGGCCAGCAGCGGGCCGGCCAGCCGGGGGGCGAGGAAGCCGGTGAGCGCGCTGGGCACCAACGCCAGGCCGATGCGCAGCGGCGTCCATCCCTCACCGGCCAGCACGGCAGGGACGGCGATCAGCAGCGCGAACCAGGCGGCCGGGACGGCCGAGGCAGCCAGCGCGCTGCGCACCACCACCGGCTCCCGGACGACGACCGTGGGCAGGAACCCCTCTGGCCGGCGGCGCACCTGCGCGGCGACCGCCGGGATGCCCAGCGCGAGGAGGGCGGCACCGACGACGGCGATCGCCACCCCCGACGCCGGGGACTGCACCAGCAGCACCAGGCCGGCTCCGGTGCCCGCGACCAGGACTGCACCCAGCACGTCCAGCCGGGCCCCGGTCCCGTCGGTGGGGACCGCGCGCCACAGCACCGGCACCAACAGCAGCCCGAGCGCCGGCAGCACCACGACCGCGCGCCAGCCCGCGACGTCGGCGACCAGGCCACCGGCCAGCGGCCCGAGCGCGCTGACCGCCGCCGCGGTACCGGCGACCCGGCCGAGCGCGGCGGTACGCACCGCTCCGTCGTACTTGGCGCTGACGATCGCCATGCCGAGCACCGGGACCGCTGCTGCGCCCGTCCCCTGGAGCAGGCGGGCACCCAGCAGCACCGGGTAGCTGGGGGCCAGGGCGCCGAGCACCGCGCCCGCGGTCATCAGGCCCACGCCGACGACGAGTGGCAGCCGGATGCCGGTCAGGTCGGCGATCCGGCCGTACACAGCTGTCGCCACGGCCAGCATCAGCGCGTAGAGGCTGATCACCCAGGAGACGCCACCGGTGGTCAGGTCGAGGTCGGCGGCGATGGCCGGCAGCGTGACCGCCACCGCAGCACTGCCCATGCCGGCGAGGCCGAAGAGGGCGCCGACCAGACCGGCGATGCGGCCGGCGTCGGACGAAGAGCCCATGACCGGCAGCCAACCACGTGCCGACCGGACCCCGCTCCTGGGCCGCATGATCCTGAGGACCGCTAAGAAAGCGCTAGGGTGCCCGGATGACGCGACGCGTGTTCTCCGGTGGCAGGGTCCTCGACGGCACGGGCGCCCCGGCAGCGCCCGCGGACGTGCTGGTCGAGGACGGCCGGATCGTCGAGGTCGGCCCCGGGCTGGACGGCGACGAGGTGGTCGACTGCACCGGCGCGACCGTGCTGCCGGGCCTCATCGACTGCCACGTGCACGTGATGATGAGCGGCGTCGACACCCTCCGGCAGCTGCAGACGCCCTTCGGCTACGGCTACTACGAGGCGCTGCACAACCTGCGGCGCACCCTCGCACAGGGCATCACCTCGGTCCGCGACGCCGGCGGAGCCGACCTGGGCGTCGCCGAGGCGGTCCGGAGCGGGCTGATCGCCGGCCCGCGGATGCAGATCGCGATCAGCATGCTGTCCCAGACCGGCGGCCACGGCGACGGCTGGCACGTCTGCGGCGCCGACCTGCCCATCTTCGCCCCGCACCCGGGCCGGCCGGCGACCGTCGTCGACGGCCCGGACGAGATGCGGCGCACGGTGCGCCAGCTGCTGCGGGCCGGCGCCGACGTGATCAAGGTGGCCACCAGCGGCGGCGTCCTCTCGGCCCGGGACGACCCGCGGCACCCGCACTTCCGCGCCGCCGAGCTCGACGCCCTGGTCGAGGAGGCGGAGGCGGCCGGGGTGTACGTCATGTCCCACGCCCAGGGTGCCGGCGGGATCAAGGCCGCCGTGCGGGCCGGGATCCGCTCCATCGAGCACGGCATCTTCCTCGACGACGAGGCGATCGACCTGATGCTGCAGCGCGGCACCTGGCTGGTCCCGACCCTGGCCGCGCCGCGCGCCGTGCTGGCGGCGGTGGCCGCCGGCGCCTCGCTGCCGCAGACGGTGATCGACAAGGCCCGCAACGTGCAGGCGGCCCACGACGAGTCGGTCGGCCGGGCGATCGCGGCCGGGGTGAAGGTCGCCATGGGCACCGACAGCGGCGTCGGTCCGCACGGGGACAACCTCGTCGAGCTGGGCCTGATGGCCGACTGCGGGATGCGCCCGGAGCAGGCCTGGCACGCCACCACCCTGTCCGCGGCGGAGCTGCTCGGCGTGGCCGACCAGCTGGGCAGCCTCGAGCCCGGCAAGCGGGCCGACGTCGTCGTCCTGGAGGGTGACGCCTCCGACCTCACCGGCCTGTCCGGCCGGGTGCGCGAGGTGTGGCGGGACGGCGAGCTGGTGGCCACCGGCGGCGCGACGGTCGAGGCGGGGACCGTCGCGCCGAGCTGAGCCGACCGGTCAGGCGGCGGTCTCGGCGGCGTTCTCGGCCTGGGCGGGGTCCTGCCCCTGGCCGAGGAACCGCGCGTACAGGACGGCCGCCAGGACGCCACCGAGCACCGGGCCGAGCACGTAGGCCCACGCGCCGTCGAAGGTGCCGGCCACGATCATCGGGCCCAGGGCGCGGGCCGGGTTGACCGCTCCGCCGGAGAGCGGGCCGGCCACCAGCACCCCGACGGCCAGGGTGAACCCGACGGCCAGGCCCGCGGCGCCCTTGGCCACCCGGCTGTCGGTGGCCACCGAGACGATGACCAGCACGAGGAAGAAGGTCACGACCGCCTCGATGACGAACACGGTCAGCGTGCTGACCCCGCCACCGGGCAGCGTCGCGGCCAGCGAGGCGGAGTCGCGGGCGGCGTCCCCGTAGGTGAGCCACACGGTGAGGCTGGCCAGGACGGCGCCGCCGAGCTGGGCCAGCAGGTAGGCCGGCACGTACCGCCACGGGAACGCGCCGGTGACCGCCAGCGCCAGGGTGACGGCCGGGTTCAGGTGGGCGCCGGACACGTGGCCGAGTGCGTTGACCAGCGCCACCAGCGCGAGGCCGAAGGCCAGCGCGATGGCCAGCGAGTCGGCCGTCCCGCCGGCGATCGGCTGGTCGAGCAGCGCGGCGGCGGCGACCGAGGTCCCGGCGAGGACCAGCAGATAGGTGCCGATCAGCTCAGCGATGGCGACGCGCGGGACGTTCTGGGTGGTGCTGCTGCCGTAGAGGCCGGACATCGAGTGGTTCTCTTCTCCCCGTCGGACGGCCGCCGGTGCTGGGCGGCCCGGGACAGTCTCAGTGACCGGCTCCCCGCCCGCTGGGCGAGCGGGGAGCGGCGGCGTCAGGTACGGCGGGGCTCGTCGGCCTGGGCGGCCGGGGCGGTGCGCCCGGCCTCGTCGGTGTCCACCGCTGCCTCGCCGCCGGCCACCCGCGGCCGCTCGTCGTCGTCCGGGGTCTCGCCGCGGGTCTTGAGCAGGCTGGCGACGGTGGCGATGACCAGCACGCCGAGGATCACGGTGAGCGAGAGCCAGATCGGGATCTCCGGGACCGCCTCGATGTGCTCGCCGCCGTTGATGAACGGCAGCTCGTTGGTGTGCAGCGCCTCCATGATCAGCTTGACGCCGATGAAGGCCAGGATCACCGCCAGGCCGATCGAGAGGTAGACCAGCCGCTTGAGCAGCCCGCCGAGCAGGAAGTAGAGCTGGCGCAGGCCCATCAACGCGAAGATGTTCGCGGTGAAGACGATGAACGGCTCCTTGGTGAGCCCGAAGATCGCCGGGATGCTGTCCAGCGCGAACAGCAGGTCGGTCGTGCCCAGCGCCAGGAACACCACGATCATCGGCGTCCAGAACTTCTTGCCGTCCTGGGTGACCCGGATCTTGCTCTCGTGGAAGTCCTGGGTGATCGGCAGGACCTTGCGCATCCGCCGGATGAGCGCGTTCTCCTCGTAGTCCTCGTCCTCGCCCCGGTGCCGGACCAGGTTGATGGCGGTGTACACGAGGAAGGCGCCGAAGATGTAGAAGACCCAGGTGAAGCGCTCGATCACCGCGGCGCCCAGCAGGATGAAGACCCCGCGGAGCACGAGCGCGATGATGATCCCGACCATCAGGACCTCTTGCTGCAGCTTCCGGGGCACCTGGAAGCGCGCCATGATGATCACGAAGACGAAGAGGTTGTCGACCGACAGCGAGTACTCGGTCAGCCAGCCGGCGTAGAACTCGGTCGCGAACTGGCCGTTGGTGACCGCGAGGACGACCGCCCCGAAGACCAGCGCCAGGGCGACGTAGAAGACGACCCAGGCGGTCGCCTCCTTCACCGACGGCTCGTGCGGACGGCGGACGACGAGGGCCAGGTCGGCGAGCAACAGGACCGTCAGCCCCACGAACGTCGCGACCTCGAACCAGACGGGGAGCTCCACGGGTCACGACTCTACGGGTCACTCCCCGGGTGTACCGGCCAACGAATTCGTGCCCGCAGACACGGACGGCACGGGCCGGGGACGACGCGTCGTCGTCCCCGGCCCAAGAGCGTGCTGTGCGGTCAGTCGGTGCGCGCCGAGGACGGCGCGGTGGCCCGCTCGGCGGCCGGCGCGGTGGCTGGCTCGGCGCTCCGGGTGCTCGCAGCGGTGGCCCCGCCGGTGATCCCGGAGGCAGCGGCGGCGTCCCGGACCCGCCGACGCTCGCGGACCTTGCGGTCGTGCCGCAGGCTGGCCAGCGTCGTCACCAGCAGGGTGACCAAGATGACCGCCAGCGACAGCCAGGTCGGGATCTCCGGGATCGCGGTGATGTGCTCGCCACCGTTGACCCAGGACAGCTCGTTGGTGTGCAGCGCGTGGATGACGAGCTTGGCGCCGATGAAGGCGAGGATCACCGCGAGGCCGTAGGCCAGGTACACCAGCCGGTCGAGCAGCCCGTCGATGAGGAAGAAGAGCTGCCGCAGACCCAGCAGCGAGAACGCGTTGGCGGCGAAGACCAGGTAGGTGTCCTGGGTCAGACCGAAGATCGCCGGGATCGAGTCGACGGCGAAGATGATGTCGGCGGTGCCGATGGCGATCAGCGCGATGGCCAGCGGGGTGATGTACCGCTTGCCCTGCACGGTGACCGTCATCTTGTCGTCGTGGTGCTCTTCGGTCGTCGGGACGACCTTGCGCACCAGCCGCAGGACGGCGTTCTCCTGGTACTCCTCGTCGCCGTTGTGACCACCGCTGCGGGCCTGCACCCAGGCGGTGTAGATGAGGATGGCGCCGAAGAGGTAGAAGACCCAGCTGAAGTTCTCGATCGCCGCGGCGCCGACGAGGATGAAGATCGTCCGCAGCACCAGCGCGAAGGTGATGCCGAACAGCAGCACCTTCTGCTGGGCGATCCGCGGGACGCCGAAGCTGGCCATGATGAGGACGAACACGAAGAGGTTGTCCACCGAGAGGCTCTTCTCGGTGATGTAGCCGGCGAAGTACTCACCGCCCGGGGTCGCTCCGCCGAACCAGAGCACCAGCAGGCCGAAGACGACGGCGATGCCGATGTAGACCGCCGACCAGGTGGCCGCCTCGCGCAGCGAGGGTGCGTGCGGGGTCCGGACGTGGCCGACGAAGTCGAAGACCAGCATCCCGACGATCGCGGCGATGGTGATCGCCCAGATCCAGAAGGGGACGTCCATGCGTGAGTTCCTCCGGTGCTACTGGCAGATGCGTCAGTACCCGGAGGTCTCTCCCACCGACCTGGTCGCGGTCGGCCGGCAGCGCCGGAGGTCATGGGACCTCGTGTTGACGACGGTGCCGCGGCGGGATACTCCCCTCCACGTCGAACCGGCTCCGCACGAGCGCCATCGCCCGGCGGACCGCGATTCGTCAGCAGGTGAACGCTCACCCGGACCCGCGAGTTCCCAACGCCCCCGCCGCCCGCCCAC
>NZ_SJEW01000036.1 GCF_005930475.1 Modestobacter altitudinis
CGGTGGTGGACGGGCGGGGCCGGGGCGTGCAGTGCGGTCATCGCGGTTCTCCTGGGCGAGGCGTGGGGCGAGCGGGTCAGTGGAACTGCTCGGACTCGGTGGACCCGATGAGGGCGAGGGTCGAGCTGGCCGGGTTCAGGGCGGTGGCGATCCGGTCGAAGTAGCCGGTGCCGACCTCCCGCTGGTGGCGGGTGGCGGTGTAGCCGGTGGCCTCGGAGGCGAACTCGGCCTCCTGCAACTCGACGTAGGCGCTCATCTGCCGCTCGGCGTAGCCCTGGGCGAGGGTGAACATCGAGTGGTTGAGGGAGTGGAAGCCGGCCAGGGTGATGAACTGGAAGGCATAGCCCATGGCGGCCAGCTCGCGCTGGAAGGAGGCGATCTGGTCGTCGTCCAGGTGGCTCTTCCAGTTGAACGACGGCGAGCAGTTGTAGGCCAGCTTCTGGTCGGGGAACTCGGCGTGCACCGCCTCGGCGAAGCGCCGGGCGAGCTCCAGGTCGGGTGTGGCGGACTCGACCCAGATCAGGTCGGCGTAGGGGGCGTACGCCAGGCCGCGGGCGATGACGGGGTCCAGGCCGTTGCGGACGGTGTAGAAGCCCTCCGCAGTCCGCTCCCCGGTGAGGAAGGGGCGGTCCCGCTCGTCGTGGTCGCTGGTCAGCAGCGTCGCGGCGAGGGCGTCGGTGCGGGCGATGACCATCGAGGGGACCCCGGCAACGTCGGCGGCGAGCCGGGCGGCGTTCAGCGTCCGGATGTGCTGGCCGGTCGGCACCAGGACCTTGCCGCCCATGTGGCCGCACTTCTTCTCCGAGGCCAGCTGGTCCTCCCAGTGCACACCGGCTGCGCCGGCCGTGATCATCGAGCGCATGAGCTCGTAGGCGTTCAGCGGTCCGCCGAAGCCGGCCTCGGCGTCGGCGACGATGGGCACCATCCAGTTCCGCCGGTCGCCGCCCTCGGACGCCTCGACCTGCCCGGCGCGCAGCAGTGCGTTGTTGATCCGGCGGACGACCGAGGGCACGGAGTCGACCGGGTAGAGGCTCTGGTCGGGGTAGGTCTGCCCGGCCGTGTTGGCGTCCGCGGCGACCTGCCAGCCGGACAGGTAGATGGCCTTCAGGCCGGCCCGGACCTGCTGCACGGCCTGGTTGCCGGTGAGCGCACCGAGCGCGGACACCCACTCGTGGCCGTCGCTGGCCTGGACCAGCTCGAACAGCCGCTCGGCACCGCGGCGGGCCAGCGTGTGCTCCTCCACCACCGGACCCCGCAGGGCCACGACGTCCTCTGCGGTGTGGTCGCGGCGGATGCCGGCCCAGCGGGGGTCGGTCTGCCAGGCGAACGCGAGGTCGGTGGCGGTCTCGACGGCGTCGCCGGAGCGGGTGGGGTGCTGGCTCATCTCGGGGCTCCTCGTTCTGTGGGATCGACGTGCTGGGACGAGCCTGCGGGCCGACCGACCCTCCCGAGAAGGCCCTGTCGGGGAGAAGTTGACGTGTTCTTCCCGATCGAGGAACATCCGGCGGATGACGGAGGAGTACGACCCGCTGGTGGTCGGACGGCGGATCCGCGAGCTGCGCGCCGCGGCGGGACTGACCCTGGGGGAGCTCGCCGCCCGGCTGGGGCGGGCACCCTCGCACCTGTCGATGGTCGAGAACGGCAAGCGCGAGCTCCGGGTGGGCGAGCTGCACGCGCTGGCCGCGGCGCTCGGCACCGACCTCGCCGACCTGCTGTCCCAGGCGCCGCGGTCGCGGCGCGCCCAGCTGGAGATCGCTCTGGAACGGGCGCAGCGCAGCCCGCTGTTCAGCTCCCTCGGGCTGGCTCCGCTGGCGGTGCGCAAGGCGCTGCCCGACCAGGCCATCGAGACGGTCCTCGCCCTGCTCAGCGAGCTGGAGAAGGTCCACGAGCAGCGCGCGGCGACGCCCGAGCAGGCGCGCCGGGCGAACACCGCGCTGCGGGCGCAGATGCGGCGGCACGGCAACCACCTGGTCGAGCTGGAGGCGACCGCCGCCACCCTGCTCGAGGCGGTCGGGCACACCGGCGGCCCGCTGTCCCAGCGGGTCGTGGCCGACCTCGCGGGACACCTCGGGTTCACCATCCACCACGTCGGCGACCTGCCCGCCTCCACGCGCAGCCTGACCGACCTGGAAGGCCGGCGCATCTACCTGCCGCGTCAGTCAGAAGCCGGGCGCGACCCCCGGTCGACCCTCCTGCAGGCGCTGGCGGGCGCCGTTCTGGAGCACAGCCCGCCGGAAGACTACGAGTCCTTCCTCCGTCAGCGGGTGGAGAGCAACTACCTCGCCGGCGCCCTGCTCGTGCCGCAGGCGAGCGCGGTGCCGCTGTTGAAGGCCGCCAAGGAACGCCGGGAGCTGTCGGTGGAGGACCTGCGCGACGCCTACGCCGTCACCTACGAGACCGCGGCCCACCGGTTCACCAACCTGGCCACCGAGCACCTGGGCATCCCGGTGCACTTCCTGAAGGTGCACGAGTCCGGCACCATCGCCAAGGCCTACGAGAACGACGACGTGCAGTTCCCCAGCGACCCCCTCGGCACCGTCGAGGGTCAGGTGGTGTGCCGCTGGTGGGCCGCCCGGCGGGTGTTCGCCGTGGAGGACCGGTTCAGCCCGTACCACCAGCTCACCGACAAGCCCGGCGGCACCTTCTGGTGCACCTCCAGCATCCAGACCACCGGGCGCGGTGCGTTCTCCCTGTCGGTGGGCACGTCCTTCGCGCACGCCAAGTGGTTCCGCGGCATGGACGCCGACCAGCGGTTCACCTCGACCTGCCCCGACGAGAGCTGCTGCCGCACGCCCCCGCCGGCGCTCGCCCAGCGCTGGGCCGGCCGGGCCCTGCCGACACCGCGGCTGAACGCCTCGCTGTTCGCCACGCTGCCGACCGCGTCCAGCCTGACCGCCACCGGGTCGTCGACCTCCCCGGGCGTCGACACCACCGAGGCGTACCGCTTCCTCGAACGGCACTCGCGGGTCGACCGGGATCGGGCGGCCTCCCGCTGACGCCGTGCGCGGAGGCCGCCTGCGCCGACCCCACGACTCACTGCGGCCGGGGCGGGAGGGCCTCCGTGACGCGGCGGTGTGCTGCCCAGATCTCCTCCGGCAGCCCCTCGAAGAGGTCGAGGTGCTCCTCCCGGTGGGTCATCTCCTGCTGCCAGCGGGCCGTGTCGATCGTCAGCAGCCGCTCGAGGTCGCCCGGAGGGAGGTCCATCCCGCGCAGGTCCAGCTCGTCGGGGGCGGGCACGATGCCGACCGGGGTGCTGGTGCCGGTCACCTCGCCCGCCTTCAGCTGCATGAGCCAGAGCAGGGCCCGCAGGTTGTCCCGGTAGCCGGGCCACAGGAAGTGCCCGTCCTCGGGGTCGCGCTGGAACCAGTTGACGTGGGCGAACAGCGGCTGCTGGGCGGCGGAGCCGATGATCTTCAGCCAGAGGGCGGCGTAGCGACCCTCGGGGACGGCCATGAACGGCCGCATGGACATCGGGTCGTAGCGCAGCACGCCCTCGGTGCCCTCGGCGGCGAAGGTGGCCTCGGCGCCCAGGGTCAGGCCGTCGTAGACGCCCTCCGCGAGGTCGGTGATGGCGCGGACCAGCGGCTCGCGGTCACGCGTGCGCCCGCCGAAGATGATCGCGTCGATCGGCACGCCCTCGGGCCGCTCGTAGTCCGACGCGATGTTGGGCACGTTGGCCAGGGTCGTGGTGAACCGGCTGTTCGGGTGGGCCCACGGGGAGTTCTCGGTGCCGTCGGCGCGATCGGAGACCAGCGCACCGGTCCAGTCCCGCCAGCCGGTGACGTCGGCCGGTGGCTCCGGCGTCTTCCCCTCCCACCACACGTCCTGGGTGTCGGCGTTGTAGGCGACGTTGGTGAAGATCGTGCCGGTACCGGCGGCGATCGCCGCGACCGCGGTGGGGTTGGTGTCCTCGTTGGTGTCCTTGGCGACCCCGAACACGCCGAACTCGGGGTTGATCGCGTAGATGCGGCCGTCGGCCGGGTCGACCCGGAGCCAGGCGATGTCGTCGCCGTAGAAGTCGACGCGGTACCGGTCGCCGAGGGCGTCAGGGGCCAGCGTCATCGCCAGGTTCGTCTTGCCCGAAGCACTCGGCATCCCGCCGCAGACGTGGTACGTGCGGCCGGTCTGCTTGTCGGTGATGCCCAGCAGCAGGAACTGCTCGGCGAGGAACTGCCCCGAACGCCAGCCGTCGTAGGCCGCCTGGCGCAGGCCGTGCGCGATCTTGCCCAGCAGCGCGTTGCCGCCGTAGGAGGAGCCGTAGTGCAAGATCGTCCGCTCGTCGGCGACGGTGACGAAGTAGCGCTGGTCCGCCGGCGTCCCCTGGCCCAGCTTCTCCAGGTCCCCGGTGACGTGGACGCCGCGGACGAAGCTGTCCGGGTCGGCGAGGTCGTTGACGTGCTCCACGCCGACCCGGCCCATCCGGATCATGTGCAGCACGACGGTCCGGGCGTCGGTGAGCTCCACGCCGGTGGCGAAGCCCGCCAGCGGCGAGCCGGGCGGCGCCATCAGGTAGGGGACGACGTACATGGTCTTGCCGGCCGAGGCGCCCCGCATCCGCTCCTCGAGCAGCGGCTTCATCTCCGAGGACGGGCGCCAGTTGTTGTAGACGCCGGCGTCGGCCGGGTCGGCGGTGGCGACCACGGTGCGCTCCTCCGAGCGCGCGGTGTCCTTCGGGTGGCTGCGGGAGTAGTAGCGGCCCTCGCCGGCGGGGAAGAGCTCGCCCGCGGCCAGGGCCTCCTCGATGAGCCGTCCGTCATCGGCGGCGTTGACCACCTCGAGCCGCTCGGCGCCGGTCAGCTCGAACCAGTACCGCACGTGCTCCCGGACCTTGCTGTTGGTCAGTCCCGCTTGATCGAGAACGGCGTCCACGGCGATCACGACCTCACCTGCTTCTCTCGGAGGAGATGGAACGTCGGGCGGCGCACGGTACGGCCCGTCGAACGGAACGTATCGGTGCGGCGCCGTCCATGCCGTGTCGACGTACCCATGGGGCAGGTCGGTGTCGGCGTCGCGTCGAGGCGGTGAAGGGCTCGAGGGTCATCGGGAGGGGGCGGAGGCGGCGACGTCGTGGCCGACGGCCGCAATGGTGTCGGCTCTGGTTGTGCCCGGCGGGCGCAGCCGGTTGGGTGTCACGGTGTTCACTCCTCGCGGGGTGATCGGTCGCCGGTGACACGGAGGAGCGCCCCTGTGAACAAGTCCGAACTGATCACCAGGATGGCCGAGCGGCTCGACGGGGACCGCGCGGCGGCCGCGGCCGCGGTCAACGGTGTCCTGGACGAGATCGAGGGCAGCGTCGCGCGGGGTGAGCGGGTGTCGCTGACCGGGTTCGGGACCTTCGACCGCCGCGAGCGGGCGTCCCGCGCCCGCCGCAACCCGCGGACCGGTGAGGCGATCCAGGTGGGCCCGTCCGTGGTCGCGGTCTTCCGCCCCGGGACCGGGTTCAAGAACCTGCTCGCCTCGGCCGACGGCGTCGCGGTGACGACGCCGTCCGCCGCCGCCGGGAACGGCGTTCCGCGGGTCGAGGGCGGGAAGCCGACAGCCGCCGTGGCGGACGCCGCTGCCGGCGAGGTGGAGGCGGCCAGCCCTGGCAAGGAGGCCGGCAAGAAGGCGAGCAAGAAGGGGAGCAAGAAGGCCGGCGGGAAGGCCGGCGGCAAGGCGGGCAAGAAGGCCGGCGGGAAGGCGAGCCGGGTGTCCGGGGAGAAGCGGGGGAAGAAGGCGGCGGGCGCCCGCTGACCTCGACGCAGCCGGCCGTGCCGATCGGTGCGAGCCGGACCCGGCTACCGCCGCTTCAGCGCCGCGAGCGCAGTCTCGATCCGCCCGCGGGTGTCGTCGGAGGTCCAGCCGGCGAGGACGGCTGCGTCGCCTTCCTGGGTCGCCTCGATGGCCGCGTTCGCCGGTCGGTGCAGCTGGACCTTCGCCATCCGGTAGGACTCCGGCGACCATGCGGCCAGCTGCCCGGCCAGCGCGACCGCCCGCGGGAGCAGCTCGCCGGGTTCGGTGAGCTCGTCGACCATGCCCAGGGCCAGCGCTCGCTCGCGGTCCACGGACTGGGCGCCGAGCAGCACCTGGCCGGCACGTGGGCCGAGTGCGTGCCGGACGACCTCCAGGGCGGCCGTCGGGAAGGGCACGCCGACCGTCAGCTCGGCCAGCCCCATCCGTCCGCCCGACATCAACCGCAGGTCGCACGCCAGAGCCAGCACGCAGCCACCGGCGATCGCGTGCCCGTTGACCGCCGCCACCGTCGGCCGCGGGTGGTCGAAGACCACGCGGAACAGCCGCGACAGCGCGGCCAGGAGCTGCTCGGTGTACGGGCGGCCCCCGTCGAGGACCTGGCGCAGGTCCACACCGGCGGAGAACGCCGAGCCGCTGCCGGTGATGACCAGCGCCCGGTCGGACGCGCTGACGGCCTCGGCCAGAGCGGTCAGCAGCTCCACGTCGAGGGCGCCGACACGGCCGTGCTCGATGCGCAGGACAGCGACGTCATCCCGGTGCTCCGTGGTCAGCATCGGGTCATCCTCCCCGCACCTCGGCAGGCTCGGGACGACCGGAGTCCCGGCGGGGGAGCCAGGTCCGTCGCCGGCGTCGGTCAGCGGGGACGTCGGCGGACCCGGACCCCGTCCGGTGCGGGGTGGACAGGGAGTCCCGGCCGCCCTGGCAGGGTGGGTCCGATCAGCGGCCGGGAGCGGGGGGAGGTCGGCATGGGTGCGGAGCGGGAGGCGGAGGAGACCGTGGCCGAGCGCCCGGGCGAGCTCCGCCGTGGGCTGGCGCTGCTCGTGGCCGGCGCGTCGTTCATGGAGTTCCTGGACGGCACCGTCATCGCCCCGGCCGCGCCGCACATCGCCGACGACCTCGGTGTGCCCGCGGTCGCGGTCAACGTGGCGATCACCGCGTACGTGCTGACCCTCGCCGTGCTGATCCCGATCAGCGGCTGGCTCGCCGACCGGTTCGGCACCCGGCGGGTGTTCACGGCCGCGATCGCGGGCTTCACGATCGCCTCGCTCGGCTGCGCCGCGGCCACCAGCCTGCCGCTGCTCGTCGCCGCCCGGGTCGTGCAGGGGGCGGCCGGGGCGATGATGGTGCCCGTCGGGCGGCTGGTCGTGCTGCGCACCACGGCGAAGTCCGACCTGGTCCGGGCGATCGCCTACCTGACCTGGCCGGCGCTGGCGGCGCCGGTCGTCGCACCGGCGCTGGGCGGGGTGCTGGCCACCTACGCCTCCTGGCGCTGGATCTTCCTGGTCAACCTGCCGCTGGGCGTGGCCGCTCTGGTGCTGGCCCGCCGGCTGGTCCCCGACGACCGGGCGGCGCAGCCCGCGGGGTTGGACTGGCGCGGTTTCCTGCTCACCGCCGGAGGCGTCGCGGCGCTGGTGGTCGGCATGGAGGCCCTCGGGTCCGCCCGGCCGGACGCCGCCGTCGTCGCCCTCGGCCTGGGTGGCGGCGCGGTCGGACTCACCGCGGCCGTCCGCCACCTGCGGCGTGCCCGCCGGCCGCTGCTGGACCTGCAGGCGCTGTGGATCGAGACCTTCCGGGTCGCGGCGCTCGGCGGGTCCGGCTTCCGGGCGGTGATGACCGCCGTCCCGTTCCTGCTGGCGCTGTTCTTCCAGCTCGGTCTGGGCTGGACCGCCGCCCGCGCGGGTGCGGTCGTGATCGCGCTGTTCGTGGGCAACGTGGCCGTCAAGCCCGTGACCACCCGGCTCATGCGGTGGCTGGGCATCCGGTCGGTGATGCTGGTGGCGATCGCCGGCTCGGCGGTCTGCCTGCTCGCGATGGTCCTGCTCCAGGCGTCGACCCCGCTGCCACTGCTCCTCGGCCTGCTGGTCGCCAGCGGGGTGTTCCGCTCGATCGGCCTCACCGCGTACAACAGCACGGCGTTCGCTGATGTTGCACCGGACCGGATGAGCGCGGCCAACCCGCTGATGTCCACCCTGACCGAACTCGGCGCCGGGCTCGGGGTGGCCGTGGGTGCGCTGCTGGTCCGCCTCGGCGGGTCCGTGGCCACCGGTGAGGGGCCCGACGACGCCTTCCGCATCGCGTTCGTCCTGCTCACCGTCCTGCTGGTGCTGCCCCTCGTCGAGGCGCTGCTGCTCTCCCGGACGGCGGGGGACGCCGTCACCGGGCACCGGCCGCGGGCAGCAGGGCGGCGACGGCTGCCGGCCGGGACCCCCTCCGGGTGAGGGGAGGGCGTCCCCTCGCGCACCCGGGCGGCCTGCGTCAGCTCGTGCGGTCGAACCCGGCCGCCCCGGCGCGCTCCTCGACCGCGTGCACGGCGGCCTTCAGGTCCCCGAGGTGGCGCTGCACCATCCCGGTCAGGGACAGCACCTGACGCCGCCAGGTCAGGTTGATCGCCGCGACGACGCGGCCGTCCAGCCGCACCGGCATCGCGATGGACGACCGGCCGTCGTCGGTCTCCGCACGCGGGCGGTGGTAGTCGCCACCGAAGTCGGGCGCGCGCACGCCGTAGCCTCGCTCGCGCGTCGTCGCCACCAGCGTGCGCAGTGCGTCGTCGTCGGAGGCGAGCCGGTGGGCCGGGACGTCCTTCTGCCGGAGCCGGGCGATCACCGCGTCGAACTCCTGGTCGCTGCAGAACGCGAGGTAGGCGCGACCCGACGCCGAGCCGAGCATGTTGACCCGGAAGCCGCGGGGCCGGCGGGGCAGCTCGTCGAAGTAGGTGCGCGAGCTGTTGGTCTCCAGGGTCTCCATGTGGTCCAGCCGCGGGACCGACAGCACCGAGGGCCACTGCAGCCGCTGCGACAGCTCCTCCAGTACGGGGGAGGCGATCTCGACGAGCCACTCGTCGTTGTCCGGCTCGCCCCGGCGCTGGGTGTGGCTGGGCAGGAACGCGCCGTCGACCATCCGCTGCCAGACCAGCCCGTGCAGGTGGGCGGTGTAGAGGATGCGCGTCAGCGTCGGCTTCGGGATGCCGGTGGCCAGGTGCAGGTCGTGCAGGCTGGCCGCCCGCATCCCCTGCAGGACCGCGAGCACCTGCAGGCCCCGGCCGAGCGACTCGATCGGCTTGACCCGGTACTCCCGCACGTCGACCCTCCCGCCCGGCTGCTGCGTTTCGCACGGTGAAAAGCAGCCGGATCAGTGTTGCCCGTCACACCGGCCTGCGCCACTGTCTGGCCATGCCGGTTCCCCCCGCACCGACCGAGGTCCCGCGGAGCGACCTGCCGCCGGCCCCGCCGCAGGAGGGGGACCTCCTCTGGGCGCCGTCGGCCGCGCGGGTCGAGGACGCCCGCCTCACCGGGTTCACCCGTTTCGCCGAGGCTCGCACCGGTCGCCGGTTCACCGACTACGCGGCCCTGTACGAGTGGTCGACCACCGAGCTCGAGGAGTTCTGGCAGGCGATCTGGGACTTCTTCGACATCCGGTCCTCGGCGCCGCACACCGCCGTCCTGGAGGACCGCTCCATGCCCGGCGCCCGCTGGTTCCCCGGGGCTCGGCTGAACTTCGCCGAGCACGTGCTCCGGTCGGAGCGCCCCGGCGAGGCGGCCCTGCTGTACGCCGACGAGACGCACCCCCCGCGCGAGCTGCCGTGGGAGGAGTTCACCCGGCAGGTGCACGCGGTCGCCACCCATCTGCGTGCCCGGGGGATCGGGGAGGGCGACCGGGTGGTCGCCTACCTCCCCAACGTCCCGCAGGCGATGGTCGCGATGTTGGCGACGGCGAGCATCGGCGCGATCTGGGCGAGCGTCTCACCCGACTTCGGCGCGCGGGGCGCGCTCGACCGGCTCGGCCAGCTCGACCCCGCCGTGCTGTTCTGCTCCGACGGCTACCGCTACGGCGGCCGGGACTTCGACCGGCGTGCCGAGGTCGCCGAGCTCGTCGGCGGGCTGCCGGGGCTGCGCGAGGTCGTGCAGGTGCCCGTCCTCGGGCTCGACCAGCCCGGCACTCCCTGGGACGACGCCGTCTCCGGTCCGGCCCCGACCGAGACGTTCGAGTTCGCCCAGGTGCCGTTCGACCAGCCGCTGTGGGTGCTCTTCTCCTCCGGCACCACCGGGCTGCCCAAGGCGATCGTGCACGGGCACGGCGGCATCCTGGTCGAGCACCTCAAGCTGCACGTGCTGCACCACGACATGCGGCCCGGCGACCGGGCGTTCTTCTTCACGACCACCGGCTGGATGATGTGGAACTTCCTGGTCAGCATGCCGCTGGCCGGGGTGGTGCCGGTGCTCTACGACGGCAACCCGAGCCATCCCGACGTCGACGTGCTCTGGCGGGTCGCGCAGGACAGCCGGGCCCGTCTCTTCGGCGCCAGCCCGACGTTCGTCGAGCTCATGCAGAAGGCCGGCGTGGTCCCGCGGGAGCGCTTCGACCTCGCGGCGCTCGACGTCGTGATGCCGGCCGGCTCCCCGGTCGCCCCGGCGATCACCGCGTGGTTCTACCGCGACGTCAAGGACGACCTCTCGATCGCCACCGGCAGCGGCGGCACGGACTGCTGCACCGGCTTCGTCGGCGGCGTGCCCACGCTGCCCGTGTACGCGGGCGAGATCCAGGCGCGCTCGCTCGGCGTCGCCGCCCAGGCGTGGGACGACGAGGGGCGCAGCGTCGTCGGCCGGGTCGGCGAGCTCGTCATCACCGAGCCGATGCCGTCGATGCCGCTGTTCTTCTGGGGTGACGACGACGGCGCCCGGTACCGCGCCAGCTACTTCGACACCTTCCCCGGCGTCTGGCGGCACGGTGACTTCTTCGAGGTCAACGAGCGCGGCGGCTGCTTCGTGCGCGGTCGGTCCGACGCCGTCCTCAACCGGCAGGGCGTGCGGATCGGGACCGCCGAGATCTACCGCGTGGTCGAGGACGACCCCGCCGTCCGCACCTCCCTCGTGGTCAACCTCGACCTCCCGGGCGGCGGCTTCTTCATGCCCCTGTTCGTGGTGCTGTCCCCCGGCCAGGAGCTGGACGCCGACCTGCGCGACCGGCTGCGCCGCAGCCTGCGGGCCGAGTACACGCCGCGGCACGTGCCCGACGCGATCATCGCGGTCGACGCCATCCCGCTGACCCGCAGCGGCAAGAAGATGGAGATCCCGGTGCGCCGGCTGCTCCTGGGCGCCGCCGCGGCCGACGTCGCCGACCCGAACGCGATGGCCGACCCGAACGGGTTCGCCGGCATCGCCGAGTACGTCCGCACCCAGTCCGACTACACCCTCTGACCCCCACCTCACCGCCGAGGAGCCCCATGACCGAGCGCTCGTTCCCCCTGCCCTCACAGCTCGAGGCCGTGCCCGGAGCCGAGGGGTGGGAGGCGATGTACCCGTACTTCTCGCGCTTTCAGCCCGAGGACGACCAGCGCTTCTGGTTCTACAACTCGATGCACTTCCCCGAGGTGGTCCCGGCGTTCGACGGCATCACCTCGGAGATCCCCTACACCGCGATCGGCGCGAACACCGCCCGGCTGTTCTCCTTCCCGACGACCATGGGCATCGAGTACCGGATCGTCAACGGGCGGGTCTACATCACCGCCAACCCGGTGCTCGACGAGGCGGAGCAGGGCCGGCGGCTGGCCGACTTCCAGGAGCGGGCCGGCCACTACTACGCGAACTGGGACCGGCTCTACGTCGGGTGGCAGCAGCGGATCGAGGCGCTGATCGCCGACATCGAGGCCGTCGAGGTGCCCGAGCTCGGCGAGCTGGACCCGATCGAGGTGGTCACCAGCGGCCGCGGCTTCGCCTCCAACCACCTCCTCCGCGAGGAGTTCCACCGCTGCATCGACCTGTACTCGAAGATGTGGCACCACCACACCGAGTTCCTGATGCTCGGCTACGGGGCCTACGTCGTCTTCTTCGAGTTCTGCAAGCAGGTCTTCCCGGAGATGGGCGACCAGATGGTCGCCCGGATGGTCGCCGGCATGGACGTCACCATGTACCGCCCGGACGACGAGCTGAAGAAGCTGGCCGCGCTGGCCGTCGACCTCGACCTGGCCGACCTGTTCGTCGAGGGCTCAGACCCGGCGAAGGTGCTCGCGGCGCTGGGCGAGCGCGGCGACGCAGGGGCCCGCTGGCTGGCCGCGCTCGAGGCCGCCAAGGACCCGTGGTTCAACGTCTCGGTCGGTGACGGCTTCTACCACCACCACCTCTCCTGGGCCGACGACCTGACCGTGCCGTTCGCCGCCCTGCCGCGCTACGTCGAGCAGATCGCCGCCGGGCAGGACCTCACCCGCCCGACCGAGCGGCTGGCGCAGGAGCGGGACCGGATCGCGGCCGAGTACCGGGAGCTGCTCGACTCGGCCGACGAGCAGACGGCCTTCGACCAGATGCTGGGCCTGTGCCGGCAGGTGTTCCCCTACATCGAGAGCCACAAGTTCTACTGCGAGCACTGGTTCACCACCCGCTTCTTCCAGAAGGTCCGGGCCTTCGGGCAGCTGCTCGCCGACCGTGGGGTGCTGCTCGCCGCCGACGACGTCTTCCACCTGCGGCACGTCGAGGTGGAGGACGCCCTGGCCGACGTCATGCTCGCCTGGGCATCGGGCGGCACCGAGCTCGGCGGCCGCCACTGGCAGCCGATCGTGGCCGAGCGCAAGCGCATCGTCGAGGCGCTGTCCACCTGGTCGGCACCGCCGGCGCTGGGTGCGGTCCCCGAGGCGCTCAACGACCCGGCCGTGAAGATGCTCTGGGGCATCACCCAGGAGACGGTGGAGGCCTGGCTCGGCGCGGAGGACGACGACGGCTCGACCGTCCGCGGCTACGCAGCCTCGCCCGGCGTCGTCGAGGGCGTGGCCCGGGTGCTCCTCAACGTCAACGACATCGGTCAGATCCGCGAGGGCGAGATCCTGGTCTGCCCGGTCACCGCGCCCAGCTGGGGCCCGGTGTTCGGCAAGATCGCGGCGGCCGTGTCCGACATCGGCGGCACCATGTCGCACGCTGCGATCGTCGCCCGCGAGTACGGGATGCCCGCCGTCGTCGGCACCGGCACCGCCACCGCCCGCATCTCGACCGGCGACCGGTTGCGGGTCGACGGCGACCGCGGCGTCGTCACCGTCCTCGCCTGACCCGATGGGACTCCTGATGACCTCGATCGCACCCGTGCTCCACCTCCGCGAGGTGGGGCTGGGCGACGTCCCGACCGTGGGCGGCAAGGGCGCCAGCCTCGGCGAGCTGCTGCGCGCCGGGATCCGGGTGCCGACCGGCTTCGCGGTGACGACGGCGGCCTTCGGCCGGGCCGTCGAGCAGCTGACCGTGGACGGCGTCCCGATCCCGGCCCGGGTGGCCGGGCTCGACCCGGCCGACGCACCCGCCCTGGCCGCCGCGTGTGCGCAGCTGCGGGCCGCCGTCGAGGCCGCGCCACTTCCGGGCGAGGTGGCCGCGGCGGTGTCCACCGCGTACGCGGCGATGTGCGAGGAGGGCGCGGACGCCTCGCTGCCGGTCGCCGTCCGGTCCAGCGCCACCAGCGAGGACAGCGCGGAGGCGAGCTTCGCCGGCCTGCAGGACACCTACCTGTGGGTGCGCGGCGCCGACCCGGTCCTCGAGCACGTACGCCGCTGCTGGGCCAGCCTCTACAGCGTCGAGTCGGTGACCTACCGGCTGCGCCGCGGCATCCCCGAGACCGACCTGGGCATGGCCGTCGTCGTCCAGCGGATGGTCGGCGCCCGCAGCTCCGGTGTCCTGTTCACCCGCAGCCCGCTGTCGGGCGACAGGTCCGTCGTCGCCATCGACGCCAGCTGGGGCCTCGGCTCGGCCGTGGTCAGCGGCGACGTCACGCCCGACTCGTTCGTCGTCAGCAAGGTGACCGGTGAGGTCAAGCGGAACGTGGCCACCAAGACCCGCTGGCACCGGCCCGACCCGTCCGGCTCCGGCGTGGTGGAGACCGACGTGCCCGCCGACCTGCAGGACCGGCCGTCGCTGTCGGACGAGGAGATCGCCGAGCTGGTCGCGATCGCCCGGCGGGTCGAGGCGCACTACGGCCGCCCGCAGGACATCGAGTGGGCCGTCGCCGAGGGCGGCGACGTCTTCCTGCTGCAGAGCCGGCCGGAGACGGTGTGGGCGGCCAAGGACGCCGCCCGCAAGGCCGCGCCCACGGCGCGCCCGTTCGACCACGTGTTCAACCTGCTGGGCGGCAAGCGCCCGTCGGAGGGATGACGTGGACCTGGGACCCGACGACGTCCGCGACGTCGTGGCGGCGCTGGACTCCAGCGGGCTGGACGAGCTGCACCTGGAGCTCGCCGACCTCACCCTGACCGTGCGCCGCGAGGGCGCGACCGGCTGGACGGCAGAGCAGCAGGTGCTGCGCCGACCCCGGGTGGAGGGCAGCGGCGACCCCGCTGTCGCGACGACTCCCGACGCGCCGCTGGCCGCGGTTGCGGAGGGGCTGGTGGCGGTGCACCCGCCGCTGCTGGGCACCTTCTACCGGGCCCCGAAGCCGGGTGCGCCGCCGTACGTCGACGTAGGTGACCAGGTCCAGGAGGAGACCGTGGTCGGCGTCATCGAGACCATGAAGATGATGACCCCCGTGCACGCCGGGGTGCGCGGCACGGTGCTGGAGATCCGGGCGGCCAACGGTGAGTTCGCCGAGGCCGACGCCGTCCTCCTCGTCGTGGACCCAGGACCGGGCGAGGGCGCACCGTGAGGATCCACCGGCTGCTGATCGCCAACCGGGGGGAGATCGCCGCCCGGGTGGTCCGCACCTGCGCGAGGCTGGGCATCGAGTCGGTGCTGGCCGCCTCCGACGCGGACTTGGACTCCCTGCCGGCCCGGCTGGCCGACCGGGTGGTGCGACTCGGCCCGGCGCCGGCGGCGGCGTCCTACCTGGACCCGGCCGCGGTGGTGCGGGCCGCACGGGCGGTGGGCGCCGACGCCGTGCACCCCGGCTACGGGTTCCTCTCCGAGAACCCCGCGCTGGCGCTGGCCTGCGAGGCGGCCGGGATCATCTTCGTGGGGCCGTCGGTCGAGTCGCTGCACGCGGTCGGCGACAAGCTGACCGCCCGCTCGCACGCGCTGACCGCCGGGCTCCCGGTGGTGCCGGGGGGTGAGGCGGTGGACCTCGCGGGCGCGCGGGCCGTCGCCGCCGAGGTCGGCTACCCGCTGCTGGTGAAGGCCGTGGGGGGCGGTGGAGGCCGCGGCATGAAGCGAGTGGACTCCGCGGACCAGCTAGCGCACACCCTCGACCTCGCCACCTCGGAGGCCGCTGCCGCCTTCGGTGACCCGCGGGTCTACCTGGAGCGGTATGTGTCCTCAGGTCGACATGTCGAGGTGCAAGTGCTCGGCGACGGCACCCGTGCGGTGGCGCTCGGTGACCGTGACTGCTCGGTGCAGCGGCGCTACCAGAAGTTGTTCGAAGAGGCGCCGGCCCCGCTGCTCCCCGACTCGGTCCGCGCGGAGATGGCGGCCGCAGCCCTGGCCCTGGCGCTGCACCTGCAGTACCGGGGACTGGGCACGGTCGAGCTCCTCTACGACCGGGAGCGGGAGACCTTCTACTTCCTCGAGATGAACGCCCGCATCCAGGTGGAGCACCCGGTCACCGAGATGGTCACCGGACTGGACCTGGTCGCCGAGCAGCTCGCCGTCGCCGAGGGGCTGCCGCTGCGCATCCGGCAGCAGGACGTGGTGCTCACCGGGCACGCGGTGGAGTGCCGCATCAACGCCGAGGACTGGGCGCACGGCTTCCGGCCGTCACCCGGCCGGATCGACCGGGTGGTGCTGCCGGTCGGCGAGGGGCTGCGGGTGGACACCCATGTGCAGGGCGGCTCGGTGGTGCCGCCGTACTACGACTCGCTGCTGGGCAAGCTCATCGTGCACGGCGTGGACCGTGCCGACGCCCTGACTCGCGCGCGGGCGGCGCTGGACCTGCTGCGGATCGAGGGAGTGACCACCACGGTGCCGGTGCACCAGGCACTGCTGGCCGATGCCGAGTTCGCCGCCGGGGGAGTGGACACCGCCTTCTTCGAGCGGTTCCTGCAGACGCACCAGCCGCATCTGGGAGAGGTGGCCTGATGGCCGACGTGGGGATGGTGGACGTCTCGCTGCGGGACGGGAACCAGAGCCTGTGGGGCGCCACCGGTCTGCGGAGTGCGCACGTGCTGCAGGTCGCGCCCCTCCTGGAGCGGGTCGGCTTCCGGGCGCTGGACTACTCCTCGAGCACCGCGATGGGGATGCTGGTACGCACCCACCGGGAGGACCCGTGGGAGCTCACCCGGCGCACCCGGGCGCTGATGCCCCGGACGAAGCTGCAGTTCATCGGCACCGGGTTCCGCTTCATCAGCTGGCAGAACGCGCATCCCGAGACCATGCAGCTGGTCTACGACCGGCTCGCCGTGAACGGCATCGACCGCGTCGTCGTGCTGGACCCGATGCACGACATGGACGCCGCCCGGGAGACCGCCCGCCGGCTGAAGCAGGCCGGCATCGACGAGGTCGTCGGCGCGCTGACCTTCACCATCAGCGCCGTGCACGACGACGCCTTCTACGCCGACCTGGCCCGGCAGATGGCCGCGTGCCCGGACGTCGACCGGGTGTACGTCAAGGACCCGGCGGGCATCCTGTCCGCCGAGCGGGCCCGCACGCTGCTGCCGGCGGTCAAGGCGGCGCTGGGGTCGACCGCCCTGGAGCTGCACTCGCACGCCACCATCGGGTTCTCCCCGCAGACCTACGCGATCGCGCCGGAGCTGGGCGTCGAGGTCGTGCAGACCGGCTGCGGACCGCTGGGCAACGGTTCGTCGCTGCCCGAGGCCCGGCGCACGGTGGCCAACCTGCGCGAGATGGGCCACCGCGTCGACATCGACGACCGCGCGCTCGGCCTGGCGTGCGACTTCCTCGACCGGCTGGCCGCCGTGGAGGAGCTCCCGGCCGGCCGGCCGCAGGACTTCGACGCCGCGTTCCTGCACCACCAGATCGCCGGCGGCGTGATGACGACGACCCGGCGGCAGCTGCGCGAGATCGGCATGGAGGACCGCTTCGAGAGCCTGGTCGAGGAGGTGGGCCAGGTCCGCGCCGAGCTGGGCCACCCGATCATGGTGACGCCGTTCCCGCAGATGGTCGTCTCGCAGGCACTGTTCAACGTGCTGGGCGAGCGGTACGCGAACGTCTCCGACCAGGTGATCCGGTACGCGCTGGGTGCCTTCGGCCGGCCCACGGCACCGATCGCCCCCGAGGTGCTGGACCGGGTCCTCGACCGGCCCCGGGCCCGCGAGCTGCAGGCCGAACCGCCGCCACCCTCCCCGGAGCAGCTGCGCCGCCAGTTCGGCCGCGGGATCAGCGACGAGGAACTGCTGCTGCGCGCGCACATGCCCGGTGAGCAGGTCGACGCCATGGTGGCCGCCGGTCCGGCGCCGCAGCACTTCAACCCGGGCCTGGCGCCGGTGCTGACCCTGCTGCGCGAGCTGGGGCAGCGAGAGACCGTCCAGGACCTGGCGGTCGGCAAGGCCGACCTGCGGCTGTCGGTGCACCGCCGCCGGGAGAGCACCGCCGGTGTCTGAGCCCCCTGCCGGGGAGGACCGGTTGCGACGGGTGCGCGGCTTCGTGCTGGACATGGACGGCACGCTGGTGCTCGGTGACCGCGACAACCGGGGCATCCGACCGCTGCCCGGAGCCGTCGAGTTCGTGCGCCTCCTGACCGAACTCGGCCTGCGGTTCTGCGTGTTCACCAACGGCACGGTGAAGACGCCGCACCAGTGCGCCGACGCGCTGGAGCAGGCCGGCTTCCCGCTGCCCGACGACGTCGTGCTGACCCCCGCCACCTCGGCCGTCGAGGTCTTCCGGCGGCGCGGTCACCGGCGGGTCATGGTGCTCGGCGGCACGGGGATCACCGAGCCGCTCCGGGCCGCCGGGATCGAGACGCTCCCGCCGTTCCCCGGGACCGCCGCGGACGCCGTCCTGGCCGGTTGGTACCGGCAGGAGCTCACCTTCGCGTCGCTGGAGGCGGCCGTCGAGGCGGTGTCGGCCGGCGCGGCCTTCTACAGCGCCTCCCAGTCGCCGTACTTCGCCACCGCCGAGGGGCGGGCGCTGGGCTCGTCCCGCGCGATCAGCGCCGTCGTCCGCGACGTGACCGGTTGCCTGGTGACCGTCGTGGGCAAGCCCTCCGTGCACGCCCTGGACGTGGCCGCACGACACCTCGGGGTGGCCGCCGACGAGCTCGCCGTGGTCGGCGACGACCCGGAGCTCGAGGTGCCGATGGCCCTGGCGGGCGGTGCGCTGGCCGTCGCCGTCCACACCGGCATCGGGGACGCCCGCTCCTTCGCCGACCGGCCCGAACACGAGCGCCCGCACCTGGACCTGGCGGACGTGGGTGTCCTCGCGGAGCTCCTGAGGACTGGCTGACGCGATCTCGACCGGGCAGGTGAGGGGCGAGTGCCTCGGCGCGGCTGGGCACCTCGCCCGTCTGAGTGGGGACTGTCGTGAGTCGACACCCGCCCGTCGACACATGTCCCCTAGGCTGGCGGGCACTTGAGGAGGTCGGTGATGACCGTCGAGCCACTGGCGAGCCTGGACCCACGCACGCTGCGGGAGCGGGCTCTCGAGGCGCTGCGCGCGGCTGTGCTGTCCGGTCAGTACCGCCCCGGTGACCATCTCAGCGAGGTGGACCTGGCCACTGCCCTGGGTGTCAGTCGGGGCACGGTCCGTGAAGCGCTCCGCCACCTCCAGCAGGAGGGTCTGGCGACGACCGGCAACAGGGGGATGCTGCGGGTCAGCAGCCTCACTGCCGTCGAGGTGCGGGAACTGTTCCAGGTGCGGGCCGCCCTCGAGTCGCTGGCCGTCCGGGAGCTCATCTCCTCCCCGCGACGGGAGTCCGCGGTCGGCGCACTGCGGAAGGCGCTGGACGACCTCGCCGACGAGCACGAGAGCGTGAGCGCACGGATCCAGGCCGATCTCGCCTTCCACCTGCTGATGTGTCGACTGGCCGGCAACTCGATGCTCGTGGAGGCGTGGGAACGGCTGGAGGGCCGGATGCGGGTGGCCATCCTCAACGGCGCAGCCTGGCAGGCGCCCATGATGGCCCGGGACCGGCACGCGCCCATCGTCGACGCGATCGAGCGCGGCGACGTGGCAGCTGCTGTGGCCGTCGTCGAAGAGCACATGGCTGCAGCGGCAGAGCACTTCGCCTCGTCGCCCTCGTCGGACTGAGCTCGCGGCCGCGGGCCCGGTACGGCGTGCGGTCGGCCTGGTGACCACCGGTGCAGGGCAGCCGCTCTGACCTGGCGGGACGGGACTGCGTCTGTTCCCGAGGGAGCGTGCGCCCGGAGCAAACGGCTCGTGACCCTTGACAGTGTGACGTGCGCCTCGCACACTCGTTGCCAGTTGACTGTTAACAGTCGACACCAGCGGCCACTGGCAACCACGTCCAGCGCTCACCGGAGGTCACCATGACCGAACGGCACGTTCCCGACCGGGACTCCCATCTCGAAGAGGTGGCCGAGTGGCACCCGATCGACGGCACCCCGACCAAGAAGAAGGTCGCTGTCGGCTGCTCGATCGGAGCGACGATCGAGACCTACGACTTCATCGGCTTCGGCACTGCCGCGGCTCTGTACTTCAACGACGCCTTCTTCCCGGCGAACGACCCGCTGTCGGGCACGCTGCTGTCCTTCGCGACCCTCGGCGTCGGCTTCGCCGTGCGTCCGCTGGGCGGCATCATCGGCGGCTACCTCGGCGACCGCATCGGCCGCAAGCCGGTCCTCGTCGGGTCACTGCTGCTCATGGGCATCGCGACCGTGCTCATCGGCCTCCTGCCCACGTACCAGCAGGTCGGTGTCTGGGCGCCGATCCTGCTGGTCGCGGTCCGGGTCGTGCAGGGACTCGCGTTCGGCGCCGAATGGGGCGGCGCGATCCTGATGTGCTTCGAGCACGCCCCGTGGCGCAAGAAGGGCCTCTACACCGGCATCACGCAGGCCGGCTTCCCGGTCGGGCTGCTCCTGGCGAACCTGGCCTTCCTGGTCAGTGTGCCGCTGGGGGGCTCGTGGGCGTGGCGGGTGCCGTTCCTGCTCAGCGCCGTGCTGATCGTCGTGGGCATCCTCATCCGGCTCAAGCTCGAGGAGTCCCCGGAGTTCGAGGAGCTCAAGGAGGAGGGGGAGATCTCGAAGAACCCGCTCCTCGAGGTGCTCCGCGACGACTGGCGCAACGTGCTGCGGGCCTTCTGCCTGCGGATCGCCGAGACCGCCGGCTACGCCGTGGCCGTCACCTTCATGCTGTCCTACCTGGTCACCGAAGACCTCGCCGAGCGGGCGACCACGCTGACCGCGCTGATGGTCGCCGCGGGGATCGGCATCTTCGCCACGGTCTTCTGGGGCGCGCTCACCGACCGGATCGGGCGGCGCCCGGTGTACCTGCTGGGCACCGCGCTGATGGTGCTGTGGGGGATCCCGCTCTTCCTGGTGGTCAACGGCGGTGTGGGGACCGCGATCGTGCTGGCCTTCGTCGTCAGCTATGCGGTCTGCCAGAACTCCCTGGCCGGCGTACAGGGGGCGTGGTTCCCCGAGCTGTTCGCGGCCAAGACCCGTACCACCGGTGCCTCCCTGTCCTACCAGCTCTCCGCCGTGGTCTCCGGTTTCACCCCGCTCGTCGCCACCGCTCTGTACGCCGGCTTCGGGTGGGTCGGCCCCGCGGTGCTCTTCAGCGGCTACGGCCTGCTCGGGCTCGTCGCTGCCCTGACGACGCCGGAGACCTGGGGTCGGACCGAGCGCGAGGAGGTCGCGGCTCTGCAGCGGGACTTCGCGGCCCCGACCACACCGGGCATGACCCCCGAGCCGCGGGTCGCATCGGGCCAGCGGCAGCTGATCGCCGACTCGGCGACGGACTGACCCCACTGACGACGAGGAGCACGCCATGACCGCACTCTCATCACCGCAGGCCCCGGCCGGCACGGCCCACCGGCCGGAGCGGGTCGAGCGGATCCGCCAGGCCGCCCACCGCATCCGGCGCAACGCCCTGGTCATGGGGGAGGTGCAGGGGCAGGGGTACATCGGCCAGGCGCTCGGCGTGGCCGACGTCCTCGCCGTGGTCTACACCGACCAGCTGCGCCACCGGCCGGAGGACCCGCACTGGCCCGACCGGGACCGGTTCCTGCTCTCCATCGGGCACTACGCGATCGCCGCGTACGCCGCGATGGCCGAGGCCGGGATCATCCCGATCGAGGAGCTGGAGACCTACGGCTCCGACGACTCCCGGCTGCCCATGTCGGCGATGGCGTCCTACACGCCGGGCATGGAGATCTCCGGGGGTTCGCTCGGCCACGGGCTGGGGGTGGCCACCGGCATGGCCCTGGGACTGCGGCACCTCGGCAATGAGGCGCGGGTGTTCGACCTGCTCTCCGACGGCGAGTTGGACGAGGGTGCCACCTGGGAGGCGGCGATGGCCTGCGCCCACCACGGCCTGGACAGCGTCACCGCGATCGTCGACGTCAACGCGCTGCAGGCCGACGGCCCCACCGCCGGTGTGCTGCGCACCGAACCGCTCGTCGACAAGTGGCAGGCCTTCGGCTGGCACGCCCTCCGCGTCGACGGCAACGACGTCACCGCGCTCGTCGCCGCCTTCGACGAGATCCGCGGGCACCGCGGCTCGCCGTCGGTGCTGATCTGCGACACCCGCATCGGCTGCGGTGTGCCGCTGCTCGAGAACCGGGAGAAGGCCCACTTCATGCGGGTCGACGAGGCCGAATGGCAGATCGCCCGCAATCAGCTCCAGGAAGGACTGGCCCGATGACCAGCACCGCACCCCGCAAGAAGCTCACCACCTCGGCGATGATCGCCTCCTTCGCCGACCCGGGGCAACGCACCACCAGCGCTCCCTTCGGACATGCGCTCAACCGCCTGGCCGAGGAACGTCCCGAGATCGTCGGGCTGTCGGCCGACCTGGCCAAGTACACCGACATGCACGTCTTCCGCGACGCCCACCCCGACCGCTTCTTCCAGATGGGGATGGCCGAACAGGTCATGCTGGGCGCCGCCGCGGGGATGGCGGAGGTGGGCCTGGTGCCCTTCGCCTCCACGTACTCGGTGTTCGCCACCCGACGGGCCTACGACTTCCTCTGCCTCGACATCGCCGAGCCGGGGCTCAACGTCAACGTCGTGGGCGCCCTGCCCGGGCTCACGACCGGGTACGGGCCGAGTCACCAGGCCACCGAGGACCTGGCGATCCTCCGCGGCTGCCCGAACCTCACCATCGTCGACCCGTGCGACTCGGTGGACATCGAGCAGGCCGTGCCGGCACTCGCGGCCGCACCCGGGCCCACCTACCTCCGGTTGCTGCGCGGAGCGGTGCCCACCGTGCTGGACGAGTACGACTACCGCTTCGAGCTGGGCAAGGCCGCCGAGCTGCGCACCGGTCGGGACGTCGTGCTCATCTCCACCGGCTTGATGACCATGCGCGCGCTTCAGGCCGCGGAGCGGCTCGCCGCCGACCACGTCGACGTCGCCGTCCTCCACGTGCCGACCATCAAGCCGTTGGACACCGCCGCGATCCTGCGCGCGGCGCGCACCGATCGGCTGGTCGTCACGTGCGAGAACCACAGCGTCATCGGTGGACTGGCCGAGTCCGTTGCCTCGACGCTCGCCTTCGCCGGTGCCGGGACCCGCGTGGTCCCCATCGCGCTGCCCGACGAGTTCCTCGCCGCCGGCGCCCTGCCCACCCTGCACGACCGGTACGGGCTGTCCACCGACGCGATCGTCGCCAAGGTGCGGGCCGAACTGGGCCGGACCGGCGAGGAGCAGCCCAGCGCGTGGGCCGCCGACCCGGTCCCCGCCACCGCCTGACCGGCCACCTCACCCTGCACCCATCCGAACCACATCCTGGAGGACCACCATGTCCGTGTCCGACCTCACCGCCGTCGTCACCGGCGCCGGCTCCACTCGCGGCATCGGCCGCGCCACCGCCCACGCGCTCGCTGCCGCGGGCTGGAACATCGCCGTCCTCGACCTGGACGAGCCCAGCGCCAAGGACGCCGCCCACGAGGTGGCCGAGCGGCACGGCGTCGCGACCGTCGGAGTCGGGTGCGACGTCACCGACGAACAGTCCGTCGAGGACGCCCTGACCGTGCTGGACGGCGCGGTGCCACCGGTCGGCGCCCTGGTCAACAACGCCGGCATCACCTCGCCGACCCCGTTCCTGGAGGTCAGCGGCGAGGAGTGGGACCGCATCTTCGCGGTGAACCTGCGGGGCGCCTTCAACGTCACCCGGCGCACGGCCGCGGGGATGACCGAGCGCGGCTTCGGCCGGATCGTCTTCCTCTCCTCGGTGTCGGCCGAGCGGGGCGGCGGGGTCTTCGGTGGGGTGGCCTACTCAGCGGCCAAGGCCGGACAGCTCGGGTTCACCCGGGCGCTGGCCCGCGAGCTCGGCCCGCGCGGGGTGACCGTCAACGCCGTCGCCCCTGGCTTGATCGACACCGACATCACCGGCGGTGCCCTGGAGGGCGACCGCAAGGCGGAGCTCATCGCCGGGGTCCCTGTCGGCCGCAACGGCACCGTCGCCGACGTGGCCGACCTGATCACCTACCTCTGCCGCGAGGAGTCCGGCTACATCACCGGGGCGACCTACGACGTCAACGGCGGATCCCACATGCACTGAGCACCGGGAGGGAGTCGCGCGCTCGGGTCCTCCGGGCACGGCACATCGGCGGACGCCCGCGGACGGGGGCTCGTGCCGGGGGGCGCCGGGTCGCAGGTCCACCTCCGCTCAGCCCGACGGAACAGCTCAGCGGCGGGTCGCTCGGCAACGGGCGGCTCGCCTCCTGTGCGAAGCCGACAGCCGGTGGCACCCGAGGGGTGGGAACGGAGCCGGCACCGGCACCGGAACCGGCACCGGCGAGGGCGGACGACGCAGACCGTCGGGTGACAACGAGGGCAGGGGTCCGCAGACTCGTGGCACAGCTCATCCGATCCGACGCCACGAGGAGCACCGCATGACCACCTCGATCGAGCAGCCCCCGGCCGGGGTCCCGGATGCGACCGCGGCCCGGGCAGCGGACCACCTGTGGATGCACTTCGCCCGTCAGGGCCGCCACCCGGACACCCCCGTCCCGGTGATCACCCGCGGGGAGGGGGCCTACATCTGGGACAACCAGGGCCGCAAGGTCCTCGACGGCCTGTCCGGGCTGTTCGTCGTCCAGGTCGGGCACGGCCGCCGGGAGCTGGCCGAGGCGGCTGCCAAGCAGGCCGCGGAGCTGGCGTACTTCCCGGTGTGGGGGTACACCACGCCGGTGCAGGCCGAGCTGGCCGAGCGGATCGCCGACCTCGCGCCCGGCGACCTGGACCGCGTCTTCTTCACCACCGGCGGGGGAGAGGCCGTCGAGTCGGCGTGGAAGGCCGCGAAGCAGTACTTCAAGCTGATCGGCAAGCCGGGCAAGCACAAGGTGATCAGCCGGGCGGTGGCCTACCACGGCACCCCGCACGGCGCCCTGGCCATCACCGGGCTGCCGGCCATGAAGAAGGACTTCGAGCCGCTCACGCCGGGCGGCTTCCGGGTGCCCAACACCAACCTCTACCGCCACCCGGAGTTCGCCGAGGACCCGAAGGCCTTCGGGTTGTGGGCTGCCGACCGGATCGAGGAGGCGATCGTCTTCGAGGGCGCCGACACCGTCGCCGCGGTGTTCCTGGAGCCGGTGCAGAACTCCGGTGGCTGCCTGGTCCCGCCACCGGGCTACTTCGAGCGGGTCCGGGAGATCTGCGACCGGCACGACGTGCTGCTGGTCTCCGACGAGGTCATCTGCGCCTTCGGCCGGCACGGTGCGACCTTCGCCTGCGAGAAGTTCGGCTACACCCCGGACCTGATCACCTGCGCCAAGGGGATGAGCTCGGGGTACGGCCCGATCGGGGCGATGATCGCCTCGGAGCGGGTGGTGGAGCCGTTCCTGCGCCCCGGCGTCGCGTTCCCGCACGGCTACACCTTCGGCGGCCACCCGGTGTCCGCGGCCGTCGCGCTGGCGAACCTGGACCTCATGGAGGCCGAGGGGCTCAACCAGCGCGTGCTGGACAACGAGGCCGCCCTGGGCGCGACGCTGGGCAAGCTGCTGGACCTGCCGATCGTGGGCGACGTCCGCGGCGACGGCTACTTCTGGGCCGTCGAGCTGGTCAAGGACAAGGCGACCCGGGAGACCTTCGACGCCGCCGAGCGGGAGCGGCTGGTCCGCGGCTTCCTGCCCGGGGCGCTGTTCGACAACGGCCTGTACTGCCGCCCCGACGACCGCGGGGACGTCGTGGTCCAGGTCGCCCCGCCGCTGATCTGCGGTCAGCCGGAGTTCGACGAGATCGAGCAGGTCCTGCGGCACACCCTGACCCAGGCCCAGGACCTGCTGTGAGGACGGGGGAGCCGCTCCTCCCCGCCGACCTGCTCGCGGCGCGCTGAGCCGGCGCGACGCCGGTCATGCCCGGGGCATCGCGCGGGGCCACAGGAACACCGGCACGGGGGAGTTCCGGACGATCTTGGAGGCGTGCGACCCCAGGAAGAACCGGCTGACCGCCGAGCTGCTGGTCCCGACGGCGAGCACCTCACCGCGGCCCCAGGGGACGCCGCTGAGGGCGGCGGCCCACGTCCCTCCCCGGCCCACCACGACGTCCACCCCGGCTCCCGCCCCGCCGGCATCGGCACGCAGTGCCTGCCGGACGTCGCTCTCCAACCGGGTGGCCCACTCGCCGACCACCAGGTCCTCCGCCGAGGGCTCGATGCTCCCGGCGGCCGCGGTCAACGGCCGGACGGCGAAGCACGCCACCCGCAGGGTCGCCCCGATGTCCGCGGCCACCCGGGCGGCGGTCACCAGCAGGTCGCTGTCCTTGTCCGCCCGCCCGAACGCCACCGTGATCCGGGAGATCCGGGCGTTGGTCCGGCCGGTGTCGAAGCCGCGGGGCGCCAGCGTCACCGGGATGTCGGCGCTGTGCAGGACCCGCTCGGCGACCCCGCCGAGCGAGACCACCCCCCGCAGGCCCGTCGAGGACGAGCCCAGCGCCACCACGGTGGCGCGCCGGTCCCGGGCCACGTCGAGCAGCCCGGAGGAGACCGAGCGGGCGGAGTGGCTGACCAGCTCGACGGAGAGGTCGGGACCGATCTGGGTGCGCGCCACGGCCAGCGCCTCCTGGGCCGCCTCCTCCCGGTGGGCCAGGTACTCAGCGTCCATCCGGTGGGGGTTCGGTGGCCACGGGGCCGGGACGATGGTGGCCACGACCACGTCATCGGCGAGCGAGCGGGCCAGCATCGACCCCAGGTGCACGGCCGCAGCGCCCCGCTGGTTGGGCGCGAGACCGATCACCGTGGTCATCGGGCCGGTCCGCCGGGGCGGGCTCCGCCGTCAGACACCGACGTGCACGGACTCGACGACCACGTGGGTGACCGGGATGTCGTAGGCCTCCCGGGCGCGGTCGACGACGTCGTAGCGCAGCCAGGCCGAGCGGTCCTCGGGCAGCGTGCAGATGACCAGCCGGTCGGGGTGGAACTCGGCGACCGCATCAGCCAGCGCCTTCAAAGGCTTGTAGTTGCCCAGGGCACCGTCGGCGTGCCGGCCCTCCGAGCGGAGGATCTCCAGCGTCCGGTCCAGCCGCGCCTGGGCCGCCTCGGTGGTGGCCTCCCAGAGGTAGACCGGACCCCGGTGCATCGCCTGACCGGTGTCGATCGGGTTGGCCGGCACGCAGACGAAGTACTGCGCGTTGCGATCGCGGTCGATCGACCGCAGCTCGTCGAGCAGCTCCTCGCCGTTGACCGTCTCGTTGGCCAGGACCAGCACCCGCTCGGCGACCGTGTCTGCCTGCACCGGGGCCACCACGTTCGGCGCCCGGTGCAACCGCTTGGTCGCGAAGTACAGGACCACCACGACCGCCCAGGAACCCAGGCTCAGCGCCAGCTGGGTGCGGGCGGTCTCGTCGAACGCCATCTGGACCAGCACGGCGAGGATCGCGACGACGACGAGGACGGACAGGACCGGGAAGGCCCACATCCGCACGGTCAGCTTCTCCGGCGCCGTGCGCCTGCGCAGGATGATCTGCGAGACCGCGATCAGCAGGTAGACGAAGAGGATCACGGCGCCGGAGGAGTTGAGCAGGAAGGAGAACACCGTGTCCGGCGACACCGCGGCCGCGATCACGCAGAGGAAGCCGACCACGGTGGAGGTGAGGATCGCCGCCATCGGCACGCCGCGCCGGTTGACCGACATCAGCCCGAGCGGGGCCTCGCGCCGGGCCGCCAGCACGAACAGCATCCGGGACGCCGTGTAGAGGCCGGAGTTCAGGCAGGACAGGACGGCGGTCAGCACCACCGCGTTCATGATGTGGTCGGCGCCGGGGATGCCCATCACCTTGAACGCGGCGACGTAGGGCGAGGCGGCGAGCTCGGCGGAGTTCCACGGCAGGATCACGGCCAGCAGGAAGATCGACCCGACGAAGAAGACGGCGATCCGCATGATCACCGAGTTGGTGGCCCGGGCGATGGCCCGGCCCGGGTCGGGGGACTCCGCGGCCGCGATGGTGGCCACCTCGGCGCCGACCATCGAGAAGATCACCACCACGATGGCGGAGAAGATGGCGCCGACGCCGAGCGGGAAGAAGCCGTCGTGGCTGGTCAGGTTGCTGAAGTCGAGGGGCTGGTCGGGCCACGCGCCGAGCACGAACAGCGTGCCCAGCGCGATGAACACGATGATGGCAGCGACCTTGATGCCGGCGAACCAGAACTCGAACTCCCCGAACGAGGACACCGAGAACAGGTTGGTCGCCGTCATCAAGGTCATCAGGACCAGCGACATCAACCACAGCGGGGCGTCGATCCAGTACTGCAGCACCTTCGCCCCGGCGACGGCCTCGAAGCCGATGACGATCACCCAGAAGTACCAGTAGAGCCAGGCGACGGAGAAGCCTGCCCAGCCCCCCAGCGCGTTGCGCGAGTAGTCGGCGAAGGAGCCGGTGGAGGGGTTCGCGGTCGCCATCTCGCCGAGCATCCGCATCACCAGGATGATCAGCACCCCGGTGATGGCGTAGGTCAGGAAGGCCGAGGGGCCGGCGCCGGCGATCACCGTGCCCGAGCCGACGAACAGCCCCGCACCGATCACGCCACCCATGGCGATCATGGTGAGGTGCCGCTGCTTGAGGCCCTTCTTGAGCTCGGTGGGGGGTGCTGCTCCCATTGCGTCACCTCGTGGAGGTCGAGCCGGGTGCTCCGGCATCGGCATGGTGGGGCATGACAACCGCTGCGGCGAAGGCTACTGCGGGGGTCCGCGAACGGCATTCCGTCGGCAGGACGCGGGCAGCGGCCCGATCCGGCGGTCCGGCAGCGGCCCGCGTGAGACGGTCAGCCGGGACCGCCGACCTGCTGGCGGTGGCTGACCCAGCAGCGATCGCACGGAAGGTGGACCGACGATGGAGTTCACGGTCGAGGAGATGCGGCGGCCGCCGCAGGTGTACGCGTGGAGCCGGTTCGGCCACCCCGAGTACACCGACTGGCTGGACGAGAGCCTGTCCTGGAAGCAGACCTGCTCGTTCGGGGACTGGTCGTTCCTCTGGCAGCACCGGTTCACCGGCCCCGATGCCGTCCGGCTGATCGCCGACTTCTCCGTCAACAGCGTCGAGCAGTGGGAGACCGGCCGGTCCAAGCACGCGATCCACACCAACCGCGACGGCAAGGTCGTCCACGAGGGCGTCGTGACCAAGTTCGGCGACGAGGACTACGTGGTCCACGGCCGGGGTGGGTTCTGGCTGGACCACCAGTTGGCCCGCGGCGACTACGAAGCGCAGTGCCAGCAGGAGGACTGGTTCGTCTTCCAGGTCGCCGGGCCGAACGCGCTCGCCGTCCTCGACGCGGTCACCGACACGCGCGACCTGCTGACCACGAGGTTCATGCGCATCTCGCAGATCGAGATCGGCGGGCACCCCGTCTGGGCGCTGCGCCAGGGGATGTCCGGGGAGGTCGGGTTCGAGCTCCAGGGTCCTCGTGAGTGGGGCGAGGAGATCCGCCAGCTGGTGATGGAGGCGGGCAGGCCGTTCGGCATCCGCCGCATCGGCGCCCGGGTCACCCCGATCAACCACCTGGAGGCCAGCTACCCGACCATCGCCACGGACTACATCCCGGCCATCTTCGACGCCGAACTGGCCGACTACCTCGCCGAGTTCCGGTCCTCCATGCCCGACTTCGCGCAGCCGGCCTACATCGCCGGCAGCTACGACGGCCAGCAGGTGAGCGAGTACTACCGCAGCCCCATCGAGCTCGGCTGGGGTCGCAACGTCAGGTTCGACCACGACTTCCTCGGCCGCGAGGCCCTGGAGGTCGAGAAGGCGTTCCCGCGCCGGGTGCTCCGGACGCTGGTCTGGGACGCCGAGGACGTGCAGGACGTGTACGCCTCGCTGTTCCGGCCGGGCGAGAACTACGAGTACATGGACATGCCGCGCGACCAGCGGGGGTTCATGTGGGCGGACCGGGTGTCGCTGGACGGGGCGACGGTGGGCGTGGCGACCTCCCGCGGGTACAGCTACTGGTTCCGGCAGATGCTCTCGCTGAGCACCATCGACGTCGCCGCGAGCGAGCTCGGGACCGAGCTCGTCGTGCACTGGGGCAAGCCAGGTGGGCGCCAGAAGGAGATCCGCGCGGTGGTGGCCCCCGCGCCGTACAAGGAGGACCGCAGCCGGGGCCACCTCGGCGCGCGCTGACCGTCGGACCCCGACTCAGTGGAAGTAGGCGAAGGTGCGCAGCTCGATGCTGTGCCGGGGCACCGCGCCCTGGGCGGCCGGGTCCGGGAACGCGGTGTGCGGCGCGGCCCACGCTCCACCGCGACCGGTGTCGCCCAGCTTGATCAGCAGCACCTCGTCCCGGGTCATCGCGGGGAACCACCACCACTCGTGCGCGGGGTCGTGGCGGACCTTCCAGCTGCTGCCGACCGGCTTCAGGTGGTCCACCGGCCCGAACGGGTCCGCCGGCAGCTCGTCGACGAAGTAGGTGGTGATCGGCGCGCCGTCGTCCGGGGCGATCGTGCGGGACTCGCACAGCGCCAGCGGCCAGTCCTGCGGCGGTGGGCTGAAGACCCGCCAGGTGCTGGTGACGACCGCCCGCCGGAAGTCGGGGCCGTCCGGGAAGTGCCGGGCGTGGGCCCGCGCCACCATGCCGGGGATGTGGCCGGGGGCGTAGTCGACGTGCACCCCGGCGGCCGGCGGCTGGGCGCCGTGCTCGGCCGGGGCGACCGAGCGGCGCAGCTCCCACCCGCGGGAGAGGACCTGGTCGGCGCCGAGCTGCTCCTGCACGAACCGGCAGACCTCGGCGACGTAGACCTGCTCCAGCTGGACCGGGTCGGTGAAGTCGGGAACCGCGCTGCGGTGGTCGACGAGTGCGAACCCCTGGACGTCGAGGGCGAAGGAGTCCCGGACCGGCCGGCCGTCGCGGATGTCCACGGGGCGCTTCTCGGTGAGCTCGGTGGCGACCCGCGCGCCGGGGGCGATGAACTGCCGGCCGTGGGTGGTCCGCGGGTCCAGGTAGGTCAGCTCCGCCCTGAGCGCCGGCCGCGCGTCCTCGGTCACGGGTCCGTCCTCCGTCCGGGGCCGTCGACCAGCTCCTACAGCGGGACCGTAGCGCGGTCTCCACGGTCGTCGCCCCGGGACGGCAGGCAGATCGCACGCCGGATCCCGCGTTCCGGACTTGTTACATGTGTGGAAACCCACGGACGCCCCTTGTCGCCCACCCCTCGCGGATGGTTCCCTCTTGCGAAACCCACTGCGACACACGCAACAGGTTGGGGATGTCATGAACGAACCGAGCCAGGAGCCAGGTCCCACCCCCAGCCCGCTGGGTGCGCCGCCGGGGGAGTCCGCTCGAGCGCCGGACGGTCCCGCGGGCAGAGCGCACCCGGCGATCGCCGAGCCCCCACCCTGCATGGCGGACCGGCACTGGGACGTGGACCGGGTGCTGTTCGCCGTCGCGGCGGCCATGGCGGTGGGCTTCGTGGCCTGGGGCTTCTTCAGCCCCACCGGCCTGGGGTCCGCCAGCGGTACCGCGCTGGGGTGGATCACCGGCAACCTCGGCTGGTTCTTCGTGCTGCTGGCCACGGCGTTCGTGGTGTTCGTCATCTGGCTGGCAGCCAGCAGGTACGGCCGCATCCCGCTGGGCCGGGACGGCGAGCGGCCGGAGTTCCGCACCATCTCCTGGATCGCGATGATGTTCAGCGCCGGCATGGGCATCGGGCTCATGTTCTACGGCGTCGCGGAGCCCCTGGCCCACTACGTCTCCCCGCCGCCGCTCACGAACGAGCCCGAGACCTCGGCGGCCATCGAGACGGCGATGGCCACGACGCTGTTCCACTGGACGCTGCACCCGTGGGCCCTGTACGCCGTGGTCGGGCTGGCCATCGCCTACGGCACCTTCCGCCGGGGACGGCGTCAGCTGATCAGTTCCGCCTTCATCCCGCTCTTCGGTGAGCGCCGGGTCGCCGGGCCGGCCGGCCGGGTCATCGACGTCCTGGCGATCTTCGCCACGCTGTTCGGTTCGGCCGCCTCGCTCGGTCTGGGCGCCCTGCAGATCGGCAGCGGCATGGAGATCCTCGGCTGGGCCGGCAGCGTCGGCAACGGCGTGCTCGTCGCCATCATCGCCGTCCTGACGGCGGCCTTCGTCGTCTCGGCCGTCTCCGGCGTCGCCAAGGGGATCCAGTGGCTGTCGAACACGAACATGGTCCTGGCCCTGGTGCTGGCCGTGTTCGTCTTCGTCGCCGGACCGACGGTGTTCATCCTCAACCTGATCCCCGACGCGGTCGGCAGCTACTTCTCCGACCTGGGGGCCATGGCAGCCCGGACCGAGGCGACCGGCGGTGACGCGATGGCGACCTGGCTGCGTGGCTGGACCGTCTTCTACTGGGCCTGGTGGATCAGCTGGACGCCGTTCGTCGGGCTGTTCATCGCCCGGATCAGCCGTGGACGCACCATCCGCCAGTTCGTCACCGGAGTCCTGCTGGTGCCGAGCGTGGTGAGCCTGCTGTGGTTCGCCGTCTTCGGCGGTGCCGGCATCGACCTCCAGCGCGGCGGTGTCGACGTCGCCGGGGAGGGCTCGTCGGAGGGGCAGCTCTTCGCCGTCCTGGAGCAGTACCCGCTGGCCACGGCCACGACCGTGCTCGTCATGGTCCTCGTGGGGATCTTCTTCGTCTCCGGCGCGGACGCGGCGTCCATCGTCATGGGCTCGCTCTCGCAGCGTGGCACGCTGGAGCCCAGCCGGTCCGTCGTCATCTTCTGGGGCGTGACCATGGGAGCCGTCGCGGCGATCATGCTGCTGATCGGCGACGAGGGGGAGGCCCTCACCGGGCTGCAGAACCTGACGATCATCGCCGCTCTGCCGTTCGCGGTGGTGATGGCCGGGATGGCGGTGAGCCTGGTCAAGGACCTCCGCACTGATCCACTCGTCCTGCGCGGCAACTACGCGAACGTGGCGATCGAACAGGCCGTCGTCGACGGCATCAGCCGGCACGGCGACGACTTCGTCCTGGTCGTGGAGCGCGGACCGGGTGGGGAGGTGGTGCGGGCCGAACCGGTCCGGACGACGCCGCCGTCGGCTGTCGACCCGCGTCGGGACGCCGACCCGTCGGTTCCCACGGTGGGTGGGCAGGACCCGCTCCGGCCGCGGGAGGGGTTCCCGGTCCAGGTGGGCAGCGACCGGGAGGCGCACGTGACCGGACGGCCACGGGACCCGCGTGACTGAGTCCTCGCCGGTGTCCTCCGCCCGCTGATCCGGCGGGCCCGACGGGCAGGCCTCCTGGCGGTGGACTCCCCACCGTCAGGGGGCCTGCGCTCGTCGGGCCGCCCCCTGGGCGTCGGGATGCCGCCAGCAGTCCGCCCCTTGACCGCCTCGACGAGCCCGCCTAGTCTTCTACACGACTGATATACCAGTTTGCCGCACCCGACCGACGGAGAGCGCCCGATGAGCCCCCGCACCCCCGGCGCGGACCTGCCGGAGCACCCGGACCTCCTGTGGCACGACCGCGAGCCGAAGCGCTCCTACGACGTCGTGATCGTCGGTGGTGGCGGCCACGGCCTGGCCACGGCCCACTACCTCGCGAAGGACCACGGCATCACGAACGTCGCGGTGCTGGAGAAGGGGTGGCTGGGCGGCGGCAACATGGCCCGCAACACCACCATCATCCGGTCCAACTACCTGTGGGACGAGAGCTCGGCGATCTACGAGCACTCGCTCAAGCTCTGGGAGGGGCTGGAGGAGGACCTCGGCTACCCGATCCTGTTCAGCCAGCGCGGCGTCCTGAACCTGGCGCACACGCTGCAGGACGTCCGGGACAGCGTCCGCCGGGTCGAGGCCAACAAGCTCAACGGCGTCGACGCGGAGTGGCTCGACCCGGACGAGGTCCGCAAGGTCTGCCCGATCGTCAACACCGCCGGCGACATCCGCTACCCGGTCCTGGGGGCCACGTACCAGCCACGCGCGGGCATCGCGAAGCACGACTACGTCGCCTGGGGCTTCGCCCGTCGGGCGGACGAGGCCGGGATCGACCTGATCCAGGACTGCGAGGTCACCGGGTTCACCACCGACGGCGACCGGGTCACCGGCGTGCGCACCACCCGCGGCGACATCGCCACCGGCAGCGTCGCCCTCTGCGCCGCCGGGCACACCTCGGTGCTCACCGACCTGCTCGGCATCCCCGTCCCGGTGCAGAGCCACCCGCTGCAGGCGCTGGTCTCCGAGCTGCTGGAGCCGGTGCACCCCACGGTGGTCATGTCCAACGCCGTCCACGTCTACGTGTCCCAGGCGCACAAGGGCGAGCTGGTCATGGGAGCCGGCGTCGACTCCTACAACGGCTACGGCCAGCGGGGCGCCTTCTCCATCATCGAGCGCCAGATGGCCGCCGCGGTGGAGCTGTTCCCGGTCTTCGCCCGCGCGCACCTGCTGCGGACCTGGGGCGGCATCGTGGACACCAGCCCGGACGCCTCGCCGATCGTGGGACGCACCCCCTACGAGAACGTCTGGCTCAACTGCGGCTGGGGCACCGGCGGCTTCAAGGCGACCCCCGGCATCGGTTCGACCCTCGCGCACACCATCGCCCACGGCGAGCCGCACCCGCTCGTGGCGCCGTTCACCCTGGAGCGCTTCGTCACCGGCGCCCTCGTCGACGAGCACGGCGCCGCCGCCGTGGCCCACTGAACCCAGGAGTCCCCGTGCAGCTCATCGCATGCCCGTGGTGCGGCCCCCGCGAGGAGGTCGAGTTCTCCTACGGCGGCCAGGCCCACGTGCCCCACCCCGCGGCCCCGGCCGACCTCAACGACGAGGAGTGGGCCCACTACGTCTTCTTCCGCGCCAACCCGAAGGGCCGCTTCGCCGAACGCTGGAACCACAGCGCCGGGTGTCGCCGCTGGTTCAACGCGGTCCGCGACACGGCCACGTACCGCTTCGAGGCCGTGTACCGCCTCGACGACCCCCGGCCGGTGACCCCGTGACGAGCACCCACCGCACCGTCGAGGGCGGGCGCATCGACCGCACCACCACCCTCGGGTTCACCTTCGACGGGGAGGCCCTGACCGGCCACCCCGGCGACACCCTGGCCTCGGCGCTGCTGGCCGCGGGGCGGCACTCGATCGCCACCAGCGTGAAGCTCGGGCGCCCCCGCGGCGTGGCGGGCGCCTGGGCCGAGGACCCGTGCGGCCTGGTGCAGATCGAGGAGCCGTTCCCCGAGCCGATGCTGCTGGCGACCACCGTCGAGCTCTACGACGGGCTGGCCGCCTCCGGCCTGCCCGGCCAGGGGCGCCTGGCCGACGTGCCCGACTCCGCGCGGTACGACGCCGTCCACCACCACGTCGACGTGCTGGTGGTCGGGGCCGGACCGGCCGGCCTGGCCGCCGCCCTCACCGCGGCCCGGGCCGGGGCCAGGGTCGCCCTGGTGGACGAGCAGTCCGAGGCCGGCGGGTCCCTGCTGTCGGGCACCGACCAGCTCGACGGGGTCCCCGCGACCGCCTGGGTCGAGGCCGCCGTGCAGGAACTGGCCGGTTCTCCGGAGGTCCTGCACCTGCAGCGCACCACGGCCTTCGGCAGCTACGACGACGGTTTCGTCCTCGCGCTCGAGCGGCGCACCGACCACCTCGGCGCCGCAGCACCCGAGCACCTGTCCCGCCAGCGGGTGTGGCGGCTGCGCGCCCGGTCGGTCGTGGTCGCCACCGGCGCCCACGAGCGCCCCGTCGTCTTCGCCGACAACGACCGCCCGGGGATCATGCTGGCCGGCGCGGCCCGGACGTTCCTGCACCGCTACGGAGTGCTGCCCGGCCGGGAGGCCGTCGTCTTCACCACCAACGACAGCGCCTACGACGCCGCCCTGGACCTGTCCCGGGCCGGCGTCCGGGTGCAGGCGGTGGTCGACGCCCGGCCGGACGGCGCACCGCACCGGCGGGCGGAGTGCGACGACGCCGGCATCCCGGTGCTCCCCGGGTCCGTGGTCACCGGCACCCGCGGCGTCGAGCGGGTGACGCACGCGCTCGTCGCCCCGCTGGCCGGGGGCGAGGTCGGCGCCAGTTCCGCGGTGGGGTGCGACCTGCTGCTGGTGAGCGGCGGCTGGAACCCGGCGGTCCACCTGTACAGCCAGGCCCGGGGACGCCTCCGCTACGACGAGGAGCTCGGCGCCTTCCTGCCCGGCGACGACGTCGACGGCCTGGCCGCCGCCGGCGCAGCCGCCGGGGTGACCGACCTGGCCGGGTGCCTGGCCGACGGGCAGCGGGTGGGCCGCGCCGCGTTGGCGTCGCTGCAGCTCGAGCCGGCCGCCGACGACCGGCTGCCCTCGGCACCGGAGTTCAGGACGCCGGCCGCGCCGATGGTCCTGTGGCGGGTGCCGGACACCTCGGGGGCGGAGGGCACCACCCAGTTCGTCGACCTGCAGCGCGACGCGACGGTCGCCGACATCGCCCGCGCCGTCGGGGCCGGCCTCCGGTCGATCGAGCACGTCAAGCGCTACACGACCATCGGCACCGCGCACGACCAGGGGAAGACCTCCGGCGTCCTCACCTCGGGGATCACCGCCGAGCTGCTCGGCGTCCCCGTCCGGGCGACCGGCACCACCACGTTCCGGCCGCCCTACACACCGGTGTCCTTCGCCGCGCTCGCCGGGCGGGACCGGGGCCGGCTCTTCGACCCGGAGCGGGTCACCGCGGTCCACGGGTGGCACGTCGCGCAGGGGGCCGTCTTCGAGGACGTCGGGCAGTGGGTGCGACCGCGGTACTACCCGCAGCCGGGGGAGGACATGAACGCCGCGGTGCTGCGCGAGTGCGCGGCGGTGCGCACCTCGGTCGGCATCCTCGACGGCTCCACGCTCGGCAAGATCGACGTCCAGGGTCCCGACGCCGCCGTCCTGCTCGACCGCATCTACACCAACCTGATGAGCAGCCTGAAGGTCGGCTCGGTGCGCTACGGCGTGCTGTGCGGCGTCGACGGCATGGTCATCGACGACGGCACCGTGCTGCGCCTGGCCGAGGACCGCTTCCTGGCCCTGACCACCACCGGCGGCGCGGCGAAGGTCCTGGACTGGATGGAGGAGTGGGTCCAGACGGAGTGGCCGGACCTGCGGGTGCACTGCACCTCGGTCACCGAGCAGTGGGTCACCTTCCCGGTGGTGGGTCCCCGCTCGCGGGACGTCATCGGCGCCGTGTTCCCCGGCGTGGACGTCGCCAACGAGGCGTTCCCGTTCATGACCTGGCGGGACACGACGCTGGACGGGGTGCCCGTCCGGCTGGCCCGGATCAGCTTCTCCGGGGAGCTCGCCTACGAGGTCCACCTCAACGCCTGGTACGCCATGGCCGTCTGGACCAGGCTGATCGAGGCCGGGCGCCGGTACGGCATCACGCCCTACGGCACGGAGACCATGCACGTGCTCCGGGCCGAGAAGGGCTACCCGATCATCGGCCAGGACACCGACGGCACCGTCACCCCGCACGACCTGGGCATGGCCTGGGCGGTGTCGAAGAAGAAGCCCGACTTCATCGGCAAGCGCTCCTTCGCCCGGCCCGCCAACACCGACCCGCGGCGCAAGCAGCTGGTCGGTCTGCTGCCCACCGACGGGAGCACCGTGCTGCCGGAGGGGTCCCAGGTCGTGGAGCTCCACCCGGACGGCGTCCTCCCGCCGCCGCCGGTGCCGATGCTGGGCCACGTGACCTCGAGCTACCGCAGCGCCGAGCTCGGTCGGCCCTTCGCCCTCGCCCTGGTCCGCGCCGGCCGGTCGAGGATCGGCGAGACCCTGCACGTCCCGCTGGACGGGTCCCTCGTGCCCGTGGAGGTCACCGCGTCGGTCCTGGTGGACCCGGAAGGAGCCCGCCGAGATGGCTGAGCTGCTGCGCACGCACCCGCTGGAGGCGTGGACGGACACCTTCGCGGCCCTGCCCGCCGCCGTCGGCATCACGGTGGAGCCGTTCGTCGCGATGGCCGACGTCCGGCTCGGCGCCCTCGCCCCCGACGAGTCGGCGCGGCTGGGGGTGGACCTGCCGAGGACGCCCAACACCTGGGTGCCGGCCGGGGACGGTCGGGCCGTCTGGCTCGGTCCCGACGAGTGGCTGCTGACCAGCACGGCGGAGACGCCCGAGGAGCTGGAGGACCGGCTGCGCGCCGTCCTGGTGCCGCACGGGGGCGCCGCGGTCGACGTGTCGGCCCAGCGGGTCAGCCTGCGCCTGACGGGGGAGCGGGTGCGCGACGTCCTGGCCCGGGGATGTGCCCTGGACCTGCACCCGCGGGTCTTCCGCCGGGGTGCCTGCGCCCAGACCACGCTCGGCCTCGCCGGCGTGGTGCTGCTGGCCCTGTCCGACGACGGCAGCGACCACGGCGTCCTCGTCCGGTCCTCCTTCGCCGGCTACCTCGCCGACTGGCTGCTGGACGCGGCCCTGGAGTTCACCACCACCGAGCAGTGAGGAACACAGCCATGTCCACCACCCCTCGCGTGGTCATCATCGGAGCGGGGATCGTCGGCGCGAACCTCGCCGACGAGCTCACCGTCCGCGGCTGGCACGACGTCACCGTGGTCGACCAGGGGCCCCTGCCGCTGACCGGTGGCTCGTCGTCCCACGCCCCGGGCCTGGTCTTCCAGACCAACGCCTCGAAGACGATGACGGAGTTCGCGCGCTACACCGTCGAGAAGCTCCGGGGCCTCGACGTGGACGGCGCCTGGTGCTTCAACCAGGTGGGGGGCCTGGAGGTCGCCACCACCCCGGAGCGGCTCACCGACCTGTACCGGAAGCGGGGCTGGGCCACCTCCTGGGGCGTGCAGGCCGAGGTGGTCGGGCCCGAGGAGTGCGTGCGGCTGCACCCGCTCATCGACGCCGACCGGGTCCTCGGCGGCCTGCACGTGCCCACGGACGGGCTGGCCAAGGCCTCCCGCGCCGTGGTGGCGCTGGCCCGGCGCGCGCAGGCGCGCGGTGCGCGCTTCCTGGGCTCGACCCGGGTGATCGGCGTCGAGCAGGCGGGCGGTCGGGTGACCGGCGTCCGCACCCCCGAGGGCGTCCTCCCCGCCGACGTCGTGGTCACCTGCGCCGGTTTCTGGGGCCGGGCCGTCGGCGCGATGGTCGGGATGGAGGTGCCGCTCCTGCCGCTGGCCCACCAGTTCGCCTGGACCGGTCAGGTGCCCGACCTCGTCGGTCGCAACGACGAGCTCACCGAGGCGAGCCTGCCGATCCTGCGCCACCAGGACCAGGACCTCTACTACCGCGAGCGGGGGGACACCCTGGGCATCGGCTCCTACGCGCACCGGCCGATGCCGGTCGACCTGCGCGACCTGGCTCCCGACGACGACGTCCGCGAGTCGTCGATGCCCTCCATGCTGCCCTTCACCGAGGAGGACTTCGCGCCGGTGTGGGAGCAGAGCCAGCTGCTGCTGCCCTCGCTGCGGTCGACCAAGGTCGACATCGGCTTCAACGGCGTCTTCTCCTTCACCCCGGACGGCGGACCGCTGATCGGCGAGTCCGCGGACGTCCGCGGGTTCTGGATCGCCGAGGCGGTGTGGGTGACGCACTCGGCGGGCGTGGGCCGGGCGGTGGCGCAGCTGCTGGTCGAGGGCCGCTCGGAGATCGACCTGCACGGCTGCGACGTGCACCGCTTCGAGGAGGTCCAGCTCGCGCCGGAGTACGTCAGCGAGACCTCTCAGCAGAACTTCGTGGAGATCTACGACGTGCTGCACCCGCTGCAGCCGCGCACGTCCCCGCGCGGCCTCCGGGTGAGCCCCTTCCACGCCCGACAAGAGTCCCTGGGAGCCGTCTTCCTCGAGGCCGGCGGCTGGGAGCGGCCGCACTGGTACGAGGCGAACGCCGGGCTGGTCGAGCAGCTCCCGGCGGAGTGGACACCCCCGGCCCGCGAGCCGTGGGCGGGACGGTTCTCCTCGCCGATCGCGGCGGCCGAGGCATGGCGCACCCGCACGGCGGTGGCGCTGTACGACATGACGCCGCTCAAGCGCCTGGAGGTCAGCGGTCCGGGAGCACTCGGGCTGCTGCAGCGGCTCACCACCGGTCGGCTGGACAAGTCGGTCGGCTCGGTCACCTACACGCTGGCCCTCGACGAGGCCGGTGGCATCCGCAGCGACCTCACCGTGGCCCGGCTGGGGGAGCACCTCTTCCAGGTCGGCGCCAACGGCAACCTCGACCACGACCTCCTCCGGCGTGCGGCGCCGGCAGACGGCAGCGTCGTCGTCCGCGACACCACCGGCGGCACGTGCTGCATCGGCCTCTGGGGACCACGGGCCCGCGACCTCGTCCAGCGGCTGACCTCCGACGACTTCTCCAACGAGGGGCTGAAGTACTTCCGGGCCAAGCGGGCCCGCATCGGCGGTGTCCCGGTGACCGCGATGCGGCTGTCCTACGTCGGCGAGCTCGGCTGGGAGCTCTACACCGATGCCGACACCGGGCAGCGGCTCTGGGACGTGCTGTGGTCGGCCGGGCAGGACCTCGGGGTGGTCGCCGCGGGCCGGGCCGCTTTCAACAGCCTGCGGCTGGAGAAGGGCTACCGGGCCTGGGGCTCGGACATGACCACCGAGCACGACCCCTACGAGGCCGGGCTGGGCTTCGCCGTCCGCACGCAGGACCAGGGCCACGTCGGCAGCGAGGCCATCGCCGGGCTGGGTGCGGACACGGTCACCCGCCGGCTGTCCTGCCTGACCGTGGACGACGGGCACAGCGTCGTCCTGGGCTCCGAGCCGGTGTTCCTCGACGGCCGACCCGCCGGGTACGTGACCAGCGCGGCGTTCGGGCACACGATCGGCCGCCCCATCGCCTACGCCTGGCTGCCGGCCTCGGCCGGGGTCGGCACGGCCGTCGAGATCGAGTACTTCGGCCGGCGCATCCCGGCCACCGTCTCCGCCGAGCCGCTCGTCGACCCGGAGATGGCCCGCATCCGCGGCTGAGCTCCTCAGATCACCGCGCGGACGGCGGTCTCGAAGCCGAGGACGTGCTGCCGGGCCAGTTCGTCGGCACGGTCGGCGTCCCCCGTGGCGATCGCCTGCAGCAGGTGCACGTGCTCCCCGACGTGCTCGTCCACCGTCGGCAGGCGGTCCAGGAACAGGCAGAAGATGCGCGTCGCCAGGTTGTCGTAGCGGATCAGCACGTCCTCGAGGTGGGGGTTCCCGGCCACCCGGTAGATCGCGCGGTGGACCGACAGGTCGCACCGCATGAGCTCGGCACGGTCCGCCTGGGCGACGTCCATCTCCTGGATCCGGACCGCGAGCTCGGCGAGCTCGGCACGCTCGCCGCGGGTGGCGCGCTCGGCGGCGCGTCGGGCGGCGAGTGGTTCCAGCTGCACCCGGATCTCGGAGATGTGCGCGAGGTCGGAGATGTCCATCCCCGTCGCGAACGTCCCGCGGCGGGGGAACGACACGACGAGGCGATCGACCTCCAGGCGCTTGAGCGCCTCCCGCACCGGGGTCCGGCCCACCCCCAGCGCCTTGGCCAGCCCGTCGTCGTCGATCGGCTCGCCGGGACGGATGTCGAGCATGATCAGCTGGTCCCGGATCGCGACGTACGCCCGCTCGGCCAGCGACGAGGCGGCAGCGGCGTCCGGGTCCAGCGGTGCAGCGGTCACCAGGTCATCCTAGGTGCTGATCGCCGCAGGGTCTTGCCCCCGGAGAGGGAAAGACATACCGTCAAGCAGCACACTGATATACCAGGCGGCGTAGTGCTGCACCGGGTCGGGCGGAGGAGCGGCATGACCATCAGTGCCTTCGACCTGTTCACGGTCGGCATCGGTCCGTCCAGCTCGCACACCGTCGGACCCATGCGAGCGGCGTTCCTCTTCGTCACCCGCCTGCAGGACGAGGGCCTCCTCGGCCAGGTCGCCGGCGTCCGGTGCGAGCTGTTCGGGTCCCTGGGCGCGACCGGCCACGGCCACGGCAGCGTGAAGGCCGTCGTCCTCGGGCTTGAGGGTGAGCAGCCCGACCTGGTCGACCCCCTGACCGCGGAGCCCCGGGTCGAGTCGATCCGCCGCGAGGGGAGGCTCCGGCTGGCCGGCGCGCACCCCGTCGCGTTCTCCGTGGCCGACGACGTCGTGCTGCACCGCCGGAAGCGGCTGGACTTCCACAGCAACGGCGTGGTGTTCCGGGCCCTCGGCGCCGACGGGCGGGAGCTGCGCCGGCGCGAGTACTACTCGGTGGGCGGCGGCTTCGTCCTCGACGAGGACGCGGCCGGCGCCCCGGTGCTCGTGGCGGACAGCACGCCGGTCCGCCACCCGTTCCGCACCGGCGAGGAGCTGCTGGCCCGCACCCGCGAGTCCGGGCTGCGGATCAGCGACGTGATGCTCGCCAACGAGCTCTCCTGGCGCAGCGAGGCCGAGGTCCGCGACGGCCTGCTGCACATCTGGTCGGTGATGCAGGAGTGCGTGGAGCGCGGCACCCGTACGGCCGGCGTGCTGCCTGGCGGACTGAAGGTGCGCCGGCGCGCGGCGGCGCTCCGGGCCCAGCTGGAGGCCCATCCGGAGGTGCCCGACCCGCTCCTGGCGATGGAGTGGGTGACCCTCTACGCGCTCGCGGTGAACGAGGAGAACGCCGCGGGCGGCCGGGTGGTGACCGCGCCGACCAACGGTGCCGCCGGGATCGTGCCCGCGGTGCTGCACCACCACCGCGACGTCGTCGGCAGCTCCTCGGAGGACGACGTCGTCCGCTTCCTGCTGACGGCCGCCGCGATCGGTCTGCTGTTCAAGGAGAACGCCTCCATCTCCGGAGCCGAGGTCGGCTGCCAGGGTGAGGTGGGCTCGGCCTGCTCGATGGCCGCCGCCGGCCTGGCCGAGCTGCTCGGGGGGACGCCGGAGCAGGTGGAGAACGCCGCAGAGATCGGCATCGAGCACAACCTGGGGCTGACCTGCGACCCCGTCGGGGGGCTGGTGCAGATCCCGTGCATCGAGCGCAACGCCGTCGGCGCGGTCAAGGCCATCACCGCTGCCCGGCTGGCCGTACGTGGTGACGGGCGGCACCACGTCTCCCTGGACAAGGCCATCAAGACGATGCGGGAGACCGGCGCCGACATGAAGGACAAGTACAAGGAGACCGCCCGTGGCGGCCTGGCGCTCAACGTCGTCGAGTGCTGAGGAGGCACCCGTGTCCCGACCCCTCACCCTCACGCTCAGCTGCGCCGAGCGCCCGGGCATCGTGCACGCCGTCAGCTCGTTCCTGTTCGAGCACGGCTGCGACATCGTCGAGCACCAGCAGTTCGACGACCCACTCCGCGGGCAGCTGTTCGCGCGCACCGCCTTCGTGTGCGCCGAGGACACCGACGCCGACCGGCTGTCCGCGGCCTTCCAGGTGGTGGCCGACCGGTTCGGCATGTCCTACCAGGTGGCCGGCGACCGGCCGGAGCGCGTCCTCGTGATGGTCTCCACGCTCGGGCACTGCCTCAACGACCTCGTCTTCCGGTGGCGCGCAGGCAACCTCGGCGGCGAGCTGGTCGTCGTGGTGTCCAACCACGAGGACCTGCGACCGATGGCGGAGGCTGCCGGGCTGCCGTTCGTGCACGTGCCCGTGACCCCCGGCGGCAAGCGCGGGGCCGAGGCCCGGCTGCTCGAGCTGGTCGACGAGTACCGCGTCGACCTCGTCGTGCTGGCCCGGTACATGCAGGTGCTCTCCGACGAGACGTGCTCAGCCCTGCACGGTCGGGCGATCAACATCCACCACTCGTTCCTGCCGGGCTTCAAGGGCGCCAAGCCCTACCACCAGGCCTTCGACCGCGGCGTCAAGCTCGTCGGGGCGACCGCCCACTACGTCACCGCCGACCTGGACGAGGGGCCGATCATCGAGCAGGAGGTCATCCGCATCGACCACACGTTCGACCCGCGCGCGCTGGCCACCGTCGGCCAGGACGCCGAGGCGCTCGCCCTGTCCCGCGCGGTGCGCTGGCACACCGAACAGCGGGTGCTGCTCAACGGCCACAGCACCGTCGTCTTCCGCTGAACCGGGCGCAGGGCACGGTGGTGACCGGTGTGCGGCGGGCTCGAGTCCGGTCAGGACGCCGGCACGGCCGGGCGGAGCTGGCGGCGCCAGCGGGTGAACAGCCGGGGCTGGTTCATGCCGAGCACGGCGACGGGAGCGCCGTCGCGCTCGTAGACGGCCAGGAAGCTCCGTTCGGCGACGTCGCCCTCCACCACCCGGGGCACGTCACCCTCCCGCCGGGACCCGGCGAACTGGATCCGGGCGCCGTACTGGTCGGACCAGAAGTAGGGCACCGGGCACGCCACCGGGGGTGCACCGCCCAGCAGGGTGGCGGCCGCGGTGGCGGGTTGCTCGAGCGCGTGGGTCCAGTGCTCGATGCGCACGTTCCGCCCGGCGGGCACCGACCACGCCGCCGCGCAGTCCCCGACGGCGACCACGCCGGGCACGTTCGTGGCACACCCCTCGTCGGTGAGGACCCCGTTGCCCAGGGCCACGCCGGAGTGGGCGAGCCACTCGACGTTGGGCAGGGCGCCGATGCCCACGACCACGACGTCGGCCGGCAGGCGGGTGCCGTCGGTGAGCTGCACCGCCTCGACGCGCTCGGTGCCGATCAGGCCGGCCACGCCGGTCCCGGTCAGCAGGCGGGTGCCGTGGTCGGCGTGCAGCTCCGCGCACACCGCGCCGAGCTCGCCTCCGAGCGGACCGGCGAGCGGCACGGGCTGCGTCTCGACGACCGTGACGTCGAGGCCGAGCTGTCGGGCGGTCGAGGCCACCTCCGCCCCGATGAAGCCGGCGCCGATGACCACCAGGCGCTCGGCGACGGCGAGGTCCGCCCGCAGCGCGACCGCGTCGTCCAGGGTCCGCAGCACGTGGACGCCGGACAGGCCGTCGCTGCCGGGCAGCCGCCGCGCGCGGGCGCCGGTGGCCAGCACGACGCCATCGGCCCGGACCTCGCTGCCGTCGGCCAGCTGCACCGACCGGCTCAGCCGCTCCAGGCCGACCGCCCGGGTGCCCAGCCGCCACTCGAGGTCGAGCGCGTCGTCCTCGGGTGAGCCGAGGGCGATGTCGTCGACCGTCGTCGTCCCGGCCAGGAACTCCTTGGACAGCGGCGGGCGGTCGTACGGTGCGTGCACCTCGTCGCCGATGACGACGATGCGGCCGTCGTGGCCCTGCTCGCGCAGCGCGCGGGCGGCCGACAGCCCAGCCAGGGAGGCCCCCACGACGGCGATGGTGCTCGTCATGCGGCGCCTTCCGCCGCTGCGCTCACCTGCACGTGGACCATGCCGTCGGCCACCACGACCCGGTGCGTGCGCACCGCGACCTTGGCCGGCGGGCCGGAGGGCTTGCCGGTCCGCAGGTCGAAGCACGAGGCGTGCAGGGGGCACTCGATCGTGGCGCCCTCCAGCCAGCCGTCGGCCAGCGACGCGTCCTGATGGGTGCACGTGTCGTCGATCGCGAAGAACTCGCCGTCGACGTTGAAGACCGCGATCGGCTCCTCGGCCGGCACGCGGATCGCCTCGCCCGGCGGCAACGAACTGGTGGGGCAGACCGTGATCATGTAGAGGCTCCAGATCCGTCGCCGTTGCGCGCAGCGCAACTCTTTGCTAGATGCGCAACAGCCTCCCCGTCCCGGAGTCCGCCGTCAAGAGGACGGGCGGCCGGTTCCCACCCGAGCCCTACCCTGGGGGCATGAGCGCGCCGGACGACCCGACGGGGGAGCGGGCCCCGGCTGCCCTGGTGCAGTCGGTCGACCGCGCCCTGACCATCCTCGAGATCCTGGCGGTCAAGGGCGAGGCCGGCGTCACGGAGGTGGCCGCGGAACTCGGCGTGCACAAGTCCACCGCCTTCCGCCTCGTCGCCGCCCTGGAGAGCAAGGACCTCGTGGAGCAGCTGGCCGACCGGGGGAAGTACCGGCTGGGCTTCGGGATCGTGCGGTTGGCCGGGGCGGCGACCGCCCAGCTCGACCTCGCCCAGGAGGGACGCCGGACCTGCGAGGAGCTGGCCGCCGATCTGGGTGAGACGGTCAACATCGCCATCCTCGACGGTGAGCGCGCGGTGAACATCAGCCAGGCGCGCGGCCCCGCGGCGCTCAGCTCGCACAACTGGGTGGGGCGCGCGACGCCCCTGCACGCCACCTCCAGCGGCAAGGTCCTCCTCGCGTTCGCGGCCGACGCGGTGCGCAAGGTCGCCTTGTCGCGCGACCTCCAGCAGTTCACCGCCGTCACGATCACCGATCCCGACGTGCTGCAGCGGCAACTGGACCTGACGGTGGAGCAGGGCTGGGCGTCGACGGTGGAGGAGTACGAGGTCGGGCTCAGCGCGCTCGCCGCCCCCGTCCGCGACGGCGACGGCGACGTGGTCGCCGCGGTGAGCGTCTCCGGGCCCGCGTTCCGGATGCCTGCGGAGAGCTTCCCGGACATCGCGCGGCGGGTCGTCGCCGGTGCGGACGACCTCAGCCGGAGGCTCGGCTTCTTCGGCTGACCGTTGTGCCAGACGCAACGGAGTGGGTAATGTGCAACACGTCGGTCGTCGCGTCCGTGCTCTGAGGACGGCGGCCGGGGTCCAGCCCTACTGCGTTGTCCGACGACCGGCGCGACCCCCCGGCGCGCCCGGCGCGACCTCTGAGGTGCCGCATGACGACCACTGACCTGCCCGCCAGCCTCATCCCCACGCTGCCCGGCCAGTACTACACCGATCCGACCGTCTTCTCCCTCGAGCAGGCCCGCGTCTTCGAGGACATGTGGTTCTGTGCCGTGCGCGCGCAGGACCTGCCGACACCCGGGTCGTTCAAGAAGGTCCAGGTCGGCAGGGAGAGCGTGCTGGTCGTCCGCAGCCGGGACGGGCAGCTGCGGTCGTTCCTCAACGTCTGCCGCCACCGCGGCGCCCAGATCTGCACCGAGGACTCCGGGCAGACCAGGCGCGCCTTCCAGTGCCCGTACCACGCCTGGACCTACGACCTCGAGGGCAAGCTCATCGCAGCTCCCAACCTCACCAAGATGCCGGACATCGACCGGGTCGAGTACGGACTGGTGCCGGTGCACCTGCGTGAGTGGCTGGGCTACGTCTGGTTGTGCCTGGCCGCGGACCCCCCGTCGTTCGAGGAGGACGTCGTGGGAGCGGTCGTGGAGCGGCTCGGCGGCCAGGACGCCATCGAGCGCTACGAGATCGACAGCCTGTCGGTCGGCCGTCGGATCACCTACGACGTCCAGGCCAACTGGAAGCTCATCATCGAGAACTTCATGGAGTGCTACCACTGCGCGACCATCCACCCGGAGCTCACCGAGGTGCTGCCGGAGTTCGCCGACGGCTACGCAGCACAGTTCTTCGTCGGCCACGGGGCGGAGTTCGGCGGTGAGGTGCAGGGCTTCACCGTCGACGGCAGCGAGGGCTTCGACAAGCTGCCCGGTGTGGCCGAGGACCAGGACCGCCGCTACTACGCCATCACGGTGAAGCCGACGGTCTTCATCAACCTCGTCCCCGACCACGTGATCGTCCACCGCATGTTCCCGGTCTCGGCGGACCGGACGATCGTGGAGTGCGACTGGCTGTACTCGCACGAGGTCGTCGAGTCGGGGAAGGACGTGTCGCGCTCGGTCGAGCTGTTCCACCGGGTCAACGAGCAGGACTTCGCCGCCTGCGAGCGCACCCAGCCGGCCATGTCCTCGCGCGCCTACGCCAACGGCGGTGTGCTCGTCCCGTCCGAACACCACATCGGGGCCTTCCACGACTGGCTGAAGCAGCGCCTGGCGACCTGACCGGCGAGCCCCCAGTGAGGTCCGTGATCACGGACGCGTCAGCAGGTCGGGCAGCACGTCCAGCGACGCGGGGTGGGTGACGACGTCCGGGTGGTCCAGCCCGGCCCGGATGGTGACCAGCGCGCCCCGGCCATGCCGGCCAGTGCGAACCGGTCGTGACCGAGGCGCGGGCGGCGACCACCGAGGGGCAGAAGTGGCCACATTGGCCCTCAGGCCGGCCGCACCACGCACCGGCACGGCCATCTGGTGGGTGGTCGGGCCGGTGCGTGG
>NZ_SJEW01000037.1 GCF_005930475.1 Modestobacter altitudinis
GGAGGGGACCTCCCCGTGATGGTCGTGGAGTTCACACCGGCGACGAGGAGCGGCCCGTGCTGCCGCTTCTGCTGACGCGGGCGGGGTAGGTGACCACAGGCTGACCCATGCCGCACCCCGACCCCCCGGAGAGACCGTGGACCTGGCCGACACCCCCACGCCCGAGCTGCAGACCATGACGCTGGGCGAGTACGACCTGGTCGAGTTCGCGCTGGTTGCCGCCGGGTTCGCCCTGCTGGCCTACACCCTCTACACCTGGACCAGCCGCGAGGAGCTGAGTGCCCGGTACCGCCCCTCGGCCTACGCCGGGCTGTGCATCGGGGCGGTGGCCACGCTGTCCTACGCCGTCCTGTTCCTCCGCTGGGGCACCGGCTTCGACCTGGCCGGGAACGTCTACGTGCCGAACGAGGAGGCGCGGCTGTCGCTGTCGCCGCGCTACATCGACTGGTCGGTCACCGTGCCGCTGCTGACCGTCGAACTGCTCGCGGTGTGCTCGATCGCCGGTGCGCGGGCCCGGGCGCTGCGGGCGAGCACGATGACCGCGGCCTTCCTCATGATCCTCACCGGGTACCTCGGCTCCCAGGTGCTGGACTCCGGCCGCAGCACCGTGGCACTGGTCGTCTGGGGGCTGGTCAGCACGGTGTTCTTCGGCTACCTCTACCTCGCCCTGGTCCAGGCGGTCCGGGAGTCGCTGCCGACGATGGGCCCGGAGGCGGCGGTCAGCCTGCGCAACGCCACGATCGTGCTGCTGGCCACCTTCGGGGTGTACCCGCTGGTCTACGCGGTGCCGGTGTTCGCCGACGTGACCTCGACCTGGTTGACGACCATGCAGCTGGCCTACTCGGCGGCCGACGTGCTGGCGAAGGTGGGCTTCGGGATGCTGGTGCACAAGGTCGCGAAGCTGCGCACCGCGGAGGACGTCGTGGCCGGTCGCGAGACCCATCCCGAGCCGGTCTGGGTGAGCGACGTGCACAAGAGCGACGCCGTGCTGCCGGCCATCGCACCGACTGGGACGATCCACCGGTGAGCGCAGCTGCTGGGGCCGACCGCGAGACCCTGACGTACTCCGACTTCGGGCGGGCCGCCCGGGACCTGGCACAGCAGGTCGCCGACAGCGGCTTCGAGCCCGACATCATCCTGTCCATCGCCCGCGGCGGGCTGTTCCTCGGCGGGGCGCTGGGCTACGCGCTGGACGTCAAGAACCTCTTCGTGATGAACGTCGAGTTCTACACCGGCGTCGACGAGCGGCTCGAGCTGCCGGTGGTCCTGCCGCCGACCCTCGACGTCGTCGACCTGCGCGGGACCACGGTGCTCATCGCCGACGACGTCGCCGACACCGGCAAGACCCTCGAGCTGGTCAAGGACTTCTGCGCCGGCCACGTCACCGAGGTGCGCACCGCCGTCATCTACGAGAAGCCGCGCTCGCTGGTGAGCTGCGACTACGCCTGGAAGCGGACCGACGCGTGGATCGACTTCCCGTGGTCGACGTTGCCGCCGGTCGTCTCCCGCGGCGGCTCAGGCCACTAATCGGTACACGCGGAAGAAGCCGGCGTCCACGGGGAGGACCTCCACGTCGGTGAAGCCGGCCTGCTGGGCGTAGCGGCGGAGCAGGGCCGGGCGCATGACCGTGCCCGTCGCCGCCGAGGGGCCGTGGGACCGGCCGTCCGGCAGGCAGCAGAGCAGGCTGTAGCCGTACATCAGCCGGTCGACCTGGTCACCGGGCGCGGTGAACTCCTCGGCGACCGCCTCGTCGAGCACCAGCACCGTCCCACCCGGGCGGACCAGCCGGCGCATCGCAGCCAGCACACCGACCGGGTCGGGCATGTCGTGCACGCACTCGACGGCGGTGACCAGGTCGTACGCCGCCGCGGCCGCCAGCTCCCGGACATCGGTGGTGCTGAAGGTGACCCGCTCCGCGACGCCGGCCTCGACCGCGTGCCGGCGGCCGCGCTCGACCGAGGGCTCGTCGACGTCGAACCCGTCGACCCGCACGGTCGGCCAGCGACCGGCGATGGCGATCGTGGACCAGCCGTACCCGCAGCCGACGTCGGCGACCCGGCCGCCGGCCCGGAGGACGTCGTCCAGGCCGGGCACCGCGGGGAGCACCTCGTCGACCAGCGGTCCGGCCAGGAAGGGGCGGTTCGCCGCGGCCTGGGCGTCCCGGACCTCGTCCCCCAGGTCCGCCCACGACAGCGTGCGTGCGCCGCGGTACACCTGAGCCAGCTGCGGCAGGTGGCGCACGAAGGCAGCTGCCGCGTCGGCCAACGGCATGAGGTACGCGGGGTCCAGCTCGTCGACGAGCACGGCGCGGTGCTCCGCGGGGAGGGCGAAGCGCCGCTCCTCGGGCGGGGCCGTCGGTTCCACCACGGTGAGGTAGCCCGCGACGGCCTGCTGCTCCAGCCACTCCCGGGTGTACCGTCCGTCCGTGCCCGCGCGTTCGGCCAGCTCGGGGGCGGTGACCGGCCCGCCGTCGGCCAGGCAGCGGTACCAGCCGAGCCGGTGGCCGAGGGATGCTGCCGCCATCTCGAAGCTGCCGACCACCGCGGCGAGCATCCGGTCGGCGAGGGCGGGAAGCGCAGGCGCTGACGTCGTCGTCATGCCCGACGAGTGTGTCCCTGCCCGCCGGTGGTGCGCCAGGGGTGTCAGTAGCGGAACCGGCCGACGGCGGTGCTGAGCTCGGCGGCGAGCCGGGCGGTCTCGTCGATCGCGACCTGGGCATCGGCCATCGCCCGGGTGGTGGAGCTGGTCGCCTCGGCCACCGACCCGACGCTGCCGGCGATCTGACCGACCCCGGAGGCGGCCTCGGCGACGCTGCGGCTCATCTCGGCGGCCGTCGCCGTCTGCTCCTCCACGGCGGCGGCGATGGTGCCCTGCGCGTCGTTGATCCGCGCGATGACCGCGGCGATCTCCCCGATGGCCGCGACCGCACCGCGGGTGTCGGCCTGGATGCCCTCCACCCGCGCGGTGATGTCCTGGGTCGCCTTCGCGGTCTCCTGCGCCAGTTCCTTGACCTCGTTGGCGACCACGGCGAACCCCTTGCCTGCCTCGCCGGCCCGAGCGGCCTCGATGGTGGCGTTGAGCGCCAGCAGGTTGGTCTGCTCGGCGATCGAGGTGATCACCCCGACCACGGTGGCGATCTCGGTCGAGGACTCCCCCAGCTTGCCCACGGTGGCGGTGGCCGACTCCGCCGCCCCGACGGCCTGACCGGCGATCCGGGCGACGTCGGCCGCGTTCTGTGCGATCTCCCGGATCGAGCTGCCCATCTGGTCGGTGCCGGCCGCCACCGTCTGCACGTTCCCCGACACCTGCTCGGCGGTGGCGGCGACCCGGCCGGTCTGCGTCGCGGACTCCCCCGCCAGCCGGGTCATGTCCTGCGCGGTCGCCGAGAGCTCCTCGGTGGCCGAGGCCAGCGTCGTGGACCCGTCGCCGATCGTGGTGAGCAGCCCGCGCATGGTCTCCATCGAGGCCTCCAGCGCGGTGGCGATCGCCCCGACCTCGTCGGTGCTGGTGACGCCGGTGCTGCCGCGCAGGTCGCCCGCGGCCAGGCCGGCGACGACGGCGCGCACCCGCTGCAGCGGGCGGACCACCGACCGGGTCACCACCCAGCCGAGCACGCTGAGCAGGAGGACGGCACCGATGCCGACGGCGATGGAGGAGGCGATCGCCGACTCACGCTGCTGCCGGCTCTCCGCGGCCGCCGCAGCGGCCTCGGCGCCGACGGCGGCGCTCACCGCCGGGAGCGCCTGCTCCAGGCCGTCGAACGCGCGGAGGAACTGCGGGTACGCGGCGGTCGCCGTGACCCGGTCGGTCCCGGCGAGGGTGACGATCTGCTGCCCGGAGGTCAGGTAGGCGTCGACCTCGTCGGCCACCGAGTCGACGGCCGCGGCGACGTCCCCGCCCAGGCCACCGTCCCGGACGGCGGCCAACGAGGCCTGCAGCGTGCTGGCGTGGTCCTTCAGGTCGGTGACCGCGGACGCGTACGAGCTGCCGCCGCCGTCGAGCAGGGCCTGCAGCACGTCGGCCCGGACGGCGTCGTGCATCATGTCCGCCTCCAGCGCCGAGCCGGTCGCCGTCGTGGTCAGCAGCAGTTCGTCGGTGCGCTCGCCGGTGTCCTGCAGCGCGGTGACGGCGATGACGCCGAAGACCCCGAGAGCGAGGGACCCGGCCCCCACCAGGGCGGACAACTTGACACCGAGTGGGCGGTCGGTCCACCAGGTCATGGGGTCTCCTCTGGCAGCGACGTGAGTGCGGTCACACCGTCGATGCCCAGAGGTTCGGCCGCCCGCCGTCCCACTCCAGCCGTGGCGCGGACTTCTCGCGGACCTTCTCGTTCCGCTCGGGCGCTGGATCAGGACCGGGTGCTGGCCGTGACCGTGAACGTGGGGTCGCGGGTGACCTGCCGGGTCGGGCCGACGATGCGGCGCAGCGCGTCGCGGTGCGGCAGGTGGCTGTTGTAGACGCACCACAGCTCGCCCCCCGGGCGCAGCACCCGGGCGGCGCCGGCGAACAGCCGGTGCGCCAGCGTCTCGGAGACCGCGACCCCGGCGTGGAACGGCGGGTTGCAGACGACGAGGTCGACGCTGCCCGCCGGCAGGCTGCCGGCGGCGTCGTCCCGGACGACCCGCACTCGGTCGGCCAGCCCGTTGGCGGCGACCGTGGCCACGGCCGAGGCCACCGCGGCCGCGGACTGGTCCACGCCGACGACCGCCAGCCCGGGCCGGGCTGCGGCCAGCGCGACCGCCAGGACCCCGGTGCCGCAGCCGAGGTCGACCGCCGATGCAGCGTCGGGGACGGCGCCGGGCAGCGCACCGAGCAGCGTCCGGGTGCCGCGGTCGACCTTGACCCCGGCGAACGCCGAGCCGTGCGCGCAGACGGTGAGGCCGAGGTCGGCGTGCTCCCGGCAGACCGGGAAGGAGCTCTGCACCGGGCGGGGGCCGCGGGCGACGAGCACCCGGGACTTCTGCCGGGCCAGGGTGGCGTGCACGTCGGTGAAGCCCTCGGCCAGCACGTCGTTCATGCCGAGCGTCATGTGCTTGACCCGGCCGCCCACGTAGAGGGTCACCTCCGGGTCGGCGCCGGTGGCCACCACCTGGACCAGTTCCCGCAGCGCGTCGCGGCTCTTGGGTGCCTTCGCCAGCACGACCCGCGCGCCGCGCAGCAGGTCGGCGTCCAGCTGCGGCACCGAGCGGTAGCTGCCGACGTGCCCGGTCCGCTCGGCGTTGGCCGCCAGCGCCAGCTCACCGACCAGCAGGTCCTGGTGGACCCGGACGTCGGTGGCGCCGTGCAGCGCGACGGCGCCCAGGGTCAGCGCGCCGTGACCGTCGTCCACCACGACCACCGCGCCGGGGTGGGCGGCGAGGTCGGCAGCGGCCTCGTCGAGGAGCAGCCGGTCGGTGGCGTCGACGGCCACCAGGTCGGGTGCGTCGACGTCGGGCTCACGACGCAGCTGGGCGAAGAGCGGAAGGACCCCTCTGCCCCCCACGCCTCGCGAGCTCGGCGCGGGCCCCTGCAGAGGGGCCGGGAACGACATCCGGTCCCTCGTCAGACGCCGGGCAGGCCGACGGGGCAGGCGACGCCGGTGGAGTTCACCGGGCAGTAGCCGTTCGGGACCTTGTACAGGTACTGCTGGTGGTAGCCCTCGGCGTGGTAGAACTCGCCGAGCGGGGCGATCTCGGTGGTGATCTCGCCGTAGCCGGCCGCCGTCAGCCGCTCCTGGAACAGGTCGCGGCTGAGCTTGGCGGCCGCCTCCTGCTCGGGGCCCTGGGTGTAGACGGCCGAGCGGTACTGGGTGCCGACGTCGTTGCCCTGGCGCATGCCCTGGGTCGGGTCGTGCTCCTCCCAGAACTCCTTGAGCAGGCGGTCGTAGGAGATGACGGCCGGGTCGAAGACGACCAGCACGACCTCGGTGTGGCCGGTGCGTGCCGAGCAGACCTCGTCGTAGGTGGGGTGCGGGGTGTGGCCACCGGCGTAACCGGCTGCGGTGGACCAGACGCCCGGGGTCTCCCAGAACACCTTCTCGACACCCCAGAAGCAGCCGGCGCCGAAGACGGCGGTCTGCATGCCGTCGGGGAACGGCGGCTGGATGCGGTTGCCGTTGACCGCGTGCACCTCGGGGACGCGGTAGGTCGGCTCGCCACGGCCGGCCAGGGCGTCCTCCGCCGTGACCGGCTGGGTCTTGGCGCGGGAGAAGAACATGCCTCGATCCTAGGTCCGCGCTGCGACAACGGTCGCCGTCCGCCATTGTGGCCACTTCGGCGGACGAGGGACGGAGCGCACTGCACATGACGACAGAGCTGTCGGGTCGGGTGGCCCTGGTGACCGGAGCCGCGAGCGGGCTGGGCCGGGCGGTGGCGGCCGCGCTGGCCGAGGCCGGGGCCACCGTGGTGCTGGGCGACATCGACACCGCCGGGGCGGAGAAGACCCGGGCCGAGATCGGGGACCGCGCCGAGGTGGTCGCGCTGGACGTCACCGACGACGACGCGCGCCGCCGGGTGGTCGCCGACCTGTTCGCCCGGCACGGCGACGCCTTCGACCTGCTGGTCAACGTCGCGGGCATCGACCGGCCCGGCTACATCACCGACATCGACCTCGCCGACTACCGGATGGTGCACGCGGTCAACTGCGAGGGCCCGGTGTTCCTGACCAGCGAGTTCCTCAAGGTGGTGCAGCAGCGGCCGGCCGACACCGTCGCCGACGTGGTGCACGTGACCTCGCTGTCCGCGGTGACCTCGGGGGCCGGGGCGATCGCCTACAACAGCTCGAAGGCGGCGTTCCGCAGCGCCACCCGGTGCATCCAGCGGGAGCTGCGGGAGAAGGCGACCGTGGACGCGGACGGGGCGGAGACCCCGTTCCCGGCCCGCGTGCACAGCATCGTGCCGGCCGCGATGGACACCCCGATGATGGAGCGCTGGGGGATCCCGGCGCACCGGATGATGCCGCCGGCCGACGTCGCCCGGATGGTGCTGACGATGGTCACGATGCCGGACACCAGCTTCGTGCCCGAGGTGTTCGTGGTGCCGCGCAACGAGCCGGACTTCCCGCGGTGAGCATCCCGACCCGGGAGTGGCGGCTGGTCCGCCGGCCGCACGGCGAGCCGGTGGACGCCGACTTCGCCCTGGTCACCGGTGAGCGCCCGGACCCCCAGCCCGGCGAGGTGGTCGTGCGGACGATCGCGATGTCGGTCGACCCGTACATGCGGGGCCGGATGAACGCGACGAAGTCCTACGCACCCAGCTGGGAGCTGGGCGAGACGATGCAGGGCGGAGCCATCGGGCAGGTCGTCACCTCACGCTCGGACGACGTGCCCGAGGGCGCGCTCGTCCTGCACGGGGCGGGCTGGCGGGACGTCGCCGTGCTGCCGGCCGCGCACGTGTCGGTGGTCCAGCCGCTGCCCGGCCTGCCGCTGTCGCTGTACCTCGGCGTGCTCGGCATGCCCGGGCTGACCGCCTGGGCGGGGCTGTTCCGGCTGGCGTCGTTCCAGTCCGGCGACGCGGTGTTCGTGTCCGGGGCGGCCGGCGCGGTGGGCAGCCTGGTCGGGCAGTTCGCCCGGCTGCGCGGGGCCTCCCGGGTGGTCGGCAGCGCCGGGACGCCGGAGAAGGTGGCCTGGCTGCGGTCCATCGGCTTCGACGCGGCCTTCGACTACCACGACGGCGCGGTCGCGGACCTGCTCGCCGGTGCCGCCCCGGACGGGATCGACGTCTTCTTCGACAACGTCGGCGGCGAGCACCTGGAGGCGGCGATCACCTCGTTCCGGACGTTCGGCCGGGCGGCGCTGTGCGGGTCGATCTCGAACTACAACGCGGTCAGCGCGCCGCCGGGGCCGCGGAACCTGGGCCTCGTCGTGGGCAAGCAGTTGTCCCTGCGGGGGTTCATCGTCGGCTCGCACGCCGACCTGCGGCCGGAGTTCGTCACCGCGGTGTCGGGGTGGTTGCGCGAGGGGTCGGTGGTGGCGCGGGAGACCGTCGTCGAGGGGCTGGACTCCGCCGTGGACGCGTTCCGCGCACTGCTGAGCGGGGGCAACACCGGGAAGATGGTCGTCCGGATGGGGCCCGACCCGAGCTGATCGACGGTGCCCGGGGACGGCGGCCTGCGCCCTCCCCGGGCGCGGTCTGGTTGACCGGTCGACGATCCGGGCAGAGTGCTGATCATGTGGCTCTTCCTCACCCGCCGGTTCCGCATGTGGGTCCTGCTCACCGTCCTCGCCCCGCTGGCCACCAGTGTGCTGCGCCGCCTCGGGCTGGCCCTGCAGAAGCGCAACGGCCCGACCGCCCTGAGCAACGGCTTGCTGAAGGCCGGCGACGTCGGCGACCGGGCACGCGTCAAGCTGGGGGGCAAGCCCCGCCGCCGCGGTCGCTGACGGACGGGTGGGGGCCCCGTCGCGGCCGCCGCGACGGACCCCGCCGGACCGCATCCGCCGACACCGAAGGACACCGTGGACGCCCAGCCACCGTTCCCCACGCCCGACGCCGACCGCCCCGACCCGCTCGTCCCGGTGCTCGAGCAGCGCGCCGCGCAGGGTGAGACCCGTGGCCTCGCGCTGTTCTGCCACGGCGGCACCGTCGCCAGCATCGAGCCGCCCCGGGAGCGCGCCCTCTCGCTGGTGCGGATCCGCGCCATCGACCAGTTCGTGCACGCCTCCGCCGGGCACCTGGGGATCGGCACGGCACTGATCCGCTACCGCGTCGCCGGCTGGAACGGGGAGGCCGCCGATGCCTTCCAGGACGTCCGCTGGGCGGTCGAGCAGCTCCGGCAGCAGCACGGCACCGACGTCCCGATCGTGCTGGTCGGGCACTCCATGGGCGGCCGGGCCGCTCTGCGCGCCGGCGGGGAGCCGTCGGTCACCGCCGTCTGCGCGCTGGCTCCGTGGACGCCGCCGGGCGAGCCGGTGATGCAGCTGCGCGGCCAGACCGTGGCGATCCTGCACGGTCGCGGCGACCGCTGGGTCCCGGCCCGGCTCTCCTTCGACCACGCCGTCCGCGCCCGCCGGGCCGGCGCGCGGGTCGCCCGCTTCACCGTCGCCGGTGGGCACTCGATGATCCGCCGCGCCGCCCGCTGGCACGCCTTCGCCCGGGACGTCGTGCTCGCCGGCACCGGGCTCGAACCGTTGCGCGCCGACATCGCCGAGGCCCTGCAGCAGCCGGGCCCGGAGGGGCTGGCCGTCCCGCTGTAACGGGGTCGTTCGACGCTGCGTCACCTCGCGCGGGGCAGGTCCACCCGATCGAGCGACCTGTTCCGAGATGCGAGGGTCGGCGACTGCTTGTTCACTGTGCGTGAGAGCCCGATCACATGCAGTGGGGAGGTGGCATGACCGAGCACGCGCACGCTGTCGCTCCGCGACGCCGCCTCCCCCGCTCCGCCGGCCGGGCGCTGGTGCTCGCCGGCGTCGGGACCGGCTTGTGGCTGCTCGGCTCGGCCGCCTCGACCGCTTCGGCGGAGGAGGCCGTGCCCCCGCCCGGTCCGGTGCTCTCCGTCGCCGCCGACCTGCTCACGCCGGTCGGCCAGGTCGTCGCACCGATGACGCAGCAGGTCGTGGTCCCGGCGGTCAGCCCCGTGGTGCGACCGGTCGTCACGGACGTCCTGACGCCGACGGTCCAGCAGGTCGTCGTCCCGGTCGCGGACCAGGTCGTCGTCCCCGTGGCGGACCAGGTCGTCGTGCCCGTGGTGGACCGCGTCGTCCTCCCCGTGGTGGACCAGATCGTCGTCCCCGTGGTGGACCAGATCGTCGTCCCCGTGGTCGACCCCGTGGTAGACCCCGTGGTCGACCCCGTCATTGAGCCGGTCGTCGAGGACGTCGTCGTGGACGTCGTCCCGGTCGTGCCCCTCCCCACCCCGGCCGTCGACGGTGCCACCGCCCTGCCCGAGCACGCTGACGACGCGTCGTCCGTCGCGCTGCCGACGGCGACCGTCGCGGACCCCGCCGACGACTCGGCACCGTCCCCGGCGAGGGCGTCCTCGGCCGCTCCGGCGGCTGGTGACGAGGTCCTCGCCGGTCCGGCCGCGCCCGGGACGACGCCCGGGCCGTCGGCGCCCGCGGCGCCGGCGGGCCTGCCCGCCACGCCCGTGCCCACGTCGTCGGCAGGGCCCGGCTCCTCCACCGGTGACCAGACGCCGGCCGACCTCTCCTCCGCTCCGCGGACGGTGCTCGGCGCCGCCCTCGCGGCGGCGCTCGGGACCGGGTCCCGACCGGCCCGTCCCGCCTCCTTCGAGCCCTCCTTCTCGCCCGACTGAATCCGCCGCCGTCAGCCCTGCGCTGACCTGCGGCACCACCCGGCCCGCCCCTCGGACGGGACCGGTCCCCCTCAGTCCGGCACCACCCTCGAGAAGGACACCTCTCATGAACGTGTGGATGAAGCGCGCCCTGCAGACGGGCCTGTTCACCGGCGGCCTGCTGGCCCTCGGCACCGGCATCGCCTCCGCCGACGACGGCGTGGCCGACGTGACCGTCCCGGTCACCGTCACCGACAACGCCCTGGCCGTCCTCGGCACGGCCGGCAGCACCCCGGCAGAGATCGACCTGCCGGCGCTGGACGGCACCCTCGCCGCCGACCTCGGGGCGATCAGCGTGACCGTGCCGATCACGATCGGCGGGAACGCGGCGGACGTCGCGGGGATCGACGTCGTGCAGCCCGACGCCGAGATCCCCGCCGCTCCCGCGGCAGGCCCGGCGACGGGCTCGCTCGTGGACGTCGACGTCCCGGTGAGCGTCACCGGCAACGCGGCCGCTGTTCTCGGCGAGGCGACCGCCGACAGCCCGGCCGCCCCGCCGGCGACGGGCAGCGGGGCCGGCGGGTCACTCGCGGACGTCGACGTCCCGGTGACCGTCTGCGGCAACGGCCTCGGCGTCCTCGGCGACGCCACCGGGAGCTGCACTCCCCCGGCCACCACGCCGGGCACCGGCGGGGACCCCGTTGTCGACGTCGACGCGCCGGTGACCGTCTGCGGCAACGGCCTCGGCGTCCTCGGCGACGCCACCGGGAGCTGCACTCCCCCGGCCACCACGCCGGGCACCGGCGGGGACCCCGTCGTCGACGTCGACGCGCCGGTGACCGTCTGCGGCAACGGCCTCGGCGTCCTCGGCGACGCCACGGGGAACTGCACTCCCCCGGCCACCACGCCGGGCACCGGCGGCAACCCCGCCATCGACGTCGACGTCCCGGTGACCGCCTGCGGCAACGGCCTCGCCCTCCTCGGCGACGCCACCGGCGGCTGCACCACCCCGGCGACGCCGGTGCAGCCGACCACCCCCGGCACCGGGGGCACCCCGGCCGACCCGACCACGCCGGAGGTCCTGACCGGTCTGCAGGGTCCGGCCACGTCGGCCGGCCCGGTCACCCTCGGCGCGGTGGACCAGCACGGTGCGGTCCGCGAGGTGCGCGCCCCGGCCTCGTCCGGCGTCCTGGTGACCGCTGACGGCAGCAGCTCCGGGACGTCCGGAGGGCTGGCCTACACCGGCACCCCGGTGGGCACGCTGGCGCTCAGCGGCCTGCTCGCCCTGGCGTTGGGGCTCGCTCTGATCGTGCTCCCCCGCCGTCGGACCAGCACCCTCGGCTGACCCGGACGCGGACGGGCCCGGTCACCTCGCGGTGGCCGGGCCCGTTCGTCGGGGTCGAGGGGTCCTCAGGAGAACAGCGCGCTGTAGCCGTTGAGCGCGGGCTGACCGCCGAGGTGGGCGTAGAGCACCGTCGCCGACGGGTCGATCTCACCCCGGCCGACCAGGTCGATCGTGGCCGCCATCGACTTCCCCTCGTACACCGGGTCGGTGACCATGCCCTCGGTGCGGGCCGCCAGTTCCATCGCGGCGATCGTCGTCGCGTCCGGGATGCCGTAGACCCCGGCGTGGAAGCGCTCGTCGAGCTCGACGTCGGCCAGCGTCAGCGGGCGCTGCAGGCCGATCGCCGTCGCCGTCCGCTGCGCGATCCGCAGCACCTGGTCGCGGGTCTCGGCCGGCTCGGCCGAGGCGTCGATGCCCAGCACCCGGCGCGGCCGGGCACCCTGCTCCTCGAGCTGGGCGAAGCCGGCGACCATGCCGGCCTGGGTCGAGCCGGTCACCGAGCAGACGACGACGGTGTCGAAGAAGACGCCGAGCTCCGCCTCCTGGGCGGCGACCTCGTGCGCCCAGTTCGCGAAGCCGAGACCTCCGAGCGGGTGGTCCGACGCCCCGGCCGGGATCGGGTAGGGCTTCCTGCCGCCGTCGACGATCTCCTGCAGCGCGGTCTCCCAGCTCTCCTTGAACCCGATGCCGAACCCGGCCTTCACCAGCCGGACGTCGGCGCCGGCCAGCCGGCTGATCAGGATGTTGCCGACCTTGTCGTAGACCGCGTCGGGCCAGTCGACCCAGCTCTCCTGCACCAGCACGCATCGCAGCCCGACGTGCGCGGCGACGGCGGCGACCTGCCGGGTGTGGTTGCTCTGCACCCCGCCGATGGAGACCAGCGTGTCGCAGCCCTGGGCCAGCGCGTCGGCGACCAGGTACTCCAGCTTCCGGGTCTTGTTGCCGCCGAAGGCGATGCCGGAGTTCACGTCCTCTCGCTTGGCCCACACCGCAGCGCCGCCCAGGTGGGCGGTCAGCCGGTCCAGGCGGTGCACCGGCGAGGGTCCGAACAGCAGCGGGTGCCGGGGGAAGTCGTCCAGGGTCGTCGCCCTCCGGGCGGCGGGCGGGTCAGGTGGCGCCATCGCGGGTCTCCTCCAGTTCGGACAGCAGCGCCGTCCAGATCTCGGTGGTGGTGGTGACGGCGGCGTCGACGTCGGCCGTCGCGCAGGCGGCGATCAGCTGCTCGTGCAGCGCGACCGACTCGCGGCCGTGCGCGGCGGCGAACCGCTGCCGCTCCAGCCGGCGGACCGCGGGGGTGAAGCGGTCGATCGTGGCCCGCACCGCGGTGTTCCCGCAGCGGGCCAGCAGCACGTCGTGCAAGTCGTCGTCGGCGGCGAGTGCGCCGTCGAGGTCCCCGGCACCGACGGCGGCGGCGAAGCGCTCGTTGGCAGCCCGCATCGCGGCGACGTCGGCGGCGGTGACCGTCGCGGCGGCCTCCTGGACGGCCAGTTCGTGCATCGCCCGGACGACGACGGCGGCGTCCCGCACCTGCTCCGGCACCAGCGGGGTGACCCGGGTGTGGCTCTGCGGCTTGCTCTCCACCAGCCCCTCGTCCGCGAGCCGGGCGAGTGCGGTGCGCACCGGGGCGACCGACAGGCCGAGCCGGCCGGCCAGCTCCGCGTCCTTGACCACGGCGCCGGGTGCGAGCTCCCCGCTGACGATGGCCGACCGGATGAGCATCAACGCGTGGTCCCGCAGCAGCACCCGGGGCACCGGACCGATCGTCACAGCTGACATCTGACATGTCAGTTGCTGCCGTGTCAAGCACCGTGACCGATCCGGCGGGATCGTTGCGGTCGGCGACCGTGCAGCCGCTCGCCGGGGCGGCGCGCGGTCCCTAGCGTTGGCGCCCATGAGCCTGGACTGGACGACGAGCCCCGCCGACGCAGCTGCGCACTTCGCCCACCGGCTGGCCGTGGAGACCGACGTCTCCGACGTGCACGCCGCCCTGGAGTCCGGCCGGCCCGGGTTCGTGCTGGTCGACAGCCGCAGCGCCGAGTCCTGGGCGCAGGGGCACGTGCCCGGCGCCGTCCACCTGCCCGGCCGCGAGATCGCCGGGCGGGCCGCGGCCGAGCTCGACTCCGCCGTCCCGGTGGTCACCTACTGCTGGGGTCCGGGCTGCAACGGCGCCACCCGGGCAGCGATGACGCTGGCCCGGCGGGGCTACCGGGTGCGGGAGATGATCGGCGGGTTCGAGTACTGGGCCCGGGAGGGCCTGGCCGTCGAGACGGCGGACGGCGTCGCGCGACCGGACGTCGACCCGCTCACCGCACCGGCCGGCATCAGCTGCGGCTGCTGAGCCTCAGCACACCCCCGGCAGCTGGACCTGCGGGTCGTCGAGCGCGAGTTCACCCTCGTCGGGGTCAACCCGGCGCTGGACTCCTTCGCCGACCTCGCTGCCGAGCTCAGGAGCACCTCCGAGCGCGAGGCCGCCGAGCACGGCCGCCTGCTCAGCACCACCCGCGTCGCCGCCTGAAGAAGGCCCCTTCCACCCCACGCTCAGCGAGCTGAGCGCGGGCCCCAGGGAGGGGGCCGCTCCAGCCCGCCCCGAGGGGGCGGGTCGTCGGAGAGCCGGCTCCACAGCAGCTCGTCGTGCTTCATGCCGTCGGGGTAGCGGTACGACCGGCGGAGCCGGCCCTCCTGCGTGAAGCCGGCCTTGACAGCGACCCGGGCCGAGGCGGTGTTCCCCACCGCGTGGAACAGCTGGACGCGGTCCAGCTCCAGGGCGGAGAACCCCCAGCGGCACACGGCATCGGTGCAACGCGCGGCGATCCCACGGCCGCGGGCGGCGGCCACCGTCCAGTAGCCGACCTCGCCCTCGTCCTGCACGCGGTCGATCTCGTGCAACGACAGCGAGCCGACCAGCACGCCGCCGTCCTCGACCGCCCACGAGCAGTGCTCGGCGGTCCACCCCGCGATCCGGGCCAGCCGCGCGCGGGCGCCGTCCAGGGTGGTCGCCTCCTCGCCGTTCCAGCGGCGCAGCAGCGGGTCCTGGGCCGCGGCGCACAGGGCCTCGGCGTCGTCGTCGCGCCACGGCCGGAGCACCAGCTCGTCGACCGACAGGCTGACCGGCTCCACGGCTCAGCTCCTGCCCAGCTCGACGGTCATCAGCAGCTCGTAGCGGTCGCCTCGGTAGGTGGACTCGGCGTGCTCCACCGGCCGGCCGCCGCTGTAGGACACCCGGTCGAACACCAGCACCGGACGCCCGGCCGGCACGCCGAGCAGTGCCCCGGTCGCCCGGTCGGCCTCGGCGGCGCGCACCGTCTGCTCGGCCCGGTCGATGGTGCAGCCGTACTCGTCGGCCAGCAGCGTGTAGAGCGAGCCGGTCAGGTCCTGCCGGTCCAGGTCGGGCAGCACGCCTGCCTCGTACCAGGCATCGTCGATCGACATCGGCTGGTCGTCGGCGAGCCGCAGCCGGCGCACGTGCCAGGCCTGGGCACCCGGCGGCAGCTCGAGGGCCCGCCGGGTGGCCGGCGGCGGCACCGACCGGGCGACGTCGAGCACGGCCGTGCCCGGGCGCAGCCCGAGCCGGCGCATGTCCTCGTGGAAGGAGGCCAGGTGCAGCCGGGACCGGGCGGCCCGCTCGGCCACGAAGGTGCCCTTGCCGCGCACCCGGACCAGGACGCCCTCGCTGACCAGCTGGCCGATCGCCTCGCGGACGGTGATCCGGCTGACCCCGTGCTCGACGCAGAGCTGCCGCTCGCCGGGCAGCGGCGACCCGGCGGGCAGCCGGGCGGCCAGCTCGGTCAGCCGACCGCGGAGCTGCTCGTGCTTGGGCACCATCCCGTCGACGATGAACGGCTCCGCCCCCGCCGTCGTGCCGGCGGCCCGCCGGATGCTCACCACCCCTGCTCCTCGAGCTTGTGCGACAAGACGTAGCGGTAGTGCTCGGCGCGGGCCAGCCGGCTGCCGGCGGCCTCGTCGACGACGGCGGTGACGTGCGGGTGCAGCTGCAGCACCGACCCCGGGCAGGACGCCGTCAGCGGTCCCTCCAGCGCGGCGGCGACCGCGGCCGCCTTCGCCTCCCCGGTCGCCACGAGCACCAGGTGCCGGGCGCCCAGGATGGTGCCCAGGCCCTGGGTGATGACGTGCCGCGGCACCGCGGCGACGTCGCCGCCGAAGAACCGGGCGTTGTCCGAGCGGGTCTGCTCGGTCAGCGTCTTGACCCGGGTGCGGCTGGCCAGCGAGGAGCCGGGCTCGTTGAAGCCGAGGTGCCCGTTGGCGCCGATGCCGAGCACCTGGACGGCGACCGGGCCGGCCGAGAGCAGCAGCTGCTCGTAGTCCCGGGCGGCCTGCAGCGGGTCGGAGGCGGCGCCGTCGGGTCCGTGCACGACCGCGGGGTCCAGGCCGAGGGCGTCGGTGAGCTCGCGGCGGATGACCTCCCGGTAGGACTCCGGGTGCCCGGCGGGCAGGCCGACGTACTCGTCGAGCAGGAAGGCCTGCACCCCGGTGAACCCCAGCCCCTCCTCGCGGCGCCGCAGCAGCTCGCGGTAGGCCAGCAGCGGCGAGGACCCGGTGGCCAGGCCGAGCACGACCGGCCCACCCCGCGCGACCGCGTCGAGCACCGACCCCGCGACGGCGTCGGCGACGACCCGTCCGCAGTCCTCGGGCGTGGGCAGCAGGACGACCTCCACGGTCAGCTCTCCTCTCGGCGCACCCACCGGCCCGCGCGCAGGACGGCGGTGGGGACGAGGTCAGCATCGGTGACCAGGACGTCGGCGCGCGCCCCGGGGGTCAGCCGGCCGACGTCGGGGAGGCCGAGCAGCCCGGCCGGGGTCCCGGTGGCGGCGAGGACGGCATCAGGCAGCGGGACGCCGGCCGCCACGGTGTGCCGCACGACGTCGACCAGCCGCGCCGTCCCGCCGGCGATGGCTCCCCGTCCGTCGCCGTCCGCCAGCCGGGCCACCCCGCCGACGACCTCCACCGGCAGCGCGCCGAGCCGGTACCGGCCGTCGGGCATCCCGGCGGCGGCCATCGCGTCGGTCACCAGCGCGACCTGCCCGGCGCCCACCAGGTCGAACACGGCGGCCACCGTGTCCGGCGCCAGGTGCACGCCGTCGCCGACCAGCTCGACGACCAGCTCGCCGCGGGCCGCGGCGGCCAGGCAGGCGGCGACCGGTCCGGGCGCGCGGGACGACAGCGGCGGCATGCCGTTGAACAGGTGCGTCGCCGACAACCGGCCACCGGCCGCCGCGGCCCGGATCGCCGCGGTGGTCACCCCGGCGGTGGCGTCGGTGTGCCCGAAGCTGGGCAGCGCGCCGTGCTCCCGCAGGACGGCGACCAGCTCCGCGGCGTGCGCGGTCTCCGGCGCCAGCGTCATCGAGACCACTCCGCCCACGGCGAGCAGCCCGCGGAGCAGGGCGAGGTCACCGGGCACCAGGGCGGCCGGGTCCTGGGCTCCGCACCGGGCCGCGGACAGGAACGGCCCCTCCAGGTGCACGCCGGCCAGCTCGCCGGCCTCGACCATCGGCGCGAGGACGGCCAGCCGCTCCCGGAGCTCCGCGGCCGGCGCGGAGACCAGGCTCGCCACCAGCGTCGTCGTCCCGGCGGCGAGGTGGTGGGCGGCCGCCTCCCGGACCCCGTCGGCAGCGGCGTCGGGGAAGCCGTGCCCGGCTGCGCCGTGGCAGTGCACGTCGACCAGCCCGGGGAGCAGCAGCCGGCCGGGGGCGGGGGCCGGGAGGTCACCGGCCCAGCTCGCGGCGGGGCCGGCGTAGCCGACCCGGTCGCCGACGACGGCGAGCACCCCGTCGTCGACGACCCAGCCGCCGGTCACCAGCCGGCCCCGCAGGACCGGGCCCGGGACGTCGGTCAGGACCGCGACCCGTCGTCCACGGTGCTGGTCGGCGCCACCGTCCCGGGGGTGGCCGCCGGGGCCACGGCGTCGTCGGTGCTGCCCACGACCGCCTCGGCGTCCTCCTCGCGACCGGGGGTCTTGAGGTTCCACCGCCGGATCACGAACCGGAACAGCACGTAGTAGACGACGGCGTAGGCCAGGCCGATCGGGATGATCAACAGCGGCTTGGTGGCCTGCCCGAAGTTGAGCAGGTAGTCGATCGCACCGGCGGAGAAGGTGAACCCGTCGTGGATGCCGAGCGCGTTGGTCAGCGCCATGGACGTGCCGGTGAGCAGGGCGTGCACCACGTACAGCGGCCAGGCGACGAACAGGAAGGAGAACTCCAGCGGCTCGGTGATGCCGGTGAGGAACGCGGTCAGCGCGGTGGACAGCATGATGCCGCCGACGACCGTGCGCTGCTCCGGCCTGGCCTCGTGCCAGATGGCGATCGCCGCGGCCGGCAGCGCGAACATCATGATCGGGAAGAAGCCGGTCATGAAGGTCCCGGCGGTCGGATCGCCCTCGAAGAAGCGGTTCAGGTCGCCGGTCGCGCCGTTGTAGTCGCCGAGGACGAACCAGACGACCGAGTTGAGGATGTGGTGCAGGCCCAGCGGGATGAGCAGCCGGTTGACCGTGCCGAAGATCCCGCCGCCGACGACGGTGTTGGCGTCGACGGCCTCGCCCAGGTTGGTCAGGCCGGTGTCGAACGCCGAGTAGACGAAGGACAGCAGCACCCCGACGACCATCATGGTGACCGCGGTGATGATCGGGACGAACCGCCGACCGCCGAAGAAGGCCAGGTAGGTGGGGAGCTTGATCCGGTAGAAGCGCTGCCACAGCACAGCGGCGATCAGCCCGGTGACGATGCCCCCGAGGACGCCGAAGTCGATCAGTTCCTGTTCCTCGCCCTCGGCGGCCGCCCCCAGGATGATGGGGCTCATCGCCTCGAACACCCCCTGCAGCACGACGTAACCGACGACGGCGGCCAGCGCCGTCGAACCGTCTGCCTTCTTGGCCCAGCCGATCGCGATGCCGACGGCGAAGATCAACGGCAGGTTGTCGAAGATCGCACCACCGGCGCCGGCGAAGACCGCCGCGACGTCGCTCAGCCAGCCGATGCTGCCCAGCAGGTCGTCCTGGCCGAGCCGGAGCAGCAGCCCGGCGGCGGGCAGGGCGGCGATCGGCAGCATCAGGCTGCGGCCGAGTCGCTGCAGGCCACCGAGGCCGCGCAATCCGGTGGGCGGTGCGTTCAGGAAGCTCATGACCATGTCTCCAGGGGATGGGTCGGGGCAGGTCCGGGCTGGGCGTCGAGCGGTTCACCGGCCGTTCCCCAGGACGTGCACCAACCGGTACCGTCCGGTCATGACCAGTTGATCCGGGAGGATGGCGGGCCCGCTCGCTGCCTGTCAACACCCTGGACGCCGACCGGGTCCGTGCCGTACCTGTACGACTCGACAACCGGAACCGCGGCCCCGGCCGCCGGGAGGAGCACGTCATGGGCAAGGCCGAGCAGATCGTCGCCGGACTGGGTGGCGCCGGGAACATCGACGACGTCGAGGGCTGCATCACCCGGCTGCGCACCGAGGTCAAGGACCCGTCGCTGGTGGACCAGGCCGCGCTCAAGCAGGCCGGGGCGCACGGGGTGCTGGTCGCCGGCACGATCGTGCAGGTCGTCGTCGGACCGGAGGCGGACTCGCTGGCCGATGACGTGAAGGACCTGCTGTGAGCAGGCTGGCCGTCAGCGCCCCGCTGCCGGGCGTCGTCCTGCCGATCACCGCGGTGCCCGACCCGGTGTTCGCCGCCTCGATGGTGGGGGCCGGGGTCGCCATCGACCCCGCTCCGGACGCCGGGTCGGTCGACGTGGTCGCCCCGGTGAGCGGGCGGCTGCTCAAGGTGCACCCGCACGCGTTCATCGTGCTGACCCCGGAGGGTCGCGGCGTGCTGGTGCACGTCGGCATCGACACGGTGCGGCTGGACGGCGCGCCGTTCACGCTGCACGTGACCGAGGGCGAGGAGGTCGCGGCCGGCGACCGGGTGGTGACCGTGGACGTGGCCGCGGTGCGGGCGGCCGGGATGTCGCCGGTGAGCCCGGTGGTCGTCATGGACGCCGCCGCCGACACGATGCCACCGGTGACCGCCGGGGCGCGGGTGGCCGCCGGCGAGGAGCTCTTCCGCTGGCCTCTAGAGTCGGTTGGGTGATCGAACCGACTCGTGAACGGACCTACTCCTGGGGCGACCCCTCACTGAGCGCGGGGGCGGCCCGCACGTCGGCCGGCCTGGAGGTGATGCAGGCGCTGGCCCGCGGCGAGCTGCCCGCGCCGCCGATCATCGCCACGATGGGGTTCGAGCTGGACTCGGTCGAGGCTGGCCGGGTGCAGTTCTCCTTCGACCCGGCCGAGTACCACTACAACCCGATCGGCTCGGTGCACGGCGGGGTCTACGCGACGCTGCTGGACTCGGCGACCGGCTGCGCCGTGCACACCATGCTGCCCGCCGGGGTCGGCTACACCAGCCTGGACCTGACCGTGAAGTTCCTGCGGCCGATCACCGTCGACACCGGCCGCGTCCGCTGCATCGGCACGGTCCCGCACCTGGGCGGCCGCACGGCGCTGGCCCAGGCCGAGCTGCGGGACCCCGCCGACCGGCTGCTCGGGACGGCGGTCAGCAGCATCCTGCTGATCCGCCCCCAGCCCGGCACCCAGGTCGGCTAGCCACCGCGCCGCCTCCCTCGGGCCGAGTGGGCAGTTCCGGTCGCCGAGCCCGGCGGGTCCTGCCGTGTCGCCGACCGGAACTGCTCAGTCGAGCTCGACCCGCTGCCCCGGCGGGCACTCGACCAGACGGTCGGCCAGCCCGGCGGCGGTCAGCGCGGCCCGGACGTCGTCCCGGCTCTCGCTGAAGTGCGCCCAGGAGTCCACGTGGACGACGACCACCCGGTCGGCGTCCAGCCGGCGGACCGCCTCGGCGACGTCGCCGCCGGTCAGCGTGAGCGGGGCCCCGTCGAACAGCGCGGTGCGCGCGGCACCGGCGAACAGGACGGCGACGTCGACCTGCGGGAAGGCCGTGGCGACCTCGTCGACGCAGTCCAGCGAGGCGTTGTCGCCGCTCACGTAGACCGTGGGCAGCCCCTCGCCGGTCAGCACGAAGCCGGTCACCGGGCCGGTCAGCCGCTCGGCCCCCGGCGGCCCGTGCTCGGCGCGCACCCCGGTGACCTGCACCGGACCGACCGCCGCGGTCTCGCCGGTGCGCAGCGCCCGGGCCGTCCCGCCGAGCCGCTCGGCGGCGAGCTCGGTGGTGAGCACCACCGGCGCGTCGCCGAGCGCCGCCCGGCCGGCGGTGTCCAGGTTGTCCGGGTGCTGGTCGTGGCTGAGCAGGACGGCGTCGACCGGGCCGAGGTCCCGGGCGTCCAGCGCGGCCGGCGCCGTCTTGGTCAGCGACCGGCCGCCGCCCAGCGGGTACTTCCCCGGCGGGTCGAAGGTGGGGTCGACCAGCAGGCGCACCGCGCCGAGCTCGAGCAGGGCGGTCGGCCCGCCGGTGAGGGTGACGGCGAGGGCGTCGGGAGCCATCCGGTCACCGTGTCAGACCGGGCCGTCGACCACGAGACCCGGGTCAGCCGATCCCGAAGGTGGTGCGCACCTGCGGCAGCGCGCCCGCGTCGGCGATCACCTGGTCGATGAGCCCGTAGGTCTGCGCCTCCGCGGCGGTGAACCAGCGGTCCCGGTCGGAGTCCCGCTCGACCTGCTCGACGGACTGCCCGGTGTGCTCCGCCTGCAGCTCGTTGAGCTGCCGCTTGGTCTGCGCCAGCATGTCCGCCTGGATGCTGATGTCGGCGGCGGTGCCACCGAGCCCGGCCGAGGGCTGGTGCATCATGATCCGTGCGTGCGGCAGGGCGAAGCGCTTGCCCGGCGTGCCGGCGCTGAGCAGGAACTGGCCCATCGAGGCGGCCATGCCCATGGCGTAGGTGGCGACGTCGCAGTCGAGGGACCGCATCGTGTCGTAGACGGCCATCCCCGCGGTCACGCCGCCCCCGGGTGAGTTGACGTAGAGGTGGATGTCGCGGCGGTGGTCCTCGGCCGCGAGCAGCAGCATCTGCGCCGCCAGCTGGTTGGCGAGCACGTCGTCGACCTCGCGGCCGAGGAAGACGATCCGCTCCCTCAGCAGCCGCTCGTAGACCGCATCGTCCAGGGTGGCAGTGGTCATCGGTCAGTTCCTCTCCGGCGGTGGGATGGACACCGTCAGCCAACTGCGGTCCGCGGAGAATGGCGAGAGGGAATGGCATCTTCCGCTCCACGCGCATTTCCTGTGCTCTCAGAGAAAGGGACTGGACAATTCCCGTACCGGGTCCGTGGTCTCATGAGGGCGTGACCGAGCCCCCCGTCGTGCGCACTGCCGTCCGCGCCGACGTCCCCCGGATGGCGGCCACGCTGGCCGCCGCCTACCCGGACTACCGGTGGACCTCCTGGGCGCTCCCGGAGGACGGCCGCGCCCAACGGCTCTCCCGTTGGGCCGAGCTGTGGGGCGGTCTGGTGCCGGTGCTCGCCGGGACGGCGTGGGTCACCGACGACCTGGCGGCGGTCGCGTCGTGGGTCGCACCCGACGCCGGGGAGCCGGCCGCCGACCTGCAGTCGGTGATCGACCGCGACCTGCCGCGGGTGTTCGGCGGCCGGCAGCCCGTCGTGCTGGCCAGCGAGCGGCTCGGCGCGCTGGGCCGGCCCGACGAGCCGCACTGGTGGCTGACCGCCGTGGGCACCCGCCCGGCCGCCCGGCACCAGGGCCTGGGGGCGGCGGTGCTGCAGCCGGTGCTGGAGCGCTGCGACGCCGAGCGGGTGCCGGCCGCGGCCACGGTCTACACCTCGACCGTCGTCCGCTGGCTGCAGCGGTCCGGCTTCGCGGTCACCCACAGCACCCGGACGGCGGTCGACCACGAGCTGCCGGTCTGGACCCTCGTGCGGCAGCCGCGTCGCCCGGCGTCCTGACCCCTCGGGGCCACGAACAGGCACGGGGAGGACGCCGGAGCCGGGGATGACCACACCGTCCGCACGCTGCGACGGAGGAGACCCCGTGCCCGAGTACGTCCTGCCCGACCTGCCCTACGACTACAGCGCCCTCGAGCCGCACATCAGCGGCCGGATCATGGAGCTGCACCACGACAAGCACCACCAGACGTACGTGACCGGCGCGAACACCGCGCTGGAGAAGCTCGCCGAGGCGCGGGCCTCGGGGAACTTCGACACGGTCAACCAGCAGGAGAAGAACCTGGCCTTCAACCTGGCCGGGCACGTCAACCACTCGGTGTTCTGGCCCAACATGACCCCCGACGGCGCCGGCCGGCCCGCCGGTGAGATCGCCGCGGCGATCGAGGACCAGTTCGGCGGGTTCGACGGCTTCCAGGCCCACCTCACCGCCACCGCGCTCGGCGTCCAGGGCTCCGGCTGGGCGGCGCTGACCTGGGACTCCGTCGGCCAGAAGCTGCTGATCAACCAGTTCTACGACCACCAGGGCAACCTGGCGGCAGGCTTGGTGCCACTGCTCCTGCTCGACATGTGGGAGCACTCGTTCTACCTGGACTACCAGAACGTGAAGGCCGACTACGTGAAGGCCTGGTGGAACGTCGTCAACTGGACCGACGTCGAGCAGCGGCTCGGCCGGGCCCGGACGGCCACCAGCGGGCTGATCGTCGCGGCGTGACCGCCGGCCCCGGGGGCAGGTGAGGCTGACCTGACCCCCGGGGGCCACAGGTCGGCCCCGGCGGCCCGTTCGGCCCGGGCAGGAAGAGGACGACCGCTCCTGCCCACGCCCCGCGAGGTCACCGTGTACCTGTCCAAGACCGAGGCCGCCGTCCTCACCAGCACGCTCCCCCGCACGCTGCCCCGCCCGGCCGAGCCGCAGGTGAAGCGGCGGCTGTGGCCGCTGCTGGGGCCGGCGTTCGTGGCCGCGGTGGCCTACGTCGACCCGGGCAACTTCGCGACCAACTTCTCCGGCGGCGCCTCCTTCGGCTACACGCTGCTGTGGGTGATCGTCGCGGCGAACCTGATGGCGATGCTCATCCAGTCGCTCACCGCCAAGCTCGGGCTGGCCACCGGGCGCGACCTGGCCACCTGCTGCCGCGAGCGGCTGCCCAAGCCGGTCGTGTGGGGGCTGTGGGCGCAGGCCGAGGCGGTCGCGATCGCCACCGACCTGGCGGAGATCGTCGGTGGCGCGGTCGCGCTGTACCTGCTGTTCGGCGTGCCGCTGCCGATCGGCGGCGTCATCACCGCTGTCGTCGCGTTCGTCCTGCTGGCCGCCCAGTCGCGGGGACACCGGCCCTTCGAGCGGGTGATCACCGGGCTGCTGCTGGTGATCGGCGGCGGGTTCGCCTACACGCTGGTGGGCTCCGGGGTCGACGCCGGCGAGGTGGCGTCGGGCATGGTGCCGACCTTCGCCGGCACCGACAGCCTGCTGCTGGCCACCGGCATCCTGGGCGCCACGGTCATGCCGCACGTCATCTACGTGCACTCCGCGCTCACCCCGGGACGCTACGGCGACGCGGTCACCGCCGGCCGCACCCGGGCCGGTCGCGGGCGGCTGCTGCGCGCCCAGCGGCTCGACGTGCTGCTGGCGATGGGCCTGGCCGGCCTGGTCAACGCCGCCATGCTGGTGATCGCCGCCCAGCTGTTCACCGGGGACGCGTCGATCACCTCGCTGGAGAGCGTGCACGCCGGCCTCGGCGCCCAGCTCGGCGGTGGGGCTGCCCTGGCCTTCGCGCTGGCCCTGCTGGCGTCGGGGTTCGCGGCGTCCTCGGTCGGCACGCACGCCGGCCAGGTGGTGATGGCCGGGTTCCTGCGCAAGCACATCCCCGTGCTGGTCCGCCGGCTGGTCACCCTGGCGCCGGCGCTGCTGGTGCTCGGCCTGGGTGGCGACCCGACGACAGCGCTGGTCTGGTCGCAGGTGGTGCTCTGCTTCGGCATCCCGTTCGCCCTCGTGCCGCTGCTCTGGCTGACCTCCCGCAGGGACCTGATGGGCGGCTGGGTCAACCGGCGGATCACCACACTGACCGGTTCGGTGGTCGCCGCGCTGATCATCGGGCTCAACGGCTATCTGCTGGTGAGCACCTTCCTCGGCTGACCGATGAGAAACTGATCCGTCCGTGGTCTCTGCTACGACACCACCGGCACCGGCCGGTACCGACGCTGAGGAGCACTGCACATGGGCGCGATCAAGGTCCACGAGTTCACCACCGTCGACGGCGTCGTCGACGTCCCGATGTGGACGGTGGACTACGGGTTCCCCGACGACCTGTCCGCGACCATCGGAAGGCTCACCGGCTCCTCCTCCGGGATCCTGCTGGGCCGCACCACCTTCGAGATGTTCGCGCCGGCCTGGTCGACCCGGACCGTCGCCGAGGACCCCGGCGCGCCGTTCTTCAACGACACCACCAAGTACGTGGTCAGCTCGACGCTCACCGACGCCGAGTCCGTGTGGCGCAACTCGACGGCGCTCGGCGGCTACTCGGCCGACCGGATCCGGGCGCTCAAGGACGAGGTGGACGGCGACCTGTACGTCAGCGGCAGCGCCACGCTGGTGCGCGCCCTGCTCGCCGACGGCCTGGTCGACGAGCTGCACCTGTTCGTCTACCCGCTGGCCGTGGGCACGGGCATCCGGCTGTTCCCCGAGGGCACGCCGCAGACGCTGTCCCTGCTGGGCGCCGAGGGCCTCAGCAACGGGGTCGCGCACCTGACCTACGGGCCCGCGCCGGCCGCCGGCTGACCCCCCGATCGACCGGGTTTCGTCGCCCGAGGCGTGCCTCGGGCGACGGGCCCGGCGGCCGGGAACCCCGGGGGCGGGCACCTCGTTGACGCCTGACCGCCCGCTCCCCGCCGTGGAGGTCCCCCGTGCTGCCGCTGCCCCCACTGACCGACCAGGCCGACCGGCTGATCGCCCTCGGGCTGCACGAACTCGCCGGGCTCACCGCGGCGGAGCTGTGCGACGCCGCGATCGCTGCCGGCCCGGGCGACGGCGCGCTGCTCGTCCTCCACCCCGACCGGGCGCCGGCCTCCCGGCTGGCCCCGCTCGTCGAGCGCGAGGGCAGGCGGGGCTTCGTGGTGGTCGACATGACCGACGTCGACGCCTTCGCCCCGATCGATCAGGTCGACCTGCCCGCCGGGCCGGTCGCCGTGGTGCACGGGCTGGAGCGCGGCGACGAGCTGGCCAACTGGAGCCCGGACGAGGCACTGCCGGCGATCACCGGACGGGGCCGCAGCCCGCTGACGCTCACCGAGGGCCTGCACTGGCTGCTCCAGCAGCCCGCCGCCCTGGAGCGCAACCGCTGCTTCATGACCATCGGGTCGCGGCTGCGGAAGCCGGACGGCCGGCTGGACACCCGCACGCCGGCGCTGTGGCTGAGCAACGGGACCGGACGCGACGGCAGGGAACACCGCGGTGCCCCGAAGGTCGGCTGGTGCTGGGCCGGCAACCGGCACACCTGGCTGGGGTTCGCCTCGGCGTCCGGGCGGACCGCCGTGCCCGCCGCCGGAGCAGCGCTCAGCGGCGCCGCCGGCTGAGGCAGCCCGCGCAGTCGAGGTCTGCCCCCTGGTGGGGCAGACCTCAACGGTCGGATCAGCTGCTCAGTGGGGGCTCCCCCACCTCCGCGAACAGGGGAAAGGCGCTCGGTACGCCGGCCAGCGCGGGCTGCGCGCCGCCTGCGGTCTCGGCCACCGCGGGCGGCACCAGCACCTCGATGCCGTCGCCCTCCGGCCGCGGGGTCGCCGAGGCGACGACGGCCGGGTGCTCGGCGACGAGCCGGTCGGCCTCGGTGGCCAGGTCGCCCGGTCGGAACTCGGTCTGCTGCACGGTCACCTCGACCCCGCCGGCGTCCCGCAGGACGGCCTGCGCCGCCTCCGGGAGCTCCCCGAACCAGCGGACGACGAGCCGGGTGCGGTCCAGGCTGATCCCGTGGGTGCCGGCGTCCGGCGAGTCCCCGGCCACGGCGGCGAGCCGCTCCAGCAGGTCGTAGACGGCCGTCGGGCCGCCCGGCCAGGCCACGAACTCGCCCCTGCCGAGCCGCGGTGCCGGCGTCGCCCGCTTCGCCCCCTTGCGTGCTGCCACGTGCCCATCATCCAGGCTGTGCCGCATGGAGATCTCCGGCGCACGCATCTGGGTCACCGGAGCCTCGACCGGGATCGGCGCGGCGCTGGCGCGCGAGCTGGCCGACCGGGGCGCCCGGGTGGCGATCAGCGCCCGCAGCGCCGACGTCCTGGCCGAGGTCGCCGGGGGCCGGATGGTCGTCGTCCCGGTCGACGTCACCGACCGGGCGGCGACCGTCGCCGCAGGTCAGAGCGTGCGGGAGGCACTCGGCGGGCTGGACGTCGCGGTGCTCAACGCGGGCACCTGGTCGCAGTTCCACGTGGAACCGTGGGACTCCCAGCTGTTCGCCGACCACCTGCAGGTCAACGTGATGGGCGCGGTGCACACGCTGGAGGCGGTGGTGCCGCAGATGCTGGCCGAGGGCCGCGGCCGGGTCGTCGGGACGGCATCGGTCGCCGGCTACCGCGGGCTGCCCGGCTCGGAGGCCTACGGAGCCGGCAAGGCGGCGCTGCTCAACCTGCTGGAGGCGCTGCGCGGGTCGCTGGGGCCGCGCGGCATCGTCGTCCAGACGGTGTCACCGGGCTTCGTGCGGACCCCGATGACCGACCGGAACCGGTTCCCGATGCCGTTCCTGGTCGAGCCGGAGGCAGCCGCCCGGACGATCGCCGACGGCATCGCCCGGGACAAGGCCGAGATCGTCTTCCCGCTCCCGATGGCGGTCGCGATGAAGCTCGCGCGGGTGGTGCCGGTGCGGGCCTGGACGGCGCTCACCGCCGCACTGGCCCGCCGCGGCCTCCACGGCGGCCCGAGCCGCCGCGGAGACACGTGACGTGCTGGAACGGCCCCCTCGCAGGGACCCGGCCCGAGCGGAGCGAGGGTCGGGGGGCGAGGGGGTCCTTCCTCAGTCCCGGGGACCGCCGGCGACGTAGATGACCTGACCGGAGACGAACCCGGCGCCCTCGCTGCACAGGAACGACGCGGTGTGCGCGATGTCCGCGGGCTGGCCGACCCGGGCGACCGGGATCTGCTTGGCGGCCATCTCCTTGAACTGCTCGAACGGCACGCCCACCCGCTCGGCGGTCTGCGCGGTCATCTCGGTCTCGATGAAGCCCGGCGCGATCGCGTTGGCGGTGATGTTCCAGCGGCCCAGCTCGATGGCCAGGGTCTTGGTGAAGCCCTGCATGCCGGCCTTGGCCGCGGAGTAGTTGACCTGGCCGCGGTTGCCCAGCGCCGAGACGCTGGAGAGGTTCACGATCCGGCCGAACTCGGCCTGCACCATGTGCGCCTGGGCGGCCTTGGTCATCAGGAAGGCGCCGCGCAGGTGCACGCCCATGACCGCGTCCCAGTCCGAGACGCTCATCTTGAACAGCAGGTTGTCCCGGGTGATGCCGGCGTTGTTGACCAGCACGGTCGGCGCGCCGAGCTCCTGTGCGACCCGCTCCACCGCCGCGGCCACCGAGGCCTCGTCGGCGACGTCGGCGCCCACCGCGAGCGCCTCTCCCCCGGACCGCTGGATCTCCTCGACGGTGCCCTTGCAGGCCGCCTCGTCCAGGTCGAGCACGGCGACCTGCATCCCGTCCTGGGCGAACCGCCGGGCGATGGCCGCGCCGATGCCCCGTGCTGCTCCGGTGATGATCGCCGTCCGCTGCTGTGCCACTGCATCTCCTCGTCGAGTTGGTCGGCAGGCCGCGTGGGGGTCCTCCCCCGCTGCGCACACCTCCTGCTACTCACCAGTACACAGCACACCGGACGCGCGCCCGCCCGCCGGGTGCCAGCGACCGGTCGTCCCGACGTCCCGCAGGGGTTACCCTCGGCGGCAACACACGACAGGGGAGCGCCTCGGCGCTGAGAGTGCGGGCAACCGCAGACCCTCGAACCTGATCCGGGTCATGCCGGCGCAGGGAGTCTGGAGGAGCACCATGGCCGCTCAGGCCGTCCGTCCGTCCGATGCTGCCCCGGCGACGCCGCGGTGGCGCACCGTCGACATCATCGTCACCGCCGTGCTGGGCGTCGCCTTCGGCGTCGTCTTCTGGGCGTGGTCGCTGGTCTCCAGCGCCGCCGGCCCCGCGTTCGCGGCGTTCCCGCCCGGCCAGGCCGTGCTCTACGGCGTCTGGCTGCTGGCCGCGGTCGTCATCCCGCTGATCGTCCGCAAGCCGGGCGCGGCGCTGTTCGGTGAGCTGATCGGCGCCACCGTCGAGGCGCTGCTCGGCTCGCACTTCGGCTCACTGGTCATCCTCTACGGCCTGCTCCAGGGCGCCGCCGCCGAGCTGGGCTTCGCGCTGTTCCGCTACAAGCGCTTCGGCTGGCTGCAGGCCCTGCTGGCCGCCGCCCTCGCCGGGACCGCCGCCGCCGTCCTGGACTTCGTCAACTACTACCCGGACTGGACCGGCGGCTGGAAGACGACCTACCTGCTGCTGGTGGTCGCCAGCACGGTCGCCGTCGCGGGTGCCGGCGGCATGGCGCTCACCCGCGCGCTGGCCGCCAGCGGCGCACTGTCCTCGTTCGCCTCCGGCCGCACCCGCGTGTGAGCGCCGGCGGCGGACCGGCGACGGTCCGGCTCGCCGGCTGGGGCTTCCGGCACGCCTCCCGGCGGGCCTGGGCGGTGCGGGACGTCGACCTCGTCGTCCTCCCCGGCGAGCGGGTGCTGCTCACCGGGGCGTCCGGGGCAGGCAAGTCCACGCTGCTCCGGGCGCTGGGCGGGCTGCTGGAACCCGAGTCGGGGGACGTCGCCGGCGAGCTGACCGTCGACGGTGCCGTCCCCGACCGCCGGCGGCAGCGGGTCGGCATGGTCTTCCAGGACCCGGACTCGCAGCTGGTGATGACCCGCGCCGGCGACGACGTCGCGTTCGGCCTGGAGAACACCGGGACGCCGCCGGAGCTCATCTGGCCCGCGGTGGACACCGCCCTGGACGCGGTCGGCTTTCCCCTCGGCCGCGACCGGGCGACCGCGGCGCTGTCCGGCGGCCAGAAGCAGCGGCTGGTGCTCGCCGGCGCGCTGGCTCCCCGCCCGGGACTGCTGCTGCTCGACGAGCCCACCGCCCAGCTCGACCCGGAGGGCGCGGCACTGGTCCGGGCGGCCGTCGTCCGCGCGGTCGCCGGCCGGTCCGCCACCCTGGTGGTGGTCGACCACGACGTCGAGGCGTGGCTGCCGCTGGTGGACCGGGTGGTGGAGCTGCTGCCCGGCGGCGGCGCCGTCGGGCACCCGGCGGGCTGGCGACCGGCTCCGCTGCGGCTGCCGGAGCGGCAGCCGCACCCGCCCGGTGAGCAGCTGCTGGCCGGCGTGGGCGCCGGCTACACGCACCGGGGCAGCGACCGCCCCGCAGTGGCCCCGACCGACGTCGTGCTGCGCGCCGGCCGGACGCTGGCCGTCACCGGGCCCAACGGCACCGGCAAGTCCACGCTGGCCCTGCTGCTGGCCGGGCTCCGCGCCCCCACCGTCGGCGAGGTCGTCGCCGGACCCGCGCTGATCGCGGGGCTGCGGTACCCGGACCGGCCGCCGGCCCGGTGGCGGGCCGGTGAGCTGGCCCGCCGGATCGGCACCGTCTTCCAGCAGCCCGAGCACCAGTTCCTCACCGGCCGGGTCCGCGACGAGCTCTCCCTGGGGCCGTTGCGGTCCGGCGCGGGGGCCGCCGAGGCGCACGCCGCGGCCGAGGCGCTGCTGGACCGGCTCGGGCTCGCCCCGCTGGCCGACGCCAACCCCTTCACCCTGTCCGGCGGCCAGCAGCGGCGGCTCTCGGTCGCGACCGCGCTGGCCACCCGGCCGCGGGTGCTGGTCCTCGACGAGCCCACCTTCGGCCAGGACCGGGAGACCTGGGCGGAGCTGGTGGCGCTGCTGGCCGAGCAGCAGGACGACGAGCGGGCGCTGTGCCTGGTCACCCACGACGCCGCGGTGGTCGCCGCGCTCGCCGACGACGTGCTCACCCTCGGCCGCCCGGTGGGCGTCGGGTGAGCGCACCGCTGTCCCTCGGCCCGGCCCGCCCGGTGCCGCTGTCGGCGGTCAACCCGGTCGCCCAGCTCACCGGCATCGTCGTCGTCACCGCCGTGCTGCTGATCTGCGGTGACCTGGTGACCCCGCTGGTGGTGCTGGCCGCCGAGCTGGCGCTGCTGCCCGCCGCCGGGCTGACCCGGCCGGCCGACGTCGCCCGGCGCACCTGGCCGCTGCTGCTCAGCGCGGCCGGGATCACCTGGGTCAACGTCGCCTTCGGCTCGCTGGAGGGCGCGGCGGCCTGGCAGAGCGGCGCCACCTGGGGAGTCCGGGTGATCGCCCTGGCCCTGCCCGGGGTGCTGCTGGTCGCCTCCACCGACCCGGTGCGGCTGGCCGACGCGCTGACCCTGCACTGGCGGGTCTCCACCCGGTTCGGCTACGGCGCGCTGGCCGCGCTCCGGCTGGTGCCGCTGCTGGCCACCGAGTGGGAGTCCATCCGGCTGGCCCGCCGGGCCCGCGGCGTGGACGCCGGCCGGAACCCGGTCGCCGGGGCCCGGCTGCTGGCCGGGACGGCGTTCACCCTGCTCGTCGGTGCGCTGCGGCGGGCGACCCGGCTGGCCACCGCGATGGACGCCCGCGGCTTCGACTCCGGCGTCGCCCGCAGCAACGCCCGCGGCTCGGTGCTGCGCCCGCTGGACGGGTGGTTCGTCGCGGCTGCGGTGGCGCTGTGCGCGGTCGCGGTGACCGCCAGCGTGCTCACCGGCGCCTGGCACCCGGTCTTCTCCTGACCCCCCGGGGGGCCATGTTGGCCAACATGGCCCCCCTCAGTCCGGTGGCTGGGCGGTGAGGACGGCGAAGGCGGCCAGCGCGACCGACCAGCCCAGCTGCACCGCGACCAGCACCGGCGGCACGGTGCCCAGCAGCAGCGCGAGCGCCACCGGGGCGGTCCCCAGCACCCCGACGTCCGGGCCCCGGACCAGGGTCGCGCTCACCCCGACCGGCACCGCGCCCATCGGGGAGGACAGCACCGGGCCGGACCAGTCGAGATCCGGTCGGTAGCCGGCCCGCACCGCGGCACCCGCCCAGGCCGGCGCCGCCGCGGCGCCCAGCGCCAGCCAGCCCAGCGGGACGCCGGTCCCCTGGCCGACCAGCAGCGCGGAGAGGCCGCAGACCACGGCCAGGACGACGACCGGCACCAGCACCCGGACCCGGACCACCTCGGAGGCCGCCATCGGCAGCGACCGGTCGGCGGCCGGGGCGGCGGCCGCCCGCCGGCTGGGCTCCCCCAGCGCGACCGCCGCGCTCCCCCAGCCCAGGACGACGGCGACCGCGACCAGCGCCGGCAGCTCGGCCAGCCCCTCCGTGCGGGCGGCCAGCACCGGCAGCGCCCCACCGGCCAGCAGCTGGCCCCAGCGCACCGGGGAGCGGCCGAGCACCGCCAGGTCACCGGCGACGACCGCCTGCCAGGGGCGGTGCACCCAGCCCCAGGAGCGCCGGCGCCGCGGCCGGCGCACCGCCGTCCGCAGCGCCCGGCCGAGCTCCCGGGTGTCCAGCGAGAGCACCGACGCGGTGGCGTACTGCACCGTCTCCCCGGAGGCCCGCAGCGCCCCGGCCGGCAGCCGGTCCAGCCGCCGGTCGGCGAGCCCCAGGCCCAGGACGGCGACGACGGCCAGCAGCCCGACCAGGACCAGCCCGACCGGCTCCGGCACCGTTCCCGGCCCCCCGGCGGAGAGCCGCCCGCCGGCTCCCGCGAGCAGGCAGCCGACCGCGGCCGGTCCGGCCAGCGCGGCCACGGTGACCACCCCGGCCACGGCGGGCACCCGGCGCGTGCGGCCGGCGGCCTGCCGCAGGACCAGCGCCCCGACCGCCGCGACCGCCAGCAGCGCCCCGGCGCCGACCCCGACGAGCACCCCGGTCAGCGTGCGGGCCAGGGTCAGGGCCACCGGGACGCCGACCGCCGCCGCGGTCGCACCGGCGAGCAGCGCGACCCGGCGCAGCTCGCCGCGCAGCAGCCCGCGCCGCCCGGCCGGCAGCGACAGCCACCAGGCGGCGGCCGCCGGGGTGGCGCTCACCGGGCCGAGCCGGGCGAGGAGCGCGACGAGGGCGGCCGCCAGGGCCAGCGCGACCGCCGCGGCGGTGAGCGAGCCGGGCAGCACCGCGGAGTCCGCGGCGGGCCGGGCGGCGATCTGCTCGCGCAGCCGGGCGACGGTGCCGCCACACAGCGCGACGGCGACGCCGGCCGAGGTCAGGCCGGAGAGCAGGTCACCGGCGCGGGTCAGCCACGAGGTGTCGGCGCGGGCGGCGGTGGCCCGGCGGGTGAACCGGCGCACCGCCGCGCCGCTCCACTCGTCCCCGGCCCGGGTCGCCAGCGGCGCCGCGGCCAGCACGGTTCAGCCCTCCTGCAGCGCGGCCAGCGCGTCACCGGGGGCGACGACCGGGCACTCGTCGTCCCCGATCACCAGCACGCGGTCGGCCAGCGCCCCGATGAAGGCAGGGTCGTGGCTGGCGAAGAGCACGGCGACGCCGGCGTCCACCAGCGCCGCGAGCCGGTCGGCGAGGCTGCGCCGCATCGCGGTGTCCAGCCGGCGCTCGGGTTCGTCCAGCACGAGCAGCCGGGCCGGGCGCACCAGCACGCCGGCCAGCGCCAGCCGGCGCCGCTGCCCGGAGGAGAGCTGGGAGGGCAGCGCACCGGCCCGCTCGGTCAGCCCGAAGGCGGCGAGCTGGTCGGCCACCACCTGCTCGGCACCCACCACCCCGTGGCCCCGCGCGGTGAGCAGCAGGTGCTCCTCGCCGGTGAGGGAGGGGAAGAACGCGTCGTCGTCCAGCACGCCGGCCACGGCCCGGCGGAAGTGCGCCTCCCGCTCGTCGACGGGCCGGCCGGCGAAGGACACCGACCCGGCCAGCGGCGGCAGCAGGCCGACCATCGTCTGCAGCACGGTGGACTTGCCGGCGCCGTTGGGACCGACCAGCGCCACCGCCGTCCCGGCAGCGACCGTGAGGGTGACCGGGGCGCACACCGGCTCTCCGCCGTAGCCGACCTCGAGGCCGGTGGCGCGCAGCAGTTCCGTCTCCTCCATCGCTGCGCACCCTAGGACGGCGGGTGCGGCTGGTGCCCGCTGACCGCGTCGGGGCAGGATGAGGTGCGGGTCACGTCCCGCCCCGGGTTTGACGGCCGGCCGCGGGGGCCAGTACTGGGGTTCGCCGCTGAGCATGCAGCGGCCAGGTCGCGAGGAGTGCGGGTGACGGGCGAGTCGGCCGGTCCGGCGTGGCCCTCGTCGCCACCGCCGCCGGCCGCCGACGGCTGGCACTGGGCCCTCGAGCACGTCTCCGAGCTGCCCCGCGTCCGCGCCCAGCTGCGCCGCGGCCTGGCCGAGGAGTCCAGCGGCACCGACGAGGCGACCGACCTCGACGAGGCCGTCGTCCTCGCCTTCGACGAGATGGCCTCCAACGCCCTCCGGCACGGTGGCGGCGGGGTCCGCGCCCGGGTGCAGCGGACGCCGGACGCCTGGCTGGTGGAGGTGCGGGACTCCGCCGCGCAGCGCCCGCCGCAGCCCGCCGTCGGCCGGGACCCCAGCCAGGGCGGGCTCGGGCTGTACCTGATCGCGGAGATGGCCGAGGACCACGGCTGGCACCTGACCGAGGGCCAGAAGAGCGTCTGGGCGCTGCTCCCCCGCCGCTGAGCGCCCTCAGGGGGTGCGGGGCGTGACCTCCGGGCCGGCCTCGGCCGGGCGCGGTCGGTCCTCCGGGTGCAGCCGGACGGCGACCAGCGCGACGTCGTCCTCCGAGCCGTGCGGGCGCATCCGCACCAGCACCTGGTCGCAGAGCTCGTCGAGCTCGAGGCCACCCAGCTCCCCGAGCAGCGTCGTCAGCCGCGCCACGCCGTCGTCGAGGGGCAGGTCCGGTCCCTCGACCAGACCGTCGGTGTACAGCAGCACCGTCGACCCGATGGGGAGCACGGCGACCTGCTCGCGCCGGACCGCCAGCGGGTCGACGCCGAGCATCAGGTCGGCCCGCTCCGTGGCGAGGACCTCCACCCGGCCGTCGGGGAGCAGCACCAGCAGCGGCGGGTGCCCGGCGCTCGACCAGCGCAGCCGGGCCTCGCCGCGGGCGCGGTCCACCGGCTCCTGCTCCAACCGGGCCACGGCCGCGGTGGCCAGGGTGTGCACCTGCAGCCCCTCGATCGCCCGGTCCAGGTCGCTCAGCACGGCCGCCGGACCGCCCCGGCTGCTGTAGGCGATCCCGCGGAGCAGGCTGCGCAGCTGGCCCATCGCCGCGGCCGCCACCGTGTCGTGCCCCACGACGTCCCCGATCGCCACCACGGTGGCGCCGCCGGGCTGCAGGAAGGCGTCGTACCAGTCGCCGCCGACCTGCGCGGCCTGCACCGCCGGGACGTACCGCACGGCGATCTGGGAGTGGTCGGGCTCCGGCGGCGCGGTGAGCAGGCTGCGCTGCAGCTCCTCGGCCATCCGGCGCTCCTGCTCGTGCAGGGCGGCACTGTCCAACGCCAGCGCGGCGCGGTCGGCCACGTCCCGCAGGGTGGCCCGGTCGGCGGCGTCCATCAGGTCCCGGTCCCGCCCGCGGTACAGGCTCATGGCGCCGAGCACCCGGCCGCGGGCGACCAGCGCGATGGCCACCGCCGTCGCCGGGTCCAGCTGCTGGTGGGTGTCGCGGGCCGGACCGGGCGGCAGGTGCGCGCCCACCGCCGCCCAGACGTCGGGCACGACCGTCACCTCGCCGGTCGCCAGGGCGTCGACGATCGGGGCGGTGGAGTTGAGCGCGCCCAGCCGGACGCGGGCGTACTCCGCGGCGACCGGCCGCAGCTCCGGGTCGGCGTGCCAGCTGGCCACGTCGTGCAGCCGGCCGTCCGCGCCGACGAGGCTGGCGATCGCCCAGTCCGCCAGCTCGGGCACCACCGCGTGCAGCAGCTCCTGCAGGGCTCCGGTGCCGCCGCGCCGGTCGACCAGCGCGGCGGACAACGTGTCCGAAACCCGGGCGATCAAGGCGAGCCGCCGGGCGTCCCGCCGCGACTGCTCCTCCCGGCGCCGCCGCTCGGTGATGTCGAGGAAGTACACCGACAGGCCCTCGGGGCTCGGCCAGGCGCGGACCTCGTACCAGCTGTCCAGCGGCGGCGGGTAGTACGCCTCGAACGCCGTCGGCCGGCCGGAGTCCATGGCCGCGCGGTACTGCCGGTCGAAGTCGCTGCCGACCGCGGCGGGGAACAGGTCCCAGACCACCCCACCCAGCAGCTCCTCCCGGCCGAGCCCCAGCAGCCGCTCCGCCTCGACGTTGGCGTGGGTGAAGGTCCACTGCCGGTCCAGGGAGAAGAACGCCGCCGGCATCGACTCCAGCACCCGGGCCACCCGCGCATCGGCCAGCCGCTGCTCGGTGGTGTCGTAGCCGGCGCCCAGCAGCCGCACCGCGACGCCCCGCTCGTCCGGCAGGGCCCGGCCGCGGGCCTGCACCCAGCGGACCGCGCCGTCGGGGTGCCGCACGCGGTACTCGGCCTCGAAGACCCCGCACCCGTCGACGGCGGTCTGGATCGCCTCCTGCACCCGGGCGGCATCCTCGGGGTGCAGCCGGTCGGTGAACGCCTCGATGTCCCCGGTGAAGCCCTCCTGGTCGTACCCGAAGACCTCCAGCATCCGGTCGTCCCAGGTCAGCCGGCCGGTGACCAGGTCCCAGTCGAAGCTGCCGATGCCGGCCGCGTCGATCGCCAGCCCCCAGCGCAGCCGGTTCGCCTCGAAATCGGCGGTCAGGGCGGCGAGCTCCAGCTCGCTGGCCGCCGGCGCGGCCAGCTGCGACAGCAGGGCGACGTCGGCCTCGGTCCAGGCCCGCGGCGCCGGGTCGAAGACGGCCAGCACCCCGACGACGTGGTGGCGCACCGGGTCGGTCAGCGGGACGCCGAGGTAGGCGACGGCCGTCCCCGACCGGACGGCGGGCAGCTCGGCCAGCCGCGGGTCGTCCCGTGCGTCCGGCACCACGAGCGGCGCGCCGGAGGTGGCGACCAGCCCGCTGAGCGTCTCCGCCGGGGGGAGCTCGGTGCCGACGGTCCACACCTGCGGCCCGGAGCCGCCGGCCATCGTCTGCACCTCGCCCATCACGGCGATGCCGGCCGAGGGTGCGCCCAGCAGCCGCGCGGCGAGGTCGGCCAGCCGCTGCAGGCCGGGGGAGCCGACCGCCGACGCGGCGACCCGGCGGGCGGCGGCGAGCCGCTCGGCGTCCAGCGGTGACATCTACCCCGCTCCCCTCCTCGCCCGGGGCAGACGTCCCCGCCCGCCACCGATCATGCCTGGTGGGCCCGGCCCTGCCCTCAGCGCCCGACGGCGTACCCCTGCATGCCCCGGGGGTTCGCCGCCGCACGGAGGACACCGGTCTCCGGGTCGACGGACACCGCCGACAACCGCCCCAGCGACCAGCCGTCGGCGACGGTGACGGTGTGCCCGCGGCGCCGGAGCTCGGCGATGGCCGGCTCCCCGAGCCGCGACTCGACGACGACCTCGCCGGGGGTCATGTCCCGCGGGAAGAACGACGACGGGAAGCTGGTGGTGTGCCAGGCCGGTGCGTCGATCGCGGCCTGCAGGTCCAGGCCACCGAGCACGTGGGCCAGCCAGAAGCACAGCTGCCACTGCTCCTGCTGGTCACCGCCCGGGGTGCCGAACGCGAGGGTCGGGACCCCTCCGCGCAGGGCCAGCGACGGCGTCAGCGTGGTGCGCGGGCGCTTGCCCGGCAGCAGTGAGTTGGGCAGCCCCGGCTCCAGCCAGAACATCTGCGCCCGGGTGCCGAGCGCGAAGCCCAGCGAGGGGATGGTCGGCGAGCTCTGCAGCCAGCCACCGGACGGGGTGGCCGAGACGATGTTGCCCCAGCGGTCGACGACGTCGACGTGGCAGGTGTCGCCCCGGGTCGTGCCGCGCGTGTCGACGGTGGGCTCGCCGACCCCGGCGATGGTGCCCGCCGACGGGCGGGCGCCGGCAGACGTCTCGGTGACGAAGGCCGGGAGCCTGGGCGGGCGCCCGCCGGGCGAGCCGGGCCGCAGTTCGGTGCTGGCCCGGTCGCTGATGAGCGCCCGCCGTTGCTCGGTGTAGGTGGCGGACAGGAGGTCGTCCACCGGTGCCTCTGCCGTGTCGCCGTACCAGGCCTCGCGATCGGCCATGGCCAGCTTCACCGCCTCCACGCTGGCGTGGACCAGGTCCGGGCTGACGCGGGGCTGACCGTCGGTGCCCGATGCGTACCCGGCCCCGGCACCTGCCGCCGGGTGGCCGTCCACCATCGCGAGCGCCTGGAGCAGCGCCGGGCCCTGGGACCACGGCCCGGCCTTCGCGAGCGTCCACCCACGCCAGTCGAGGGTGACCGGCGGCTCGTACGTCGGGCGCCAGCCGGCGAGATCTGCTCCGGTGAGGAACCCGCTGTGCGGACGACCGGAGTCGTCCATGACAGCGGACCGGGAGAACTCGTCGATCGCCTCGGCGACGAACCCCGTGTACCAAGCCGCGAGTGCCGCGTCGATCTGTGCCTCTCGGGAGGGACCGCGCGCTGCGTCGAGCAGTCGGCGGTAGGTCGAGGCGAGGACCGGGTTGCGGAACAGGCGGCCGGCGGTGGGGGGTGCTCCGTCGGGGGCGAGCCAGGTGGCGGCCGAGGTAGGCCAGTGGGAACGGAAGTGCTCGGAGACCGAGGCGACGGTCGCGGCGACCCGCGGGAGGAGCGGGTGGCCGTGCTCGGCGTACTCGATGGCGAAGCGGAGGACGGCGTCCAGCGGCAGGGTGCCGTGGTCGCGGAGGAGGGTCAGCCACGCGCCGAGGGCGCCTGGCACGGTGGCGGCGAGGAGCCCGGTGCCCGGGACCAGGTCGAGGCCCAGTTGGCTGTAGGCCTCGATCGTGGCGCCCGCGGGGGCGACCCCCTGACCGGACAGGACGACGGGCTCCCCCGCGCCGGTGGCTGCCCGCGGGCTCCGGGCGAAGAGGACCGGGACCTCCCCACCGGGGCCGTTGAGGTGCGGTTCGACGACCTGCAGGGTGAGACCCGCAGCGACCGCGGCATCGAAGGCGTTGCCGCCGGCCTCGAGGGTCGCCATGCCTGCCGCGCTGGCGAGCCAGTGGGTCGAGGCGACCATCCCGAAGGTGCCGGCCAGTTCCGGACGCGTGGTGAACACGTAGCCAGCCTAAGGACAGGACGGCGGTGCGCGCGCTGCCACGAGTGCCGGCGGGGCGGCGGCGCGGTGGGCGTGCCGGGCAGCTCACGCAGCGGCGCGGGGTCGTCGTCGTCCGGGGCTCTGTGCCGGAGGTCGGGGAGCGGCGCCAGGACCAGGCTGTACAGCGGCGGCGGGACCGGCCGGTCCCAGCTCAGCCGCGCGCCGTGCGTGCCGCTCCCCCAGGTGGCCGCCTGCCGGGCCAGCCCGCGCAGCCCGGCCAGCAGCGACCGCACCGGTGCGGTTCCCCGTGGCGCGGGAGGGGCGAGCCGGACCGGGGTGCGCAGCAGGTCCACGGAGAAGTCGGTGGCGAACTCGATGGCCGCCTCGAGGTCGTGGTCCACCGCCGCCGGACGCGGGGGCGCGGGGAGCACGGGGGGCGCGGCGGCCGGCACGGGTGCCACCGCCACGGCCGGGGTGGTCGCCCGGGTCGTCCCGTCGCCCAGCCGGTGGACGCGCAGCGGCGTGCCCCGCCAGCTCAGGTGCGCCCCGTCGGCGCCGGCACCCCAGGTCGCCAGGCGCCTGCTCACCCGCTGCCAGCGGGAGCGGACCGGCGTCCCGTGGGCCGGCGGGCCGCCGGGTCCGTCGCCGGGCACCGCCGTCGCGAGCCCGACGGACGGCCCGACCGCGAGGTCGGCGGTGGCGTACCGCTCGGCCGGCTGGGTGGGTCCGGTGCCGAACAGCCCAGGGGCACCGGCGGGTCCGGCGGCGAGCACGGCGGTGCGGGAGCCCGGTGCGGTCTGCACAGCCATGGGGTGCCGCCTTCCGGGGAGTAGTTGCCGCGGTCGGGGAAGGGACCGCGGGCAAGGAAGAACCTACGGACGGCGACGCCGGTGGACCCCGTCCCGGGGCGACCCGGTCCGGCCGCGTGACCGAACCGTTGTGCGACCCCCTCGGGGCGGTCGACGACCCCGCCGCCGAGGCGGGCACTTGTCGACCGTCGTCGACGAAAGTCCAGGTCACCGGCCGATCCGGCGGTCGATGACCTCGGCGGCCGGGGCGACGCACCGGCGTGTCGCGTACGTCTGATGGGATGTCGCCGTGGCTGTGACCCCCCTCGTGATCGACACGGACCCCGGCATCGACGACGCCCTGGCGATCCTGCTGGCGCTGGCCAGCCCGGAGGTGGACCTGCGCCTGGTCACGACGGTGCACGGCAACGTCGACCTGGCGCAGACGACGGAGAACGCGCTCCGGGTGCTGCACCTGGCGGGCCGCTCCGACGTGCCGGTCGCGGTCGGCGCCGCCACCTCGCTGGTGGTCCCGCAGGCGGAGCGGGCCGGGCACGTCCACGGTGCCGCCGGGCTGGGCGGCGTCGTCCTGCCCCCGTCGCCGGCGTCGGTGGACCCGCGACCCGCCGTGGTCGCCCTGGCCGACCTCCTGCTGGCCAGCGAGGAGCCGGTCACCGTCGCGGCGATCGGCCCGCTGACCAATCTCGCGCTGCTGCTCGCCGTCTACCCCGACGCCGCCGCCCGGATCGGCCGGCTGGTCGTGATGGGCGGGTCCGCGAGCCGCGGCGGCAACGTGACCGCGGCGGCGGAGTTCAACGTGTGGGCCGATCCGGAGGCGGCCGCGGTGGTGTTCCGCGCCGGTCTCCCCACGGTGATGGTGGGCCTGGACGTCACGCTGCCCACCGTCCTGACCGAGGCCGGCATCGCCCGGTTCGCCGCGGCCGGCGGGGTCGGCTCCCAGGCCGCGGCGATCCTGCGGCAGTACCTGGACCACGCGCGGAGCAGCTACGGCACCGACGGCGTCGTCGTGCACGACGCGCTGGCGCTCACCGAGGCGATCGCACCGGGCACGCTGCACACCGTGCGCCGCGACGTCGTCGTGGACACCGGGGCGAGCGCCGCACGCGGCCAGACGCTGGTCGACCGGCGCACCGTGTCGGCGGCGCCTGCGGCCGTCGAGGTCGCCGAGGGCGTGGACGGCCCCGCCGCAGTGGAGTTCCTGGTCAGCCGGCTGGTCGCCTACGGGGACGGGGCAGGCACGCCGGCCGGGGTCTGACCGGGGAGCGCGCCTCCGGGCTGACCCGGACACGGCGTGCCGGACCCCCCGTGCTGCGGTCCGAGACGCCGTCGTCCACCATGGTGCCGGGCGGAGCAACCGCCGACGGGAGGGGCTGACTGTGGGTGCACTGGTCTGGCCGTCTGCCGCGGTCCCGACCGAGGACGGCGACGTCTGGCGGTGGGAGCTGCCCACCGTGCACGACGCCTCCCGGGTACGGATGGACCTGCGAGCCCGGCTGGCGCACCCGTCTCTGGCCTCCCGGTCGACGGAGGACGCCCGCGAGGGCCTGCTGCTGGTGTTCGAGGAGCTGTCCTCCAACGCCCTGCGGCACGGTGGCGGCTCGGTCGTGGCGTTGATCGTCGCGCTGCCCGCCGGCTGGCTGATCGTGCTCACCGACGGCGCGCCCGACTCGCCTCCGCAGCCCGCGGTCGACCGCGACCCCGCGTACGGCGGCATGGGGCTGCCGATGGTCGCCCAGCTGTCCATCGACTACGGCTGGTGCAACGAGCCCGGTCGCAAGCACGTCTGGGCCCGGCTCCCGTCCGGCCAGATGTCGGCCGAGGCGCTGCCGCGGCCCCGGTCCTCCTCGGGCCCGGCGGCCTAGCAGGTCAGCCCGCCACCACCTGGACGTCGGTGAAGCCCTCGACGGTGGACGGCGGGACCAACCGCGCCGCGGTGCTGAACAGGCCGACGTCCGGGACCCGGGCGCGCCCGGTACGGGCGTCGTTGCGCCGCCGGCAGGTCTCCAGCGGGACGTCGAGGAACACCGCCCGCACCGGGACGCCCGCGGCGACGGCGAGCTCGACCAGCGCCGCCCGCTCGGCCGGTGAGGGGTCGGTGTTGTCCACGACCACGCTGGCACCCTCGGCGAGCAGCTGGGCGACCACCCGGCGCTGCCGGGCCTCCCGGTGCCGCGCGTTCGGCCAGTGGTCCTTGCTGACGACCACGTGCGTCCCCGCCAGGTGCTCGGCGACCCAGGTGCTCTTCCCCGCCCCCTGCAACCCCACCATCACGACCAACTCGTTGCAGGCTTCAGCCGGCCCCCTGCAGGGGCCTACGGCGAGCGTGCGAGTCGTGGGGGGCAGGGGGTGTTTCCTCAGGCGGCGCGGACCGGCCGGACGTCGGCGCCCGCCGGCTCGTCGTCCTCGACCCGGCGCGGGGCCGGGTGCTCGACGAGCGCCAGCACCCGGCCGGCCATGAACCGGGCGGTGCGCACCGGCGTGCCGCCGCGGGTCACCTCGGTGACCTCGACGAGCCCGCGCCCGTGCGTGGTCTCCACCCGGCGGCCGGCCCGAGTGGCCTCGATCTCGTAGGTGCGGCTGCTGCCGCCGGCGTCGACGACGACCTCGACACGGTCACCCTTCACGGGTCCTCCTCGCGTTGACGAACACCCGGTACAACACCCCCCGGAGACACCCGATTCCGCTGGTCAACGGTTCAGCGGGCCGATCGCCGGGCATGCAGGAACGATTGCCCGTGACCCGAGGAGGACCCGTGTTCCCGGCCGAGAACATCCGTGACTGGCGCACCAAGAACGTCATAGACCCCGACGGGAGCAAGATCGGAACGCTGGAGTCGGTGTACGTGGACACGACGACCGACCTGCCGTTCTTCGCCGCGGTCACCACCGGCATCATCGGCCGCCACAAGCTGACCTTCGTCCCGCTCACCAACGCCACCGTGACGCCCGACGCCATCCGGGTCACCGTGAGCAAGGACCTGACGAAGGACGCCCCGTCGATCGACACCGACGGCGAGCTCAGCGTGGAGGACGAGCCCGCCGTCTTCGCGCACTACTCGCTGCCGTACACCTCCGGCGTCCGGCGGCTCGCCCGCAGGTAGCAGGAGCAGGGGCCCCCTGCCGACAGGGCAGGGAGCCTCCCTCAGCTGCGGCGCGCGGTGAAGGCGCCGGCGGCGTCCCGCAGGCTCTTGGTCGGCCGCAGCCAGGCGCCGTCCACCGGCAGCGCGTCGAGCCGGACGCGGTCGAGCGGGACGGCGAAGGCGCCCGGCACGTCCTCGATGTCGACGAACTGCAGGAGCTCCGAGGTGATGGCGTAGCCGGCCACCTCGCTGAAGGCGACGACGACGACCTCGGTGCCGGACCGGGCGAGGTCCTCCAGTGGCTCGGCGAAGTTGCGGCCGTCGCCGGAGAAGACCACCAGCCGGCGCAGCTCGTGGCTGTGCGTCCGGACGCTGATGTGGTCGAGCATCGACTGGTCGATGTCGTCGTCGGGCTGCAGCTTGGGCCGGGCGAAGACGGCGTAGCCGAAGCTGCGCAGCGCCTCCACCCACCGCTGCAGCGAGGTGGCGTGCTGCGGCGGCACGTTGGCGAAGACGCAGGCCTCGACCTCCGGCTGCACCGGCGCACCCGGGTCCTCGGCGCCGTCGACGAACCAGGCGGCGATCGCGTCGAAACGCGGCCGGGACGCCGCGGTGGGCCGTGCCCCGATCACGTTCGCCAGGGTCATGTCGATGTTGGGCGCGTCCCACACCAGCAGGTCGAGCGCCGGACGGACGCCGTCCGCGTCGTACCCGTCGGCCGAGGCGGTGTCGACGGCGTAGGTCTCGGTCACCGGGTCAGTGTGCCGGTCGACGGGTGTCACCGTGGGACTGGTCGCCCGCCGACGCCGCCGCTGCTCGCCCACCGGCGCCTCAGGCCGGGACGACGGCGGCACGATCGACCAGCTCGGCCACCGGTGCGCCCGGTGGGAGGGTGCCCAGGACCGCGCCCCAGTCCCCGCCCAGCCGGGTGGCGCAGAAGGCGTCGGCGACGGCGGTCGGGGCGTGCTGCAGCAGCAACGCGGCCTGCAGGCAGAGCGCGAGCTGACCGGCGATCCGGCGCGCCCGCAGCGGGAGCTGCTCCCGGTCGGCGAGCTCGGTGGCCAGCCGGTGCACAGCGGCGTCGTACCGGGCGTCCGCGCCGCGCGCGGCGTCCAGGTCGGCGGTCACCGCGGCCAGCGACGAGGACCCGGCACCCAGCGCGCGGAGCACGTCGAGGGCGATGACGTTGCCCGAGCCCTCCCAGATGGAGTTCAGCGGCGCCTGCCGGTAGAGCCGGGGCATCCCCGACTCCTCGACGTAGCCGTTGCCGCCGAGCACCTCCAGCGCCTCGGCGACCGCGACCGGGGCGCGCTTGCAGACCCAGAACTTGGCGACCGCGCCGGCCAGCCGCAGGTAGTCCCGCTCCCCCGCGTCCTGCGCCGCGGCCAGCCGGACCGCCAGCGCGGTGGCCGCCTCGCTCTCCAGCGCCAGGTCGGCGAGCACGTTCTGCATCAGCGGCTGCTCGGCCAGCAGGGCACCGAAGGCCCGCCGGTGCCGGGCGTGGTGCACCGCCTGGGTCAGCGCTGCGCGCACCGTGGCCGCCGACCCGAGCACACAGTCCAGCCGGGTGGTGGCGACCATCTCGATGATCGCCGGCACGCCCCGGCCGGGCTCGCCGACCAGCCAGCCCGTCGTCCCGTCGAACTCGACCTCGCTGGAGGCGTTGGACCGGTCACCCAGCTTGTCCTTCAACCGCTGCAGCGCGAAGGCGTTGCGCTCGCCGCCGGGCAGCACCCGGGGGACCAGGAAGCAGGAGACCCCCTCGCCGGTCTGCGCCAGCACCAGGAACAGGTCGCTCATCGGGGCGGAGGTGAACCACTTGTGCCCGGTCAGCGACCAGCTGCCGTCCCCGTTGGCCGTCGCCGTCGTCGTGTTGGCCCGGACGTCGGAGCCACCCTGCTTCTCGGTCATCCCCATGCCGGCCACCAGCCCGCGCTTGGTCTGCGGATCGGCGAGCCCGAACTGGTAGTCCCGGCTGGTCAGCGCCGGCTCCAGCGCCTCGGCGAGGTCCGGCGTGCGGCGCAGTGCGGGGACGACGGCGTAGGTCATCGTCACCGGGCAGCCGTGCCCCATCTCGACCTGCGTCCAGCCGAGGTAGCCGACCGCGCGACGGACGTGGGCGTGCCGGTCGCCGGCCGCCTGATCCGCCCAGGGAGCGCCGGCCAGCCCGTGGCCGATCGCGGTGCCCATGAGCTCGTGCCAGGCGGGGTGGAACTCGACCTCGTCGACCCGGTGCCCGTACCGGTCGTGGGTGCGCAGCCGGGGCGGGTTCTCGTTGGCCAGCCGGCCCCACTCCTGGGCCTGCGCGCTGCCGGCCAGGGCGCCCAGCCCGGCCAGCGAGGCCAGCGCGGCCGCGTCGGCGTGCCGGAGGCAGGCCTCGGACAGCGCAGCGTCCCCGCCGATCGGGTCGTGCCCGACCAGCGGCGGGACCTGGTTGGTCACCTGGTGCGTGACGCTCATGGACGCACCGTACGAGACGCCCGGCTCCCCCGGGATCAGGTCACCTGATCATGCGTGCTCCTGGCTCACGGTGTGCGGTGAGCCTGGAGCACGCACGGTGAGGCAGGACGGTCGTCATGTGCGGACCAGGCCGTGCAGGGCGACCAACGCGGCGGGCGCGTACCCGGCGGCCAGCGGGAGCGGGCCGCGCACCCGCAGCCCCGTCGTCGTTCCGCCGTCGGGCCCGGACGTCACCCAGTGCAGCAGCGACATGCGGGCCGGCCCGACCTGGACGGTCCACCGCCACCGCCGCGAAGCGTCGTCCACCTCGTCGACCACGAACGGCACGGTCACCCCGAGCGGGCCGCGCACCCGGCCGGTGACGCCCTGGGCGATCTGCTCCGCGTCGGTGACGACGCCGAGGATCTGCGGTGCCCAGCTCGACCAGCGGGCCGGGTGGAGGTAGCGGTCCCATGCCTCGGCCGGGGCGACCGGTCCGGTGGCGTGCAGCGTCAAGGTGCTCACCGCGACCAGGTGCCCGCCCGGGTGCCGATCGACACCCGGGCGGGCGGGGGGAGCCGGGATCCGCCCCCGAGAATGACCCCGGCGGTCTGTGGTCGGGGCCCCGCCCCGTGGCCGGGGCCCCGACCGATCAGGCGGTGGCCCCCGTGGCGCCACCGCCAGGCCGTGTCCCTGGTCAGCGCCCGAGGGGCTGGAGGGGTCGGCCGGTCATCGGCAGGTCTCTCACTCGCTGCGTGTCGCGGCCGTGGGCGGCCGGGAACACGGGAGAGCAGCCGGGCTGGGCGGACACGCGCCGGGACGGCGCAGACCGGTCAACCGCAGCTGCGGGAGGACCCCTAGTCGGGGGAGGACGACGGCTCGGGCAGCAGGCCGTCCTGGAGCGTGCGGAGCGGAGCGGTCGAGACGACGACGTCCGCCAGTGCCGGCTGCCCCGGCAGCGTGGGCAGCGTGGCGTACAGGGCGCCGAGCGGCGACCAGTTGGCGCCCGTGGGCGACGTGGGCGACGGCGGCACGGGCGTGGCGGGCGCGGCCGGAGCCGGGACGGGCAACGGTGCGGGGGCCGGGGGGTCGTGCGGAGCGGCGGCCGGGACCAGGGTGATCGGGGCCGGCGCGGTCGGCTGGGTGCGCGGTGCCGAGGCGGTCTGCGCGGACCGCGCCGCCGACGTCGGCTCGGTGGTCGTCCGGTCCGCGGACCCCGCGACGGAACAGGGGCCGGCG
>NZ_SJEW01000038.1 GCF_005930475.1 Modestobacter altitudinis
TCCCCGCCCCCGAGAGCGAGGCCCAGAAGCGTCCGTACCGCCCCTATTCCGGGTCGAGGGGACACATCGGTTGGATCGTGGCCGGCTCGTTGGCCACCGGACTCATCGCTGCCGGGCTCCTCGTCGCTGCCCCGATCATCGCGCCGACCGAAGCCGGGGTCACCGGCGCCTTCCTCTGCGGACTGGCGCTGGGCTGGGCGATGCTGGCCGTGCTCTCGGTGCGGTTCACCGATCAGCCACAGCGTTGGGCCGCAGCTCCCGCACTGTTCATGGGACTGAGCGGTCTCCTCCTGGTGATGTTGGGCTCGTCGGTGCACGGGGTCCTCACCTGGGTGTGGCCTCCCGCCCTGCTGGCTCTGGTGATCTGGATGCTCGTCCGCGTCCATCGGCAGCTTCGCAGCCCGAGCCGACGCTGGCTGCTCTACCCAGTGATCGCGGTGCTGGCTCTCGCTTCGATCAGCGGCGGCTACGAGACCGTGCGCGCGGCGACAGCCCAGGCCAACCCCATGCCGGGTCAGTTGATCGACGTCGGCGGACACCGCCTGCACCTGAACTGCACCGGCTCCGGCAGCCCCACCGTCGTGCTCGAACCGGGTGCGGGCGGGACGTCCTCGGACCTCGAGGCGATCACCCCGGCCGTTGCTCGTGACACCCGCGTCTGCGTCTACGACCGTGCCGGCCGGGGGTGGAGCGAGCCCGCGGACACCCCCCAGCACGGCGCGCAGATCGCAACTGACCTGCACACGCTGCTGCACCGCGGACAGGTCCCCGGCCCGTACGTGCTGGCGGGCCACTCATTCGGTGGGCTCTATGCGCTCACCTTCGCCGCCCGCCACCCCGACGAGGTCGCCGGCATGGTGCTGGTGGACTCCACCGCACCGGCCTCGGCGGCGGAGCCGAGAGCAACACCGTCTGGCGACAGGGACTCCTACGACCCCATGAACCGTGTCTCGGCACTGGTCTCGACCTCAGCCCGATTCGGCCTGCACCGCCTGGTCGGCTTCCAGACCGCAAGCGAGTTTCGCAGCACGATCGACGAGTACGCGCAGGGGAATGCCTCCCGGGAGCAGGCGGCAGCTCTGCGCAGCCTCGCCGACAAGCCGTTGGTGGTCCTGACGGCCGGCAGTGGAAGTGCGGCCGGCTGGTCGGCGCAGCAGGAGGCTCTGGCCACCTTGTCGACCGACAGCGTCCACCGCGTCATCGAAGACACCGACCACGCAGCGATGATCGAGGACGGCAAGGGCGCGGCCGCCACCACTCGAGCGATCCTTGACGTCGTCTCCTCGGTCCAGAGCGCACGGCCGCTGGCCAGGTGATCCGTCGGACGTCCCACGGGGGACACGATGAGCCGGGATGTCCCTGGCGTACTGGCCGACTAGGGCCTGTCCTGCGGATCATGTAGGCCACGACGAACGCCGTCTGCGCCGGTCGGGAGTCGTAATCTGCGAACCGTGAGCAAGAAGAGGCTCGCCGAAGCGCACCGCCAGATCGGGGAAGCCGAGCACGCCCTTGAGCAGCAGATGCTCAGGCAGGCTGACACCCTCCCCGATCCCGAGCACATGCGAGAGCGGGCGCGCCGGATCTCCGAGAGTGCGGACCGGCACCTTGCCCAGGCCAAGCGGCTGAGCGGGGACGGTTCGGACGCGACTGACGAGGCAAGCCCCGCACAAGATCCGCAGGACAAGCCCTAGCGAGTCGGGTGCAGTTGGCGGGGCGCGGGTGTCCGGCTGGGGACTCTTCAGCGGCCAACGTGGACGGCGTCTTTGGGTGTGCGACGTCGGGAGACGGTGCGTTTGGTGGTGGCGAGCTGCGCGGCGATGTCTCGGATGGATCGGCCGCGCTCGGTGAGGCGGTGGACTACCTGCTCCTGCTCGGCGGGCGTGAGCTCGTTGTAGCGGATGCCGTCGCCGGCGAGCGCACGTTCGATGGCAATGTCGTCGACGTCGTCTGGTGTGTGAGGCCGGGCGCTTCGCTCGGGCGTGGGGTCGCGGTCGATGTCGTCCCAGGCCAGTGGCGGCTGCCAGCCTTGGGCTGCGGCATGGGTCCGGGCCGCGTCCGTGGCAGCTTGCTGCTCACCGGTCCTTCGTGGTGGTGGGGTGTTCTCCAGGCGCTCGTAGAGCTCGGCGACGTCCTTGGCGGTGCGTGTGGTGACCGATGGACTGGTCATGCTGCGCTCAAGGCTGGTGGGGCGGCGACCGAGCCGGTTCGCCAGAAGGTCGAGAGCCCAGCCGGTGGCGATGAGAGCTTGCAGGCGGCGGCGGGTGCCGGTGGCATCGATCCGGCTGTGCGGCGCCCGGTTGGCGTCGTCGATGCCGATGCTCAAGATCCGGGCGGCCGTGGCGGGACGGACCCGGCGCGTTCCGGGCCCGTCACCCAGGCCGGGGTCGGCGAGCTCGCGAATGTGGCTGAGGGCCATGTCGGCGAGGTGGGCAATGCGCTCGACGCCGATGCCGGCTGCCCGCAGGGCAGCGATGTGCTCATGGACCGGGTGGGCGTCGACGTACGGCTGCCAGCGGCCGTAGGAGCGCTCGCGGTTGGCCAGGCAAGAGGCAGTGGTGTTGGCGGCCGTGCAGTCGGTGCAGCGGCAGCGGTCTTTGACGTAGGCGGTGCGGGTGCCGTGCACGTGGTGGCCAGCTGTATGGCTGCACTCGCGCCTCACTCGCGTGCCGGCTCGGTCCGCGCGGCGAACGGCTCGCTCGATGGCCTGCCGGTGTTTGTCGCAGGAGTGCCGGGGGTGGTGCGCATCCGCACGTGGGGCGCTGGCGTAGCCGGCGGTGTAGCCGCAGCTCGAGCAGGTTCGGGTGACCATCATCGCCGGCGACGTGGCGGAGTCGACGGGGAGCTGGCGGTTCGGGGGCGGCCGGGAACCCCGGCTTGGAGCAGGACGTCTTCGATCCAGTCGGTGCGGATTGTGCCGGCGTCTCCGATGTGCTCGTCGAAGGCCATCGCGGTGATCTGGGAGGCGCTGGCCGACCACTCGGCGTCCGAGAGCGGTCGTTCCAGGTGGGCCTCGATCGTCGGCCGGTCGACGTAGGCCACGCTGGCGCAGAGGTGGTCGGCCAGGTCGGTCAGCAGCTGGTGGGCGTCTCCGCCGTAGGCGGCGACCAAGGCCATGCAGGCTCCGCGGCGGTCAGCCTGCGGGTCGAGGTGACTCGCCGGGGTCGAGCCCGTTGGGCTTAGCCACCGGCGATCGCCGGGATCGACCACGGCGGACCCGTCGACGAGAAATGGCTCTTGGACGTAGCTCGGCATCGGCGCTCCTCCCGGCGGCTGGTGCTCTCACCGGGAGGAGGCGCAGTTCCTGGTCGCGTGGTGACACCGGGTACAGCTATTCCCTGACCGCGATCGGATCAGATGCGGGCTGGTCGGGCTGTCACGGGGGCTCCGCTTGCCAGCGCCAGCTCAGATGTCAGTAGCGGCCGGCATGCTGACGGGTGCGCCTGTCGCATCCAAGGAGGCCCGATGAGGAGCTGCGGAGCCCAAACAACCGGTGGTCCACGGTGTGCTGGCGTTGGCTTCGGGCTGTGGCGCGCGGCCGCCGCGGCGCCGGCCATGCTCGGCAGCCTGCTCTTGATGGCGGTCGCCACCGCTGGACTGGGCCCGTGGACGGCGCCGATCCTTCTGCTCTGGGTTGGCTTTGGGGCAGTCGGGCTCACCCGCGCCGGCGAACGGGTTGCCGTGCGGGTGGCTTTCGGGTTCCGTCCTTCGAGCCCGGCCCAGGCGGCGGCGCTTGCGCCGCTGTGGGCCGCAGCGCTACGGCTGTCGGGAACACCAGCCAGCGAGGTCAGCCTCTACGTCCAACGCTCCGGTCAGCCCAACGCGTACGCCGCCGGCGGGCGCAGCGTTGCGGTCACCAGCCGGGCTCTGGAGGACCACCGGGCTGGACGGCTGGCGGCGGAACAGATGGTGGCCGTGCTGGTTCACGAGCTGGGCCATCACGCCACCCGAGCGACCCAGCCGATGCTGATCGCGATCTGGCTTGCCGCGCCGTGGCGCATGACCGCGCGATTGCTGACCGGCCTGGCAGGCGTCCTGTCCGGGCGCTCGACCCAGCGCGCGGTGCGAACTGTGGTCATGTGCGGGATCACCGTGGCCGTGGTGCGCGCTGTGCAGCAGGGGCACTGGATGGTCGGGGGAGTGCTGGGCGCTCTCGCGCTCTTTGCGGTGATCTGTCCGCTGGCCGACGCCGCGGTCTGCCGGCGTGCCGAGTTCGTGGCCGACCGGTTCGTTGCCGACCACGGTCTCGGCCCGGAGCTGGCCACCGCGCTCCGCACACTGAGCGACGGGTCTAGCACCACCCTCGGATGGTCGCGGCTGGCATCCCACCCGCCTTCCGAACGAAGGATCAGCGCAATTCTGACGGCGGCGCCCGGTGGCCCATCGAGGCCGTAGGACGGCCTGCTCGCCCCTGCTGGACCCGACCCGGCACCCACAGTCCTTCGCTTCCTGCTCGGCATCGTTCTGAGTGTGGGAGCGCGTCGGCACTGTCCTCGCGGGGCCTGGTCGTGCTTCTCGGCGCGATAAGCGCAGGCGACTTCTGCGCTGAGGAGGTGCGGGCGGGGGAGAGCGACCCGGAGCCGACAAACAGAATCCGGCGTCATGGCGGATTCGGCGGCCGGTCGGCCCGAGCTCTGCCAGCGCGCCAGCGACGTCACGTCGCGCATCGGCTCGCACCGTTCGGATGGCGATCCACGCTGCAGCGTCATCGTTGGCGCCTACCCGGCCCTCGCCACGGACTGCGAGCGGAGTGTGGCGATGAGAAGAACGAGAGCTGCGACCTGCAGGACGCCGACGACGGCCACCAGCGCCGGCACCGACCGGGCCGACAGCCCGCCGGTAAGCGCGCCGCCGCCCAACGCGGCCACCCCTGCACCGCCGCGAAGAACCCATAGCCGGCGACCGAGGAACACCGCCGTCCCCCCGCGGCGGGCGAGGAAGTCCTCGGCCTGGGCGAGACGAGCGCGGCGTTTGTCCAGGATCCGCAGGGCCAGGACGCGCTGGCCGAACCGCCGGCCGATCAGGTAACCGACGCTGTCACCGGCGATCGCGGCGAGCACCACGACGAGCACGGCCGCCGTGAGCGAGACATGTCCCAGCTTGGCGGCCACACCGGCGAGGACGGCCACCGTCTCGCCCGGAATCACGAACCCGATGAAGAAGGCGTCCTCGGCGAACACGACCGCCCCGGTGACGACCAGCACGGTCCACCCGGGCACGTCGAGCAGTCGCTGGACGAGGCCGCTCATCCTCGCGCCCCAGCCGCTGCCCGCCGGTGGCCCCGGGCGGTCGCTGTCATGGCGTCCACTTCCTCGGTGGTGACGATGCGGGCACTGATGTCCGGGCGCGCACGGCGGTGGCGCGGCGCAGGCCCGCGGAGGCGAGCCGTTTCACTCCCGGGCGGATGCGCGCTGAGCTCAAAGCCCCCGCCCGTCGCCGACGCACCGCGGTGACGGCGGCGCAATCGGTCATCCGAGCAGGCTGGCGCTGATCTGAACGAGGATTCCGGCGGCGACGATGAACACCAGGTAGGCGAACCAGCGGCGCAGTCGCGCGGTGTCCAGCCGGGTGGCGAGTCGGCCGGCGGCCAGTGCGGTGACGACGGCGGCCGCGGTGAACGCGACGGTGACCGGCACGTCCAGGGGCGCGTCGCCGGCGTGCGCGGCGAATCCGGCGGCGGAGTTGACCGCGACGATCAGCAGGGAGGTGCCGATCGCGACCTCCATCGAGAGGCCCAGCACGACGACCAGCACCGGGATGATCAGGAAGCCGCCGCCGACGCCCAGCAGGCCGGTGAGGAACCCGACGGCGAGCCCGCCGGCGAGGGTGCGCGGCAGGCAGCGGCGCCAGTTGACCCGGCCGCCGTCGGTGGCGCACGCGGCGCCCGTGGCGGGCTTCTCCGACAGCATCCGGACGCCGGCGCCGATCATCAGGGCGGCGAACAGGCAGAGGACGACCTCGGGTGGGAGGAGCCGGTTGACCGCAGCGCCGGCGAACGCGGTGGCGACTCCGGCCGCGCCGAACAGCAGCGCGATCCGCCAGGCGATCTGGCCCTTGCCCAGCCGCGGTAGCAGCGCCACCAGTGCGGTGGTGCCGACGACGAGCAGCGACGTCGCGACCGCCTGCGGCAGGTCCTGTCCGGCGGCGTAGACCAGCGCGGGCACGGCGAGGATCGACCCGCCGCCGCCGAGCAGTCCGACCAGCGCGCCGATGACCAGGCCGAGGACGATCGCGACGGTCACGCTGCGGCGCTGCCGGGCGCCTGGGGGGTCCGCAGGGCCTGCACCGCGTCGGGCAGGGTCACCGCGCGACCACCGCGGTTGTAGGGCAGCCGGGACAGCGCCGCGCCCATCGCGCAGGTGTCGGTGACCGCGGCGGTGGCCAGGCCGGCGCCGACGCCGCCGGCGAGGAAGCGGGCCTTGGGGAAGCGGAGGCTGGCCAGGACGCTGGTCGCGACCAGGCCGCCGGCGACCAGGCGGACCTGGCGCTCCAGCGCCCATCGGGCCCGGCCGTGGCGGACGTCGGCCCCGGTGGCGGTGTGCGCGGTGACGCCGCCGTCGAGCACCGACAGCTGCTCGGCGCCGACCGCGGCCAGCGCGGTATGGGCGGTCCGTGCGCGGGTGCCGGCCTGGCAGACCAGCACGACCGGGCCGTGGAGCTCGGCGGCCAGCGCGGTGGCGTGCTCGGTCACCACCGGCAGCGGGATGTTGATCGAGCCGGGGATGTGTGCGGTCTCGTACTCGGCCGGGGTGCGCACGTCGACCAGGGTCGGCGTGGTGTCGCCGGTGAGCCGGTCGGTCAGTTCGGCCGGGGTGATCAGGGCGGTGGTGCGGGAGTTCACGGGAGCTGTCGTCCTCTGGATCGGTCGGGTGCTGCGGGCAGGGGCAGCCGGCGGCCACCGGGGATGGGGTCCCGGTGGCCGCCGGGTCTGAGTGGGGCCGGTCAGACGGTGGCGGGCTGGGCGTGCAGGCCCGCGGCGGCCGCGCCGGTGTCGGGGTCGCCGTAGCCGCCGTCGACCAGCACCGGGCGGCGGCCGGCGCGGGCGAGCATCGAGGCGGCGATGGAGGCGCGGTAGCCCGAGCCGCAGTACACCCACACGTAGCCGTCGGGTACCTCGTCGAGGCGGGCGGGCAGGTCGTGGATTGGGATGTGGAGCGAGCCGCGGACCCCGCCACCGGCGCGCTCGTCGTCGCGGCGGGCGTCAAGGACCACCAGTTCCGGGTCGGCGGCCATCGCCGCGGCCAGACCGGCGAAGTCGCTGACCGGGTAGGAGTCCAGCTCCCGGCCGGCGGCCAGAGCCTCGGGGCTGCCGATCGCGGCGCCGGCGAGCCGGTCGATGCCGATGCGGACCAGCTCGCGGCGGGCGTCGGAGACCTGCTCCTCGGTCTCCCCGATCAGGGTGATCGGCGCGCCCCACGGGACCAGCCAGCCGACGTAGGTGACGAAGTTGGCGATGGCCAGCTCGAAGTTCAGCGCACCGGGCAGGTGACCGGCGGCGAACGCGGTGCGGGCGCGCAGGTCGATCACCCACTCACCGGCGGCCAGCCGGCCAGCCAGCTCCTCGGGGTCGACCAGCCGCGGCATGGACAGGTCCACCGGTGCCGGGCCGGCGGCGTTGCCCGGGCCCATGTGGGCGTACCAGGCCGGGATGGTGGTGAGCCCGGCGATCAGTTGGTCGACGAAGGCCTGCTCGTCCTGGGTCAGCGCCGGGTTCACCCGCACCTGCTCGCCGACAGTGGAGGCGGTGCCGCTGGTCGGGGTGGCGGCGCAGAACGAGCCGAACCCGTGGCTGGGGAACACCGGGGTACCGGCGGGCAGCTCGTCGGCCAGCCGGCGCACCGAGTGGTACTGGGCGTGGGTTAGAGCGTCGGTGTGCTCGGGGCCGACCAGGTCGGTGCGTCCGGTTGCGCCGTAGAGCATCGAGCCGCCGGTGAACACCGCCTGCACCGCGCCCTCGGCGTCGGCGACCACATAGCTGACGTGGTGGTGGGTGTGCCCGGGGGTGTGCATCACCCGCAGGCGCATCGGGCCGGCCTCGAGCACGTCCCCGTCAGCGACTGGGGTCCGCTCGTAGGCCACGACGTCCCCGGCGGGAACGGCGTACGCGGCGCCGACGGTGCGGCCCAGCTCCAACCCGCCCGACCAGTAGTCGTTGTGGACGTGGCTCTCAGCCACGAGCGCGATGCGGACGTCGCGCTTCTCGGCGAGCGCGAGCACCCGGTCGATGTCGCGCTGGGGGTCGATGACCACGCCGACCCCGTCGGCGCTGACCAGGTAGCTGCGGTCCCCGAGGCCGGTGGTCTCGATGATGTCGATGTGCACAGAGAACTCCTTGATACGGTACCGGGCAGGGGTATCTGCGGGTGAAATAAGAGGTCGTCAGACCGTGGGCCGGCCTTCGGCGACCCAGCGAGTCATGCCACCGTTCAGGCTGGCGACGTCGTAGCCGTGGCCGGCCAGGAAGTGCGCCGCCTGCGAGCTGCGTCCGCCGCTGCGGCAGACGGTGATGACCGGGCGGCTGCGGTCGAGCTCGACGGCACGGGCGGGCAGTTGGCCCAGTGGGATGTGGGTGCTGCCGGCGATCCGGCCCTCGGCGAGCTCGCTGGCCTCGCGGACGTCGAGCAGGACGGCCTCAGTGCGGTCGGCGGCCTCGGCGGGGGTGAGCTGAGGGATCCGCGGGTTCACGGCGTACTCCCAGCGTCGGTGAGGGTCATGCCAGGGAGAGGAAGAGGCGCTCGAGCTCGCGCAGGTCGACCTCGCGGGTCTCTCCGTCCTCATTGATCGAGCAGTAGCGCATCCCGGTGGAGACGACGGCGAACCCGGCCTTGCTCAGCGCCTTCGACGCTGCGGCCAGCTGGGTGACCACGGCAGAGCAGTCCCGGCCGTCCTCGATCATGCGGACGATGCCGCCGATCTGGCCCTCGATGCGCTTGAGGCGCTTGACGACGTCTGCGAGCTCGCCCTGGGGGATGTCCACACGTTGAGTATGCATACCCCCGGGGGTATTAGCAACCGGGTGGGCGGTGACTGCTCACACGCCCGCCAGGCTCATGGCGCGGCCGACCGATCTGCGGACGGGTGCTGCAGGCCGGTCGCCCGCCGAGTTCGGCGACCCGGCTCCACAGCGCCGCCTCGTCTCCGCCTTCGATCTGCATTCCGGGACGCCCGGGTCTACTTGCTCCACCCCCCGACCACCGACGCGATCAAGGTCGGCATCGCCGTCGTCGACGGCCAGGATGCGCGCCCACGCCGCGCACGAGCTGCCGGCTGCTGGCCGAGTGGACCGGTCCGGAGCACGACATTGCAGTTACCACCGAGCGGGCAGTGCCCACCGGGTGGCGGGCCACCGAGGTCGCGCCGGGGCACATCGCGCCGCGCGATGGAGGCCCGAGACCGCACCGGCCGCGCAGGTGCTGACCGCCCCGACACAGCTGGTCGAGCTGCTCGGCGCACCAGTTGCCGCCGCTGACGCCAGCGGGGCACTGGCTCCGCCGGCTGCGTAGCCGGCACCGCGCCCGGTCCGGCAGCGATCGGGCTGGCTGCAGCGGTCTCACGTGCCGGGGCTGGTGACCGCGCGCAGTGCGTTCTGCAGTCGGGTCTTGGCGTCGGCCGCGATCGGCTCGAGTTCGGGCCGCCCGGGCACAGTGACCATCAGCTCCGGGTTGAGCGCGGACACCAGCACCTGCCCGTCCTCGCTGGCGCGGACCACGACGTTGCACGGCAGCAGCAACCCCAGATCTGGTTCGATCGCCAGGCCCTGCTGGGCCAGCGGGGCGTTGCAGGCGCCGAGGATGATCTGCGGCGGCACGTCGACGTCCAGCTTGGCCTTCAGGGTCGCGGCGACGTCGATTTCGGTGAGGATGCCGAAGCCCTCCGCGGCCAGCGCCGCGCGGGTGCGCTCCAGGGCCTCGTCAAGCGGGATGTCGACGTGCACGCTCATGCCGAAGTCGGCCATGTCGGGCTCCCTTTTGTGTCGGTGACACAGGAGGGGTGCCCGTCCCGGTCGGGTCTACCCGCCGGGACCTGCGCGCCGGTATGCGGCCGGGGCCTCCGGCTTCGACGGCTTCGACGGCTTCGACGGAAAGCAGGCCAGGCGCGGCAGTGACCGGCTGTGGTGATCTTCGGGGCCTCGCAGCTGTTCGTGAAGCAGTTGGAGTGGGCCGGGCCCGCACTGGGTCTGCCCTCGGTGATGGTGATGGCCCTGCTGCCTGACCCACCGGCAGGGACAGGTCAGAGATCCCAGCGTCCGGGTCGCTGACGGGCATGCACCGCACGGTGGCGGGGCATGGAACGGTCGGCATCAACCCCGGCGATGGAGGAGGACGGCATGAGCGTGGGGCGATTGGCGGCGCGGGCCCTGATCGGCGGCTTGTTCATCGGGCACGGGACGCAGAAGCTCTTCGGCTGGTTCGGCGGCCCCGGCCGCGCCGGCACCGCGGGGATGATGGAGGCCCTCGAGATGCGTCCGGCGAAGGTGCACGCCGTCGTCGCCGGAACGACGGAAACAGCCGGCGGGGTGCTGCTCGCCGCCGGCCTGGCGACCCCGTTGGCGTCAGCCGCACTGACCGGTGTGATGACGACGGCGATCCGGAAGGTGCACCTGCCCAACGGCCCGTGGGCGGCCAACGGCGGCTGGGAGTACAACGCCGTCCTGATCGGCGCGTTGACCGCGTTGACCGAGACCGGCCCTGGGGACCTGTCCCTCGATCGTGCACTGGGTATCGAGCGCACCGGTCCGGCCTGGGCGCTGGGCGCGCTGGCGACCGGCGTCGGCACCGCGTTCGCGACGATGGCGCTGGGGCGTCGAGGGAAGCCGGGAACTGTTGTCACGACCCAGTCCGACGCGGTCGAGGCGGCGCAGGGCGACACCGCCGGTGACCCCACGACGACCGGGATTTGAAGCGTCCGAAGGAGCCAGGAGCCGATAACCGGACCAGTGCCTGGACAGGCCGAACGTCGCAAGGTCAGTCTGCGCAGTCATGCTCGTGGCCACACCGGCGGCCTGACCAGCGCAGATGTGGTGTCCCGCGTGTCCTTAGCGTGTCCGTACGACCGGAGAATCGCGGTTATACGGGGGTAACAGCGGCTAATCCGACGGCTCGTGGGATACCCGTGCGTGGGCTGGCCGACGCGCTGACCTGCACTTATTCGTTGAGCGGGTGACCGGGATCGAACCGGCATGGCCAGCTTGGAAGGCTGGGGCTCTACCATTGAGCTACACCCGCGGGGAGATGCAGACGCAGCCTAACCGGTCGCCTCCCGCCGTCGCCGACGCCGGTCGACATCGCGGACGCCGTCCCCTCCTCCTCGGTGACGGCCCGTGCCAGGCTGCGCCGCATGGGTGCCGAGGCCGACGCGTACGACGAGGCGCTGCGCGCCGCGGCGTCGCACGCCCGGGCTTGGCTGCACCAGCTGCCCGACCGGCGTGTCCCGCCGAAGGCGACCGCGGACGACGTCCGGGCCCGCGCCCTCGACCTGCTCACCGAGCCGCCCGTCGACGCCGCGCAGGTGGTCGACGAGCTCGCCGCGCTGGCCGGACCGGGGCTGATGGCGATCAACTCCGGTCGGTTCTTCGGCTGGGTGATGGGCGGCGTCCTCCCCGCGGCACTGGGCGCGGACTGGCTGGTCAGCAGCTGGGACCAGAACACCGGCATGCGCGCGGCCACCCCGGGGGTCGCGGGCATCGAGGAGGCGGCGGGGGAGTGGCTGCTGCACCTGCTCGGCCTGCCAGCCGGCAGCGCGGTCGGCTTCTCCACCGGCGCGACGACGGCGAACACGTCCTGCCTGGCCGCCGGCCGGAACGCGGTGCTGGCCGGGGCCGGATGGGACGTGGAGGAGAACGGGCTGGCCGAGGGCCCGCGGATCCGGGTCCTCGTCGGCGAGGACAGCCACGCCTCGGTGCACCTGGCGCTGCGCTACCTGGGGCTGGGGCGCCCCGAGCGGGTGGCCGTCGACGACCAGGGGCGGCTGCGCACCGACGCCCTGGCGCTGGCCCTCGAGGACGCGCCGCCGGGTGCCCCCACGCTGGTCTGCCTGCAGGCTGGCAACCTGCACTCGGGTGCGTTCGACCCGCTCGGGGAGGCCGCCGACCTCGCCCACCGGCACGGCGCCTGGGTGCACGTGGACGGCGCGTTCGGGTTGTGGGCCGCCGCCGCACCCAGGCTGCGGCACCTGGTCGCCGGGCTGGACCGGGCCGACTCGTGGGCCACCGACGCGCACAAGACGCTCAACGTGCCCTACGACTGCGGCGTCGCCGTGGTGCACGACCCGGCGCCGATGCGCGCGGCGCTGGGGGTGCGGACCAGCTACCTGCTGAGCACCGACGTCGCGGACCCGCTGGACGTGACGGTGGAGATGTCGCGGCGGGCCCGAGGCGTGCCGGTCTGGGCGGCGCTGCGGTCGCTGGGGGAGGACGGCGTGGCCGCGCTCGTCGAGCGGCTGGTGGACAACGCCCGGGCTCTGGCCGATGGCCTGGCCTCCCTCGACGGCGCGAGGGTCCTGAACGACGTCGTCTACACCCAGGTCTGCGTCAGCTTCGGCAGCGACGAGCGCACCGCCGCGGTGATCGCCGACGGGACGGCGTGGATGTCGGGCTCTCGCTGGGCCGGCCGGGCCGTGCTGCGGGTCTCGGTGAGCAACTGGTCGACCGATCGGGCCGACGTCGAGGCGTCCCTCGATGCGGTGCGCCGGGCCGTGGCCGCGGTGGACGGCCGACGCCGCGGTACGGCCGCGCAGACCGCCCCCTAGACTCGCACCCGCCACGGGGTGTGGCGCAGCTTGGTAGCGCACCCGCTTTGGGAGCGGGGGGCCGTGGGTTCAAATCCCGCCACCCCGACACAGAACCGACGTCTCTAGACTCGTGGCGTGCTGCGACGCCCCGGGCGTCGCGCCCGTCGTCCGTCCCCCTTCCAGAGGAGCGCTGCACAGTGAAGAGCACCATCGAGAACCTGGGCCCGACCCGGGTCCGGCTCGCGATCGAGGTGCCGTGGAGCGACCTGGACCACGCCTTCGGTGAGGTCTACAAGGAGCTGGGCAAGCAGGTCCGCGTTCCCGGTTTCCGCCCCGGCAAGGTCCCGAACCGCGTCCTCGACCAGCGGATCGGCCGTCCGGTCGTCCTCGAGCAGGTCGTCCAGCACGCCGTCCCCGAGGTCTACTCCGAGGCGATCCGGGAGAACCAGGTCCGGGTGATCAGCCAGCCCGAGGTCGAGGTGACCCGGATCGACGACGGCGAGGCCCTCGCGTTCACCGCCGAGGTCGACGTCGCCCCGACGCTCGAGCTGCCCCCGCTGGACTCCCTCGCGGTCACCGTCGACGACGTCGAGGTCACCGACGAGGAGATCGACGCCCAGGTGTCGGTCATGCGCGAGCGCTTCGCCACCCTGTCCGGCGTCGAGCGCGCCGCCGCCGAGGGCGACTACGTCTCCATCGATCTGGAGGCCACGCTGCGCGGCGAGGTCCTCGAGGACGGCAGCACCACGGGCATGTCCTACGAGGTCGGCTCGGGCGGCCTGATGGCCGGCCTGGACGAGGCCGTCACCGGGCTGTCCGCCGACGAGAGCGCCACCTTCCAGACCCCGCTGCTCTCCGGTGACGACGCCGGCGAGCTGGCCGACGTCACCGTCACGGTGCGCTCGGTCAAGTCCAAGGAGCTGCCCGAGCTGGACGACGAGTTCGCCTCCATCGCGAGCGAGTTCGACACGCTGGCCGAGCTGCGCGAGGACGTCCGCACCCGGCTGTCCCGCACCAAGGTCCTGCAGCAGGGCGCCGAGGCCCGCGACAAGCTGGTCGAGCACCTCATCGAGGTCATCGAGGTGCCGGTGCCGGAGAACATGGTCGAGCAGGAGCTCTCCTGGCGCGGCCAGGCCATGGAGCGCGAGCTCCAGCAGGCCGGCATGGACTGGGACGCCTACTTCACGGCCGCGGGCGTCGAGGGTGGCCGCGAGGCCTACGACGCCGAGCTGCGGGAGAACGTCGAGAAGGCGGTCAAGACCCAGTTCATCCTCGACTCGATCGCCGACGCCCGTGAGGTGACCGTCGACAACGAGGACCTGTCCGCGCAGATCATGGCGCAGGCCCAGCGCAACCGGGTCAGCCCGGAGCAGTACGCGCAGCAGCTGCAGCAGGGCAACAACATCGCCGACTTCGTCGCCGACGTCCGCCGCACCAAGGCGCTGGCCCAGCTGCTCGAGGAGACGACGATCACCGACGCGTCGGGCAACGTCGTCGACCTCGAGGCGCTTCGCCCGCGGACCGTCGCCGCATCGGCCGAGGACGGCGAGGAGCCGGCCGACGACGTCACCGAGGCGGTCGCCGGTGGGGACGTCGCCGACGACGACGCCGACAACGAGGCCGAGGCCACCGACGCCGTCGTCACCGACGCAGAGGCCGCCGTCGACGACGCCGAGGGCAGCACCGACAAGGCCTGACCCACGCGAGGCACACCGCGCCGCCCGCACCCCTGCCCGGGGTGCGGGCGGCGCTGTCGTCCGGCGGCCATGACAGCCGCGGTCGTCGCTGCGCCCACGGCGAACACCGGCCCCGACGGGGAGGAAGCCGTCGGGGGTCCGCGTTAGGGTCGACGTGACACCGAGGCGATCGCCGAAGACGCACTGACGACCACCACCCAGCGGCCGTCCGCGGCATCGGCGGACACCCCCCGACCACCGGCCAACCCGTTCCACGAGACCGACTGCACCGCAGTCCTACGGAGGTCACCGCACCCGTGAGCACCCCACTGATCACCCCCGGCGCGCCGCTGATGCGCGCCGGCGGCTCGATGATGAACCTCAACGACTCGGTCTACGAGCGCCTCCTGCGCGAGCGGATCATCTTCCTCGGCAGCCAGGTCGACGACGTGATCGCCAACCAGCTGGCCGCGCAGATGCTGCTGCTGTCCGCCGAGGACCCCAAGCGCGACATCCACCTGTACATCAACTCGCCCGGTGGCTCGGTCACCGCGGGCATGGCCATCTACGACACGATGCAGTTCATCGACTGCGACGTCGCCACCTACGCGATGGGCCTGGCCGCCTCGATGGGCCAGTTCCTGCTCACCGCCGGCACCAAGGGCAAGCGGTACTCGCTGCCGCACACGCGGATCCTGATGCACCAGCCCTCGGCCGGCGTCGGCGGCACCGCCTCCGACATCGCGATCCAGGCCGAGCTGTTCCGCAGCACCAAGCAGGAGCTGAACAAGCTCCAGGCGAAGCACACCGGGCAGACCGCCGAGCGGATCAACGAGGACTCCGACCGCGACCGGTGGTTCACCGCGCAGGAGGCCCTCGAGTACGGCTTCGTCGACCACGTGGTGACCCGTGCCGACACCATGACCCAGACCGACAACCCGGTCACCGACGGACCGGAGAAGTGACCATGAACGACTTCCAGATGCCCTCCAGCCGCTACATCCTGCCCTCCTTCGTGGAGCGCACGAGCTACGGCATGAAGGAGTCCAACCCGTACAACAAGCTCTTCGAGGAGCGCATCATCTTCCTCGGGGTGCAGGTCGACGACGCGTCGGCCAACGACGTGATGGCGCAGCTCATCACGCTGGAGTCCAACGACCCCGACCGCGACATCACCATGTACATCAACTCGCCCGGTGGCTCGTTCACCGCGCTCACGGCGATCTACGACACGATGATGTTCGTCCGTCCCGACATCCAGACCGTCTGCATGGGCCAGGCCGCCTCCGCGGCCGCCGTCCTGCTCGCGGCGGGCACCCCCGGCAAGCGGCTGGCGCTGCCCTACTCCCGGGTGCTGATCCACCAGCCCTCCGGCGAGGCGGGTGGCCAGGTCACCGACCTGGAGATCCACGCCCGCGAGATCGAGCGGGTGCGCACGCTGATGGAGGCCATCCTGGCCCGGCACACCGGCCAGACCCAGGAGCAGGTCCGCAAGGACATCGACCGGGACAAGATCCTCACGGCCCAGGAGGCCAAGGACTACGGGATCGTCGACCAGGTCATCGCCAGCCGGAAGCTCAACGCACTGCCGGCTGCCTGATGCAGTGACGGTGCGGACCGGGGGCGCTTTTCAGGTCCCCGGCCCGTACCGTTCTCCCAACCCGTCCGGCGGTCGGCGCGAGCCTCCACCGGGTCACGGGGGAGGTGCGAGGCAGGTGTTACGGGCCGGGTGAACCGGGTGCGTCAGTTCCCGGGAACGTCGGTCCAGCCGGGTAGGTTCGGTGAACGCCCGATCCCCGGTCAGTACCGCAGGGACGCAGGACGCCAGGTCTCAGGGCGTCGACGAGGGCAACGACAAGGCACGAACCAGGGGCAACGGCACAGCCGTCCCACTCGAGGTGGAGGTCAGCCAGGTGGCACGTATCGGTGAGAGCGGCGACCTGCTCAAGTGCTCGTTCTGCGGCAAGAGCCAGAAGCAGGTCAAGAAGCTCATCGCTGGCCCCGGGGTGTACATCTGCGATGAGTGCATCGACCTCTGCAACGAGATCATCGAGGAGGAGCTCTCGGAGTCGTCGGACCTCAAGTTCGACGAGCTGCCGAAGCCCAAGGAGATCCACGACTTCCTCGAGCAGTACGTCATCGGCCAGGACCAGGCCAAGCGCACCCTCGCCGTCGCGGTCTACAACCACTACAAGCGGATCCAGGCCGGCGGTGACCGCGGCAGCCGCGACGAGGGCGTCGAGCTGGCCAAGTCCAACATCCTGCTGATGGGCCCGACCGGGTGCGGCAAGACGCACCTGGCGCAGACCCTCGCGCGGATGCTGAACGTCCCCTTCGCGATCGCCGACGCCACGGCGTTGACCGAGGCCGGGTACGTCGGTGAGGACGTCGAGAACATCCTCCTCAAGCTGATCCAGGCAGCGGACTACGACGTCAAGCGCGCCGAGACCGGGATCATCTACATCGACGAGGTCGACAAGATCGCCCGCAAGAGCGAGAACCCGTCGATCACCCGCGACGTCTCCGGTGAGGGCGTGCAGCAGGCGCTGCTGAAGATCCTCGAGGGGACGACGGCGTCGGTGCCGCCGCAGGGTGGCCGCAAGCACCCGCACCAGGAGTTCATCCAGATCGACACCACGAACGTGCTGTTCATCGTGGGTGGCGCGTTCGCCGGCCTGGACCAGGTGATCGAGGCGCGCACCGGGAAGCAGGGCATCGGCTTCGGCGCCGAGGTCCGCGGCAAGGCCGAGATCGAGGAGGCCAACGCCTTCGCCCAGGTCATGCCCGAGGACCTGCTGAAGTTCGGCATGATCCCCGAGTTCATCGGCCGCCTGCCGGTCATCACCAGCGTGCAGAAGCTGGACCGCGAGGCGCTGATCAACATCCTGACCGAGCCCAAGAACGCCCTGGTGCGCCAGTACCGCCGGCTGTTCGATCTCGACGGGGTGGAGCTCGAGTTCACCGACGACGCGCTCGAGTCGATCGCCGACCAGGCCATCCTGCGGGGCACCGGTGCCCGTGGGCTGCGGGCGATCATGGAGGAGGTCCTCCAGTCGGTCATGTACGACATCCCCAGCCGCGAGGACGTCGCGACCGTCGTCATCACCCAGGACGTCGTCCTGCAGCACGTGAACCCGACGATCGTCCCCCGCAAGCCCGCCCGCGCCCCCCGCGAGAAGTCCGCCTGACCTGCCGGAACCAGCGCTGTCGGCCCGCTCCCCACTCCGGGGAGCGGGCCGTTGCGTCTCACGGGGCGACGGTGTGCGCCGACTGCCAGTTCCTGGCCGGCGGGGTGTCAGTTCGCGCCCACTGTCTCCGATCGTCCACAGGCGCCGGTTGCGCGAGGACGCCGTCGGTGCAGAGACGGGCAAGCTCTCTGCGTGCGTCCGGACCCGGCAGTCGTCGTCGGCCCTGACGGCTGGACCACCTGGGAGCTCGTGACCCGGCAGATCAGTCCGACCACCCTGCGCGCGTGGGTGGCTGCCGGCCGGCTCGTCCCCGTGGGCCATGCGCGCTACGCGACTCCGGCAGCGGCCGGGCAGTGGCGGACCCGGGTCGCCGCCGCGCTGCACGCGACCGACGCAGTGGCCAGTCACACGACTGCCCTGGCGTTGTGGGGTCTGCTCGCACCGCGGGCCGGGCCCGTGCACGTGAGCGTCGGCGTCGGGGCGAGTGGGCGGGCTTCAGCCGGCGTGGTCCGTCATCGTGGCCGGGACGTCGACTGGCATCGGCGTCGCGTCGACGGACTGCCGGTGACCTCGGTCGAACGTTCCGTCGTCGACGCCTGGGGGAGCCCGGGCGGGTGCGACCGTGCCGACCTGCGCGGGTCGGCGATCGCCGCCGTCCGACGTCGGATGTGCTCCCCGGAGGCGCTGGAAGCCGAACTCGCGCTGCGGCCACGACTGCCCGGCCGCGCAGAACTCGCCCAGCTGGTGCAACTGCTGGCCGACGGGTGCCAGAGCGAACTGGAGATCTGGGGCTGCCTCCACGTGCTGCGCGCTCCGGGCATGCCGGTCTTCGGGCAGCAGCGCGTCGTCGTGGTGGCGGGGGAGCGGTTCGCCCTGGACGCCGCCTACGACGAGGTCCTGCTGGCGGTGGAGATGGACGGTGCCGCCTGGCACGGCTCCCCAGAGCAGCGCGAGCGGGACATCCGCCGGGACGCCCTCGTGGCCACCATCGGCTGGCAGACCCTGCGCTTCAGCTACCGGCGCCTCACCGGGGCGGCCGATGCCTGCCGCCGCGAGGTCCAGGCGGTCCACGGCGCACGGCTCCGCCTCTTCGGCCTCGACAGCGGGCGCTGACTGTCAGCTCGGCAGCTCCGAACTGGCACCCAGCGCCCGCTGTTCGCTGACGGTCAGGTCTCCGCCAGGACGACGTCGACGGTGAGCGGGCCCTCGCCGGCGACCACGGTGAGCTCGGCGATCCGCCCGGCGGCGGTGAGGTCCCGGCGGGCGGCCTCGACCTGCGCCACCTGCACCTCGGGGGCGGTCACCGTCGCCGAGGCGACGTCGGCCCGCATCGACTGCTTGGCCTCCGACTTCGCCTTGCGCACCGCTGCCAGTGCTTCCGCGGCCACGGCGGGCACCGCCCGGTCACCGCCGGTGGGCAGCTCGGTCGCGGTCGGCCACGCCGCCCGGTGCACCGAGCCGCTCTGCCACCACGACCAGACCTCCTCGGTGACGAACGGCAGCACCGGCGCGAGCAGCCGCAGCTGCACCGACAGCGCGAGCGCCAGGGTGGCCTGGGCCGACCGGGCACCCTCGTCGGAGGCGTAGGCGCGGGTCTTCACCAGCTCGACGTAGTCGTCGCAGAACGACCAGAAGAACGTCTCGGCGACCTCGAGCGCCCGGGTGTAGTTGTAGGCGTCCATCGCCGCGGTCGCCTCGTCGACCACCGTGGCCAACCGCGCCAGCAGCCCGAGGTCGATCGGCTCGGTCACGTCCGAGGCCTGCAGCGCGGTCGACGCGCCGAGCCCGAGCACGAACTTGCCGACGTTGAGGACCTTCATGGCCAGCCGGCGACCGACCTTCATCTGCGCCTCGTCGAAGGGCGAGTCGGCGCCCGGGCGCGCCCCTGCCGCCCGCCAGCGCACCGCGTCGGTGCCGTAACGCTCCAGCACGTCGATCGGGGTGGTCGCATTGCCCTTGGACTTCGACATCTTCTTGCGGTCGGGGTCGACCACGAAGCCGGAGATCGTGGCGTGCGTCCAGGGCACGGTGCCGTGCTCGAAGTGCGCCCGGACGACGGTGGAGAACAGCCAGGTGCGGATGATGTCGTGCGCCTGCGGCCGCTGGTCCATCGGGAAGACGTGCGCGAACAGCTCCGGGTCGGTGTCCCAGCCCGAGGCCACCTGCGGCGACAGCGAGGAGGTCGCCCAGGTGTCCATCACGTCGGGGTCGGCCATGAACCCGCCGGGCACGCCGCGCTGGCCCTCGGTGAACCCGTCCGGGACGTCGGAGGACGGGTCCACCGGCAGCGCCGACTCCGGCGCCAGCAGCGGCTGCTCGAACACGGGCTCCCCGTCGGCGTCCAGGCGGTACCAGACCGGGAACGGGACGCCGAAGAAGCGCTGGCGGCTGACCAGCCAGTCGCCGTTGAGGCCCTCCACCCAGTTCTCGTAGCGGTGCCGCATGTGCTCGGGCACCCACTGGATCTCGCGGCCCCGCTGGAGCAGAGCGTCGCGCAACGAGGCGTCCCGCCCGCCGTTGCGGATGTACCACTGCCGGGTGGTGACGATCTCCAGCGGGCGCTCGCCCTTCTCGAAGAACTTCACCGGGTGGGTGATCGGCTTGGGATCCCCGACCAGGTCGCCGGACTCGCGCAGCAGCTCGACGATGCGGGCCTGCGCGCTGAACGAGGTCTTCCCGGCCAGCTCGGCGTAGACGTCGGCGGGCACCCCGGCCGGCGGGTCGGCGACGAAACGGCCGTCCCAGCCGATGACGGCGCGGGTCGGCAGCTGCAGCTCGCGCCACCAGGTGACGTCGTTGAGGTCACCGAAGGTGCAGATCATCGCGATGCCCGAGCCCTTGTCCGGCTCGGCCAGCCGGTGCGCCACCACCGGGACCTCGACGCCGAACAGCGGCGTCCGGACCGTCTTCCCGAACAGCGGCTGGTACCGCTCGTCGTCCGGGTGCGCGACCAGCGCCACGCATGCCGGCAGCAGCTCCGGGCGGGTGGTCTCGATGAACACCGGGCCCTCGGCGCCGGAGAAGGCGATCCGGTGGTAGGCGCCGGGCCGCTCCCGGTCCTCCAGCTCGGCCTGGGCGACCGCCGTCCGGAAGGTGACGTCCCAGAGGGTCGGCGCCTCCTGGGCGTAGGCCTCGCCGCGGGCCAGGTTGTGCAGGAACATCCGCTGCGCGGTGGCCCGGGAGGTCTCCGAGATCGTCCGGTAGACGCTCGACCAGTCGACCGACAGGCCGACCCGGCGCCACAGCTTCTCGAACTCGGCCTCGTCGACGGCGGTCAGCCGCTCGCAGAGCTCGACGAAGTTGCGCCGGGAGATGGGCAGCTGGTCCTTGCCCGGCTTCTTCGGGGGCGTGAAGGTCGGGTCGTAGGGGAGCGAGGGGTCGCAGCGGACGCCGTAGAAGTTCTGCACCCGGCGCTCGGTCGGCAGGCCGTTGTCGTCCCAGCCCATCGGGTAGAAGACGTGCTTGCCGCGCATCCGCTGGTAGCGGGCGACGATGTCGGTGTGGGTGTAGCTGAACACGTGCCCCACGTGCAGCGACCCGCTCGCCGTGGGCGGCGGGGTGTCGATCGCGTAGGTCTCCGAGCGCGGGGCGGCGAGTGCGCCGGCCCGGTCGAAGGCGTAGGTGTCGTCCTCGGCCCAGCGGGCGACCCAGGTGGCCTCCAGACCGTCCAGGGTGGGCTTCTCGGGTACGACGGCCCCGACTCCCGGGGCCGTGCTCTCCAGGGCTGAGGTGTCGGCTGCCATGACTGGCATCCTAGGAGCGGTGAGCACCTCCCTTTCCCGTGACCTCGACAGGGTCGAGCAGGCGCTCCTCGCGCGGTGGCCGGAGAACCGGCTCGAACCGTCCCTGACCCGCATCTCCGCGCTGGTCGACCTGCTGGGCTCGCCGCAGCGCGCGTTCCCCGTCGTCCAGGTCACCGGCACCAACGGCAAGACGACGACGGCGCGGATGATCGACGAGCTGCTGCGCGGCTTCGGCCTGCGGGTGGGCCGCTTCACCAGCCCGCACCTGGAGGAGCTGCGCGAGCGGATCGTGCTGGACGGCGAGCCGCTGCCGGCCGAGCGGTTCGTCGAGGTCTACGACGACATCGCGCCCTACGTGCAGCTGGTCGACGCCGGCAGCGACGTGCCCATGTCGTTCTTCGAGGTCATGGTGGCGATGGCCTACGCCGCCTTCGCCGAGGCACCGGTGGACGTCGCGGTCATCGAGGTCGGCATGGGCGGCACCTGGGACGCGACCACCGTCGCCGACGCCCGGGTCGCCGTGGTCACCCCGGTCTCGATGGACCACGCGGAGTACCTGGGCCCCGACGTCGCCAGCATCGCCACCGAGAAGGCCGGCATCATCAAGCCCGCGCCGCCGACCGAGGAGGGGCTGCCCGGCATCGACGTCGTCGCCGTGCTCGCCCACCAGCCCCCTGGCGCCCTCGAGGCGCTGGTGCGCCGGGCCATCGAGGTCGACGCCACCGTGGCCCGTGAGGGCACCGAGTTCGGCGTGCTCGAGCGCCGCGTCGCCGTGGGCGGTCAGCAGGTCCGGCTGCAGGGCCTGGGCGGGGAGTACGACGAGGTCTACCTGCCGCTGTTCGGCGCCCACCAGGCGCAGAACGCCGCGGTGGCACTGGCCGCCGTGGAGGCGTTCCTGGGTGCCGGGTCGGCCACCGGCGTGGTCGCGCAGGACGTCGTCCGGGAGTCGTTCGCGGCGGTCCGCTCGCCGGGCCGGCTCGAGCGGGTGCGCAGCTCGCCCACGGTGCTGGTCGACGCCGCGCACAACCCGGCCGGCATGGCCGCGACGGTGGCGGCGGTGCGCGAGTCCTTCGACTTCACCCGGCTCGTCGGCGTGGTGGGCTGCGTGCACGGCAAGGACGTCGGCGGGATGCTCGCCGAGCTCGAGGGGCTGTGCGCCGAGCTGGTCGTCACCCAGAACAGCTCGCCGCGGGCCATCCCCGCCGACGAGCTGGGTGCCCTGGCGGTCGACGTCTTCGGCGCGGACCGGGTCAGCGTGCACCCGCGGCTGCCCGACGCGATCGAGTCGGCCATCGAGCTGGCCGAGGCCGGCGCGGACGACGCGCTGGGCGGCTCCGGCGTGCTGGTCACCGGCAGCGTGGTCACCGCCGGGGAGGCCCGGAGCCTGCTGTCCGGCGGGCGCTCGTGACCGAGCTTGCGAGGTCACGGATGGGCACAGCACCGCGCGGCACGGGCACGACGAGCGCCAGCGAGGAGTGGCGGTGACCGCGCCCGACCCGGTCCGGGCCGGCCGGGCGCTGAGCGGGGCGGGGGCGGCGATCCTGCTGCTGGAGGGGATCGCCGTCCTGTTCGTGCCGCGCGGCATCGCGCAGAGCGGCGACGGGCTCACCGGCTTCCGGCTGGTCGTGCTCATCGTGCTGGCGGTGCTGCTGGTCCTGGCCAGCGGCCTGCAGCGCCGCCCGCAGGGCCTGGTGATCGGCACGGTGCTGCAGGTGCCGCTGCTGCTGACCGGCTTCTTCGGCTCGGCGATGTGGCTGGTCGGCGGGCTCTTCGTGGTGATCTGGGCCTACCTGCTGCAGATCCGCAAGGACCTGCTGGGCAGCCCGTTCGGCCCGCCGCCGTCGGCACCTCCCGCCGACTGACCGCCGGGTTCACCCCTCCGAGGGGCGCGCAGAGCCCGTGGTCGGGGCACGCTGACGGCCACGTTGCGTGACTCGGGTATGACCCCCGTCACCGGAGGCAGGGGGAGCACCATGGCCGACCACAGTCGTTGCTGCGCGAGGCGTCCCGAGCCCGCCGGGAAGGCGAGGACCGTGGTCGCGGGACGGGACGAGCCGGTGGGGTCGATCAGCTACACGATCGCCGAGTACGCGCACCGGGTCCGCCACCAGCTCCACGACGACCTGGTCGAGCGGCACGCCCGCGAGCTGCACTCGCGCAACAGCTACGACTGCTGGAACGGGCTGGGCGACCGCGACCAGGAGCTGTGGCGGCACATGGCGCGGCTGGACCTGACCAACCGCTAGGCGACGTCGGGCTCGCCGCCGGCCCGGTCCTGCACCGAGCCGGGGTCGGTCCCCAGCTGGGCGAGGACGCGGCTGACGGTCGGGTCACCCACGGCGAGGACGCCGAGGAGCACGTGCCCGCTGTCCAGCCGGCGCTCCTTCCGCCGGAGAGCAGCCTTGAGCGCCTGCTCCAGGGCCCGCTTGCTGCCGTCGGCGAACGGGATGTGCCCGCCGGTGGGCCGGCGTCCCCGGTCGAGGGCACCGGCGCCGAAGGTCGCCTCCGCGGTGGCGCGCACCTGGGCCAGGTCGACGCCGAGGACGGCGAGGGCGTCGGGGTCCAGCGGGTTGCCCGCCGCGGCCACCACGGGTGCCAGCCGCTCGTGGTCGACGCCGGCCGCGCGCAGCGCCGTCCCGCCGCGGCTGGGGTCGCGGGTCAGGGCCAGCAGCAGGTGGACCGGCTCGATCCGCTCGGCCCGCAGCTCCCGGGCCTCTTCCTGGGCGAGGACGACGGCCCGCCGGGCCTCGTCGGTGAAGCGCTCGAACACGTCAGCGGTCCCTTCTCGAGGTGGCGTGCTTCTTGTGGACGGCCTGCTTGCTCACGCCGAGGGCGTCGGCGATCTGCTGCCAGGACCAGCCGCGCGCCCGCGCGTTGCCGACCTGGAGGAGCTCCAGCCGGTCGGCCAGGTCGCGGAGTGCGCGGATGGCGCGCAGCCCGGTGTCCGGGTCGTCGGCCGCGGCTGCGGTGGTGACGTCGGTGGGAGAGGCCATGACGTCAACGTAGGTTGACGTGCTCTGCTTGTCAACCCATGTTGACGAATGGTGTCCCGTACGCTCCCGGCCGTGTCTGCACCCACCGCTGAACGCTCCCTCGTCCTGGTCAAGCCCGACGCTGTCGCCCGTGGCCTGGTCGGCCAGGTCGTCGCCCGGCTGGAGGCCAAGGGCCTGCGCCTGGTCGCCGCCGAGCTGCGCACCCTGACCGTCGAGGTCGCCGAGGAGCACTACGGCGAGCACCGCGAGCGCCCGTTCTTCGGCTCGCTGGTCGAGTTCATCACCGGCGGCCCGCTGCTCGCCCTGGTCGTCGAGGGCCCGCGGGCCATCGAGGCGTTCCGGGCGCTGGCCGGCGCCACCGACCCGGTCAAGGCCGCCCCCGGCACCATCCGCGGCGACTACGCCCTCGAGGTGCAGGCCAACATCGTGCACGGCTCGGACTCCCCGGAGTCGGCCGCCCGCGAGATCGCGCTCTTCTTCCCCCAGCTCTGACGTTCCGGGGGCCATGTTGGCCAACATGGCCCCCTGAGGGGGCGGCTACCCTGGACGGGTCATGACTGTGGACTCGCTCTACCCCCAGCTCGAGCCGTTGCTCGCCCAGGTGCAGAAGCCCATCCAGTACGTGGGCGGTGAGCTCAACGCCCAGGTCAAGCCGTGGGACGAGGTCGCCGTCCACTGGGCGCTGATGTACCCCGACGCCTACGAGGTCGGCCTGCCCAACCAGGGCCTCATGATCCTGTACGAGGTGCTCAACGAGCGCCTGGACGCCCTGGCCGAGCGCACCTACGCCGTCTGGCCGGACCTCGCCGGGCTGATGCGCGAGCACGGTGTCGGCCAGTTCACCGTCGACGCGCACCGCCCGGTGCGCGACTTCGACCTGCTGGGCGTCAGCTTCGCCACCGAGCTCGGCTACACCAATCTGCTCGAGGCGCTCGACCTCGCCGGCGTCCCGCTGCACGCGGTCGACCGCGACGAGACCCACCCGGTCGTCGTGGCCGGTGGGCACGCCGCCTTCAACCCCGAGCCGGTCGCCGACTTCGTCGACTGCGCCGTCCTCGGCGACGGTGAGCAGGTCGTCGGCGACATCACCGACGTCGTCGCCGCGTGGAAGGCCGAGGGCCGCCCCGGCGGGCGGGTCGAGCTGCTCGCGCGGCTGGCCCGGGTCGACGGCGTCTACGTCCCGCGCTTCTACGCCGTCAGCTACGCCGCCGACGGGACCATCGCCGAGGTGCTGCGCACCCGGGACGACGTCCCGGCGCGGGTCGGCAAGCGCACGGTGATGGACCTGGACGAGTGGCCCTACCCGAAGCAGCCGCTGGTCCCGCTCGCGGAGAGCGTGCACGAGCGGATGAGCGTGGAGATCTTCCGCGGCTGCACCCGGGGCTGCCGGTTCTGCCAGGCCGGGATGATCACCCGGCCGGTGCGCGAGCGGACCATCACCGGGATCGGCTCGATGGTCGACGCCGGCCTGAAGGCCACCGGCTACGAGGAGGTCGGGCTGCTGTCGCTGTCCAGCGCCGACCACTCCGAGATCGGCCAGCTGGCCACCGAGCTCGCCGACCGGTACGAGGGCACCAACACCGGCCTGAGCCTGCCCAGCACCCGGGTCGACGCGTTCAACGTCACGCTGGCCAACGAGCTGTCCCGCAACGGCCGGCGCTCGGGCCTGACCTTCGCCCCCGAGGGCGGCAGCGAGCGCATCCGGCGGGTGATCAACAAGACCGTGTCCAAGGAGGACCTGGTCCGCACGGTCACCACGGCCTACGCCAACGGCTGGCGGCAGGTGAAGCTGTACTTCATGTGCGGTCTGCCGACCGAGACCGATGCCGACGTGCTGGAGATCGCCGAGCTGGCGGTCGAGGTCATCCGCGCCGGCCGAGAGGCCAGCGGCTCCAAGGACATCCGCTGCACCGTCTCCATCGGTGGGTTCGTCCCCAAGCCGCACACCCCGTTCCAGTGGGCCGGGCAGGCGAGTGCGGAGACCATCGACCACCGGCTGCGGATCCTGCGCGAGGCGATCAACGCCGACCGGCGGATCGGGCGCTCCATCGGCCTGCGCTACCACGACGGCAAGCCCGGGGTCATCGAGGGGCTGCTGTCCCGCGGCGACCGGCGGGTCGGTCGGGTCATCGAGCGGGTGTGGCGCGACGGCGGGCACTTCGACGGCTGGAGCGAGCACTTCTCCTTCGACAGGTGGACGACGGCCGCCGCGGAGGAGCTCGCCCCCCTGGGGCTGGACCTGGACTGGTACACGACCCGGGAGCGCACCGAGCACGAGGTGCTGCCCTGGGACCACCTGGACTCCGGGCTGGACAAGGAGTGGCTCTGGGAGGACTGGCAGGACGCGGTCTCCGAGGACGAGGTCGGCGACTGCCGGTGGACCGGCTGCTACGACTGCGGTGTCTGCCCGACCATGGGCACCGAGATCCAGATCGGCCCCACCGGGCGCAGCCTGCTGCCGTTGTCCGTGGTGCGCTGAGTGGCCCGCCAGCCCGACGGCCCGCCGCCGCCGCCCACCGTCCAGAAGCTGCGGCTGCGCTACACCAAGCGCGGCCCGCTCCGGTTCGCCTCGCACCGCGACCTGGCCCGGGCGCTGGAGCGCGCGCTGCGCCGTGCCCAGGTGCCGATGGCGTTCTCCGCCGGCTTCAGCCCGCACCCGAAGATCTCCTACATGGGGGCGGCGCCGACCGGTGCGGCCTCGGAGGCGGAGTACTTCGAGATCGGGCTGTCCGCGCGCCGGGACCCCGAGCAGGTGCGCGCCGCGCTGGACGCCTCGCTGCCGCCGGGGATCGACGTCCTCGAGTGCGTGGAGGCGCTCGAGGGCAGCGGGTCGCTGGCCGACCGGCTGGACGCCACCCGCTGGCGGATCGACCTGCCCGGGGTGGACGCCGACGAGCTCGCCGCGGCCGTCCAGGAGCTGCTGGCACGGGAGGTGGTGATGGTCGCCAAGCGCACGAAGAACGGCACCCGGGACGTCGATGCGCGTGCCGCCGTCGTCCGTGCAGCGGTGGCCGTGGAGGCAGGTTGTGCCATACTGCACGTGGTCGTACGGCAGCTCACGCCGACCGTTCGACCGGATGACGTGATGGCCGCTCTGGCTGCCGTCGCCGACCTGCGCCCGCCGTTGCCCATCCGGGCCGTGCGTGAGGCGCAGGGCCGGCTCGACGACAGCGGTGAGGTCGCCGATCCGCTAGGGCCCGACCGTGCGGTGCGCTCCTGCTGCCAGGAGGAGCGCGCGCCGGTCTGAACCGGCGGAGCCGGACGCCGTGCGTCGTCCGCGACACGTCTGCCAGCCGTGACGCGCCCGCACCACCCTGATCTTGCTCGGCCAGCACCACCCGCGTTCGCACGCTGCACCACCGGGCCCCGGCCGCACCGGCCGGGGCGCGGACCCAGACTTCGCGAGAAGGGCGCCGCCGCACCTCGCGGTCCGCCCGACCCGCCCAACCCGCGTCCCTGCGCGGCCGCCTGTCGGAGACGACCGGCGCCCGGGGACGCACAGGAGGCGAGCCCTCAGTGGCCGACCGCATCGACCCAGACACCACCGCAGACACCACTGCGACCGCCGGTTCCCCCGACGAGGCCCCGGCTCCGGCCGACCGCCCCGACGGGTCGCCGGCCGTCGAGCCCGCCGCGGGTGACCCCGCTGCCGAGCCGCTGACCGACGCCGCGGACGAGGACGAGGAGGCCGACAGCGAGGCCGAGGCCTCCGCCGCGGCCGCACTCCTCCCGGTGTCAGCGCCGGAGCCCGAGCCGGCCCTCGAGCCGGAGTCCGAGCCCGACCTGCCCCGCTTCGGTGCCCAGTTCAGCTCCCCGGAGCCCACCACCGTCACCGCCCGGCCGCGCCGCCGCGCCACCCGTCCGGCCCTGTCGGCCGACCCGGACTCGGTGCCCCCGCCGCCGGCGGCTCCGCCCGTCCCCGCCTTCGTCACCTTCGTGGCGCCCGAGCCCGACGCCGCCCCGACGCGCCGCCGCAGCCGGCGGCCCGCGGAGTCCCCGGCCGAGCCGGAGGAGTCCGCCCAGCCCGCCGCCGAGGTCGACGACCGGGAGGCGGAGCCCGCCCGGCCGCGCGGCCGAGGCCGCAACCGGCGCCGTGCCGCCGAGGAGGCCGTGGCCGAGCCGGTCGAGGTCGAGGACACCGACGACGTCCCCGACGTCGAGGTCGAGGCCGACGCGGAGGTCGAGGACCGCGACCTCGACGACGCCGACGACCGTGACGAGGAGGACGGCGGCGGCTCGGGCAGCCGCCGTCGCCGTCGGGGACGCCGGGGACGCGGCCGTGGCCGCACCGAGGACTCCGGTGACGCCGAGAACGACGCCGACGAGGACACCGAGGCGCCGGTCGTCGACACCGCGGATCCCGACGAGGAGTCCGACGACCCCTCCGACGCCGAGGGCGACGACAGCGACGACGAGACCGACGACGACAGCGCGGAGGCCGGTCAGGGCTCCAGCACGCGGCGTCGCCGGCGTCGGCGTCGGCGGGGGAGCAGCGGCGAGGGCACCGTCGAGGACACCAGCGACGACGACGACCGCCCGGAGCGCGCCGGCCGCAACGGCCGCACCTCCAGCGACGACGACGTCCGCGGCGTGGCCGGGTCCACCCGGCTGGAGGCCAAGCGCCAGCGGCGCCGCGAGGGCCGCGACGGTGGCCGCAAGCGCGCGCCGATCCTGTCCGAGTCGGAGTTCCTGGCCCGCCGCGAGGCCGTCGACCGGGCCATGGTGATCCGCCAGCAGGGCGAGCGCACCCAGATCGCCGTCCTCGAGGACGACGTGCTGGTCGAGCACTACGTGACCCAGACGCAGGCGACCTCGTTCGCCGGGAACGTCTACCTCGGCCGCGTGCAGAACGTGCTGCCCAGCATGGAGGCCGCCTTCGTCGACATCGGCAAGGGCCGCAACGCCGTCCTGTACGCCGGTGAGGTCAACTGGGACGCTGCCGGCCTGTCCGGCAAGTCGCGGTCGATCGAGACCGCGCTGAAGTCCGGGGACAAGGTCCTGGTCCAGGTGACCAAGGACCCGATCGGGCACAAGGGCGCCCGGCTCACCCAGCAGATCAACCTGCCCGGTCGCTTCCTGGTCTACGTGCCCGGCGGCTCGATGACCGGCATCAGCCGCAAGCTCCCGGACAAGGAGCGCACCCGGCTCAAGGACATCCTCAAGAAGATCGTCCCCGACGACGCCGGCGTGATCATCCGGACCGCCGCGGAGGGGGCCTCGGAGGAGGAGCTCACCCGCGACGTGGCCCGGCTGCAGGCGCAGTGGGAGGTCATCCAGACCAAGGCCGCCTCCACCAGCAACGCCCCGACGCTGCTCTACGGCGAGCCCGACCTGGCCATCCGGGTGATCCGCGACGTCTTCAACGAGGACTTCAAGCGGCTGGTCGTCTCCGGCGACGACGCCTGGGACACCGTCGAGGCCTACGTCGCGCACGTCTCCCCGGAGCTGTCGCAGCGGCTGCAGCGCTACGCCGGCACCGGCGACGTCTTCCGCGACCTGCGGATCGACGAGCAGCTGATGAAGGCCCTGGACCGCAAGGTCTGGCTGCCCTCCGGCGGCTCGCTGGTCATCGACCGCACCGAGGCGATGACCGTCGTCGACGTCAACACCGGCAAGTTCGTCGGCTCCGGGGGCAACCTCGAGCAGACGGTCACCCGCAACAACATCGAGGCCGCCGAGGAGATCGTCCGCCAGCTCCGGCTGCGCGACATCGGCGGGATCATCGTGATCGACTTCATCGACATGGTCCTGGAGAGCAACCGCGACCTCGTGCTGCGGCGGCTCACCGAGTGCCTGGGCCGGGACCGGACCAAGCACCAGGTCGCCGAGGTCACCTCGCTGGGTCTGGTGCAGATGACCCGCAAGCGGGTCGGTCAGGGCCTGCTCGAGGTCTTCTCCGAGCCGTGCGAGCACTGCCGCGGTCGTGGGGTGCTGGTGCACCTGGACCCGGTGGAGGACAAGAAGCGGTCCGGCGGGAACGGCGGGGGCAGCGCCGGTGGCAGCAGCTCCGGTGGCAGCAGCTCCGGGAGCAACGGCGGCGGGCGCAACCGCGACCGCGGCGACTCCGGTGGCAACGGCCGGGGCGACCAGCCCCGCAGGGACGCCGCCGAGCCCGCTGCTGCCGACACGGCCGAGGCGCCGGTGAGCGACGAGTCCGGGGCCGACTCCGGCGCCGGGACCGTCGAGGTCGCGGAGCAGCCCACCGGCGAGGGCCGCAGCGGGCGACGCAGCCGGGGACGCCGCGGCCGCGGTCAGTCCGGCGAGGCCCGGGCGGCCGAGGACGCCGCCGTGCTGGCCGGCGCCCAGGACGACGAGCCCGACACCGAGCCCGACATGGAGCCAGACACGGAGCCCGACGTGGTGGGCGACGTGCTGCTCGCCGGGGAGACCGTCGCCGAGGTGGCCGGGTCCGCCGAGGAGCCGGCCGCGGCTCCGGACGAGCCCGCCGTCGCCGAGCTCGTGGCCGTCGAGGCCCCGGTCGAGGAGCCCACGCCGGACACGGTGCTCGCGGCCGAGATCGCCGGCACGCCGGGCGACCCCACCGCGGAGCTCCCCGTCGCTGAACAGCTGCCCGTGGCCGAGGAGCCGCCCGTGGCCGAGGTCCAGCTGGAGCCGGCCGTCGTGGTCGCGCCCCAGTCGGTCGCCGAGCCGGTCGCCGAGGACGCGCCCCCGGTGGCCCGCCCGCGGCGTCGTCGGGCGGCGTCACGCCCCGCAGGACCGCCCGCGTAGCCGCAGGCCCGGTGCGGTTCGACCTGAGCTCTCCGGCTCGGGTACGCTGGCCGGGTTGCTCCGCAACGACAGGCCACCTCGTGGTGCGCCCGTCGGCAGGCAACTCGTCCAGCACTCGGCCGCGCGCCGGGGTGTGCGCAGGACACAGTGCTGGACAAACAGAGACCGATCGAGGAGTCAGTGGTGTACGCAGTCGTCAAGGCCGGTGGAACGCAGCACAAGGTGGGTGTCGGTGACACGTTCACCGTCAACCGTCTGAGCGGGGTGGCCGGTGACACCGTCACCCTCCCTGCCATCCTGCTGGTCGACGGCGACACCGTCACCACCGATGTGCAGGCGCTCGCGGGCGTGACCGTGACCGGCGAGATCGTCGAGCACGGCAAGGGCCCGAAGATCCACATCCACAAGTTCAAGAACAAGACGGGCTACCACAAGCGGCAGGGGCACCGTCAGCCCCTGACCAGCGTCGTGGTCCGCGACATCACGAAGGGCTGACGACGACATGGCACACAAGAAGGGCGCTTCGTCGTCCCGCAACGGCCGCGACTCCAACGCCCAGCGCCTCGGCGTGAAGCGTTTCGGTGGCCAGGTCGTCAAGGCCGGCGAGATCATCGTCCGCCAGCGTGGCACCCACTTCCACCCCGGCCTGGGCGTCGGCCGCGGCAACGACGACACGCTGTTCGCCCTCGTCCCGGGTGCGGTGACCTTCGGGTTCCGTCGCGGGCGTCGCGAGGTCACGATCACCGCCGTCCCGGCCCGCGAGACCGTCTCGGTCTAGTCCCACAGCTCTTCCGCGGGGTGGTGGCGCCTATCTGGCGCCGCCACCCCGTTCCCATTCACATAGTCCGGCCGTAGTGCAGAGAGGCGGCGATCATGGCCGCTTTCGTCGACCGTGTGACGGTCCACGTGGCCGCAGGCAACGGGGCCCACGGGGTCAGTTCGGTCCACCGCGAGAAGTTCAAGCCGCTCGGCGGCCCCGACGGGGGCAACGGTGGTGACGGCGGCGACGTCGTCCTCGAGGTCGACCCGAACGTGCACACGCTGCTGGACTTCCACCACGCGCCGCACCAGAAGGCCGCCAACGGCAAGCAAGCCGCCGGTGACTACAAGAACGGCGGACGTGGTGAGGACCGCGTGCTGCGCGTCCCGCCGGGCACCGTCGTCACGATCGACGGCGAGCAGGTCGCCGACTTGATGGGCGCCGGCACCCGCGTCGTCATCGCGCACGGCGGCAAGGGCGGGCTCGGCAACGCCGCGCTGGCCAACGCCCGGCGCAAGGCCCCCGGCTTCGCCCTGCTCGGCGAGCCCGGCGAGACGGTCGACGCCGTCCTGGAGCTCAAGAGCATCGCCGACGTCGGCCTGGTCGGCTACCCGTCGGCCGGCAAGTCCTCGCTGGTCGCGGCGATGTCCGCGGCCCGGCCGAAGATCGCCGACTACCCGTTCACCACCCTGGTGCCGCAGCTGGGCGTGGTCCGCGCCGGCGACGTCACCTACACGATGGCCGACGTCCCCGGGCTGATCCCGGGAGCGTCCACCGGCAAGGGCCTGGGGTTGCAGTTCCTCCGCCACGTCGAGCGCTGCGCCGTCCTGGTGCACGTGGTCGACATGGCCACCATGGAGCCCGGGCGCGACCCGGAGAGCGACATCGAGGCCCTGGAGCACGAGCTGCGCGAGTACGGCGGCGACGAGCTCGACCTGGTCGGCCGGCTGCGGATCGCTGTGCTGAACAAGATCGACGTCCCCGACGCCCGCGAGCTCGTCGACCTGGTGCGCACCTCGCTGGAGGAGCGCGGCCTGCAGGTGTTCCCGATCAGCGTCGCCACCCACGAGGGCCTGGACTCCCTCGGCTTCGCGCTGGCCCGGGCGGTCGAGGAGTACCGGGCCTCGCTGCCCGAGGTCGAGCCGGTGCGGATCACCCTGACGCCGCGCGCCGTCGACGACGGCGGCTTCACCGTCGAGCCCGACCCGCGCACCGACGGCTGGCTGGTCCGCGGCAAGCGGCCGGAGCGCTGGATCCGGCAGACCGACTTCAACAACGACGAGGCCGTCGGCTACCTCGCCGACCGGCTCAACCGGTTGGGCGTGGAGGAGGGGCTGGCCAAGGCCGGCGCCGTCCCCGGCGACGCGATCACCGTCGGCGACGTCACCTTCGACTGGGAGCCGACGCTGCCGGCCGGCACGCTCACCGTCGAGGAGACCGCGGGCCTGGGTGGCCGTGGCACCGACGTGCGGCTGGAGAACAACACCCGGCCCCGCGCCGAGGACCGGCTGGCGGCCAAGAAGGCCCGCCGGCTGCCCCACGAGCTGGCCGACGACGACGGCTGGATCGACACCCGGCTGCTCGAGGACGACGCCGACCGGTGAGCACGCGGGCAGACGTCGCCGCCGCCTCCCGGGTGGTGGTCAAGGTGGGGTCCTCGTCGTTGACGACGCTGCCCGGCGGTCTGGACGTCGACCGGCTGACCGCGCTGGTCGACGTCCTCGGGGCGCTGCGGGCCGCCGGCCGGCAGGTCGTGCTGGTCTCCTCCGGCGCGATCGCCGCGGGCCTGGCGCCGCTGTCGCTGACCGGTCGTCCCCGGGACCTGGCCACCGCCCAGGCGGCGGCCAGCGTCGGCCAGCTGCGGCTGGTGCAGACCTACGCCGACGCCTTCGCCGCGCACGGGGTCACCGTCGGCCAGGTGCTGCTGACCGCCGACGACCTGACCCGGCGCAGCCACTACCGCAACGCCTCGCGAACCATCGAGCGGCTGCTGGCGCTGGGCGTGCTGCCGATCGTCAACGAGAACGACACCGTCGCCACCGAGGAGATCCGGTTCGGCGACAACGACCGGCTCGCCGCGCTGGTGGCCCACGTGGCGGTGGCCGACGCCCTGGTGCTGCTGTCCGACGTCGACGGCGTCTACGACGGTGACCCGCGCAGCGGCCCGGCGCAGCTGATCGACACCGTCAGCGGCCTGGAGGACCTCGCCGCGGTCGCGCTCGGGTCGGCCAGCCGCAACGGCGTGGGCACCGGCGGCATGGCCACCAAGGTCGAGGCGGCGCTGATCGCGTCCGGGGCCGGGGTGCCCGTGGTCGTCACCTCCACGCCGCAGGCGGCGGCAGCGCTGGCCGGGGAGCGGGTGGGCACGCTGTTCGCGTCCCGGGGGCGGCGGCCCTCGGCCCGGCAGTTCTGGCTGCGCTACGCCAGCCGCCCGCGGGGCCGGGTGCTGCTCGACGAGGGGGCGGTCCGCGCGGTGCGGGAGCGGCACGCCTCGCTGCTGGCCGCCGGCGTCACCGGCTCGGCCGGTGACTTCCTCGCCGACGACCCGGTGGAGTTGGTCGGCCCGGACGGCGTCGTCGTCGCCCGCGGCCTGGTCGCGTACGACGCCCGGGAGCTGCCGGCCCTGCTGGGGCGCAAGACCGTGGACCTGGACCCGGAGCACCGGCGCGAGGTGGTGCACCGGGACGAGATGGTGCTGGTCAGCCGCCGAGTCGGGAGCTGAGAGACTGGCGGGGTGAGCGAGCTTGCGAGCGAACAAGAGGGCAGGGCACCCGGGGGCACGCGGCTGACGAGCGCCAGCGAGGAGGACGCGTGACCGTCCGTCCCATCCGCGAACTCGGTGATCCCGTCCTGCGCACCCCGGCCGACCCGGTCCGGGCGTTCGACAAGGACCTGGCCGCGCTCGTGCGCGACCTCGAGGAGACCGTCGACCACCCCGGCCGGGCCGGTCTCGCCGCGACCCAGATCGGGGTGAGCCTGCGGGTCTTCTCCTACAACGTCGACGGCGTGATCGGGCACCTGGTGAACCCGGTGATCGCCGCGCGCTCCGAGGAGACCCAGGACGACGACGAGGGCTGCCTGTCCATCCCGGGGCTCTATGCGCCGACCGTGCGGGCGATGCACTGCACCGCCGAGGGCTTCGACGTCCACGGCGAGCCGCTGCGGATCGAGGGCAGCGGGCTGCTGGCGCGCTGCCTGCAGCACGAGGTCGACCACCTCGACGGCAGGCTCTTCGTCGACCGGCTGACCGGCGAGACCCGCAAGCGGGTGCTCCGCGCGCTGCGCAGCTGATGGCGTTCCTCGAGCCGGTGACGCTGGCCGGCGACGTCGTCACCCTCGAGCCGCTGCGCCGGGAGCACGCCAGCGCCCTGGCCACCGCCGCCTCCGACGGCCGGCTCTGGGAGCTCTGGTACACCTCGGTGCCCACCCGTGAGGGGATGGCCGCCGACGTCGAGGCCAAGCTGGCCCTGCGGGACGCCGGCGCCATGCTGCCCTTCACCGTGCGCCGCATCGACACCGGCGCCGTGGTCGGGATGACCACGTTCTGCAACATCGACGCCGAGACGCCACGGGTGGAGATCGGGTACACCTGGACGGCGGCGTCCGCCCAGCGGTCCGGGGTGAACACCGAGAGCAAGCTGCTGCTGCTCGGGCACGCGTTCGAGGTGCTCGGGTGCCTGGCCGTCGAGTTCCGCACCCACTGGCACAACACCCAGTCGCGGACGGCGATCGCCGGGCTCGGCGCCAAGCAGGACGGCGTGCTGCGCAACCACCGGCGCCAGGCCGACGGCTCGCTGCGGGACACCGTGGTCTTCTCCATCACCGACGCCGAGTGGCCGGCGGTCCGCAACCGGCTGCGGCACCGGCTCGCCCGTCACCCGGCATAGCAGCCGCTGCACCCCGGTCCCGAGCCCGAGACGGGGTGCGGAGGCCCCTGTGCCTCCGCGGGGCCACGCGTAATCTCGATGCGTGTCCGCCGACGACTTCCCGCTGATCGGAGCCGCTGCCGCGCGCGCCCGTGAGGCCGCCCGCGTGCTGCGCACGCTGCCCACCGAGACCAAGGACGCCGCGCTCGTGGCGATGGCGGAGGCGCTGCTCGAGCGGGCCGACGAGGTGCTGGCCGCCAACGCCGCCGACGTCGAGGCCGCCGCGGCCGGCGGGACGCCGGAGTCGGTGCTCGACCGGCTGCGGCTGACCCCGGCCCGGGTGTCCGGGGTCGTCGACGCACTGCGCCAGCTGGTCGCCCTGCCGGACCCGGTGGGCGACGTCGTCCGCGGGTCGACGCTCGCCAACGGCCTGCAGCTGCGCCAGGTCCGGGTGCCGCTGGGCGTCGTCGGCATCGTCTACGAGGCCCGGCCCAACGTGACCGTCGACGCCGCGGGGCTGTGCCTCAAGAGCGGCAACGCGGCGCTGCTGCGCGGGTCGGCCTCCGCGCACCGCACGAACACCGCCCTCGTCGCCGTCCTGACCGAGGCCGCGGAGAAGGCCGGGCTGCCGGCCGGGTCGGTGGCGCTGCTGCCGGCCGACCGCGCGTCGGTGGGGGAGCTGCTGAACGCCCGCGGCCTGGTCGACGTGGTCATCCCGCGCGGCGGCGCCTCGCTGATCCAGCGGGTGGTCACCGAGTCCCGGGTTCCGGTGATCGAGACCGGTGTCGGCAACTGCCACGTCTACGTCGACGCCTCCGCCGACGCAGGCGTGGCCGAGGCGATCGTCCTGAACTCCAAGACCCACCGGGTGAGCGTCTGCAACTCCGCCGAGTCGCTGCTGGTGCACCGGGACGTCGCGTTCCTCCCGCGGTTGCTCACCGCGCTGGCCGACGCCGGCGTGACGCTGCACGGCGACGACGCCGCCCGGGCCGCCCACGACGGCGTGCTCCCGGCCACCGACGAGGACTGGGCGACCGAGTACCTGTCGCTGGACATGGCGGTGCGCGTGGTCGACGACCTGCCGCAGGCGCTGGACCACATCAGCCGGTGGGGGAGCGGGCACTCCGAGGCGATCGTCGCCGACTCCGCACGCGCGATCGCCGACTTCACCGCCGGGGTCGACGCCGCCGCCGTCCTGGTCAACGCCTCGACCCGGTTCACCGACGGCGGCGAGTTCGGCTTCGGTGCCGAGATCGGCATCTCCACCCAGAAGCTGCACGCCCGGGGGCCGCTGGGCCTGCCGGAGCTCACCTCCACCACCTACGTCGTCACCGGCAGCGGCCACACCCGCTGAGCCGCACACGCCCCGCCGCCCCAGCAAGGAGCCGCATGTCCCGCACGCCCACGCACGCCGCCCAGTTCGCCGACGTCGCGGACGTGACGACCCGGCTGTCGGCCGCCGGCTACCTCCCGGACCACCAGATCGCGACGACGGTCTTCCTCGCTGACCGGCTGGGCAAGCCGCTGCTGGTCGAGGGCCCGGCCGGGGTCGGCAAGACCGAGCTGGCCAAGGCGATGGCCACGGCCACCGGGGCGGAGCTGATCCGGCTGCAGTGCTACGAGGGGCTGGACGAGGCCCGTGCGCTGTACGAGTGGAACTACAAGAAGCAGCTGCTGCGGATCTCCGCGGCCGGCTCCGGCGGTGCGGACTGGGACACCGTCCACGACGACGTCTTCGGTGAGGAGTTCCTGCTCGCCCGGCCGCTGCTGACCGCGATCCGGCGCACCGAGCCGACCGTGCTGCTCATCGACGAGACCGACAAGGCCGACGTCGAGGTCGAGGGACTGCTGCTGGAGGTGCTCAGCGACTTCCAGGTCACCATCCCGGAGCTGGGGACGATCACCGCCGTCCGGCGGCCGATGGTGGTGCTGACCTCCAACGCCACCCGGGAGCTGTCCGAGGCGCTCAAGCGGCGCTGCCTGTACCTGGCGCTGGACTACCCGAGCGCCGAGCGAGAGCGGGAGATCGTGCTGTCCCGGGTGCCGGAGCTGGCGCCGGCGCTGGCCGACCAGCTGGTGCGCACCGTGCGGGCGCTGCGGGCGCTGGAGCTGAAGAAAGCGCCGTCGATCTCCGAGACGCTGGACTGGGCCCAGACCCTGCTGGCGCTCGGGCTGGACACCCTGGACGAGTCGGCGATGCGCTCGACGCTCGGCGTGGTGCTCAAGCACGCCAGCGACCAGGTGCGCGCCGCCGCCGAGCTCCGGCTGAACTGATGTCCGCGCCGGTCCCGTCCGCCGCGGTCGAGCCCGGGGGGCTCGCCGGGCACCTGGACGGCTTCGTCCGCGCGGTCCGCGAGGCCGGGGTCCCGGTGGGGATCAGCCAGGCGGTGGACGCCGCCGAGGTGCTCACCGTCGTCGACCTGCTCGACCGCGAGCAGCTGCGGCACGGCCTGGCCGCGGTGCTGCTCCGGCGGGCCGCGCAGCGGCCGGCCTTCGACGTGCTGTTCGACCTGTGGTGGCCGCTGACCGACCGGCCGGTGGCCGACGCCGCGTCCGACGACCCGGCCGAGGACGGGGACGCCGCGGACGGCCCGCTGCCGGTCGGCGACCCGGGCGCGCTGACCGAGGCGATGCGCGCCGAGCTGCTCCGGCTGCTCACCGAGGGGGACGAGGAGTCGCTGCGCCGGTTCGCCCGGCTCGCCGTGGACACGCTCGGCGCCGGGGCGCCCTCGCCGTCGGGGCAGTCGTTCTTCAGCTACCGGGTGCTGCGGGCGCTGTCGCCGGACACCCTGGTCGCCCAGCTGCTGGCCGGGCTGCTCGGCGACGGCGACCGCGGCGGGCTGGCCGAGCAGGTGGCACGGCAGACGGCCAAGGAGCGGATCGCGGCGTTCCGGACGGCGGTGGAGGCCGAGGTGCGCCGCCGCACCGCCGCGGAGAAGGGACGGGACAAGGTCGCCCGCAACGCCGTCCGGCCGCTGGCCGACCAGGTCGACTTCCTCCGCGCGCAGCAGTCCGACCTCGCCGAGCTGCGCCGGACCGTCGCGCCGCTGGCCCGCCGGCTCGCCGCCAAGCTGTCGGCCCGGCGCCGGCTCGGGCGGGAGGGCCGGCTGGACTTCCGGCGGACGGTGCGGGCCTCGCTGGCCACCGGTGGCATGCCGCTGGTCACCCACCACCGACCACGGGCGGTGCACAAGCCGGAGCTGGTCGTGCTCTGCGACGTCAGCGGGTCCGTCGCAGGGTTCAGCCACTTCACGCTGATGCTGACCCAGGCGCTGCGGGAGCACTTCAGCGGCGTGCGGGCCTTCGCCTTCGTCGACTCGACCGACGAGGTGACCCGGTTCTTCACCCCGGGCGCCGACGTCGTCGACGCGATCGCCCGGATCGGCCGGGAGGCCGACGTCGTGAGCTTCGACGGGCACAGCGACTACGGCAACGCCCTGGAGGTCTTCGCCGAGAAGTGGCCGGGTGCGGTCGGGCCGAAGACGTCGCTGCTGGTGCTCGGCGACGGGCGGACCAACTACCGCCAGCCCGGCCTGCCCACCCTGGCCGACCTGGTCCGGCGGTCGAGGTCGGCGCACTGGCTGAACCCCGAGCCGCGACGGCTGTGGGGGAGCGGGGACTCGGCCGCGGACCGCTACCGCGAGGTCATCCCGATGGTCGAGGTGCGGACCGCTGCCCAGCTCGCGGACTTCGTCACCACGCTCTGACCCCGCACGGCCCGGCGCAGCAGGGGCGACACGCCCATGGGAACGATGTCATCGAAGATCTTCCCCGGGGACCCGTAACCGAGACGGCATCGTCCCGTTGTGCAGCGCGGGACGGCAGCGCGCCGACTCACGGCGGTGACCCCCGGGTCGCTCCCGCGGGGCGCTGCCAGCGACCGGCCGCACGGGGGGGCCGGTCGCCGGGTGGGTGCCGCGGCGGTCACCCGACGCCCGGCCCGAGGGGTCAGGCCGCTGGAGCTGATCGGTCCGCCGACCGGCTCCAGCGGCATCCGGGCTAGGCTCGACCGGTGGCGGGACGTCGGCTCGGGGTGATGGGTGGCACGTTCGACCCCGTCCACCACGGTCACCTCGTGGCCGCGAGCGAGGTCGCCGGGTTGTTCGAGCTCGACGAGGTCGTGTTCGTCCCGACCGGTGCCCCGTGGCAGAAGTCCGACCGCGGGGTGAGCCCGGCCGAGGACCGCTACCTGATGACCGTGATCGCCACCGCCTCGAACCCGCGGTTCTCGGTGAGCCGGGTCGACGTCGACCGGGGTGGCCAGACGTACACCATCGACACGCTCACCGACCTGCAGCGCGAGCACCCGGACGCGGAGCTGTTCTTCATCACCGGGGCCGATGCACTCGCCCAGATCGTGAGCTGGCGGGAGACCGACAAGCTGTTCCAGCTCGCCCACTTCGTGGGCGTGACCCGGCCCGGCTACCAGCTGGCCGACGCCGACCTCCCAACCGGCGCGGTCAGCCTCGTCGAGGTGCCGGCGCTGGCGATCAGCTCCACCGACTGCCGGGACCGGGTCCGTCGCGGGATGCCCGTCTGGTACCTGGTCCCCGACGGCGTGGTGCAGTACATCGAGAAGCGCGGGCTCTACCACGGCGGGCCCTCCCGTCCCGGTGAGGTGCTCCCGGGGACCGGCCTCCGGCTCCTCGGCGCCTCTCGCGCGAAGGACCCCGCGGCCGCGCCCGGCCCGACCCGGCCCTCGCTGCCCGACGACCCGGCCGACGATCCCGCAGACGACACCGCGGCCGGCGCCGTGGTGGACGCGGGGCCGGACGAGACCGACCGGTGACCGCGGGCCCTCTGGCCCCGCCGGTCCGCCGGCTCCTCGTCTGGCGGCACGGGCGCACCGAGTGGAACGCCCACGGGCGCTTCCAGGGACAGCTCGACCCGCCGCTGGACGACGAGGGCCGGGCGCAGGCGGCCCGGACCGCCCCGCACCTGGCCACCGTCCTGCACGACCAGGACGTCGTCCTGGTCTCCAGCGACCTGCAGCGGGCGGTCGACACCGCCGGTGCCCTGGCACCGCTGCTGGGTGTGCCGGTGCGCGTCGACGAGCGGCTGCGGGAACACGGCCTCGGCAGCTGGGAGGGCCTGACCCGTGACGAGGTCGCCGAGCGCCATCCCGAGCAGTACGCGGACTGGCTGGGCGGGCGCCCGGTGCCCGGACGCGGCGGCGAGGCGCAGGCCGACGTCGCGGCGCGGGCGCTGGCCGCCGTCGCCGGTCTGCCGCCGGCGGCCACGGCGGTGCTGGTGACCCACGGTGGCACGGCCGGCCGGCTGGTGGAGGCGCTGCTCGGACTCGGGCTGGAGCACAAGCGCATCTTCGGGCCGCTGGGGAACTGCCACTGGAGCGAGCTGGCCTTCCAGGCCTCCGGCTGGCGGCTGATGCGGCACAACCTGTACGTGCCTGCGCCCGGGCAGTTGGAGGGTGCCCGCCGTCCGGCCAGCGACCGGGGGTCGTTCCCGGGGCCGTCGGCCACCGACGTGCCGGACGCACCCCGGTCCGGGGCCACCCCGGAGGAGGCGCCGCCGGCTCCGGTCGAGGACGCCGATGCCGCCGGCTGACCCTGGTCCGCCCGACCGGACCGGCGGGCCGGCGCGCCCGGCCGTCGCGGTGGTCACCGACTCCACCGCCTACCTCCCGCAGGACGTGGTCGACCGGTACGGCATCGAGGTCGTGCCGCTGTACGTCGTCCTCGCCGGCCGGTCCGGTCGGGAGGGCAGCGAGGTCAGCTCCGCGGAGGTGGCGCGGTCGCTGGGCGTCCGGGGCGGGCACGTCTCGACCTCCCGGCCGACACCGGGTGACTTCGTCGCCGTCTACCGCCGCCTGCTCGACCGCGGCGCCACCCGCATCGTCTCGGTGCACCTGTCCCGGGAGCTCTCCGGTACCTGGGACGCGGCGCGGGTGGCGGCGGGCCAGGTGGGGGAGCACCTGGTCACCGTGTTGGACTCCCGCTCGGCGGCGATGGGCACCGGCTTCGCGGTGCTGGCCGCCGCCCGTGCAGCGGCCGCCGAGGGCACAGCCGTGGAGGTGGCCGCCGCCGCCCGGGACACCGCGGCCGCGACGCGCACCTTCTTCGTCGTCGACACCCTCGAGCACCTGCGCCGGGGCGGCCGGATCGGCGCGGCCGCGGCACTCCTGGGCAGCGCGCTGGCCGTGAAGCCCGTGCTGCACGTCGCGGAGGGCCAGGTCGTGCCGCTGGAGCGGGTGCGGACGTCCGGGCGGGCGCTGAACCGGCTCGTGCAGCGGGCCGTCGACGTGGCCGGGGACCGGCCGGTCTCCGCGGCCGTGCACCACCTCGCCGCCACGGAGCGCGCGCACCGGCTCGCCGAGCAGCTCACCGCCCGGCTGCCCGGGTTGCAGGAGCTCCACGTCAGCGAGCTGGGCGCCGCGGTGGGCGCGCACGTGGGGCCGGGCGCGGTCGGGGTCGTCATCGACCCGACGCCCCGGGCGCAGCCGGCCGCGCAGCCGCCCGACGACGGGGGACGCGGGCGCGGCGAGGGCTGACGTGCTGCGGGCGGCCATGGCCTGACCCTGGCCCGGACCGGCCGCCTCGGCTGCCGCCCGTCCACAACCGGCGCCGTCGTCCACAACCCCGCCGCGGGCCTGGCCGCCGGGTCGGGTCTGCTCCTAACGTCCGCCGGGTGCTGAAGCCGGTCCGCAGTCGTGACGACGGTGACGTGATCCGCGCCCGGCTGCGGGCGCTGCTGGCCGAGGGCCAACGGGCTCGTGGCTGGGTGCCCGACGACGAGCTGAGCGACCAGCCGTCGCCCGCCACCGGGTGGGCCGACGACGACCTGGACCGTGCCGAGGAGCCGGCGGAGGTGCCGGACGTCGCGCTGCCGGCCTCGTTGGGCCGGCACCGCGCTCCGGGACGGACCACCCGGCTGGACCCCGGCCGGCCGGGAGCGTGGGCGCTGTGGGCCGTCGCGGTCCTCGCCGCACTCGCCGTGGTCGGCTGGACGTGGTGGGACCGGCCGGCGGTGGACCAGGTCCCGGCCGCCTCCGCGACGGCGGCGCAGTCGACGACGACGGCTCCGCCTCCCGTGCCGGCGCCGGGGTCGGGTCCTCCGGGGACGCCGGCCGGCACCGTCGTCGTGTCCGTGGTCGGGCAGGTCGGCGCGCCAGGTCTGGTGACGCTGCCGGCCGGTGCCCGGGTGGCCGACGCCCTGGCCGCGGCCGGCGGGTTGCTGCCGGAGGCCGATCCGGCGGCGGTCAACGCGGCGGCCGTGCTCGGTGACGGTCAGCAGATCGCGGTCGGGGTCCCGGGGGCGGCGGCACCGGCCGTCGGGGCGCCGGGCGCCGGCGTGCCGGGCGCGGCCGGTGCCGCCGGGCCGGTGGACCTCAACACCGCGACGGCCGCCGACCTGGACGCACTCCCCGGCATCGGGCCCGTCCTCGCCCAGCGGATCGTCGACCACCGCACCACGAACGGCCCGTTCACCAGCGTCGACCAGCTCGACGACGTGAGCGGCATCGGGCCGGCGGTCTTCGCCGACCTCGTCGACCGGGTGCAGGTCTGAGGTGCCCGACCGCCGGGCCGGGACGCCGGTCCAGCGGGTCCGGGCCCGGCAGCGGTGGTCCTGGGTCGACCTGCGGCTGGTGCCCCCGGCGGGAACGGTGTGGGTCGGCACGCTCGCCGCCCGCGGGCTGCCGGTGGGGCCGTTGCTCGCCGTCGCCGGTGGCGCCGCGGCAGCGGCCGTCCTCCTGCTCCGGACGTCCCGGCAACGGTCGGGAGCTGCCGCCGTCGTCGGCTGCCTGGCGGCGCTCACCGTGCTCGGCGCGGTGGCCGCCGTCCGGGCGGAGGGGCGGACCGCCTCACCACTGCCCGGGCTCGCGGCCCAGGAGGCGGTCGTGCCGGTGGTCGTCGAACTCGACGAGGACCCGCGGCCGCTGGCCGGCGCCGGTGCGCCGAGGGTGCTGGTGCCGGCCACCGCCACCGAGGTCGACGGCCGCCGCACCCGGGGTGACCCGGTGCTCGTCTTCGGGCCGGCGGAGCAGTGGACCGGGCTGCTGCCCGGCCAGTCGGTGCGGCTGCGGGTCGCCGTCCGCGCGGCCGAGCCGGGGGACGACGTGCTGGCCGTCCTGTCGGCGCGCTCGGCACCGACCCGCCTCGCCGGTCCCGGCCCGGTGCAGACGGCCGCTGGTGCGCTGCGGACCGGGCTGGCCCGGTCGGCCGCCCGCACGCTGCCCGACCGACCGGCCGGGCTGCTCCCCGGGCTGGTGGTCGGGGACACCAGCGCCATGGACCCGGCGTTGACCGTCGAGTTCCGGCGGGCCGGGTTGTCCCACCTCACCGCGGTGTCCGGGGCCAACGTCGCGATCGTCGTCGCCCTGGTGCTGTGGCCGCTCCGGGCCCGCGGGGCGGACCGGCGGGTCCAGGCCGCGGTCGCGGTGCTCGCCATCGTCGGGTTCGTCGTGCTGGCCCGCCCCGGTGCCAGCGTGCTGCGTGCGGCGGTGATGGGCGGGGTGGCGGTCCTGGCACTGGCCTCGGGACGCTCCCGGGCGGCGGTGCCCGCGCTGGCCGCCTCGGTGGTGCTGCTGCTCCTGGCAGCACCGGAGCTGGCCGCCGACGCCGGCTTCGCGCTGTCCGTGGCCGCCACCGCCGGCATCGTGCTGGTGGCGCCGTCCTGGTCGCGGGCGCTGCGCGGGCGCCGGTTCCCCCGGCCGGTCGCCGACGCCCTGGCGGTCAGCGCCGCCGCCGGGCTCGTCACCGCGCCGCTGGTGGCGGCGCTGTCCGGTGTGGTCAGCGTCGTCTCGCTGCCGGCCAACCTGCTGGCCGCGCCGGCGGTGGCACCGGCGACCGTGCTCGGCCTGCTGGCGGCGCTGGTGTCGCCGGTCGTCCCGGCGGGTGCGGACGCGCTCAGCTGGCTCGCCGGCTGGCCGGTGCGCTGGCTGGTGCTCGTCGCCGAGCGGGCCGCCGCGGTGCCCGACGGTGCCACCGGCTGGCCGGCCGGAGCCCGCGGCGCCGTCCTGCTCGCGGCGCTGATCGGAGGCGCCGCGTGGGCGCTGCTGCGCTGGCCACGGCTGCGGCTGCTGGCGCTGGCCGCCCTGGTCGGCGTGCTGGTGCTGGGCTGGCCGCTGCGCCAGGTGAACCGGGGCTGGCCGCTCGCGGACACCGTGGTCGTCGCCTGCGACGTGGGGCAGGGGGACGCGCTGGTCCTGCCGACCGGGCCGGGGGAGGCGGTGCTGGTCGACGCCGGACCCGACGGCGCCCTGGTGGCCGGCTGCCTCGACCGGCTCGGTGTCCACCGGCTGCCGCTGGTGGTGCTGTCGCACCTGGACGCCGACCACGTCGCGGGGCTGGCCGGCGCGCTGGCCGGGCGGCAGGTGGGGGAGGTGACCACCGGCGCGCTGGCGCCGACCGACGACCGGGTGCCGGACTTCGAGCAGCTGGTCGCCGCGGCCGGTGCCCGGCACGTCGTCCTCACCCCCGGGGAGCGGCGGGCCGTCGGTGCCGTCGACGTCGAGGTGCTCGCACCGGACCCGGCCCGCGCGGTCGCCGGTGCCGAGCCGAACGACCTGAGCATGGTGGCGCGAGTGACCGTGCGGGGCCTCCGGGTGCTGCTCACCGGCGACCTGGGGGCCGAGGCCGAGGCCCGCCTCGTCGCCGAGGGCACCGACCTGTCGGCCGACGTGCTCAAGGTGCCGCACCACGGCAGCGCCGACGCCGATCCCGGTTTCCTCGCCGCCAGCGGGGCGGTCGTCGCGCTGGTCTCGGTCGGTGCCGACAACAGCTACGGCCACCCCGCCGACCGGCTGCTGGACCTGCTGACCGCTGACGGCATGCGCACGTACCGCACCGACCGAGACGGCGACGTCGCGGTGGTCGGCCGGGCGGGGGAGTGG
>NZ_SJEW01000039.1 GCF_005930475.1 Modestobacter altitudinis
TGCCGGTTCCCAGCGTGCCGGTGCCCACCGTGCCCGTTCTCACCGTGCCGGTTCCCAGCGTGCCGGTTCCCAGCGTGCCGGTTCCCAGCGTGCCGGTTCCCAGCGTGCCGGTTCCCAGCGTGCCGGTTCCCAGCGTGCCGGTTCCCAGCGTGCCGGTTCCCAGCGTGCCGGTTCCCAGCGTGCCGGTTCCCAGCGTGCCGGTGGCGTCCGTGCCGGTTCCGCCGGTGACTGTCCCCGTCGCGCCGGTCCCCGCTCCCAGCGACCCGACGAGCGGCAACGGCCGGCCCGCGACCGCGCCGGGCACCGCCGTCCCCGGCGCCGACACCCCCGCGACGGGGCCGTCCACGACCGGCTCGGCTCCGACCACCGGGACCGGCACCCCTGCCGTGCCCGCCGTCGACACCCCCACCACGGCGACCCCGCCGGTCGCCGTCCCGGTCGCGACGCACCCGACCCCGGTCGTCGTCCCCTCGCCGGCCGACACGACGACCTCGAGCTGCACCAGCACGACGGCGGCGGCCACCGCCCCGACGACGACCGCCACCACCGCCGGGACGGCGACCGGCGTCCCGGTGAGCTGCCCGGCTGGCACGGGCACCGCCGCAACCCCGGAGCCGGGGAGCGCGGCGACCACGACGACCGCCGCGGACCCAGGCGTCGCCATCTGCGCGGCCACGGCCGTTGGGCCGGCGACCGACCAGCCGAGCACCTGCCCGGCACCCGCCACCGGTGCACCCACCGAGGCGCCACCGGCCCCCGCCGTCTGCAGCCCCCTGCCCGCTGCGGTGGCCGCCGTGCCGGGAGCTCCTGACGTGCTGGTCGGCGAGCCGATCACCCAGCTGCGCCAGGCGCCCGCCGAGCAGCACGCCGGCCGGTCGCAGGTCACCGGCACCCGGAGCGCCGGCGGGCACGATGCCGTCAGTGGGGGAGCCCCTGCGCCGCACGGTGGCGCCGCCCCGCCGGCCGGGCTTCCCCAGCCGATCCCGGCGCCCCTCCCGCAGGCGCCCCCGCCACCACCACCGGCGCTGCCGACACCCAACACCGGGACGAGTTCCTGCGGTGGTGCCCGCGCGTCGGACGGCGGGCCGGACAGGAGCATCGGCATCGACCTGCCCCTGGTCGTGCTGGCCGCGAGCGACAGCGACGAGCTCTTCGGTTCCCTGCGGCCGTACACCGGCCGCAGCCTCCCCGTCGTCGGCGCCGCCGAGGACCCGGCGGTCGCGCCGGACTGACGAGGCCTCCGGGCCGGTGCGTCCTGCGCCGCCCGTCGAGATGCATCGTCCTCGAGAACACCGTGTCCGCCGCAGCTGCTGCGCGGGCCGGCAGCGCCGGACAGCGCCCGCCTGCTCGTCCCCCAGCGACTCAGCGCGTTCCGCACCTCACCTCTCGTCTCCTCCACTCCCACGGCTCCAGCGCGACCGGCGACCTGCCCGGTCCGCGCTCCGAGCGAAGGAAGGCCAGCCATGTCCCGGTTCCCAGTCGATCTGACCAACGCCGAAGAAGTCCGGTACGCCGACGTGCCGAACACCGTGGACGACCCGTCGCGCACCGTCCCGCCGACCGACCGGTCGGTGTCGCCGCCGGCGACCGGTACGACGGTGACGCTCGAGCAGGACCACGCCCGCCGGCAGCCGCGGGTGAGCGTGATCATCCCGACCTACAACGAGGCCAAGAACCTGCCCCACGTCTTCGCCCGGCTGCCGCTGGACGTGCACGAGGTGATCGTGGTGGACGGCCGGAGCGTCGACGGCACCGTCGAAGTCGCCCGCTCGCTGCGGGCCGACGTCCAGGTCGTGCTGCAGAACCGGATGGGCAAGGGCAACGCGATGGCCTGCGGCTTCGCCGCCGCCACCGGTGACGTCGTCGTCATGCTGGACGCCGACGGGTCCGCCGACCCCGGGGAGATCACCCGGTTCGTCGACGCGCTGGTCGCCGGCGCCGACTTCGCGAAGGGGACCCGGTTCGCCCAGGGCGGCGGGTCCGGCGACATCACCCCGCTCCGGCGGTGGGGCAACCGCTGGCTGAACCGGCTGGCCAACGCCCTGTTCGGGACCCGGTACACCGACCTCTGCTACGGCTACAACGCGTTCTGGCGGGACTGCCTCGACCACCTCGCGCTCGATCCCCGGCTCGCGGTGGGCGGTGGCAAGCAGTGGGGTGACGGCTTCGAGATCGAGACGATCATCAACACCCGCATGGCGCTGGCCGGGGCGCGGATCACCGAGGTGCCCAGCTTCGAGCACCCGCGGATCCACGGCACGAGCAACCTCAACACCTGGCGGGACGGTGCGCGGGTGCTGCGGGCGCTGCTCATCGAGCGGGCGGACCGGGAACGGCTGGTCCCGCGGGGGGTGCTCGGCCGGCGACCGGTGGCACCGGGCGGCGACGCCGCGGGCCTGGGGCAGGGGAGCCGGGATGGCCGGCGCCGCTCGGCCTGACGCGCGCTGCGGGCTGCCGGCTCGTGGTCGTCGCCGCGTCGACACCGGCTGGTCACGTGCGGCCGTTACGCTCCCCGCACCTCGGGACGCCACAGGACGGGAGCCCCACATGGACGCCGGTGCGGACACCCTGCAGAAGGCCCTGCAGGTCAACCTCGACCCCCGTTGGTACGGGACGATCGCCGAGATCGGGGCCGGCCAAGAGGTCGCCCGCTGGTTCTTCCGCGCGGGCGGCGCGGCCGGCACGGTCGCCAAGTCGATGTCCGCCTACGACATGGCGGTCAGCGACGCGGTGTACGGCAAGTCCGACCGCTACGTCTCCAAGGGCCGGCTGCAGGCGATGCTCGACCACGAGTTCGAGCTGAACCTCGACCGGCTCAGCGAGGCGCGCGGCGACGAGACGGCGTTCTTCGCCTTCGCCGACACCGTGGTGGCCCGCAGCTACCGGGGCGGGAACGAGTGCCACGGCTGGATGGGCGTGAAGTTCCAGTCCCATCCCCGCGACGAGGCCAGCCAGGTCATCGTGCACGTCCGGATGCTCGACGACGAGGCCGCGTTGCAGCAGGAGGCGCTGGGCGTGGTCGGGGTCAACCTGCTGCACGCCGCGTTCTTCCAGCACCACGAACCCGAACGGCTGGTGGAGAGCCTGCTCGACCGGCTCACCACCGGGCGCATCGAGATCGACATGATCGAGCTGCAGGGCATCGAGTTCCGCTCGGTCGACAACCGGCTGATCGCGCTGAAACTGGTCCAGCTCGGGCTCAGCGGCGCCGCCATGTTCGGTCCCGACCGGCAGGTGCTGCAGCCCAGCGAGGTGCTACGGAAGCGGGCGATCCTGGTCGAGCGCGGCAGCTTCCGGCCGCCCACGGTGGTCAACATCGACATGCTCGAGGCAGCCGGGGAGAAGTTCGCCGAGGACCCGGCGGTGGCCGGCCGGGACGTCCTGGTGCTGACCGAGCTGACCATGGCCAACCTGCGCGCCGGCGGGGACGCCGTCGACCGCCGGGACTTCCTCGCCCGCGCGGACCTGCTGGCCGCCTGCGGGATGACCGTGCTGATCTCGGACTTCGCCGCCTACCACCGGCTCGCCGCCTACCTGAGCTGGCGCACCGACGGCCGGATCGGCATGGTCATGGGCGTCCCCAGCCTCCACGACCTGTTCGACGAGGCGTCGTACTCGGCGCTGCCCGGCGGCATCCTGGAGGGCTTCGGCCGGTTGCTGAAGAACGACCTGCAGTTGTTCGTCTACCCGATGCTCCGGGACGGCGAGGTGGTCACCGTGGACACCGTCCACGTCGCCGAGGAGCTCCAGCCGCTCTACGACTACTTGGCCCGCCGCGGCAGCTTCGTCGCGCTGGACAACTACAAGCCCGACTACCTGCCGATACTCAGCCGGGACGTGCTCAAGCGGATCCCCACCGACGACGAGTCCTGGGAGGCGATGGTCCCGCCGGCGGTGAGCGGTCTGATCCGGAAGCGCGGCTTCTTCGGGTTCCAGCGCGATCGCTGAGCCGGCGGGTCAGCCCCCCGCGAAGAGCCGGACGACGGCCTCGTTGAACGCGGGGATGTCGTCGGGGTCGCGGCTGGTGACCAGGTTCCCGTCGACGCACACCTCCTGGTCGACCACGGTGGCACCGCCGCGGCGCAGGTCGCCGCGGATGCTCGGGTAGGAGGTCAGGGTGCGGCCGGCCAGCGTGCCGGCCTCCAGCAGGGTCCACGGGGCGTGGCAGATCGCGGCGACCGGCTTGCCGGCGTCCATGAAGGCCCGCACGAACGCCAGCGCGTCGTCGTCCTGGCGCAGGGTGTCGGGGTTGACCGCGCCACCGGGCAGCAGCAGCCCGTCGTAGTCGTCGGGGGAGACGTCCCCGACCAGCCCGTCGACCGGGAACGTCGTCGACGGGTGGATGTCGCCCTCGACCGCCTGGACGGCGCCGGCCTCGACGCCGTCGGGGACGGAGAGCAGGTGCGTCGTCGCGCCCGCGGCCTCGACGGCCTTGCGCGGTTCCACCAGCTCGACCTGCTCGACGCCCTTGGCGGCGAGCACCGCGATCCGCTTGCCGGTCAGTTCAGCCATGTGCCGGTCCTGCCCGGGGACGGCGGGGCGGCAAACGCCGGCTCAGGTGTCCAGCCACTCCCGGACGGCGGCGCGGAGGAAGGCGAAGTCGTCGGCGTTCGCGTCGGGGTGCGGTGCGCCGGCCCGGTGCCCCCAGATGCTCGGGATCGGCCGCAGCTCGGCGTCGGCCAGGTGCGCGAGCTCCGCGGCGTTGTCGGCGACCCGGAAGTACAGGTCGGTCTCGCCCGGCAGCAACAGCACCCGCGCCCGGATGCCCTGCAGCGCCCGGGTCAGGTCGCCGTCGTGCTCGGCGGCGCTGATGTCGGCGTGCACCCAGGTCTGCGCCTGGGCGTACAGGTCGGCCGCCGGGAGCGGGAACCCGGTCTCCCAGTCCCGGACCAGGTAGGTCTCCAGGTCCGGGGCCCCGAGCACCGTGCGGTACAGCTCAGCCCGGTAGAAGTCCTGGCTCAGCCCCCAGCCGGCGTAGACGTGCGAGAACGCCCGCAGCGCCGCGGTCGGCTCGGCGGAGAACCGGCCACCGCCCCGGTGCTCAGGGGCGGCCTCCAGGATGCGCAGCAGGCCGGACAGGAAGACCTTGTTGTGATCGGCGGTGCGGGCGCTGCCGCAGACGACGATCGCCCGCTGCACCTGGTCGGGGTAGAGCGCCGCCCAGTGGTAGGCCTGGATGCCGCCCATCGAGAAGCCGTACACCGCCGCCACGCTCGTCGCGCCGAAGTGCTCGGTGACCAGCCGGTGCTGGGCCCGCACGTTGTCCGCGGCGGTGACCACCGCGGGGTAGTCCGGCTGCGCGGACGCGCTGCTGGACCGGCCGTTGGAGAACATGTCCGGGACGACGACGAACCACCGACCGGGGTCCAGCACGCCGTCCGGGCCGATCAGCCAGGCCAGGTCGTCGGCGGTCGCGCCGTAGCTGCACGGGTAGACGACCAGGTTGTCCCGGGCCTCGTCGAGGGTGCCGTGGGTCTGCCAGGAGAGCCGGGCGTCGGTGATCGTGCCGCCGCGCTCCACCGCCAGGTCACCGAGTGCGAACGTCCCGCGGTCCACCGGCCAGCTCATGACGAGGACGCTAGGCGTCCCCGCCGTCCCGGGCCTGTCCGAACTCCGCCGCCCACGCCGGGTGCTCGGTCTCGGCCCAGCGCCGCGGCACCGTGCCGGTGCGCAGGCTGCGCAGCGCGACCGGGTCGCGCAGCGCGAGGGAGAGGTGCCCGAGCACCAGCAGCCCGACGGCGAGCGCCGTCCAGTCGTGGACCAGCGTCGCGCCGGTGCGCCAGGACAGCGGGGCGAGGTCGGTGGACAGCATCACCACGCCGGTGAGCAGCAGGACGCCGATCGCGCCGGTGCTGAGCGAGCCGTTCAGCTTCTGCCCGGCGTTGAACTTGCCGACCGGGATCCGCCCGTCCCGGCGGGTCCGCGAGCGGAGCCAGCGCCAGTCCGCGGAGGTGAACCGGTCGAGCCGGCGCAGCTCCGCCCGGTAGCCGGCCGAGGCCAGACCGAGCACCAGCGGCACCGGCAGCGCTGACCCGCACCAGACGTGCACCAGCTCGACCACCCGGCGGTGCCCGACGAGGACCTGCAGCGAGCTGTTGTAGAGCACCGCCGCGGTGAGCAGGCAGACCAGCATCAGGACGCCGACCAGTCCGTGCACCCAGCGCGCCGTCCGGCCGAACCGGGGCAGCTCCGGCTCGACCGCCCGGGCCTCAGCCGGTCGGGTCATCGTCGCGTCCGTTGGAGGAGCCGACCCAGCCGTCGACCGCGTACCCGCGCTCCTCCCAGTAGCCGGGGACGACCTCGTCGGTGAGCTCGATGCCGGACAGCCACTTGAGGCTCTTGTAGCCGTACATCGGCGCGACGTAGAGCCGCACCGGGCCGCCGTGGTCGTGGGTCACCGGGGCGTCCAGCATCCGCAGCGCGACCAGGACGTCGGGGCGGCGGGCCTGGTCGAGGGTGAGGCTCTCGGTGTACGTGCCGTCGAAGGAGCTCAGCCGCACCGCCGTCGCAGCCGGGGCCGGCGCGGCCAGGTCCAGCAGGTGTCCGAGCTGCACCCCGGCCCACGGCACGTCGGGGACCCGCCAGCCGGTGACGCACTGGAAGTCGCGCACCAGGTCGGTCTGCGGCATCGCCTGCAGGTCGGCGAGGGTGTGCCGGCCCGGTTGCGCCACCAGCCCGGACACCGAGAGCCGGTAGTCCCCGGCGTCCTGCTCGTCGACCCCGCCGGTCACCGAGTAGTAGCGGAAGGTGTTGCCGAGGGGGAGCAGGCCGCTCAGGCCGGTCGGGTCGCGGGTCTGGATCGGTGCCAGCGCCGCCCCCAGCGCGTCCTGCAGCCGCGCGCCGCCGACGATCCCGAGCGCACCGAGCCCGAGCAGGCCGAGCACCACCCGCCGGCCGACCGGAGCGCCGCCGTCGACGTCGGGCTGCTCGGTGGCCATGCCGCCACGGTAGGCCGCACTCCCGGGGCACGAGGGCGCGCGGCATCCCATGGCGCGCCACCGGTGACCAGGCCTACGGTCGGCCAGGTCAGCGTCGTGGCCACGGGGAGCGCCGATGCTCGAGAACGCAGTGCAGAACGCAGTGCCGGCGTGAGGGCGGGCTCGGGGCGTCGCCGTCGACGCGGGTTGGTCGTCGGCCTGACCGCGGGTCCGGTCGCCGCCCTGCTGGCGCTCCTGCCGACCGGTGCCGCCGGCCCGGCGGACGCCCGTGCCGTGGCGTCGCTGCCGCAGGGACCGCTGGTCGAGGTGGCCTGGCCGGAGGTGCCGGCGCAGACCCGGACCTCCACCCCGGCGGCGCGCAGGCAGCTCGCCGTCCCGCCACCGGAGACCACCGCGGCGCCGGTCGCCCCGGCGCTCGCCACCCCGGCCTCGGCCATCCCGGCCTCGGCCAGCCCGGCTGCGACCACCCCGCCGCCGGCCGATCCCGCCGAGCTGCCCGACCTGCCCCGGTCGACCGCGGCAGCGTCGGCGCTGGCGGCCAGCGGCATCCCGACCACCGCGCTGGAGGCCTACACACGCGCTGCCGACGGCGTGGACTGCGGCCTGGACTGGACGCTGCTGGCCGCGATCGGCCGGGTCGAGTCCAACCACGGCCGGTTCGCCGGTGCCGTCCTGCACACCGACGGGCTGTCGACCCCGCCGGTGGTCGGCATCGCGCTCACCGGCGCCGGGACAGCGCTCGTCCTGGACACCGACGACGGCCGGTTCGACCGCGACACCGTGCACGACCGCGCCGTCGGCCCGATGCAGTTCATCCCGGGGACCTGGGCCCGCTACGGCAGCGACGGCAACGGCGACGGACGCAAGGACCCGTTCAACGTCCACGACGCGGCCGCCGCGGCCGCGCGGTACCTGTGCGCCGCCGGTGGCGACCTGTCCGGTGTCGCCGGTCAGGCCCGCGCGGTGTTCGCCTACAACCACTCCAGCGAGTACGTCGCCTCCGTGCTCCGGCTCGCCGCGACCTACGCCGGGACGACGCCGCCGCCGATCCCGACGCCGGAGCCCGCGACCCCGCCGACCGTCCCGCCGGTGGACCCGGCCGGGCCGCCGGCCCTCGCGCCGGCGCCCGTCCCGGTCGAGGCGCCGCCCGCCCCGCCGGTCGTCGTCGCTGCCGAGGCGCCGGCCCCGCCGGCGCTCGCGCCCGCCGCCGGACCGGTACCCGCTCCTGAACCGGCGCCGACTCCGGAGCCGTCCGGCGGCGTCGAGGTGAGCGTGACACCGACGTCCGAGCCGACCGCCACCCCCCAGCCGAGCTCGACTCCCACGCCCTCGTCCGAGCCGCCTGTCACACCGACGCCCGAACCGTCGCTCGAGCCGACTGCCACGCCGACGCCCGAGACGTCGCCCGAACCGTCGTCCGAGCCGACTGCGACACCGTCGCCCGAGCCGACTGCGACACCGTCGCCCGAGCCGACTGCGACACCGTCGCCCGAGCCGACTGCGACACCGTCGCCCGAGCCGACTGCCACGCCCACCGCTGAGCCGACGCCGAGCGCTGAGCTGGCTCCCACGCCGACGCCCAGCGCGGAGGTGACTCCCGCGCCGTCGCCGACCGCGACGCCGAGCGCCGAGGTGGCGCCGGCGCCGGCGCCGAGCGCCGAGCCATCGCCGGTCCCGACGCCGAGCGCGGACGTGACTCCGACCCCAGTGCCGAGTGCCGAGCCGTCGCCGGTCCCGACGCCGAGCGCCGAGGTGGCGCCGACGCCGACGCTCACTCCCACGCCTGTCCCGACGCCCACCCCGGACGTCTGCCCGGCCGTCGGTGCCCCGGACGTCGTGGACATCGTCAACGGCACCGGTGACCCGGCGATCGCCGACGAGGTCGCGGCTCACCTTGCGGCGGCCGGGCTCACGATCGGCACGGTCACCGCGGCCGAGCCTGCCGCCTCGGGCATCGAGCACCCGGTGGGCTCGGCGTCGCCGGGGGAGTGGCTGACCGGGGCGCTCGGCACGACGCAGCTGCTCCGGCAGGGCGAGGTCGGGCACGTGACCGTCGTCCTGGCGGCCACGGACCCGGCCGACCTGCTGGCCGCCCTGCGCGCGCTGCCGGCCTGCGGCTAACCGACGGGAGCGAGCACCAGCACGCGGTCGGCATCGGCGGCCGCGACCCGCCAGCCGGCCGCCTCGGCCTGGGCCACGACCGGACGGTCGGGGGAGAGCAGCAAGCACCTCACGTCCTGCCGTGCCAGGTACGCCAGGGTGCCGGCGTCTCCGTCGATGAGGCCCTGGACCTTGGTGAGCACGGCCGCCCCGTAGGCGTCGTTGCGACCGTCCTGCGCCACCAGCACGCCGTCATCAGCCCTCAGGTAGGTGATCCACCCGCCGTCGTCGTACTCGTTGAGCACCCGGCACCCGTCGGGGATGGCCTCGACGGTGGCGCGGGAGGCGATGCTCCCCGTGGGTTCGCCGACATCAGGCAGGTGCAGGAAGGCCAGGACGACGTAGGTCGCTGCCAGGGCGGCGGCGACGCCCCGGGCGAAGAAGCGCACTCGTCCCCGGCTGCGGGCGCCGTCCCAGTCGGTGCGGGTCGCCCAGACGGCAACCGCTGGGATCGCCAGCGCAGCGGCCATGGCGGAGAACCGGGCGGCGCTGACGCCGAGGACGAGGAGGACGAGGAGCGCGCCCGCCCAGACCGGGAGTGCGACGTCCCGCGGCGCGCGCCGCCAGGCCACCAGGGTGAGGACCAACCCGAGCGCGGCGACCGCCCAGGTGGCCTGGCACAGCGCATTGGCCCGCCACAGGGGTGCCCACTCGGTGATGTACGCGGTCGACGCGTCCCGGGTCGCGAGCGCCGAGGTGATCACCGATCCGCCCAGCGGGGAGCACAGGCAACCCAGGACCGTGGCGCCCACCGTGAGGCAGGCCCGAGGCATCAGCGCCCGCCACTCCCCACGGCGGGTGGCGAACACGACAGCCATCCCGGCCGTCGTCGCGAACACCCCGCTCAGAGCAGCCAGGTGCAGGTTCACCCAGAGGGCGGACAGCGCGAGGAGCGCGGCGATCCCGACGGCGAGCCGACGACCACGCCACTCCACCGAGCGGGCGGCCAACGCCACGACGACCAGGAGCAGCCCGTAGCTCACCGACTGGGGTCGGGCGCTCAGCCACGGGACGAGCACCAGGCTCCCGAGGATCCCGGTGACCGCGAGCGCGCCGGCGCCCGCGCCCAGCACCCGTCCGGCCACGGCCACGCCGCAGCCGACGACCAGGACGCCCAGCAGGGCGGCGAGACTCAGCCCGACCCGGCCGGCGGCTGCGTCCGCCAGGTGCAAGAGCACGTCGTAGAGCCAGGCATTCGGGTGCCACAGCTGCCCGGGGATGGTCCAGGAGAAGGCGTCCGGAACGGTGACCGACCGCGCCTCGGTCACCTGCCTGCCCGCGACGACCGCCCAGAAGGTGTCACCCTCGGCGAAGGCACCCATGCGGACCATGCCGACGAGGAGGAAGGGCAGCAGCGCGCCGCACGCCTGGGCGACGTTCCCGGCGCGCCCGGCGTCGGTGCGCCCGACGAACCGTGCCGGTCGGCGGGCGGCGCCGACGAGTTGGTCTGTGCTCATGGATGCTCACTCCGTGGAAGGTCTCGCTGTCGTGGTCGGCGCTCCACGACGGGAGTTGAGCCGAGACCCAGCCCGGTCCCTCGCGCGCAGCCGCGGCGGCGGAGTGTGCACGGGTCACGCAGCGCGACCGTGCCCCTGGGCCCGTCCTCCGTGACCACCGGCGCGGGGTGGCCGCAGCGGGCCCGGGCCTCACCCGGGCGAGTAGATCGAGCCCGCGCTGACCGCTCCGGGCGGCTTCCGGCTCAAGCCATCGGGGCGGGCGACCGATGACGCAGTCACGGGGTCAGAACACCCGGCGGCGTCCTGCTGACCGGCCTGCCTCCGGGCTGAACCGTCTGCGAGGTGCCGACGGTGTCCCGAGAAGGAGTTTCCCTGGTGGTCACGATCGCGCTGCGCCGTCCGGCCCGGACGTGGTGGCCGGCCCTGCTGGCCTTCGCGCTCGTCGTTCTGGCAGGCGGGGTGGTGGTCGCCGCCGCTCCCCCCGCGCTCGCCGCACAGGACCCGGACTCCTGCGCCAAGACCATCGGGCTGGTCGACGGCGGCTTCGAGGAGCCGGTCATCGCGGTCAACACCATCCGCTTCGCGCCGCAGTCAACGGTGCCCGGTTGGAACACCACGGCCGACGACGGCGTCATCGAGATCTGGCACAACAACCACGAGGGCGTCTCTGCTGCGGCGGGCGTCCAGCACGCCGAGCTGAACGCGAACAAGCCCTCCGCGCTGTACCAGGACCTGCCGACCGTCCCGGGCACGGTGATGCGCTGGAGCCTGGCGCACCGCGGCCGCACGGGCGCGGACACGATGGCCGTCAACATCGGGCCCGCCGACGGCACCCTGGTGGAGCAGCGTCAGCTGACCGACAGCACGGACGCCTGGGGCAAGTACTCCGGCTTCTACACGGTGCCCAAGGGCCAGAAGACCACCCGCTTCTCCTTCGCGGCGGTGAGCACGAACAACGGCAGGCTCAGCGTCGGCAACTTCCTCGATGACATCTCCTTCGGCACCGACGCGTGCGTGATCGGCAACCAGAACGTCAGCTCCTCCTCCGGTGGCCCGTACGCGCAGGCCGGTGACCTGATCACCATCACCGTCGACGCCAACAGCGGCGGCGGCAGCCCGGCTCTCGGGACGACCGTGAGGAGCCCCATCCCGGCCGGCGTCACCTTCGTGCCCGGCTCGCTGCGGGTGATCAACGGCACGGTCACCACCTCGCCCACCGACGGCGCCGGGGACGACGTCGGCGAGTACGACGCGACGACACGTCAGGTGACCGTCCGCGTCGGCACCGGCGCAACTGCCGCCACCGGAGGGAGCCTCAACAACGGGGAGGTGGGCACGGTGACCTACCAGGTCCGCGTCAACCCCTCGTCCGCGCCCAGCACCTTCGACTCCGAGTCGACCATCACCTTCCTCGACCCACTCACCAACACCGTGAAGACCTCGACGACCAACTCGGCGAGCATGGTCCTCAGCCCGATCGCCGACCTGGCCGTGACCCTCGCGCGGACCGGCACCGATGCGGTCGTCGCCGGGCGGTCGGTGACGTACACCGCGACGCTGACGAACAACGGTGGAACGAGCACCATCGCCGGCCAGGACTACGCCTACGCCAGCAAGCTGACCAGCCAGCTGCCCGCTGCGTTGACCGGCGTCACCGGGACGACGTCCGGCGGCACCTGCACGGTGTCGGGCGGGACCCTGACCTGCGACGTGGGCACCCTCGCCAGGAGCGCCAAGCGCACGGTGACGCTGACCGCGACGGTGGGCTCGGACACTCTGCCGGTCACCGGAGGGCTGGTCCTGAGCGTGACCGGCGTCACGGGCAGTCGCGACCTCAACCCGGGCAACGACACCGCGTCGGTCACTTCCGACGTGACGGCGCTGGCCGATGTCGGGGTGACCCTCACCGCGAGCCCGTCGTCGCCGGTGGCCGGGACCGACATCACCTATACGGCCGTGCTGACCAACCAGGGGCCGTCGACCGCCCGCTCCGTCGTCCTCGACGACCCGCTGCCGGCCGGCACCTCCAACCCCCGTGCCTCGGTGCCGGGCGGCTCGTGCTCGGCGGCCGGCGCCGTCCCCGTGCAGTGCTCGTTGGCCACCCTGGCGCCTGGGGTGCCCACCGCCGTGACCATCGTGCTGAGGTCAGCTCCCGACCGCACCGGCACCGTGCAGAACACGGTGACCGTGGGCGCGACGACGTCAGAGCCCGCGACGGTGAACAACAAGCCGAACGACAAGGTCAACAACACAGCGAGCGTGACCAGCACCCTCCGGGCCGTGGCCGACGTGCGGGCCGAGCTCACCGTCCCGGCCGGCAACGTCCCCCTCGGCGGTTCCACCCCCTACCAGGTGACCGTCAGCAACCAGGGCCCGTCCACGGCGGTCAACACCCGGATCACCTTCAGCACCCCCGCCGGCTTCACCGTGGGCCTGCCCACGAGCCCCTACTGCACCGCTGCTGGGTGCACGATCCCCTCACTGGCACCGGGAGCCTCGGTGGTGCTCAAGGGCACCGCCCAGGTGGCCACCACGACCGCACCCGGCCGGGCTGACGTGTCCGCAACGGCCACCGCCGCGACGACCGACCCCAACACCGCCGACAACACCGGGCGCACGGTCGTCTTCGTGGGCGCTCCGTCCCTGCAGGTGTCGGTGCTCGGGGCGATCACCGACACGCGCCGCACCCGGGGCGCGGACGTCGGCGACAGCGTCGTCTGGACCTACGTGATCACCAACGCGGGCGACGTCGACGTCACCGACCCGACCGTGGTGCTGCCGGGCAGCACCACCGCGGTCCCGACGACCTGCCAGCCGGGCACCCTGCCGAAGGGGCGGACGGCCGCCTGCCGCATCGTCGTGCCGCAGTCGGTCACGACCACCGACGTCAGCGCCCTGGCCGTGAAGACGACGGTGCAGGTGACCGCCTCCTGGGTCGGCGGCACCGAGGTGCGCTCGCCGTCGGCCGGCGGGTCGCTGGCCACCGTGCTCCCGGTGGTCGTCGTGCCGGCGGCCGCGATGCAGGGCACCTCCCTGCCGGCCGCCACGGGCGCCGAGCTGCAGGAGGCGGCCACCCTCACCGACGCAGCGACCGGCGGGCGACCCGGACAGGCGGTGGTGGCCATCGGTGCGCTGCTCGCCGCCGTGGCCGGGACCGCCCTGTCCTCCCGTCCGCTGCACCGCCGGGACTGATCCACCGGTCCCGCCCGCCGCCCGCGCCTCGTCCGGAGCCACCGCTCCGGACGAGGCCTTCGGCGCGTGCGGACCTGCCGCTGCGTCGGAGCAGCCCCTGCCGCCCCCACCGGGTCACCCGGTCTGCTGGCCGGTGAACGGTGCTGCTCCGCCCCGTTGAGCTCCACCGGCCCCGCCCGCCGGTCCCGCCGAGGGCGTCCGCGAGCCGCTGGCTGCCCCGGTGCCGCCCTGTGGATCCCTGTGGATGGCTCCGGCCCTCCCGAGTGCCGTCCCGGCGCATCGGCCGGCGCCGCTGCACCGGACGTGGGACGTCCCCGCGGTGCTCCACCTGGACGGAAGGGCGCCGGCTCGTGCCGGTGCCGCCCTCGGACGACGGGGGCCCTCGACCACGAGTGCCGGGTGATCGTCGGCGACCAAGGCGTGCGGCCGTGCGCACCACGGGCTGCGGGTCCGCGCCGGCGATGCAGAACACCTCGGCCTCCCGCCCGGCGGGCCCGGTCCCGCCGACCTCGGCCCGGCGTGCGAGCACCGCGGCGACCGGGCGGGCAGCCCCGCACGCACGAGGCCCCGTCCACCCGGGGTTCGGGTGGACGGGGCCTCGGCGCGACGCAGCAGGCGGCTCCCAGCGCGGAGGATCAGCCCAGGGCCGACGACAGGCCCATGACGGCCGGGCCGACCACGATGATGAGCAGCGCCGGCAGGATGCAGACCATGAGCGGGAAGGTGACCTTGACCGGCACCTTCATCGCCGCCTCCTCCGCCCGCTGACGGCGCTTGATGCGCATCTCCTCGGCCTGGACCTTCAGGACGTCGGAGATCGACACCCCGTAGGCGTCGGCCTGGTTGACCGCACCGATGAAGCGCTGGACGTCGGGCACGTGCGCGCGGCGGACGAGGGCCTCGTAGGCCTCCCGGCGGGGCCGGCCCACGGCGATGTCCTGCACGGTCCGGGTCAGCTCGTCGGCCAGCGCACCCTTGCCGTTGGCAGCAGCCCGGGCCAGCGCGGCCTCGAAGCCCAGCCCGGCGGCCACGCAGATGACCATCTGGTCCAGGACGTCGGGCAGCTGCCGGGCGATCTGCTCCTGCCGGTCCCTGCCCATCTTGGACAGCACCAGCTCGGGCAGGTGGTAGGCACCGATCGGGAGGGCGATCAAGAGCAGTGCCCGGACCGGACCGGGGGAGGCGGAGAACCACAGGCCGACGACGACGAGGACACCCGCACCCAGGGCGATCTTGCTCCACAGCGTGCGCATCATCGTCCAGCCACTGGGCCACCCGGCGACGTCCAGCAAGCGGCGCATCCGGCGGGCCGCCGGCTCGGGCGTGAGCGTGCGCAGCAACGCCCCGGAGCCGGTGCCGCGCGACTCGAGCGACCCCACCTCGGGCAGGGCGCTGGTCGCGAGACCGCGGGTGAGGTTGCGGCGCGCGATCGCCAGGGAGCGGTTCGACTGCTGCAGCACCCCGTTCAGGGCCCAGCCGATCGGCAGCACGACCGCCAGGACGGCGGGCACGAGGAGCGGGCTCATCAGAACTCCACCTTCACGGTCTGTCGGATCCAGACGGCGCCGACGACCATCAGGACGCCGGCGATGACGACGGCGGTGATGCCGCCGGAAGAGCTGAAGAGCCGGCCGACGTACTGCGGCGAGACGAGCATCAGCACGCCCGAGATGGCGAAGGGCAGCACCAGCAGGACGACGCCGGAGATGCGCCCCTCCGCGGACAGCGCCCGGGCCTGCCGGCGCAGCTGGCCGCGCTCGCGGATCGTGCTGCTGACCCGGTCGAGCACCTCGGCGAGGTTGCCGCCCACCTCGCGGTGGATGGCGATGGCCTGGACCACCCAGGCGAAGTCGTCGCTCTGGGTTCGGTCGACGATCTCCTCCAGGGCGGCGCCGAGGTCGCGCCCGACGCGCGTCTCGTTGACCGCCCGGGAGAACTCCTCCGAGATCGGCGCCGCGGTGTCGTGGCTGACGGTGTCCAGGGCGCGGAGCACGCTGTGGCCGGCTCGGAGGCTGCCCGCCATGAGCTGCAGGGCGTCGTCCAACTGCTCGAGGAACGCCGCCTGGCGACGCCGGGTGGCCCGGCTGATCATCAGCCGGGCGCCGATCGGGGCGAGGGCCGCACCGACGAGGGCGAGCAGCGGGCCACCGGCCAGCAGGCCCAGCGCCCCGAGGCCGAGCGCAGCACCAGCGGTGATGACGACGACCTCCGAGGGCCGGCTGCGGATGCCGGCGCGCTCCAGCACGGCCTCGAAGCCCTCAGTGCGCCCGGTGTGCTGCAGCAGCCGGTCGACCTGGGCCGTGGTCCCCACGGCGGCCGAGGACAGCCCGCTCGTCGGGACGGCCTGCGCTCCGGGCGCCAGCCGGGACAGCGGCACCGTGGTGCGCCGCGGACCGGCCAGCAGGAAGACGGCGACGCCGAGCGCCAGCACGACGAGGGCTCCACCGGCCCACACGACGGTGGGCATCAGCCACGCCCCGGCGAGGTGGCCCGGTGCACCGGGGCCCCGAAGACCCGCGGCGACACGGCGATGCCCAGCTCCTCGAAGCGCTGGGTGAAGCGCGGCCGCACGCCGGTGGGCACGGCCTTGCCGATGATCCGGCCGTTGAGGTCGGTCCCGCCGGTGTAGTCGAACAGGAACGCGTCCTGCAGCGTCACCGTGTCGCCCTCCATGCCCTGCACCTCGGTCACGTGGGTGACCCGGCGGGTGCCGTCCCGCAGCCGGGAGATCTGCACGATGACGTCGACGGCCGAGGCGACCTGCTCGCGCACGGCGCGCAGCGGCAGGTCCATGCCCGCCATGAGCACCAGCGTCTCCAGGCGGGCGATGGCGTCGCGCGGGGTGTTGGCATGCACCGTGGACAGCGAGCCGTCGTGGCCGGTGTTCATCGCCTGCAGCATGTCCAGGCTCTCCCCGCCGCGGACCTCGCCGACGACGATGCGGTCGGGTCGCATGCGCAGCGAGTTGCGCACCAGCTCGCGGATGCCGATCGCGCCCTTGCCCTCGATGTTGGCCGGGCGGGACTCCAGCCGGACGACGTGCTCCTGCTGCAGCTGCAGCTCGACGGCGTCCTCGATCGTGATGATCCGCTCGGTCTCCGGGATGAACGAGCTCAGCACGTTGAGCAGGGTCGTCTTCCCGGTGCCGGTGCCGCCGGCGACGATGATGTTGAGCCGGGCCTCGACGCAGGCCCGCAGCAGCTCGGCCATCTCCGGGCTGAGAGTCCCGAAGGAGATCAGGTCGGCGACCTGCAGCGGGGTGCGGGAGAACTTGCGGATGGTCAGCGAGGAACCGCTGAAGGCCAGCGGCGGGATGATGGCGTTGACGCGGGATCCGTCGGCGAGCCGGGCGTCGACCAGCGGCGAGGACTCGTCGATGCGCCGGCCCACCCGCGAGACGATCCGCTCGATGACCCGGCGCAGGTGCGCCTCGTTCGCGAAGGCGGTCGCGGTCAGGGTGATCCGGCCACGCCGCTCGACGTAGACCCGGTCCGGGCCGTTGACCATGATCTCGGTGACGTCGGCGTCCTCGAGCAGGGGCTGCAGGGGACCGTAGCCGAGCACCTCGTCGGTGATCTCGCTCATCAGCCGCAGGCGGTCCTCGCCCGACAGCGCGGTCTGCTCGTTGGCCAGCACGCGCTGCAGCTCGGTGCGCACGAGGGAGTGCAGGTGGTCCTCGGGCAGGTCGGGGTCGTTGAGCTTGTTGCCCAGCCGGTCGAACAGCGCGCGGCTGGCGCGGTCCTTGAGCCGGGTGAGGGCATCGCCCTGACCTCCCGGGGCAGGGCTGTCGTGCCCCGGCTCGACGGTGGTGGCGACCCGGTCGGCGAGGCTCTTGGCCGGGGACGCCGCCGCCGCGGCCGCACGGGCGACGTGCACCGGCTCGGGGCCGAGCAGGTTCTCCCCCCGCGCGGTCGCGATGCGGTCGGTGAGGGTCATCGCGCGCCGGCCTTGAGACGGCCGAACAGGCCGGTGCGCGCCGGGGCCGCCTGGGGCAGGAAGCGGCTCAGCAGCGTCTGCAGGCCCTTGGCCACCGGGTCGCGACCACCGGTCTGCAGCAGCGGGACGCCGGTGTTCGTCGACATCGGCACCGCGGAGCTGCGCGGCAGCACGAGGTCCAGCGGCGTGCCGATGGTGGTCTCGATGTCCTTCATCGACAGCGCCGCGTCGGTCTCCCACATGTTGAGCAGCAGGTGTCGTCGGGCCGGCAGGAGGTCGAGCTCGGTGAGCACGTCGATCTCCTTGCGCAGCCCGCGCACCCCCGGCACGTCGGCACCGCTGAGCAGGACCAGGTCGGTGGCCTTCTCCAGCACCGTCAGGGTGTGGTCGGACAGGCCTGGCGCGGTGTCCAGGACGACGTACTGGAACTCCTGGCTGAGGGTGTGGACCAGCTGGGCGACCTGCTCGGAGGTCACCGCGTCACCGGCGGCGGGGGAGTCGCTGCCGGCCACGACGTACAAGCCGCTGGGGTGCCGGGTCAGGAAGGTCTTGAGCACGAGCGGGTCGTTGCTGGCCGCTCCGTGCACGGTGTCTGGGAGCGTGTACTCGGGCACGAGGGCCAGTGCGCTCGCCACGTCGCCGAACTGCAGGTCCAGGTCGACGATGACCGTCGACCCGGTACCGGACCGGGCCAGCCCGACCGCCAGGTTGGTGGAGACGGTGGTCTTGCCGACCCCGCCCTTGGCCGAGGCCACGACGATGACGCGGCGGTCGGAGCTCGCCTCGGTGGCGGTGGCCTGCGCGCGGGCGCGGGCCAGGTCGGCGCAGCGGCGCAGCACGGCCGCCACGTCGTCCGGGCCGGCGTCGGGGCCGAGCACGTCGCGCACCCCCGACCGCATGGCCGCGACCCACAGGTCGGGGTCCGACGGGGCGACGACGACGACGTCGGTGCCGGAGCCGGAGACGTCGAGCTGGGTGGCCAGGTGCAGCGCGCGCTGCAGCGGGACGTCTGCGCCGAACACGAGCACCTGCGGGTGCCCGGCCTCCGCGAGACGGGCGGCCAGGCCCCCCTCGGCGTCGAGGGCCTCGACCCCGAGGTGGGCCGCGGTCGTGCTGGCGGCGGCGAAGCGCTGGGCGAGCTCGGCACCGAGGCCGATGGTCAGGACGTTGCTCATGACTGGGCTCCTGCGGACGGGGTGGCGGCGGCGGTGGAGGCGGAGGTCGTTCCGGGGCGGGCCATCTCCTGCAGGGAGAGCCAGATCGTGCCCTGCTGCATCCCGGCGATGACGGCGGCGCTCTGCGGGCCGTCGAGGGCGAGGGTGACGGTGACCTGCGCGCTCGGGTCGGTGGAATCGGTCGCGCCGGACGACCGGGTGACCAGCACGCCGTCGATGCTCTGCGACGCGGGGGTGCCCGAGGCGCCCGTCCCGAACACCAGGACGCCGACCCGGTCGCCGGCCTTCAGCGCACCGTCGACCGCCTGCTGCGGCTGCAGGGTCAGGCTGACCTCCTGCGTCCCGGCCGGGGCGGCGACCGTGCCGGCCGCCAGCAGGGAGGCCGGGTCCGCGAACCGGTCGGCGAGCAGCTGCTCACCGGGCAGCAGGTCCGCGGTGGTGACGAAGCCGGCCACGGCGGACAGGTCGGACAGGCCGCCGGGTGCGGCCAGGCGGGCCGGCACCTCTTCCGTGCTGACCGAGCTGGCGACGTCGGCGGCGCCGGTGCCGGCCGGCACGGTGCGGCCGACCACCAGGACCGGGACCAGCCGTTCGCCGGCCTGGGCCCGCGCGTCAGCGGACTGCGCGTAGGTCACCAGGACCACTGCTCCGACGGCGGCGATGAGGAACGCCGCGACGGCGGCGAGGAGGCGGCGCTGCATGATGATGATCCTTAGGACAGAGGGACGGAGCGGGGTCGCGGGCCGGGGGAAGTGCACCGGTCAGGTCGTCAACCGCACAGAGGGCATCGGGGTGCCCAGGGCGGGATCGACCGGGCCGGTGGAGAAGCCCCACAGGCCGCCGTCGGGGTCGACGCCCATGACGTGGAAGCCGAGGTAGTCCGAGACGTGGTACCGGTTGCCGTGGACCTCGTCGTAGACGGGGACGACGATCTCGTAGCCGCCGTGGGGCCAGCTGGTCACGTCGCCGAACTGGCTGCTGGCGACGCAGGTCCTGGCCGCGAAGGTGACCGGTTCGAAGGCTTGGCCGGTCACGTTCCTGTCCTTGGCCGAGCTGCTGCCGCACGCGGCGCTGTCGTCGACGAGGGTCATGACGCTCCCCACGGGGAAGGTCAGGGAGCCGGTCGGGCCGTCACAGGTGTCACTGCCGGTCCAGTCGGCGGGGGAGATCTCCTGCCGGTCCGGCAGCAGCTCCAGCCCGTTCGGCTCGCTCGCGAGGTGGTACGGCGTCTCCTCGGGCAGCTGGAGGTAGCGGCAGTAGGAGATGGCCAGGGGGTAGCTCGCCGTGTAGCCGATCGTCGTGGTCCACGCTGCCTTCGAGGTCATCCGGACCTTGCCCGGTCCGATCGGGATGGGACGCGAGGCGTCCGCTTCGACGGTGACAGTGACCGTCTGGCCCTGGAGGAGGGGAGGCTTCACGGTGCTGCTGCTGCCTGCGTTGTCGGACCCCAGGCGGTCGGCCGTGGCCTTTGCAGTGGCAGCAGTCACGGGGCAGTCGGTGGCGGGGGTGGCGGTGGGGTTGGCAGCCATGTCGGCAGCCACGGCCTTGGCACATTCCATGGCGACGGCGAGGGCCGCGGCGTCCGCGGCGTTGCGCAGCACCTGCTGGTCCCGGCGGGCGGCCGACGTGTCGATGGCGACGGCCGCGAAGCCCAGCAGCACGACCATGCCCAGGGCGACGAAGACGGCGACGGCGCCGCGCTCCGGCCGCAGCCGGCTGGCGAGGGCGCCGATCACCGCTCGCATTGCATAACCGCCCTGCTGGTGAGCTCCACGCCGTTCTTCCCGAGCAGGCCGGCGGCGAAGGGCTGGGTGTAGGTGATCGTCACGGTGACGGTCTCGAGCGGGTCAGCCGGGTCCGTCGACGGGCAGGCGTCCGGGCTGATGGTGATCTGCGAGTCGGGGAGGTCGAGGGAGTCCACCGCATCGTGCACGGCCTTGTGCGCCTGGGTGAGGTCGCCGCCCACTGCCACGACCCGGGCACCTTCGCGGGCGGCGGCGCTCAACCGGGCGTGCACCTGCAGCGCCTGGCTGAACTCGACGATGCCGAGGAACAGCAGGATCAGCAGCGGCACGACCAGGGCGAACTCGACAGCTGCGGCACCGCGCTCGCCGAGCAGCCGGGCAGCGAAGCGGCTCCGGCCGGCAGGGCGAGCAGGGTGGGTGGCGCTCACGTCGGGTCCTCTCAGGTGGCGGTGTGGGAGTCGGGGTGGTGACTGCCGACCGGCGGCGGTGCGACCTGAGTCGCACCGCCTGACCGGGGCTTCATGCGTCAGTTGGAGGTCAGTCCTGGCCGCCGTTGACATCGACGTTCTGGAAGAGGCCTTCGAGCATCGGACGGAAGAACGTGACGGCGCTGACGACGGCGGCGGCGATCAGGCCGACGAGCAGGGCGTACTCGACGGCGCTGGCGCCGCGCTCCTCCTTGAGGGAGGTCACGCGTCCGGAGACGCGCTCGCCGGCGACGAGGGACAGCGTGTAGAGCGACTGGAACAGGGTGACCACGGTGCTTCTCCTGGGGGACGGGCCGTCGGCCGATCGTGTCGTGATGACCCGGGGTCGCGGCTTCTGGAGAGTTGTCGGCAACCGATCGGGGAGAGCTGAGCGGCGACCACCCGGGGTCACCCGGATGGGTGAGCTGGTGTGGGGGACCGGGTAAACGGGTGTGACACCGCGTGACGGCGCTCCGGCGCTCACCACGGCGACACTGCCCATGGCCCGCCGAGCAGTGCCGACGCCAGAGCCCCGACCAGCAGAGCCGGACCGAAGGGCAGGTCCGTGCTGAGCTGCGCCCGCCGAGCTGCGAGCAGCCACAAGCCCAGGAGACCCTGGGCGAGGAAGCCCAGGAACAGCGCCGTGACGACGCTGGACCACCCGAGCCAGCCCAGGTATAGCCCGGTCAGCGCGACCAGCTTGACGTCGCCCATGCCGAGGCCGGAGGGGCTGATCAGCGCCATCACCAGCAGCAGACCGAAGCAGGTCAGGCCGGCGAGCAGCCCCCGCCCCAGGTCGTCCCACCTGTCGGACACGGACGCCGCGCCGGTCAACAGCAGGACAGCCAGCGCGGTCCCGGGCAGCAGGACACGGTTGGGCAACCGGTGCTCTCGGACGTCCACGACGCCCAGCAGCAGACCGAGCAGGACGAACCAGAGCCAGGCCGGTAGATCGGCTGACGCACCGAAGCGGAGGACGACGGCGGTCGACGCCACAGCGCCGACCGCCGCAGTGATGGCTGGGCCCGCTGGACCGGTGCTGGCGGCGGCCCGGGGTGGCGTGGTGACTGGGGCGGACTGGACGTGGCCGTCGACGGGGGCAGGGTCCGCCGGCCGGGTGAGGGCACCACCGGACAGCCGGTGCGCAGCGCGACCGGCCAGCGCACCGAGCAGCGCGACGGCGATGCAGAGCAGCGGGATCAACGGAGGCTCGCCGGACGGACGTACCAGTTGTGTCGCCGTCGCCCGCAGGTCGTCACCGACATCTCGTCCTCCTCCCGACGCTTCCCGGGAATCCTCGGCTGCGGCAGCGACTTGTTGAGCTGGACCGCAGGTCAGGGGCGGTCATCGAGCCGGGGCGCGGGTCAGGTGTCCCAGGTGTCCCAGGAGTCCCGGGCGGCTCGGCCCGTCATCCCCGACCCGACGGCTCGGGGGAGTACCGGCTGCTGCCGTCGGGTCGCGGTGACCGGCACAGACGATCGCCGCCCGGTGGGCGGGCCTGCCGCCAGCCTGGCCGGTCCGGCGGTCACCTGGACGGCGGGCGGGGCGTCGACCGCTGGAACGGCGCAGCGGCCGGCTCCCGGAGGGGAGCCGGCCGCAGCCTCGCAGGTGCGCCTGTGCAGGCGCGGCGGTCAGGTCAGTTGGAGGTCAGTCCTGGCCGCCGTTGACATCGACGTTCTGGAAGAGGCCTTCGAGCATCGGACGGAAGAACGTGACGGCGCTGACGACGGCGGCGGCGATCAGGCCGACGAGCAGGGCGTACTCGACGGCGCTGGCGCCGCGCTCCTCCTTGAGGGAGGTCACGCGTCCGGAGACGCGCTCGCCGGCGACGAGGGACAGCGTGTAGAGCGACTGGAACAGGGTGACCACGGTGCTTCTCCTGGGGGACGGGCCGTCGGCCGATCGTGTCGTGATGACCCGGGGTCGCGGCTTCTGGAGAGTTGTCGGCAACCGATCGGGGAGAGCTGAGCGGCGCCCACCCGGGGTCACCCGGAGGGGTGACACCGCCGCGCCTCAGCCCTGCGGCGAGCTGACCTTCTCTGCCTCGATGGTGACCAGCAGCCGCTGCTGGTCGCGGCCGCCGAACCACGGGTAGGGCCCGCCCAGGTACTTCTGCGCCAGCTGGTCGATGTGCTCGGCAGCGCCTTCGGCGGTGATGCCGACGACCCGCCCGCGCACCGCGTAGTAGCGCGAGACGTCGGCCGGGTCGGCCACGTTCAGCGCCACCCGGGCGTCCCGCTCCATGTTCCGCACCTTCTGGAACCCGGCGACGGTGTTGATCTGGATGTGCGTGCCGTCGGTGTCGACCCAGGTCTGGGTCATCTGCGGCGAGCCGTCGGGCATCACGGTGGCCACGAAGCAGGGGCTGGGCTGGCGCAGCAGGTCGAGCAGTCCGGCGGGCAGCGTCACAGGGGTGCCTCTCTGGTCGGTCGGGTCGCCCCCGACCCTGTCACGCACCACCGGACCCCGCCGTCCGGTCTGGCCCGCCCGAGGCACGCCTCCGGCGCTCCGGCCGTGCGCCGGAGGCGCGCCCCGGGCGCTCAGCGCAGGGCGGTCGCCAGGCGGACCGTCAGGCCGGCACCGACGTCGATGACGTCGACGTTGTCGCAGAGCTGCCGGGCCAGCCACAGCCCCATGCCGCCGCGCGAGAGGTCGGTGCCGTGGGCCGGGCCGTAGCCGGCGAACGGGTCGTCCATGCCGCGCCCGCGGTCGCTGATCCGGCAGACCACCCGATCGGCCGACGCCCACAGCCGCAGCTGCACCGGCGGGCTCCCGTGCCGCACCGCGTTGGAGCTCATCTCGTCGATCGCCAGGTGCAGGTCCTCGACCCGGTCGGGGTCGCCACCCAGGCCGGCCAGCCGCTCGCCGACGGTGTGCCGCAGGCCGATGAAGTCCGAGACGTCGTCCACCTGCAGCAGCGGCTCGGTCGCCTCCAGCGGCTCGACCGGCACCGGGAGCGAGCGCAGGTAGTCGGCCGGTTGCACGTAGTCGGGGTTCGGCTTCCGGCCGTGCTCGGTGACCAGGTGCGGATGGGTGCGCAACCCCGCCTCGACGACCTCGTCGGGCAGCCGGCGGGCGTCGTACACGCACAGTCCCCACAGCAACTGGGCGGGCAGGGCCTGGTTGATCACCGCCTCGTACCGCTGCCACTCCAGCCAGTCCCGGGCGGACGGGCCGAAGTCGGTCTCGCCGACCACCCGGACCCGCGGGTGCCCGGCCTCGACCCGCTCCTGGGCCAGCTTGTGGAAGGCGGTGATGGCCGCGGGGGTCCGCGCCCGGTACACGCCGTGACGCTCGAGGACGACGATGCCGTCCTCGTCGCCCAGGGCGTCGAGCAGCGACCGCGCGGAGGAGTCCTCGACGGCGATGACCGCCGCCTCACCGGCCGCCAGCCCGGCGCGCAGGAAGGGGATAGCGAGAGCAACGAGCTGGTCCGGTGAGTCGTACACCGCCAGGTCGTGCTGGTAGGGCCCGGACGGGACACCGGGGCGGGTGACGGTCATCAGGCCCTCCTCTCGGTCGTCGCTGGGAGCCTCCGCCGGCATTCCACGGTAGGTCACGCGGTCACCGTGCACTGCTGTCCCGGGTCGATGGGACCACGGACCGCCGTCGGCTCAGGCAAGGGTCGGGTCCTCCGGCACCAGGTCGGGCACCCGGTTCGGTCCGGCTTCCACCGGCCGCGGCCGGTCCTGCCGGTGCAGCCGGACGGCGACGAGGGCCACGTCGTCCTCGGGCTTGCCGTCGACGAGCCGGGCGATGAGCTCGTCGCACAGCTGCTGCAGCGGCAGGTCGGCCAGGTCCGCCAGGTGCGTGCGCAGCCGCGCCAGGCCGGTGTCGAGGTCGGCGTCCCGGCGCTCGATCAGCCCGTCGGTGTAGAGCAGCACGGTGGAGCCGCGGTCCAGCGTCACCTCCAGCTCGGTCCGCTGGACGCTCGAGTCCACGCCGAGCAGGAGGTCGGCCTTCCAGTCGGCGAGCACGACGACGCTGCCGTCGGGGCGCAGGGCCAGCGGCGGCAGGTGGCCGGCGTTGGCCCACACCATCCGGGTGACGCCGCGCCGCCGCTCGTCGTCGTCCTGCTCGAACCGGGCCACCGCAGCGGTGGCCAGCGTGTCGATCTGCAGCACGGCCATCGCCGAGTCCAGTCCGCGCAGCACCTCGGCGGGGCCGGCGTCGCTGTAAGCGGCGATGCCGCGCAGCAGGCTGCGCACCTGCCCCATCGCCGCGGCGGCTGCCGTGTCGTGCCCGACGACGTCGCCGATGACCAGCGTCGTGGCCCCGCTCGGCTGCATGAACGCGTCGTACCAGTCCCCGCCGACCCGGGCCGCCTCGGCGGCCGGGAGGTACCGGACGACGATCTCCGCGTGGTCGGGCTCCGGTGGCTCGGTGAGCAGGCTGCGCTGCAGCGCCTCGGCCATCTGCTGCTGCTGACCGAAGAGCCGGGCGTTGTCCAGCGCGAGCCCGGCCCGGTCGGCGACGTCCTGGGCGACCGTGACGTCGGCGTCGGTGGGCTGGTGCCCGTCGGCGTAGAAGAGCGTCAGCAGCCCCAGCGTGCGGCCGCGGGCGCGCAGCGGGAGCGCGACCTCGGTCCGGGGGGCGAGCAGGGTGAGCAGGTCGCGCGCCCGGCCCGCCGGCAGCAGCTCCAGCACGTCGTCCCCGGCGAACCTCACCGCCTCGTTGGAGTGCAGGGCCATGCCCACCGGTGAGGTCAGCGGCATGGCGTCCAGCCGCACCTCGGCGTAGTGCTCCAGCACCGACCGCTGCGCCGGGTCGACGTGCCAGCTGCCGACGTCGCGCGGGTGCCCGTCGTCGTCGATGACGGTGAGCACGCAGTAGTCGGCCAGCGCCGGGACGACGATCCGGGGCAGCCGGGCGGTGGCCGCCTCGACGTCCAGGGTGCCGGCCAGCTCGGCGCTGACCTGGGCCAGCAGGGTGAGCCGGCGGGTGGCCCGCTCGGCCTGCGCCTCGGCCTGCCGGCGCTCGGTCACCTCGATGAAGTAGACCGACAACCCGTCGGGGGTGGGCCAGGCGCGCAGCTCGTACCAGCCGTTGAGCGGCTCGGGGTAGTGCGCGTCGAAGGCGACCGGCTGCCCGGTCGCCACCGCCCGCCGGTAGCTCTCCTCGAACACACCGTTGACCGTCGCCGGGAAGGCATCCCAGACGATCTGGCCGAGCAGCTCGTCCCGGGCGAGCCCGAGCAGCTTCTCCGCCTGGGCGTTGACGTGGGCGAAGCGCCACTCGGAGTCCAGGGAGTAGAAGCCGGCCGGCATCGCCTCGAGCACCCGGCTCACCCGGGCCTCGCTCGCCACCTCGGCGGTGACGTCGTAGGCCACGCCGATCACCCGGGCGGCCGGTCCCTCGGCGGCACCGAAGCCCTTGCCCCGGGCGCTCACCCACCGGGTGTCGCCGTCGGGCAGCAGGATCCGGTAGTCGGTGTCCAGGTCACCCTGGGTGGCGATCACCTGCTTCAGCGCCTCGGTGACCCGGGGCAGGTCGTCGGGGTGCAGTCGGGCGTTGAAGGCCTCGATGGTCTGCTCGAACGTCTCGGTGTCGTAGCCGAACATCTCGATCAGCCGGTCGTCCCAGCTGAGCCGGCCGGTCACCAGGTCCCAGTCGAAGGTCCCGATGCCGGCCGCGTCGATCGCCAGCTGTGCTCGCAGCCGGGTCGCCTGCAGGTCGGCCTGCGGGACGTCGCCGACGGTCGTCGGCTCCACGCGCCCACCCACTCACGTCGCTGCCCCGGACGGCACCGGGGGTTCCACTCGGCTCACTCTGAACCTCGTCGTCTGTTGTGTCACGGAGGGTGGGTCCGAGGCAAGCGGCACGACGCAAGTCACGTCTCGGCCGTGTCCTGTGGTGCGAGTGGGACACCGGGGCCGCCGGGTCCACGGCAGCCCCGGCGCGGGTCGGGAGCTGTTCCTGCGGTCCGTTCCGCGCAGACCTGCGCGCGGCGGGTGTCCGGACGCACGACGGCGCCGCCCCGGGGAGGGACGGCGCCGTCGCGTCGAGCGTGCGGTGACCTCAGTGACCGGCGGGCACCTGCGCGCCGGGCTGCGGCACCGGGTTGGGGCCGCTGGGGAACACCAGCAGGCTGACCACGGCGCCGAGACCGAAGACCCCGGCCGCGACCAGGAACGCGCGGGTCTCACCGGCGACCGCCGCGTCCGCGAGCACCGACGCCGACTGCTGGTGCGCGGTCACGTAGGAGGTGGTGACCGTGGCCGCGATGGTGTTCAGCAGCGCGGTGCCGAGCGCCCCGCCGACCTGCTGCCCGGTGTTGACCAGCGCGGAGGCGACCCCGGCGTCCGCGGGCCGGGTGCCCGAGGTCGCGGTGTTGAAGCACGAGGCGAAGATGAGGCCCATCCCGAGCCCCATCACGAACAGCGCCGGCAGCACGTGGCCGAGGTAGCCGCTGGTGGCCTCCAGCCGCCACAGGTAGAGCAGCCCGGCCATGCCGAGCAGCTGACCGGTGGCGATGATGAACCGCGGGCCGATCTTCGGCAGCAGCCGGGGGACGACGACCGTCGAGCTGGTCAGGATGCCGGCCACGAACGGCAGGAACGCGACGCCGCTCTTCAGCGGGCTGAAGCCCTTGGTCTGCTGCAGGTAGTAGGTGAGGAACAGGAACACGGCGAACATGCCGATCGCGGCCAGCGTGATGGCCAGGTAGGCGCCACCGCGGCGGCGGTCCAGGACCACCCGCAGCGGCAGCAGCGGGTGGGCGACCCTGGCCTGCAGGAGGACGAAGGCGACCAGCAGCAGCACCGAGACGACGATCAGCGTGACCGTGACCGGGTCGCCCCAGCCGTCGGTCTCGGCGCGGGCGAAGGCGTAGACCAGGCCACCGAGGCCGAGCACCGCGGTGACCACACCGGGGATGTCGAGGTGGACACCACGACCCGGCGCGACCTTGCGGACGAACAGCACCGCGCCCGCGCCGGCGACCAGCGCGATCGGGATGTTGACGTAGAGGCACCAGCGCCAGCTGAAGTACTCGGTGAGCACCCCGCCGAGCAGCAGGCCGATGGCCGCACCGGCGCCGGCGATCGCGCCGAAGATGCCGAAGGCCTTGCCGCGCTCCTTGGGGTCGCTGAACGTGATGGTCAGCAGCGACAGCGCCGAGGGGGCGAGCAGTGCCCCGAACACGCCCTGGACGGCGCGGGCGGCGACCAGGGTGCCGAACCCGGTGGCCGCGCCGCCGAGCGCGGAGGCCAGGGCGAAGCCGACCAGGCCGATCAGCAGGGTGCGGCGCCGGCCGAACATGTCGGCCAGCCGGCCGCCGAGCAGCAGCAGCCCGCCGAAGGCCAGGGCGTAGGCGGTGACCACCCACTGCCGGTCGGCGTCGTCGAAGCCGAGGTCGGCCTGGGCGCTGGGCAGCGCGATGTTCACGATGGTGGCGTCGAGCACGACCATCAGCTGGGCCAGGCCGAGTGCGGCGAGGGTCCACCAGCGGCGGCCGTGGTCGCGTTCGTCCTGGGCGGCCGCGGTGGCCTTGGCGTCAGCGGTCCCGGGGATGGCTGCGGCGGAGGGTGGAGCAGGATGGGACACAGGAGCTCCTGGGCGAGGTGTGCAGGGCAGAGGCGCACCGTCGCGCCGGCGTGGCTACGCCTGAGGTCATTGCTCGCTGCACGCAACCATCGGGGGTGTCGACCTGTTCCCGGCGGGGGATGACCCGGCCATGCCTTCCACCTCGTTCGACTTCGCCGGTTCCGTCGTCCTCGTCACCGGGGGTGGCAGCGGCATCGGCCTGGCGATCACCCGCGCCTTCCTCGACGCGGGGGCGACGGTGGCCGTCACCGGCCGCCGTCCCGACCGGCTCGAGCAGGCGCTGGCCGGGCACCCGGCCGAGCGCACCGCGGCACTGCCCGCCGACGTCTCCGACGGGGCGCAGGTCACCCGGCTGGTGGCGGACGTGGTGCAGCGCTTCGGCCGGCTCGACGTCGTGGTCAGCAACGCCGCCGGCTACGAGTCCGGCCCGATCACCGAGCTGGCCGACGAGGCCTGGGAGCGGTTGCGGGCCACCAACGTCGACGCCTTCTTCCACCTGGCCAAGGCCACGCTGCCGCACCTGGCCGGCTCAGGGGGCAACCTGGTGGCGGTGTCCTCGGTCTCCGGGGAGCGCGGCGACTGGGGGCAGGCCGCCTACAACGCGACGAAGGCCGCGATCAGCAACTTCGTCCGGTCCCTGGCGCTGGACTGGGGCGCAGAGGGCGTGCGGCTGAACGCGGTGGCCCCGGCGTTCACCCTCACCGAGCTCAACGAGGGGATGGGCCGGGACGAGGAGTCGCTGGCGCCGTTCGTGAACCGGATCCCGCTGGGCCGGCCGGGGGAGCCCGCGGACGTCGCGCCGGTGGTGCTGTTCCTGGCCAGCGAGGCGGCGGGCTACCTGACCGGCGCGGTCGTGCCGGTCGACGGCGGGACCAGCGCGTCGACCGGCCAGCCGCACGTCTGACCCGGGACTGCCGCGCGCACCGGTGGTGTGCGATAAACCGTGTCATGACTGCGCGCCCGGCCCCGGCATGACGGGGTCCTCCTCCGCGCCGGCGGCACCCCCTCGGGTCGAGGGCGCCGCCGTGGACAAGGGCCTCAAGAGCGGGGCCCTGGGGCTGGTCTCCTCGATCGTGCTCGCCGTCTCCTCGACCGCGCCGGCCTACGCGCTGGCCGCCACCCTGGGGTTCGTCGTCATCGCCGTCGGGGTCAAGGCGCCGGCTGTTCTGCTGCTCGCCTTCGTGCCGATGTGGCTGATCGCCGTCGCCTACTCGGAGCTGAACAAGCGCGAGCCGGACTGCGGGACGACCTTCACCTGGGCGGCCCGTGCCTTCGGTCCGCGCACCGGCTGGCTGGGCGGCTGGGGGATCATCGCCGCCGACGTCATCGTGATGGCGAACCTGGCCCAGATCGCCGGCTCCTACGGGTACCGGCTGGTCGGGCTGGACTCCCTGGCGGACAGCACGTCCTGGACGACGGTCGCCGGGGTCGGCTGGATCGCCCTGATGACCTGGATCTGCTACCGGGGCATCGAGCCGACCGCGCGGGTGCAGAACGTGCTGCTGGCGGTGGAGGTCGTCGTCCTGGTGGCCTTCGCCGGCTACGCGCTGGTCAAGGTCTGGTCCGGCACCGCCCCCGCCGGGGCTCTCACGCCGTCGCTGTCCTGGCTGTGGCCCTCCGGGCTCAGCTGGGCCTCGCTCACCGAGGCCGTGCTGCTGGCGATCTTCATCTACTGGGGCTGGGACTCCGCGGTCGCGGTGAACGAGGAGACCGCCGACCCCACCCGGTCGCCGGGGCGGGCGGCGATCATCTCCACGGTCCTGCTGGTCGGCATCTACACGGTCGTGTCGGTGGCGACCGTCGCCTTCGCCGGGGTGGGCACCGAGGGCATCGGGCTGGGCAACGAGGCCAACGCCGAGGACGTCTTCACCGCCCTGGGGACGACGGTGTTCGGCGACGACGCCTTCGGGCGCGTGTTCGAGGCGTTGCTGATCATCTCGGTGCTCACCTCGTCGGCCGCCTGCACCCAGACCACGATCCTGCCCACCGCCCGGGGCTCGCTGTCGATGGCCGCCTACGGTGCGCTGCCGCAGTCCTTCGCCCGGATCCACCCGCGGTACCTGACGCCGACGGTCTCCACGATCTGGATGGGCGCGGTCTCGATCGCCTTCTACGTGGGTCTGACCCTGGTCAGCGAGAACGTCCTGGTGGACTCGATCACCGCCACCGGCATGCTGATCGCCTTCTACTACGGGCTCACCGGCTTCGCCTGCGCCTGGGAGTTCCGCCGGTCGCTGCACGGTCCGCGGGACGTGGTCATGCGCTTCCTGCTGCCGCTGCTGGGCGGGTTGTTCATGCTCGCCGTCTTCGTGCTCGCCTGCGTCGAGTTCGCCGACCCCGAGTACGGCGAGACGGTGTTCCACGGCGTGGGCGGTGTCTTCGTCATCGGCGTCGGCGCGCTGCTGCTCGGGATCCTGCTGATGGTGGCCTACGCCCGCGTCGCGCCGGCGTTCTTCCGGGGGGAGACGATGCTGCGCGGCACCGGCGACCTGCTGCTGGCGCCCGACCCGCAGACCGTCGCGCTGCCGGACTCGCACGAGGCGACGGTCATCGCGCCGGACCGGTCCAATCTGCCCCCCGGCCGCCAGCCCTGGGACCCGCGGGCCTAGGCCTCGTCCAGAGCTCGCCCCGAGCTCTAGCGAGGGGTGAGGGGGACGGGGTCCTCCTGGAGCTCGGGCGCCGGGTCGGGGAGGCGGTGCTGGGCGGGCAGGAAGGCCAGGACGGCGACCGCTCCGGCCGCGCTCGCCGCAGCGGCCACCCAGGAGCCGGCGGAGACCCCGTCCAGGAAGGCCTGCTGGACGGCGACGGCCGCGCCGTCCGGCAGCCGGCCGGCCACCGCGAGGCCGGCGAAGACCGAGTCTGCCGCACCCTCGGCCACGGGTGCCGGGGCGCCGGCGCCGGTGAGCGCGTCGACCACCGAGGGCCCGTAGACGGTGCTCATCACCGAGCCGACGACCGCCACCCCGAGCGTGCCGCCCACCTCGCGGACGGTGTCGTTGACCGCCGAGCCGGCCCCGGCCTGCTCGGTGCGCAACGCCCCCATGACCGCCTCGGTGGCGGGGCTGGTCACCAGCCCGAGCCCACCGGCCATCAGCACCATGGCGATGACGATGCGGCCCCAGTAGGCCGACTCCAGCGAGCTGCCGGCGGCGACGGCGAACCCGGCGGCCATCGTCAGCAGGCCGGCGGCGACCACCAGCTTGGTGCCCAGCGCCCGCATGGCCAGGATCGCCAGCGGGCTCACCGCACCGATGACCAAGGCGAAGGGCAGGGTGGCCAGCCCGGCGGTGAGGGTGTCGTAGCCGCGGACCGCCTGGAAGTACTGGGTGATCAGGAAGATGAACCCGAAGAGGCTGAAGAAGGCCAGCGCGATCGCCCCGCTGCCGACCGAGACCCGCGGGTCGGTGAAGAGGCGGACGTCGAGCATCGGCTCGGGGCGGCGCAGCTCCCAGCCGATGAAACCGACCAGTGCCACCGCAGCGCCCAGGTAGCCGGCGACGGTGGTGGCCGAGCCCCAGCCGCTGCCCGGCGCCTCGATCGTGGTGACGACGAGCAGCCCGATCGCGGCGATCGACAGGGCGGCGCCGACCAGGTCGAACCGGCGCGGGCGGGGGTCGGCGGACTCGGTGAGCAGCAGCCGCCCGGCGGCGACGGCGACCGCGGCCAGCGGGAGGTTGACCAGGAACACCGAGCCCCAGGAGAAGTGCTCGAGCAGCAGTCCACCGCTGACCGGCCCGATGGCGACCGACAGCCCGGTGACCGCCGACCACAGCCCGATGGCCGTGGCCCGCTCGCGCCGGTCGGGGAAGGTGGTCACCAGCAGCGCCAGCGTGGCCGGGTAGACGGCCGCGGCGGCCACGCCCATGGCCACCCGGGCGGCGATCAGCTCGCCGGTGCTGTCGGCCAGCGCCGCCAGCGCGGACGTCGCGGCGAAGAGCACCAGCCCGGTCTCCAGCAGGCGGCGGCGGCCGAAGCGGTCACCGAGGGCGCCGCCGAGCAGCAGCAGGGCGGCGAAGGCCAGCGTGTAGCCGTCGACCACCCACTGCAGGTCGCTGGTGGTCGCCGAGAGCTCCCGGCCGATGGTGGGGAGCGCGACGTTGACGATCGTGTTGTCCACGCTGACCAGCAGCACGGACAGGCAGAGGACGAGCAGCACCCACCACCGACGGGTGGTGGGCGGGGCGGGGGGAGCGGTCACGACGACCTCCTGGTGTAGAACGTTGTGCCATCAAAGTAGAACGATGTTCTACAAAGGTCAACGGGCAGGATGAGGTCGTGACAGATGTCAGCGCCACCGGCGGCCGGACGCCGAGCCGCGCGGTCGAGCAGGCCCTGGTCGACGCCGCCGAGCGGGTGCTGGTGCGCGACGGGCTGGGCGGCCTCACCGTGCGCGCCGTCGCCGCCGAGGCCGCGGTCGCGCCGATGGGCGTCTACAACCGGTTCGGCAACAAGGACGGGCTGGTCGCCGCGGTGCTCGCCCGCGGCTTCGAGGGGCTTCGGGTCGCGACCGCCGCAGCCGACGACGCCGACCCGGTCGACCGGCTGCTGATCTGCGGCCGGAACTACCGCAGGTTCGCCCTCGACCACCCGCAGCACTACGGCGCGATGTTCGGCGCCGGCTGGGCGGCGACGGTCCCGACCGAGGAGCTGGTCGACCGCGCCGACGCCGCGTTCCAGGCGCTGGTGGACCGGGTCGGCTACGCCGTGGACCGGGGTGCGCTGCGCCCCGGTGACCCGGTGGAGACCGCGCAGCTGATCTGGAGCTCGGTGCACGGCGCCGTCTCGCTCGAGCTGGCCGGTCTCGGGAGGACCGCGGACCCCGCCGCCGGCTACGAGGCGCTGCTGCGGATGCTCCTCGACGGGCTGCGCTGACCCCAACGGGTGAGTCCTCGAGCTCCCCGGGAACGCGGACCTCCAGCGGCCCCCGGATCGTGCCGACCCCTGCACAGACGAAAGGGGCCGGTCATGTTGACCTTGGCGTGCAGTGCAGTGGCTCAGGCGGGGACCGCAGCGACGACCGCGTCGCTGGACGACACCTCCGCCGACGCCCTGGTGTTCGTGGCCGGTTGGCTGACCACGGCCGCCGAGCTGACCCAGCACGGGATGCTCATCCGCGATCTCGGGTCCACCTTCGACGTCTTCCTCTGATAGGACCCCCTCGCCCCCCACCGCTCGCGAGCTCGTGGCGGGCCCCTGCGAGTGGGCCGTCAACCGCCGCCGAGGCGGGTGGTACGGGAACCGCCGAGGTCGGCGGCGTCGGCTGCCTGCCGGCCGGCGTGCCAGCCGGCGGGGTCCACGGCGCGACCGCTGCGGCGGCGCACCGAGGGGAACAGCTCCTCCACCGCCCGGTCCACGGCCGCCTGCCGGCCGGCCAGCACCGGGGCCAGGTCGCTGCCGTAGGTGGCGGTGGCCTCCCGTCGTACCGAGTCCCGCGCGGCGGTCAGCCGCTCCTCGATCCGCTGCGCGTAGGAGTAGAGGAAGCCTCGCCGGTAGGCCGTCGACCGGCCACGTGCCCCGGCGAGCTGTGCCGCGTCGGCCAGTGACCGCCCCGACTGCAGCAGCAACGAGGTGACCAGCAGGTCCACCACGTCCAGGTCGCCGGGCATCCCGACCAGCGTGGCGATGCCGAACGCAGGCAGGAGCACCACCCGCACCCCGTTCGCCGACCCGGCCGCCTGGACGATCGCCGCCTTCGCCTCCGCGTGCGGGTCGTCGAGGTGCAACCGGCGGGCCTGGACCTGCCCGGCCGTCGCCGGCGCGCCCGCGCGCTGACCCAGCATCGCGGTGTCGATGGCGTGCCGGGCCATCAGCTCCTGCGCCTTGGCCGTCAGCGCCTCGGCCTCCGCCTCGAACTCGGTCGACTCGGCCTTCGCCAGCAGGCCCCGGATCCGGCTGAGCGCCCGCGCGTCGACGGCCTCCTCCCAGCCGCTCTCGGCGAGCAGTGCCGCCGACCAGCCCGAGGGCGGGGGCAGCAGCTGCTCCAGCCGGGGGAGACCCCGCAGCACCCCGGTCACCCGCAGCACGTCCCGCCAGGCCGCCGCCGGGGCGATCTGCTCGGCCCGCCACCAGTCGGCCACCGTGCGCGCCGGCCCGTCCAGCTCGGCCAGCTGCGCCGTCCAGGCACGAGGTGCCCGCCCGGCCGTGCCGGCAGCGGTGGCCTCGCCGGTGATCACCGCCCCGACCAGCCGGCCCGCGCGGGCGCTGACCTTCCGCCGGACCACGTGGGTGAGGTCCGCCGGTTGCCAGCCGCCCTCCCAGAGGACCGGCAGCAGCTCGAGCAGCACGTCCTGGGCGTGGCCGTGCGAGTCGACCGCCGGGTCGCGGAGCAGCAGCCGGTCGACCACCCGGTCCAGCTCCTGCCCGGTCACGCCGGGCTGGGCGGCCAGTCGGGCACCTGCCAGCAGCAGGCGCAGCACGTCGTCCACGGGCGGAGCACTCCTCGGGGTCACCGGGTCAGGATGCCGCGCCACGGACGGCGCAGGCGGGTCTGCCCGGCAGCTGGGGACGAAGCCGCCCGGTGTGGACGGCGGCGCACGGTCATGCGGGCCCCCTGTTCTGGCCGCCGCCCTCAGGGGCAGTCGCCCGGGCCGGACGCGGCGGCGCTTGCCTGCCGAGCGCCCTCCCGGCAGGCTCTCGCGGCATGAACGGGTGGACCTTCCTGTCCCGGCTCACCGCCTGGGCGTTCGCCGGTGCGGCGCTCGGGCTGCTCGCGGGGCTGGCGCTGGTCGGGCTGGACGTGCTGGACAACCCGTTCTGGCTGGTGGCCGTGGGCATCGGCGCGGCGGCGGTGCTCATGCCGGCGACCTCGCGCCGGGCCGGTGACCGGCACGGCTGAGCGGCAGCTCGGCCGGCGGGAGCGCCGGCTGCCCGCTCCGCCGGCGGTCGTGTGGCGGTCGCTCACCGAGCCGCACCAGCCGGGTGCCCGGCCGTGGCTCCGGCTGCTCGACGACGAGGTCGAGCCGCGGGTGCGCAGGGCCGGGGAACCGGGGGTGGTGGTCTGGTCCTCGCTGTGGCCACGACGCCCGGACGACGTCCTGACCTTCGACCTGCGACCGGCCGGCAGTGGGGCCGCGCTGCGCTGGACGCTCACCACGACCGGCGCGGTGCCCGACGACAGCACGACCGGGCACCTGCGGTACCGCGTCAACCACCTGCTGTGGTCCGAGCTCCGGAGCTCCTACGGCCAGTGAGGCCGTCGAGGTGGCCACCGGTGGCTACGTTGACCGGCATGGCTGACCTCGCGACCCGCGCCCGGACCCTCCTCGACCTGCACACCGCACCGGAGATCCTGACCCTGACCAACGTCTGGGACGTCGTCTCGGCCACCGTGGTCGCCGGCACGCCGGGGGTGCGGGCGCTGGCCACGGCGAGCCACTCGATCGCGGCGACCTTCGGCTACCAGGACGGCGAGAACATCCCGCTCGAGCTGCACCTGGACATGGTCGGCCGGATCGTCGCGGCGGTGGACGTGCCGGTGAGCATGGACCTGGAGGCCGGTTACGGCGACGCGGGGGAGACCGTCCGGCGGGCGATCGAGGTGGGCGTCGTGGGCGGCAACCTGGAGGACCAGATGAAGCCGCTGGACGACGCCGTCGCCGCGGTCGAGGCCGTGGTGCGTGCCGGGCGGGACGCCGGCATCGACTTCGTGCTGAACGCCCGCACCGACGCCTTCGTCACGGCGGCGCCGGACGCCGACCGCAGCGAGCTGGTCGCCGAGGCCGTCCGGCGCGGGCAGGCCTTCCTCGAGGCCGGTGCCCCGGTGGTGTTCGTGCCGCGGCTGGTCGACCGCGAGGAGATCACCGCGGTCGTCGAGGGACTGGGCCGCAACAAGCTGACGTTGATCAGCGTCCCCGGCGCGTCGCTGCCGGCGCGCGAGCTGCAGGAGCTCGGCGTCGCCCGGGTGTCGACCGGTCCCTTCACCCAGCGGGTGGCGCTGACCGCGCTCCAGGACGCGGTGACCGGGATGGTCGCCGGCGGCACGCTCCCGCCGGGCACCCGGCCGCTGAACTAGGTGGCCGCCGCGGTCTCCCCCCGGTTGGCCTGGGCGGCGGAGCTGGCCGATCCGCGGCCGGGGGACCGCGTGCTGGAGGTCGGGTGCGGGCACGGCGTGCTCCTCTCGCTGCTCGCCGACCGGCTGACCACGGGCGTCGTCCTGGGGCTCGACCGATCGGCCACGATGACGGCCGCGGCGGCGCGGCGGAACGCGCCCGCTGTCGCCCGGGGGGTCGTGGCCCTGCAGACGGCCGAGCTGCTCGACGCGCAGCTGGACGCGGGCTGGGCCGACCTCGTGGTCGCCGTGCACGTCGGTGCCTTCTGGCGCCCACCCGCGGACGAGTACGGCGCGGTCCGGGAGGTCCTCACCGGCAGCGGGCGCTTCCTGCTGGTGGACCAGCCCCTGCAGCCGGGGACGACGGAGCACCGGACGGCACGGGTGGCCGCGCTGGCGGAGCCCTCCGGGCTGGTGGTCACCGCCGTGCACGTCGCCGACACGTCACCGCGGCCGTCCCTCGCCGTCGAGCTCCGCCGCTCGGCACCTGGGGCCCGGGCGGGTTGAGCGCTGCCCCACCTGGAGGGCAGCGCTCGAGCCGTGGGAAGCCACCTGTCGCAGGGGGACGACGACCGGGTCGCCCGGGGTCGGGAACCCCTAGCCTGCGCAGGTGCGCACCGAGCGCGGCCTCGACCGCCTGGTCACCTTCCTCGACGCCGTGGTCGCCATCGCGATCACCTTGCTGGTCCTGCCGCTGATCGAGGTGCTGACCGAGGACAGCGGCGAGGACCTCGGCACCGTCCTGTCCGACAACCTCGGGCAGTTCGGCGCCTTCGCCCTCAGCTTCGTGGTGATAGCGCGGCTGTGGCTGGCTCACCACCGCATCGTCGAGTCCGTCGGCGCCTACGACGGGCTGTTCCTCTGGGTGAACCTGTTCTGGGCCTTCACGATCGTGCTGCTGCCCTTCGCCACGGCGGTGATCGCCGAGTTCGGCACCGACCGGCTGTCCCTGGGCCTGTACGTCGGCACGATCGCGGCCAGCTCCGGGGCGGCGACCACGCTCACCCTGCTGCTGCGCCGCCGCCCGGGGCTGCGCCGGCGAGGGGTCGGCGCCGACGACGTCGAGGTGGTCCCGTCCGTCGTCGTCACCGGGCTGCTGCTGGTCGCCCTTGTCCTCGGCGTCGTGTTCCCCCGGGTCAACTTCTACGCGATGTTCGTGCTGTTCCTCAGCGGTCCGGTCGAGCAGCTCGTCCAGCGCGTCCGGGTGCGGGGGTGAGCAGCACCACTCTCGGTGGCTGGCCCGGCAGATCGGGCGCAGCATCGGGGCTGCACGTCGACGTCGACGAGAGAGAAGGCACCGCTGCCATGACCGATCTGCTCCTGCCCGCCGACTTCTTCGGTTTCCAGTCGCTGCTGCCCGAGGACGAGCAGAAGGAACTGGTGGCACTCCGCGAGTTCCTGGACTCCGAGATCAAGCCCCGGGTCAACGGCGCCTGGGCCGCCGCCGAGTTCCCGCACGACCTCATCCCCAAGTTCGCCGAGGCCGACATCGTCGGCCGCTCCTACGACTGGGACGGCCGGCCCCGCGCCTCCCGGCTGTTCACCGGCTTCCAGGCGATGGAGCTGTCCCGGGTCGACCCGTCGATGGCCACCTTCCTCGGGGTGCACAACGGCCTGGCGATGGGGTCGATCATGATCCTGGGCTCCGAGGAGCAGCGGCAGCGCTGGATCCCCTCGATGATGCGGATGGAGACGATCGGCGCGTTCGGGCTCACCGAGCCCGAGGGTGGCTCGGACGTGGCCCGCGGCATGCGCACCACCGCGCGCCGGGACGGCGACTCCTGGGTGCTCAACGGTGCCAAGCGCTGGATCGGCAACGGCACCTTCGCCGACGTCGTGGTGGTCTTCGCCCGCGACGTGGACGACGACCAGGTCAAGACCTTCGTGGTGGAGAAGGGCACCCCCGGCTTCGTCGCGACCAAGATCGAGGACAAGTTCTCGCTCCGCACGGTGCAGAACGCCGACCTGACGTTCACCGACTGCCGGATCCCGGCGGAGAACAAGCTCGAGGACGGCAACGGCTTCAAGGACGTCAACAAGGTGCTCAAGGTGACCCGTGGCGGGGTCGCCTGGAGCGGTGTCGGCTGCCAGCTCGGTGCCTACGAGGTGGCCCTGGCCTACGCCAAGGAGCGCAAGCAGTTCGGCAAGCCGATCGGCAGCTTCCAGCTGATCCAGGACCTGCTGGCCCGGATGCTGGGCAACGTGACCGCCAGCCTGGGCATGACGGTGCGGATCTCCCAGCTGCAGGAGGTCGACGCGCTGCGCGACGACCAGGCGTCGCTGGCCAAGAGCTACGTGACCGCCCGGGGCCGGGAGACGGTCGCCTGGGCGCGGGAGCTGTTCGGCGGCAACGGCATCGTGCTGGAGAACGACGTGATCCGGTACTTCGCCGACGCCGAGGCGCTGTACTCCTACGAGGGCACCCGGCAGATGAACACCCTGATCGTCGGCCGCTCCATCACCGGCTTCAGCGCCTTCGTCTGAGAAAGGACCCCTTCCCGCCACGCCTCGCAGGCTCGGCGCGGGCGCCTGAGCGGGGCCATCCCGAGCCCGGGGTGGGTGGCTGCCGGTCCGGTGGGTTTCCGGCCCTGAAGTGACGATCACCTGCAGGGACGCCGGACCGGTGGACCTGCAGGTGATCAGCCATTCACGAGAAGTCGTACCGGGCCGGACCCGCGAACGGCCTCGGCCGTCGTCCCGGGGCGGCCCCGGCAGGACGGTCACCGCTGTCCGGACGCACGACGGCCCCCGGTGCGGGAGCACCGGGGGCCGTCGTGAGGTGGTGCCGGGTCAGGAGGAGGCGTGCCCCTGGACCGTCTGCTTGGCGTCCTGGGCGGTGCCCTGGACGTCCGAGGCCGCGGACTGGCCCTCGGACTTGACCGTCTGGACACCTTCCTGCGCGGTCTCCTTGACCGACTGGACGGCGTCCTGGGCCATCGGCTTCAGGTTGTCACCGATCTCCTGGGCGACGTTCTTCGCCTGGTCCACCAGCGGCTGCGAGTGCTCCTTGACCGCCGACTCCGCCTGCGCGGCGAGCTGCTTCTCCTTCTCGCTGGTGGGCAGCAGGGAGGAGACGAGCCAGCCCACACCGAAGGCGATGAGGCCCGCAGCCAGCGGGTTGCCCTGCGCCTGGCGCGTCAGGGTCTCGGGGGCGGACTGCACGGCGCCCACCGCGGAGTGGGCGGCGTCCTGCACGCTGCCGGCCGCGGAATGGGCCGCGCCCTGGGCGGAGCCGGCGACGTCGTGCGCCTTGCCGCCGACCTGCGAGCCGCCCTGCTGCGCGGCGCCGAAGACCTTGTCCTTCAGGCCGGCGACGCTGCTCTTGGCCTTGCCGACGCGACGGTCCACGACGCGGGTCGGGTTGACCTTCTCGTTCAACGCGTCGACCTCGTAGCTGAGGTTGGCGCGGGTGTCCTCGATCTGGCGGCGGATCACGTCCGGGTCACTGCTGGTCATCGTCAGTCTCCGTTCCGGGTCAGTTGGGCTTGAGAGCGCCGGGGACCTGCTGGAGGGTCTCCACGGTCTGCTCCGGCTTGGGGTTGATCTGCTTGAGCCTGGTGAAGTCGATCGTCTTCAGCGTCTTGCGGCCCACCGAGAGCAGGACGGCGGCGATGATGCCCCAGAGGACGGCCACGATCAGGGCCGCGAGGCCCGCGTCCATGATGTTCTCCAGTGCCCACCACAGGGCGCAGCTGAGGAAGACGGCCAGCATCAGCCCGGCCACGCCGGCACCCGCGAGCATCCCGGCACCCTTGCCGGCCTTGCCGGCCTGGGCCTTGACCTCCTCGGTCGCCTTGTTGGCGTCGGCGCGGAGCTCGGCCTTGGCCAGCTCCAGCTCCTGGCGCATCAGCGTCGACAGGTCACGAGTCACGTCGCCGATGAGCTGACCGACCGAGGTGCCCTCGACGTTCGGGTGCCCCTCCTCGGTCATCGGCTGCGCGGTGTTGCCGTAGTCGTAGCCGTCTGCAGCGGGCGGGACGTACGTCGAGGCTCCGGTGTCCCCGTAGCCCAGGTCCTGCTGCGGCACGCCGCCCTGGTAAGGGGTGCTCACAGCTGACCCGACCCGGGGGTGCGCGTCGCCGGGTCGTCCCAGCCGGCCGTGGTGGAGGACTGCGTGGTGGTCTCCGGCGTGCCGTACGGCGGCGGCGGGACCGAGCCGGCGGTGCCGGTGGTGGCGTAGCCGGTGGTGCCGGCCTCGTAGCCGGTGCTGGCGTACCCGGTCGACGGGGTGTCGGCGATGTAGTTCGTGTCGGTCGCGTAGCTCTGCGAGGCGTAGGGCGAGCCCGTGCCGGTGGGCTGCTGCGTGCCGCTGCCCGAGGAGCTGGTGTCCTTGTGCGCGGCGACCACGCCGGTGGTCAGCCGGCCGGCGAGCACACCGGCGACGGCGGCACCGAGCAGGAAGACGCCGGGCTTGCGACGGGCGAAGGCGCGGAACTCGTCGACCAGCTCACCGGGCTCACGGGCCTGGACCCAGTCGGCGAGCTCCTCGATCTTGTCCCCGGCCTGGCGGACGAGGTCGGCGGCGGGGCCGGACGGCGTCTCGCCGCCACCCTCCACCATGGTGCGCAGCTGCTGGGCGATGCCGGCCAGGCCCTCGCCGGCCTTCTGCTGGCCGTTGCGGGCCTGGTCCTGGAGCTGCGAGCGGCCCTGCTGGATCAGGTCGGCCGCCTGCCGCTTGGTCTCCTGGGTGACCTGCTTGGCCTGGTCGGCGGCAGTCGAGGCGACCTGGCTGCCGGCCTGGGCGGCGGTGGAGGCGACGTTGCCGGCCTGGTCCTTGGCGACGTCCTTGGTGCTGGGGCTGCCGGACACGGGGGTCGAACCGCTTTGCGGTGACTGCGTCGGGGTGTCGATGGAGTGGGTCATCGTTCCTCCTCGTCGTGCGTGGGCTGTGCTCTGGTCAGTGCTCAGTGCAGCTGGGCGTCCGTGCCCTGGCCGACCACGCCCGCTCGAGGGCACACGCCGTTGCCGGCAGGTGAGGGCCGGTGTCGGCGAGGCCGAGACGCGGGACGGCGTACGGGCGCCTGGTGGTGCCCAGTGCTGAACTCGGGGGATCCCACCTGGCCTTGGTGGGACGCCGTTCCGTTGAGATGCCTGGTACCCGTGGGCGGCTACGGCGTAAACCGGCTAGATCCACTTTTCTTGATCACGGGCGGAAGGGCGGCGTAGCAGGCCGGGTAGCCTCGATGAAGGCAAGCCTTGCCTGAGGGATCGAGGAGGACGCGTGAGCGGACCGACCAGGGGCGGGGGCGCCCGGCGCCCCCGGGTGGCACGAGTCGGGGAGGTGCTGCGGACCTCCCGGGTGACGCCGCACATGATCCGCGTCGTCCTCGGCGGCGAGGGCCTGGCCGGGTTCCCGGCCGGTGAGTTCACCGACCACTACGTGAAGCTCCTCTTCCCCCCGCCGGGCGCTCCGTACACCGCACCCTTCGACGTGGAGCAGCTGCGTGGGGAGCTCCCGCCGGAGCTGTGGCCGGTCACCCGCACCTACACGGTGCGGTCCTGGGACCCGGTCGGCGGGGAGCTCACCATCGACTTCGTGCACCACGGCGACGAGGGGCTGGCCGGCCCCTGGGCGGCGTCGGCGGCACCGGGTGACCGCATCCAGTTCTTCGGGCCCGGTGGCGGCTACGCGCCCAGCCCCGACGCGGACTGGCACCTGCTGGTCGGCGACGAGAGCGCCCTGCCGGCGATCGGCGCGGCGCTGACCCGGTTGCCGGCCGGCGTCCCGGCCCTGGTGTTCGTGGAGGTGGCGGACCCGACGGAGCAGCAGTCCGACCTCGTCCTCGGGGAGGGGGTGTCGGTCGTGTGGGTGCACCGCGGCGACGGCGTCCCGGGGGAGGCGGTGGCCACGGTGGTCAAGGCCGTGGAGCTGCCGGCGGGGACCGGGCACGTGTTCGTGCACGGCGAGGCCGGCCTGGTGAAGGACCTCCGGCTGCACCTGCGTGCCGAGCGGGGCCTCGACCCGGCCTTCACCTCGATCTCCGGCTACTGGCGCCGGGGGGACGACGAGGACCGCTGGCAGGCGGGCAAGCGGGCGTGGACCGCCGAGGTCGAGGCGGCCGAGCAGACGCTCGCCGCCGGCTGAGCGGCGGCGAGCGCCCGGCGGTCACATGTCCCGGTAGCGCTTCGCCGCCGCCGTGGCGGCGCGGAGCCCCTCGGCGTCCAAGCGCGGGCCGTAGCCGGGGGTGTCCCGCTGGATCCGCCAGCCCTCGGCCAGCGGGCCGAGGTCGACGGCGTCGAAGCCGATCGCGTCGATGAACGCGACCACCTGCTGCTTGGCCGCCGCGTCGTCGCCGGCCACGGCCAGCGCACGGCGGTGCGGGGTGCCGGCGGGAGAGCCGCCGGTGGTGATGTCCGCGGCGCCGAGGTGGTTGAACGCCTTGACCACCCGCGAGGTGCGCAGGTGGGCCTGCAGCAGCTCGGCCGTCGTCGTCGACTCGTCGTCGAGCTCGGCGATCTGCCCGTCCCGCTGCGGGTAGTAGTTGTTCGTGTCGATCACGGCCTTGCCGGCCAGCGGCTCGACCGGGACGGCGGGCACGGCCTTGAGCGGGATCGTCACCACCGCCAGGTCGGCGGCGGCCGCGGCGCCCGCGGCGGTGTCCGCGCGCACCTTCCCCCGGCGCCCCGGCCGCTGCTCGAGGGCGGTCACCAGGTCGGTGAGCGTCTCCGGACCGCGGGAGTTGCTGAGCACGACGTCGTGACCGGCGTCGAGTGCTGCCTGGGCGAGGGCCGCGCCGATGTGTCCGGCGCCGATGATCCCGAGAGTCGTCATGCCCGCGGCAACCCGGCCCGGCCGGTGTTCCTTCCGCGTCAGCCCAGGTCGTCGGTCGCGAAGGTGTCGCACTGGCGCGGGTCACCGGTGGAGTAGCCGGTGCTGAACCAGCGCTGCCGCTGCTCCGACGAGCCGTGCGTGAAGGAGTCCTGGTCGACGGTCCCGCTGCCCAGGTTCTCCTGGATGAAGTCGTCACCGATCCGCCCGGCGGTGTCCAGCGCCCGGGAGATGTCGTCATCGGTGATGTCGACGATCAGCGGCTGGCCGGTCTCGTCCGGCACCGTCTCGGCGTGGTTGGCCCAGGTGCCGGCGTAGCAGTCGGCCTGCAGCTCCAGCCGCACGCTGCCGCTGTCCGGCCCGCTCAGCCGCGAGTCCACCTGCTGGTTGGTGCCCAGCAGGTCCTGCACGTGGTGCCCGTACTCGTGGGCGATCACGTAGGCGTTGACGAACGCCCCGCCCTCGGCACCGAACCGGGTCTGCAGGTCGTCGAAGAAGGACAGGTCGATGTACACCAGCTGGTCGGCCGGGCAGTAGAACGGCCCGGAGCCGCTCGTCGCGCCGCCGCAGCCGGTCTGCACCGAGCCGGAGAAGAAGACCGTGTCGGCCGGCTGGTAGCTGCCGCCGAGGGTCTGCCCCCAGTAGTCCTGGATCGAGTCGATGTCGGCGGCGACGGCGCAGTCGACGGAGTCGTTGGCGTCGGCGACCTCGTCGCAGGACTGCTCGAGAGCGCCGTTGTCGGCGGTCTGACCCGAGCCCAGCCCCTGCAGCACGCTGGTGGCGGCCGAGGTGCTGCCCCCTCCGCCGCCGAGGACCTGGAACAGCACGACGACGACCAGCCCGACCAGGCCCAGCCCGCCACCGCCCACGGC
>NZ_SJEW01000003.1 GCF_005930475.1 Modestobacter altitudinis
GGATGAAGTAGCCTCCGCCCGGTGCTGCGCAACGACCCCGCCCAGTACGACGGCCTGGCCGACCAGTGGTGGGAGCCGGCGGGCGGCTTCGCCATGCTGCACTGGTTGGCGGCCGCGCGAGCGCAGCGGGTGCCACCGGCGACCCGCCCCGGTGCCGTGCTGGTCGACCTGGCCTGCGGCGGGGGTCTGATGGCACCGCACGTCGACCGGCTCGGCTACCGGCACGTCGGGGTCGACCTCGGGCTGGCGGGGCTGCAGGTGGCCCGCGACCACGGCGTCGCGCCGATCCGAGGCACGGTCCTCGCCGTCCCCCTGGCCGACGGGTGCGCCGACGTCGTCCTCGCCGGTGAGGTGCTCGAGCACGTCGAGGACGACGGTCAGGTGATCGCCGAGTGCGCCCGCCTGCTCAAGCCCGGCGGCACGCTGGTCATCGACGCCATCGCCCGCACCAGGCTGGCCGACGTGATCGCCGTCCGGATCGCCGAGCGCATGCCCGGCGGGCCGCCGCCCGGCATCCACGACCCGGCGCTGTTCGTCGACCGCACCCGGCTGCTGGCCACCGCCGACCGGGTCGGGCTCGACCTGCGACTGGTCGGCATCCGGCCCTCGGTGCGCGACCTCGTCGCCTGGCGCCGCGGACGGCGCGAGGGCGTGCGGATGCGCGAGATCGCACTGACCACCGTGCTCTTCGCCGGGTACGGCACCCGGCGATGAGATCGGCCGGGTGCCACCGGAGCGCACACGTCCGGGTCCGCACGTACCGTCGGGGCATGATCGGGACTCTGCTGGTGGCGGGCTGGTGACGGCCGCCGTCGTGACCGGCGCCGGGCACGCGCTGCCGGCGACCTACGAGCAGGGTCAGGTCTGGGACGGGTTCTTCGCCGCCCAGTACGCCGGGCTGCGGGCGGCGGAGCGGGTCTTCCGTGCCGCCGGGGCGCAGCGCCGGCACGCGGTGGTCAACCCGGTCGACGAGGACGTCTCCGGCTGGGGGACCGGCGCCCGGATGGAGCGGTACGTCACCGAGGCGCTGCCGCTGGGCAAGCAGGCGGTCGCCGGTGCGCTCGACGCGGCCGGGCTCGCACCGGGTGACGTCGGGCTCTTCGCCGTCGCCACCTGCACCGGCTACGCCACCCCGGGGCTGGACATCCGGCTGGCCAGCGACCTCGGCATGCCGCTGGGGCTGCAGCGGCTGCTGATCGGGCACATGGGCTGCTACGCGGCGCTCCCCGGCATCGCCGCGGTCAGCGACTTCGTGACGGCGCGGTCCCGACCCGCGGTGCTGCTCTGCCTGGAGCTGACCAGCCTGCACGTGCAGCCCGCCGTCGCCGACCTCGAGCAGGTGGTCACCCACGCCCTGTTCAGCGATGCCGCAGCCGCCGTCGTGCTGGAGCCCGACGCCGGCGGGGGCCGCAGGGTCGCCGGCATGGTCGCCCGCACCGACCACTCCACCGCCGACCACATGACCTGGGACGTCACCGACCTCGGGTTCCGGATGGGCCTGTCGCCGCGCGTGCCCGACGTGCTCGGCCGGCACGTCGGCGGGGTGGTCGAGGAGCTGCTGGGCGAGGCGGGCCTGCGCATCGAGGACGTCGCGGGCTGGGCCGTGCACCCCGGCGGACCGCGGATCCTGGACGTCGTCCGGGACACCCTCGGACTGACCGAGGAGCAGATGGGCGCCTCCCGCCGGGTGCTCACCGAGCACGGCAACTGCTCCTCGGCGACCGTCCTGCTGGTGCTCGAGGAGCTCGGCGACGTCGACGGCCCGGTGGTCGCGATGGCCTTCGGCCCCGGGCTCACCCTCTACGCCACGCTGCTGCTGCCCACCGGCTAGTCCAGGTGGGCCTGCTTGGGCGCCAGGCCGCGGAGGGCCTCGGCGGCCACCCGGTCGCGGTCGGCACCCCCGGCGGCGACGACCACCGCACCGACCAGGCCCTCCACCAGCGGCGCGGAGCTCAGCACGACGCGCTCCCGGACGTCGTCGTCCACGAGCTCGAGCGCCGTCTCGGCCGACATCACCGCGCTGCCCAGGTCCATCAGGACCACGACGCCGTCACCGGAGTCGGCCGCGGTGATGGCGGCGGAGACGGCGACCGCGTCGGTGCCCAGCCCACCGTCGTCGGTGCCGGCGGCCACCTCGACGGTCACCTCGGCGCTCGGCAGCATCTGCCGGGCCAGGGTGACGGCCGCCTCGGCGAGCGGCCGGCTGTGCGAGACGACGACCAGTCCGACCCGGGACACCGGCGTCAGCCCGCGCTGCCGGACAACACGGTCACCGCGGCGTCCAGCAGGAGTGCGGTCGAGGTCGCCCCCGGGTCCTGGTGGCCGGCGCTGCGCTCGCCCAGGTAGCTCGCCCGGCCCTTGCGGGCGACCAGCGGCACGGTGGCGTCCCGGCCCTCGGTGGCAGCCGCGGCGGCCGCCGCCAGCGCCGCGCCGAGCGGCTGCCCCTCGGCGAGCGCGGCGTCCAGGGCGTCGCAGGCGGGTGCCAGCGCGTCCAGCATGGTCTTGTCCCCGGGCGCGGCCTTGCCCCGGGCGACGACGCCGTCCAGCCCGGCCCGCAGCGCCCGGGCGAACGTCTCGTCGTCGGCCGGGTCGGGGCCCAGCACGCCGGCCATCCGCAGGAAGAATGTGCCGTACAGCGGTCCGCTGGCCCCGCCCACCTTGCTGACCAGCGTCATCCCGACCTGCTTGAGCAGCGCGGCGGGGTCCGCGGGTGGTGCGGCCTCCAGCGCCGCCACCGCCGCGGACATGCCGCGGTCCATGTTGGCGCCGTGGTCCGCGTCGCCGATCGCCGAGTCCAGTGCGGTGAGCTCGTCCTTGTGCTCCGCGACGGACCGCGCGAACTCGCGGACCCAGGCCTCCAGCGCCGCGACGTCGAGGGAGTCCGCCACCCTCAGACCCCCCACCGCAGGCCGGGGGTGCGCACCGGGGCGTCCCAGAGCCTGACCAGGTCGTCGTCCACCTTCAGCAGCGTCACCGAGCAGCCGGCCATGTCCAGGCTGGTCATGTAGGACCCGACCAGCGACCGCGCGACGGTCACCCCGGACTTCTCCAGCACCCGCGTCACCTCCGCGTACATCAGGTAGAGCTCGATGAGCGGTGTGCCGCCGAGGCCGTTGACGAAGGCGATGACGCCGTCGCCGCCGGAGAACTCCAGGTCGCTGAGCACCGGCTCGACCAGCATCTCGGCGATCTCCCGGGCCGGGGCGACCTTCACCCTGCGCCGGCCGGGCTCGCCGTGGATGCCGACGCCGATCTCCATCTCGTCCTCGGGCAGGTCGAAGGTCGGCTTGCCGGCGGCCGGCACGGTGCAGGAGGTCAGCGCCATCCCCATGCTGCGGCCCTGGGCGTTGACCGTGCGCGCGACCTCGGCGACCTCGGCGAGCGGACGGCCCTGCTCGGCGGCCGCGCCGGCCAGCTTCTCGAGCAGCACGGTGACGCCCACGCCGCGGCGGCCGGCGGTGTAGAGGCTGTCCTGCACGGCGACGTCGTCGTCGGTGACGACGGCGACCACCTCGGTGCCGGACTCGGCGGCCACCAGCTCGGCGGCCATCTCGAAGTTCATCACGTCACCGGTGTAGTTCTTCACGATGTGCAGGACCCCGGCGCCGCCGTCGACCCCGGTCGTGGCGGCGGCCATCTGGTCGGGGACCGGGGAGGTGAACACCTCCCCGGCGCAGGCGGCGTCCAGCATCCCCATGCCGACGAACCCGCCGTGCATCGGCTCGTGGCCGGAGCCGCCGCCGGAGACCAGCCCGACCTTGCCCTGCCGCGGTGCGTCCCCGCGGAACACCACCCGGTTCTCGTGGTCGATGCGCAGCTCGGGGTGCGCGGCCGCCATGCCCCGCAGGGCGTCGGCGACGACGTCGGCCGGGTCGTTGATCAGCTTCTTCATCGGTGCTCCTGGGTCTGGGAGAGGAGGGAAGTCAACCGCGGGACTCGGTGCGCCGCTCGGCGGCGTCGGCCTCGCGGGGGGTGGGGGTGTCGGTCCGTCCGGCGGCCCGGTCGTCGGGCTCCGGGGTGCTGGCGGTCCGGCCGGGCTCCTCGTCCTCGTCGGAGACGGGGAGGTTCCGGCCGACGAGCAGGTCGTAGAGCAGCGCGCCGATGAGCGCACCGATGATCGGGCCCACGATCGGCACCCAGAAGTAGATGTCCCCGTTCTGGTCCCGCCAGGCGCCCCCGTAGCCGGTGACGTAGGACAGCAGCCGGGGGCCGAGGTCGCGGGCCGGGTTGATCGCGTAGCCGGCGTTCGTGCCCCACGCCATCCCGATGGCGACCACGATCAGGCCGATGATGAACGGTGCCAGGTTGACGCCCGGCGACGTGTTGCGCAGGTCGGTGATGGCCAGGATGAGGAACAGCAGGATGGCCGTGCCGATGACCTGGTCCCGGAGGGCGCCCCAGGTGCCGACCGGCAGGCTGCCGTTGCCCGGCAGGGTCGAGAAGATGCCCTGGGTGTCGATGGTGTGGTTAGGGTCGATCGCGGCGATGACCTCGCTGTAGTTCCAGCGCACCAGCAGCGCGGCCACGAACGCGCCGGCCGTCTGGGCGAGGGAGTACGGCAGCACCTTGCGCCAGGAGAACCCGCGGAAGGCGGCGAGGGCGATGGTGACGGCGGGGTTCAGGTGCGCACCGCTGATCCGGGCGGCGACGTACACGCCGAGGACCACACCGAGGCCCCAGGCCCAGGCGATGCTGTCGTGGTCGCCGATGCCGCCCGCGACGACCTGGGCCACCACGCCCACACCGAACAGGATGAGGATGAACGTGCCGGCGAACTCGGCGGCGAGCTCGGCGGCCAGCGTGCGCTGCTTCGGGGTCTCGACCACGGTGTCCTCCACTGGAGGCTGGTTCGGGCACGGGATGCGCCCGGCGGGGGGAAGGCTAGGAGTGATCCAGGTCGCACGGCAATGACCTTCGTCCCGCATCGTCGGACAGCCCGCGCGAGAGCCGGCGGCGGCACGGCGGAGGGCTGCGGAGGCGGCGTCGGCAAGGCACACTCGTCGCACTCGAGCCTCCCGACGGGCGGCCGGAAGGAGGGATCAGGGGAGGCGACAGACCCAGACGCGGTCCATCCAACACGGAGGAGCTCACCGATGGCAGGCAACAGAGGCGTTGCGTACATCGAACCGGGCAAGGTCGAGGTCCACGAGACCGACTACCCGAAGCTGGAACTGCTCGACGGTCCGGGGGTGAACCCGGCCAACGTGGGGCGCAAGTTGAACCACGGCGTGATCCTCAAGGTGGTCACCACCAACATCTGCGGCAGCGACCAGCACATGGTCCGGGGCCGCACCACGGCACCACCGAACCTGGTGCTCGGTCACGAGATCCTCGGCGAGGTCGTGGAGAAGGGCTCCGACGTCGAGTTCATCGACGTCGGCGACATCTGCTCCGTGCCGTTCAACATCGCCTGCGGGCGCTGTCGCAACTGCAAGGAGGGCAAGACGGGGATCTGCCTGAACGTGAACCCCGCCCGCCCCGGCGCGGCCTACGGCTACGTCGACATGGGCGGCTGGGTCGGCGGGCAGGCCGAGTACGTCACGGTGCCCTACGCGGACTGGAACCTGCTGAAGTTCCCCGACCGGGACCAGGCGCTGGAGAAGGTCCTGGACCTGACCATGCTCTCGGACATCTTCCCCACCGGGTTCCACGGCGCGGTCACCGCCGGCGTGAAGCCCGGCGCGACGGTCTACATCGCCGGCGCCGGCCCGGTCGGGCTCGCCGCCGCTGTCGGCGCGCAGCTGCTCGGCGCGGCGGTGGTCATCGTGGCCGACCTCAACGAGGAGCGGCTGGCCCAGGCCCGCAGCTTCGGCTGCGAGACCGTCGACGTCTCCAAGGGCGCGCCGCAGGAGCAGATCGAGCAGATCCTCGGCGTGCCCGAGGTGGACGCGGGCGTGGACGCGGTCGGCTTCGAGGCCCGCGGCCACGGTGAGGGCGCGGGCAAGGAGGCGCCGGCCACGGTGCTGAACTCGCTGATGGAGGTCACCGCGGCCGGTGGGGCGATCGGCATCCCCGGGCTCTACGTGACCGGCGACCCGGGCGGCATCGACGAGGCCGCGAAGGTCGGTTCGCTGTCACTGTCACTCGGCACCGGCTGGGCGAAGTCGATCTCGTTCACCACCGGGCAGTGCCCGGTGATGCGCTACAACCGCGGCCTGATGATGGCGATCCTGCACGACCGGGTGCAGATCGCGAAGGCGGTGAACGCGACCCCCATCTCGCTGGACGAGGCGCCCCAGGGCTACCGGGACTTCGACTCGGGGGCGGCGAAGAAGTACGTCATCGACCCACACGGGATGGTCCGCGGCGCAGCGGCCTAGCGGCGGTCGGCGCCGGCCCGGTGCTCCTGCCCCGGGCCGGCGTCACCACAGGTCGCCGGGCCGCCAGTCGCAGAGCAGCCGGGTGGCGGTGTCCAGCCCGGCCGGGGTGTACGGCGTCGGCAGCACGAACACCGCCTCGCCGGGGCTGTCGACGACGCCGTGCGGGGTGAACGCGCCGACGGCGCCAGACCACCGCTGCCAGCCGCGCGCGGCGTAGAACCCCACCGCCTCCCGGCTGGAGGACAGCGCGCCGAGCTCGAAACCGCCGGCGACCAGCCGCTCCACCTCGGCCATGACCGCCGAGCCGACGCCGCGCCCGCGCCAGGGGGAGAGGGTCGCGACCGCCTCGACGTAGCCGGTGCGCAGCGTGCGGTCCCCGGCGACGAGCTGCCGGAGGACGACCGAACCGTGCCCGACCAGCTCGTTGTCCGCCGCAGCGAGCACGTGCACGCCGCCCAGCGCGTGCGACCAGTCGGCGTCGCCGAAGTGCGCGGGGAAGGCGCCCTCCAGCAGGGCGCGGAGCGCGGTGCGCTCGGCGGGGGAGAGGTCGGCGGTGGGCGCGGTCCGCAGTCGGACACCGGAGGGCGGCACGGCACCAGCCTGGCCGAAGGGCGGCCCGGGGTCGAGGGAGCGGGTGACGAGAATCGAACTCGCACTGTCAGCTTGGGAAGCTGATGTTCTACCATTGAACTACACCCGCGACGGCCTGAGCTGCACGTTCCTGTGCTGCTCGCGGCCTCGGCAGACAGCGTAGCAACACCGCCGCGCATCGCCGGAACCGGTGCCGTCCGCCCCGGGAGGTGGCCGACCCGGCGGGGGCACTCCCTAGACTCCGCGCCATGCTGCTGTCCGACCGCGACATCCGGGCCGCCCTGGCCGACGGCCGGCTGGGCCTGGCGCCCTATGACGCCGCGATGGTGCAGCCCTCGAGCATCGACGTCCGGCTCGACCGGTTCTTCCGGGTCTTCAACAACGCCCGGTACACCCACATCGACCCCGCGCAGCAGCAGGACGACCTGACCACGCTGGTGGAGCCCGACGGCGACGAGCCGTTCGTGCTGCACCCCGGCGAGTTCGTCCTGGGCTCGACGCTCGAGGTCGTGAGCATCCCCGACGACCTCGCCGCGAGGTTGGAGGGGAAGAGCTCGTTGGGGCGTCTCGGGCTGCTGACGCACTCGACCGCCGGCTTCGTCGACCCCGGGTTCTCCGGCCACATCACCCTGGAGCTCTCCAACGTCGCCAACCTGCCGATCACGCTCTGGCCCGGCATGAAGATCGGCCAGCTGTGCCTGTTCCAGCTCAGCTCGGTGGCCGAGCACCCCTACGGCTCGGCGGTCTACGGCTCCCGGTACCAGGACCAGCGGGGGCCCACGCCGTCCCGGTCGTTCCGCAACTTCAGCCGGGCGGAGACCCGGCGTACCGCCGCCGGGGACGCGCTCCCCACCTGACGGGCGTCCTACCGCCGGATGAACTGTCGTGCGAGGCCGGATGACGGACGGCCCTCCGGGGTAGACAGGTCCTCATGGACCCCCGGGACACCGCTGTTCTGCTGCCGCAGCCGTCGGGTGACCCCGTCGTGGACGGCCCCTTCGACTGCGCGGAGGAGTCGGCGCACTACGCGTTCTCGGTCCAGCTGCTGCTCACCCAGTACGCGGCATTGGTCCCCTGGCAGAGCGAGGGCGTGGCCGAGCTGGGCAGCGGTGACGCCCGGGCCATCGCGCACGTCGTCCGCGCCGTCCCGGGGCTGACCGTGCACGGCACCGACATCAGCCCTCGCTCGGTGGCCCGGGCCCGCCGGACGATCGACGACCTGGGGGTCGCCGACCGGTACACCGTCGAGCTCGGCGACTTCTTCGCCTGGGCCGACTCCCCGGACGGCGCCCGCCGCTCCACCGTCATCGCCAACCCGCCCTACATCCCCGCCCCGGACGGCGACATCCTGATGCCGGAGCTGTGGGGTGGCTGGTACGGCAACGACCTGGTGCTGCGGTTGCTCAAGGCGGGCTTCGACCACCTGCTGGTCGCGCTGCCCAGCTACTCCGACCCGGCGGCGACGCTGGCTGCCGCCGGCGAGCTGGGCTACCGGGTGGCCAACTTCCTGGCGATGGGGCTGGAGTTCGGCGCGTACAGCGGCGAGCCCAAGGTCGCCGAGCACATCGCCCGGCTCACCGCCGAGGGCCACGGCTGGGCCGGTGAGGGCTCCTACGTCGTGGCGGTCGCGCTGCTCACCCGCTCGCCCGCGGTCCCGCGGGACCGGTCCACCGAGCTCCTCCGCGCCCTCCAGCTGCCGGCCTGAGGTCAGCGCTCCGGGACGACGACCGCGGGCTCGGTGCCCGCCACCTCGACGGCGGCGTCGCCCCCGGCGGGCGAGGTGCCGCCGAACAGCCCCGGCACCTCGTCGTCGACGTAGCGCTCGCGGCAGATCATCCAGCCGGTGACCAGCAGCAGCGCGGTCGAGACGTAGGCGATGACGAACATGCCGGTGTACCCGCCGGTCAGCCCGCGCAGCAGGCCGACCAGCAGCGGCCCTGCCCCGGCCATCGCGTACCCCCAGCCCTGGGAGACGGTGGACAGCGCGGCCACCGACTCCGGGGTGCGGCCGCGCAGGCCGATGAGCGTCAGCACCATGGAGAAGGTCCCCATGCCCACCCCGAGCACGGACACCCAGAGCCAGGTCAGCGTCAGCGGGGCCAGCAGCAGCCCGGTCCAGCCGGCCAGGTAGCAGCAGGTGAAGCCGACCAGCATCGGCCGCTGCAGCCGCTGCCGCACCGCGCCCATCGGGACGACGGCGTTGAGCGGGATGACGATGAGCGCGTTGAGCCCGACCAGGGCGCCCGCGGCGTGGGCGGACATGCCCTCGTCGCGCAGGTACTGCGCCGTCCAGCCGACGATGACGTAGGCCTCCACCGCCTGCAGGCCGAAGAACGCCGCCATCACCCACGCCAGCCGGCTGCGGGTCAGCGCCCGCAGCCGCACGGCGCGCCGCGCGCTGCGTCCCGCGCCCGGGTGCCTCGGGACGAGGAGCCACGGCAGCGCCGCCAGGAACGCGAAGGCCGCCCAGATGCCCAGCGCCCACCGCCAGCCGTCGACGCCGACGGCCTCGGCGATCGGCGCGGTGGAGACGCTGGCGACCGCGCCGCCGATGGCCAGGGCGGTGCTGTAGGCGCCGACCAGCAGACCGGTGCGGTCGGGGAACCACTTCTTGACCAGGCTGGGGAGCAGCACGTTGCCCAGCGCACCGCCGACCATGGTCAGCACGGTGCCGGCCAGGAAGAACACCACGTCCGGGACGGCGACCCGGACCAGCAGGCCGGCGGTCATCACGATCAGCGCCGCGGCCAGCACGTGCCCGTCCCGGAAGCGGGCGGCCAGTGGCGGCCCGGCGAAGCCGATCAGCGCGAAGCAGATGAGCGGCATGCTGGTGATCAGGCCGGCGAGGCCCGAGGAGATGCCCAGCCCCTGCTCGATCTCCTCGAGGACCGGGCCGATGCTGTTCACCGCGGTGCGCAGGTTGAACCCGGTCAGCACGATCGCGACCCCGACCAGGAGCAGGCCCCGGCGCTGCACGGGCGGTCTCGGCGGCGCGGCAGCGGTCACGTCCGCTCATCCTCCTCCACGGACACCGGTCGGCTCGGCGCGGGTCAGCCGCGCGCCAGCCCGACCCGCTGGACCCGCGGGACGATCCGGGGCACCCGGTGCCACACGGCCTTCTGCAGCACCAGGGTGGCGACCGCGGCCACCAGGACGCCGGCGAGGTTGATGCCCAGCTGGGTGGCCGCCTCGCGGAGGTCGGTCCCGCTGCCGAGTGCGATGGCCAGCCCCATCTCCCCGGCGGCCGGGACGGTGGTCACCGAGATGAACACCCCGACCAGCGCACCTGACCGGGCGGACGTGAGGGAGAGGACGCCCGCGATCCCGGCGAGCACCGCCACCACCAGTGACCACCTGTCCGGCTGGGTGATGAACCCCGTCGCCGGCCGGTCGGCGACGAGCAGGTCGGTGCCGAACCAGCCCAGCCAGCGGCCCGCCAGGGTGGCCAGCACGGTGACGGCGATGGCCACGGTGAAACCGACGACGAGGGAGACCACCGCCCGCCGCCCCGTGCTCGCCCGTCGGTGCACCAGTGCGACCGCGAGCGCAGCCAGCGGCCCGAACTCGGGCCCGAGCACCATCGCGCCGATCACCAGCGGAGCCGAGTTGTTGACGATGGCGACGGCGGCGAGCAGCGTGGCGATGGTCAGGAAGGCCAGGTAGGAGACCGACAGGGTCGCGTCGGTGGCCGTCGAGCGGACGACCTGCTCCCAGACGACGGCGTCCGACCCGTCACCCGGCGCGCGCCGCTCGGCATCTTCCGCCGGCCGGGACACCGCGGCGTCCACCGCCTCCATGGCGATGCCGCCGTCGCGGTCCACGTGCAGCCGCCGGAGTGCGTCGATCAGCTGGTCGGTCGCCTCGCGCGCGACGTCGACGAGGAAGAGGTCCCCGGGCGGGCGCACCGAGCCACCGGGCACGACCGCCAGGTGGGCGACGCCGGGGTCGGCGTCGAGCAGGTCGCGCACGGCGCTGCTCCGGTCCGGCGGGACGGTGATGCGCAGGTGGAGGAGCACGCTGGAGTTCTACCGGGTGCCGCTCACCTGGACGGTGGCGGCGGCGACCTGGGTGGTGGTCCCGTCCGCGGCCAGCCGCAGCACGGCCAACTCGTGCGGGCCGTCCCCGGCCGGTGCGGCCAGCAGCAGCGTCGGGCTCAGGCACTGCTGCAGCCGCAGCGCGGGCCCGGCCGCCGTCTGCGTGTAGGAGACCGTGCTGCCGGCGTCCCCGCGGACGGGTGCGCCGTCGAGGGTGACCACGTAGCCGGTGTCGTCCGGCCCGGTCAGCCGGAAGCGCAGCGCCTGCCCGGCGGTCACCTCGCTGGTCGCGACGGCGATGGCCGGGGTGTCGCAGTCGGCGGTGATCGGCACCTCCTCCGCGCCCCGGCTGCCGGCGAAGCCGAGCACTGCCATGACGACGGCGGCGACCGCGAACCAGGTCCAGTTCCGGCTCCGCCGGATGGGCGAGGTGTCGTCGGCCAGCGCCCGCTGGTCGTTGACGTCGCGGGCGTAGTGCAGCCGGGTGCGCCGGTTGCCGGCCGCCAGCTCGGGGTCCTCCCGCCCGCGGACCCCGCCGAAGAAGGAGCTCACGCCGTCAGTGTCCTCCGGCCACCCTCCAGGGGCCCGCGCCGAGCGTGCCAGGCGTGGGGGGAAGGGCGGTCCTTCATCAGTCGTGCTGGGTGGCCGCCGAGCCGGTGCCTGCCGGGTCGTCGGGCTCGGTGCCCACGGCCGGCCCGGACTCGGTGCCCGGCGCGCCGACCGGGGCCAGCGAGCGGAGCAGGATCTGGCTGACGTCGAGCACCTCGACGTGCTCCTTGGCCTCCCCGGCCTGCTTCTTGCTGGTGACCGCGTCGCTCAGCATCGTGATGCAGAACGGGCAGGCGGTGGAGATGACGTCGGGGTCGAGGTCGAGGGCCTCCTCGGTGCGCTCGACGTTGATCCGCTTGCCGATCTTCTCCTCCATCCACATCCGCGCGCCGCCGGCGCCGCAGCAGAAGCCGCGGTCCTTGCAGCGGTGCATCTCCTGCGTGGTCAGGCCCTGGACGGAGTCGAGGATCTCCCGCGGGGGCGTGTAGACCTTGTTGTGCCGGCCCAGGAAGCACGGGTCGTGGTAGGTGACCTTGCGGTCGACCGGGGTGACCGGGGTGAGCCGGCCGTCCTCGACGAGCTGGCCCAGCAGCTGCGTGTGGTGCACGACGTCGTAGTCGCCGCCCAGCTGCGGGTACTCGCGGTTGATCGAGTTGAAGCAGTGCGGGCAGGTGGCGACGATCTTCCGCCGTCCGGCCGGGCGCCCCTCGAAGACCGTGTTGAGGGTCTCGACGTTCTCCATGGCCAGCTGCTGGAAGAGGAACTCGTTGCCCATCCGGCGGGCCGGGTCGCCCGAGCAGGTCTCGCCGTTGCCGAGGACGGCGAACTCCACGCCAGCCATGTGCAGCAGTTCCGCGACGGCCTTGGTGACCTTCTTGGCCCGGTCGTCGATGGCACCGGCGCAGCCGACCCAGAACAGGTACTCGACGTCGTCGGCGATCTCGCCGTCGACCTTGCGGACCTCGAAGTCCAGGTCCTTCATCCAGTCCTCGCGGACGTTGCCGCCCACGCCCCACGGGTTCCCGCGGTTCTCCAGGTTGCGCATCATCACGCCGGCCTCGGAGGGGAAGCTGGACTCGATCATGGTCTGGTACCGGCGCATGTCCATGATGTGGTCGACGTGCTCGATGTCGACCGGGCACTGCTCGACGCAGGCGCCGCAGTTGGTGCAGCTCCAGAGCACGTCGGGGTCGATGACCCCGCCCTCCTCCAGCGTGCCGACCAGCGGGCGGTGCGCCTGGGCGTCGTTGGTGCCCTCGATGCGGGCGTAGCCCGAGGCCCACTCCTGCTCGGCGCTGGGCTCCAGCGCGGTGAAGTCGGCGAAGTTCGGGGCGTCGTCGGTGGCCTTGGTCGCGCCGGTCAGGTACGGGGCCTTGGCGTAGAGGTGGTCCCGCAGGTCCATCACGACCATCTTCGGCGACAGCGGCTTGCCGGTGTTCCAGGCCGGGCACTGGCTCTGGCACCGCCCGCACTCGGTGCAGGTGGTGAAGTCCAGCATCCCCTTCCAGGTGAAGTCCTCGATCTTGCCGCGACCGAAGAGGTCGTCCTCGCCCGGGTCCTCGAAATCGATCGGCTTGCCGGCGCTCATCATCGGCTGCAGCGGGCCCAGGGCCACGCCGCCGTCGGCCTCGCGCTTCCAGTAGATGTTGAAGAACGCGCTGAACCGGTGCCACGCGACGCCCATGTTGAGCACGCGGGAGATGGTGATCAGCCAGACCAGGCTCACCACGATCTTGACGAACGCGATGACGCTCAGCAGGTCGGCGTTGCCCGGCACGATGTTCGCCAGCGCGCCGGAGATCGGGTGCGACCAGCCGGGGGCGTCGGTCAGCCCGGCAGCGATCTTGACCGCCCGGATCAGCAGGATGCAGATGCCGATGGTCAGGACGACGGCCTCGACGAAGTAGCCGCGACCCTCGTTCGAGCCGGCGAACCGGCTCTTCCGGCCCTGCCGGCGCGGGTGGTCGAGCTGGCGCCGGATGATCAGGTAGACGATGCCCAGGACCGTGCCGGTGCCGATGACGTCGACGAACAGGTTCCACAGGCTCCACTCGCCGATGAGCGGCAGGTGCCACTCCGGGTTCCACACCTCGCCGAACGCCTCGACCAGGGTGAGGAAGAGGCCGTAGAAGCCGAGGAAGACGAACCAGTGCGCGGCGCCGATGGCCGACCACTTGAGCATCCGGGTGTGGCCCAGGGACTCCACGGCGAGCGTCTTCAGGCGCGGGCCGACGTCCCCGGAACGGGTGGGGTCCGGCTGACCGGTCGCGAAGATGCGGAGCATGGCGCGGACCGCCTTGGTGGCGTAGACCACCGACACGACCAGCAGGAGCACGGCCAGCGTGCCGAGGACGATCTGCAACGGGCCCATGAGCTCCCTCTCGTGCGCGTGCGCGGGCGTCTTCGCCCACCCGGACGGACGATAACCGGGTCGCTGCAGGCTACTCGCCAGTAACACCGGGTCGCCCGGGGCCCGGGCAGGTGCTGCCGGTGGACCCCGGGAACACCAGCCCGCGGGCTGCCGTTACTCTGGGCAGGAAAGTTGAGCGGACCCGGCGCAAGGCCCCCTGCGGCACCGCGCAGCGCCTCCGGCCCTCGGCTCCCGGACCAGCACCACCCCGTCGCTACCGCAAGGAGAGGCCTCCATGGCACGAGCAGTCGGAATCGACCTCGGCACCACCAACTCCGTCGTCTCGGTCCTCGAGGGTGGTGAGCCCACCGTCATCGCCAACGCCGAGGGGGCTCGGACCACCCCGTCCGTCGTCGCCTTCGCGAAGAACGGCGAGGTCCTGGTCGGCCAGTCGGCCAAGAACCAGGCCGTCACCAACGTCGACCGCACCATCCGCAGCGTCAAGCGCGAGATGGGCACCAGCTGGAAGACCGGCCAGATCGACGGCAAGACCTACACCCCGCAGGAGATCAGCGCGCGGGTGCTGCAGAAGCTGAAGCGGGACGCCGAGACCTACCTCGGCGAGCCGGTCACCGAGGCGGTCATCACCGTCCCCGCGTACTTCGAGGACGCCCAGCGCCAGGCCACCAAGGAGGCCGGTGAGATCGCCGGCCTGAACGTGCTGCGCATCGTCAACGAGCCCACCGCGGCCGCGCTGGCCTACGGCCTGGACAAGGGCGAGACCGAGCAGACGATCCTGGTCTTCGACCTCGGTGGTGGCACGTTCGACGTGTCGCTGCTCGAGATCGGCGACGGCGTCATCGAGGTCAAGTCCACCGCCGGTGACAACAAGCTCGGTGGCGACGACTGGGACGAGCGCGTGGTCAAGCACCTCGTGCAGACCTTCAACGCGACCAGCGGCATCGACCTGGCCAAGGACAAGCTGGCCATGCAGCGCCTCCGCGAGGCCGCGGAGAAGGCCAAGATCGAGCTCTCCGGCGCGCAGTCGACGAACGTCAACCTGCCCTACATCACCGCCGGGGCCGACGGCCCGCTGCACCTGGACGTCACGATCACCCGCGCGGAGTTCCAGCGGCTGACCCAGGACCTCCTGGACCGCACCAAGGCGCCGTTCAACCAGGCGATCCGCGACGCGGGCGTCTCCGTGGGCGACATCGACCACGTCGTCCTCGTCGGTGGCTCCACCCGGATGCCGGCCGTGAGCGACCTGGTCCGTGAGCTCACCGGGGGCAAGGAGCCCAACAAGGGCGTCAACCCCGACGAGGTCGTCGCCGTGGGTGCCGCGCTGCAGGCCGGTGTGCTCCGCGGTGAGGTCAAGGACGTCCTGCTGCTCGACGTCACCCCGCTGTCCCTGGGCATCGAGACCAAGGGCGGGATCATGACCAAGCTCATCGAGCGCAACACCACGATCCCGACCAAGCGCTCGGAGATCTTCACGACGGCCGACGACAACCAGCCCTCCGTGCAGATCCAGGTCTTCCAGGGCGAGCGCGAGATGGCGTCCTACAACAAGAAGCTCGGCATGTTCGAGCTGACCGGTCTGCCCCCGGCGCCCCGCGGCGTCCCGCAGATCGAGGTCGCCTTCGACATCGACGCCAACGGCATCGTGCACGTGTCCGCCAAGGACCTGGGCACCGGCAAGGAGCAGTCGATGACCATCACCGGCGGCTCGGCCCTGCCCAAGGACGACATCGCCCGGATGATGGCCGACGCCGAGGCGCACGCCGAGGAGGACAAGAAGCGCCGCGACGAGGCCGAGACCCGCAACCTCGCCGAGTCGCTGCAGTACCAGACGGAGAAGTTCCTGGCCGAGAACGGCGACAAGATCCCGGCCGACAAGAAGGAGGAGCTGGGTGAGGCGCTGACCGAGCTGCGCTCCTCCCTCGGCGGTTCCGACATCGCCACGATCAAGGCGGCGCAGGAGAAGGTCGCCCGCGTCTCCCAGGAGGTCGGTGGCGCGCTGTACGCCCAGGCGCAGGCCGACGGTGCCGGCGCCGCGGGTGCCGGGGAGGGCGACGGTGGCTTCGACACCGGCGCGACCGGGAGCACCTCCTCGGCCGACGACGACGTCGTCGACGCCGAGATCGTCGACGAGGACTCCGACAAGAAGTGACCCGCCGTCCGTGAACGTGTCCACCGGCCCGGGGAACCGGGCCGGTGGCGCGGGGGGAGACGATGAGCCAACAGGACGAGCAGCCGCCCCGGGCCGTGATCGGGGACGAGCACCACATCGACGCGACCAGCGGTGCGGCCCGGGTGCCGACCGAGCACGAGCCGATCCGCGCCCGGCCGGCGCAGGCAGATCAGCGCAGCACCGCGCCGGAGCAGGGAGACCAGATGAGCGAGCAGTTCAGTGACACCCCGGCGGACGTCGCCGACCAGCCGGTGGGCGGGGTGGTCGTCGACGACGCCACCCGCCAGCTCGCCGAGCGCACCGAGGACCTCCAGCGGGTCACCGCGGAGTACGCCAACTACCGGCGCAGGGTCGACCGGGACCGGGTGCTGGTCGTGGACCAGGCCGCGGAGCGCTTCGCCGGCCAGCTGTTCCCGATCGTCGACGACATCGAGCGGGCCCGGGACCACGGCGACCTGACCGGGGCGTTCAAGGTCGTCGCCGACCGCGTGCTGGGGCTGCTCGAGGGCCTGGGCGTGACGTCGTTCGGCGCCCCCGGCGACCCCTTCGACCCGTCGCTGCACGAGGCGGTGCTGCACGACACCTCCCCCGAGGTGTCCGAGCCGACCGCCACCACGGTGCTCCGGCCCGGCTTCCGCCGCGGTGACCGGGTGCTGCGCACGGCGATGGTCGGCGTGACCGACCCGGAGTCCCCGGCGCCGGTCGCGGCCGAGCCCGCGACCCCCGACGCCCCCACCGACGAGCAGCCGGGCGCGGGCCCGGCCGTCGGCTGAGCACGACACCCCGGTCGGTCCCCCCTCCGCAGCGCGGAGGGGAGACCGGCCCGTCAGCAGCTGGACAGAGAGGAGGCGCCCGATGAGCAGCACCCGGGACTTCATCGAGAAGGACTACTACGCGGCCCTGGGCGTCGCCAAGGACGCCGACGCGGCGGCCATCAAGAAGGCCTACCGGCAGCTGGCCCGTGAGCTGCACCCGGACAAGAACCCGGGGAACACCCAGGCGGAGACCCGTTTCAAGGAGGTCTCCGAGGCCTACGACGTGCTGTCGGACGCGAAGCGGCGGGCCGAGTACGACGAGGCCCGCCGGCTGTTCGGCTCCGGCGGGTTCCGCCCCGGTGCCGGCGCCCCGGGTGGCTTCCCCGGCGGCTTCCCCGGTGGCGCCCCGGGTGGGCAGCCCTTCGACCTCGGCGACATCTTCGGCGGCGCCGGTGCTCCCGGTGCCGGCAACCGGGCGGGCGGCCTGGGCGACATCTTCGGCGGGCTCTTCACCGGTGGCGCCGCCCCCGGTGGCACCCGGAGCCGGCAGCAGGCCGCGTCCGGCCCGGCCCGCGGCCAGGACGTCGAGACCGAGGCGACGCTGGCGTTCGACGAGGCGGTGCTCGGCGTGACCGTGCCGCTGCGCATGCAGAGCCCGGGCACCTGCCCGACCTGCCACGGCAACGGCGCCCGACCCGGCACCAGCCCGCACACCTGCCCGGTGTGCAACGGTGCCGGCGTCACCAGCCGCAGCCAGGGCGCGTTCGCGTTCTCCGAGCCGTGCCGGGAGTGCCGCGGCACCGGCTCGGTGGTCGACGACCCGTGCCCGGAGTGCAAGGGCAGCGGCGTCACCACCCAGACCCGCACCATCACCGTCCGGATCCCGGCCGGGGTCAAGGACGGTCAGCGCATCCGGCTGGCCGGCAAGGGTGCACCCGGCCGGCGCGGCGGGCCGCCCGGCGACCTGTTCGTCGTGGTCCACGTGTCCGGGTCCGACCTGTTCGGCCGGAGCGGGAACGACCTGACCCTGACCGTCCCGGTCTCCTTCGCCGAGGCGGCGCTCGGGACGACGCTGACCGTCCCCACCCTGGACGGGTCCGTGTCGCTGAAGGTCCCCGCCGGCACGTCCAGCGGCCGCACCTTCCGGGTCCGCGGTCGCGGCGTGCAGGGCAAGGGCACCCCCGGTGACCTGCTGGTCACCGTGGAGGTCGCGGTCCCGGCCCGACTCACCCCGGGGGCTCGGGAGGCGATCGAGAAGCTCGCCGCCGAGCTGCCCGACGACCCCAGGCCGGAGATCACCGAGGTGTTGCGCAGCGGGGGTGCCCGATGACCCTCCCCGAGCCGGGACGTGCGTTCGCCGAGGACGCGCCGGTCTTCGTCATCTCCGTCGCCGCCGAGCTGGCCGGCATGCACGCCCAGACGCTGCGCCAGTACGACCGGCTCGGGCTGGTCAGCCCCGGCCGCACCGCCGGCGGTGGGCGGCGCTACAGCCCGCGCGACGTCGCGCTGCTGCGTGAGGTGCAGCGGTTGAGCCAGGAGGACGGCGTCAACCTGGCCGGCATCAAGCGCATCATCGACCTCGAGTCGCGGGTCGAGGCGCTGCAGGGCCGGGTGGCGGAGCTGCTCGACGAGCTCGAGCTGTCCGAGACCCGGCGGATCGCGGCCGAGTCGGCCGTATCGGCCGCCTACCGGCGCGATCTGGTTCCGCGCACCTCGAGCTCGGCGCTGGTGGTGTGGCGCCCCACCGCACGTCCGTGACCGATCCGGGAACGCAGCGGGCGCACTGCACGTGATGAACGATGTGACCGTCGACAGTGCACCTCGCGTCTCCGTGGAGCGACCTCTCGTGGACACCACGTCGGACAGCCATGCGGCGTTCGTCGTCCTCGAGCGGGAGATCGCCCTGTTGCTGCGCCGTTCGCGTGCGATCCAGGGTCGGCTGGCCGGCCAGCTGCACGCCGATCTCGACGGCGCCGCCTACGGGCTGCTCGTCCTGCTGGACGACGCCGGCCCCCTCCGCGCCAGCGACGTCGTGGCCCGGCTCGGGCTCGACAAGAGCACGGTCAGCCGCCAGGTGGCCTCGCTGGTCGCCCTCGGCCTGGTCGACCGGGCCGCCGACCCCGACGACGGGCGCGCCCAGGTGCTCTCCACCTCCCCGGAGGGCCACCGCCGGCTCAGCCAGCTGCGTGACGCCCGGCGCGAGCGATGGGAGGCCGACCTCGCCGGCTGGGAGACCACCGACGTCGCCACCCTGGCCCAGCTGCTCGGCCGGCTGAACCGGCTGGGCGAGGAGCGCGAGGCCGAGGTCACCCGCTGACGGACCCCGCTGCCCCCGGCCGGTCTGCCGGGGGAGCGGGGTGGTCCGTCAGGGGATCATCCAGCTGAGTGCGCCGGTCGACTGCAGCACCACGATGACGCACATGACCAGCAGCAGGAGCAGGCTCCAGCCGAACACCTTCCGGAAGAGCTCGCCCTCCTTGCCGGCCATGCCGACCGCAGCAGCCGCGATGGCCAGGTTCTGCGGGCTCACCATCTTGCCCAGCACGCCGCCCGAGGTGTTCGCCGCCGCGAGCAGGACCGGGTCGAGCCCGGCGCCGGCCGCCGTCTGCACCTGGAGCGCGCCGAAGAGCGCGTTCGCGGAGGTGTCCGAGCCGGTCACCGCCACCCCGATCCAGCCGAGGATGGGGGAGAGGAAGGCGAAGAAGCTGCCGGTCTGGGCCAGCCAGGCGCCCAACGAGGTGGTCTGGCCGGACTGGTTCATCACGTAGGCCAGCGCGAGCACCGCCATGACCGTGACGATGGCCCACTTGAGCTCGGCGTACGTGCGGCCGTAGGCCCGCAGGCCGCGCGCCGGGGAGACCTTGAGCACGATCATGGTCAGGATGCCGGCGAGGATCATCAGCGTGCCGGCGGCGGGCAGCCAGTTGAACGTGTAGTTGGTCGAGGAGAGCTCGGTGTCCGAGCCGGGACCGAAGACGTCGAGCCCGGGCCAGGCGAAGACCGTGGTCCACGGCGCGGCGGCCAGCGCCTCCTTGATCGCGGTGATGTTCGCCAGGGAGAAGATCACGATGATGATCAGGTAGGGCGAGTAGGCCTTGAGCACCTCGCCGCGGCTGTCCGGCACGGCCGGCCCGTCCTCCCGGCTGGCCGGGGCGCCGGGGTCGCGCGGGCCCTGGCTGCCGGGACGGTCGCCGAGCTCCTCGCCGACGGTCGCACCGGCGCCGGCCCCACCGGCGCGCGGCCCGCCGCCGGCGGCCACGGCCTCGCGCGCCAGGTCGGGGGACTCGGCCGGCGTCCACACCCGGAGCATCGCCACGATGGCCGCGGCGGAGACCAGGGCGGCGATGATGTCGGTCAGCGGCACCGAGATGTAGTTGGCGGCGACGAACTGGGCCAGGGCGAAGGCCAGGCCGGACACCAGCGCGACCGGCCACGTCTGCCGGACCCCGCGCTTGCCGTCGACCACGAACACCAGCACCAGCGGGACGACGACGGCCAGGATCGGCGTCTGCCGGCCGACCATCGCGCCCAGGTTGTCCACGGTCAGGCCGGGGTCGTCGTTGACGCCCGAGGTGACGGTGGCGAGGGTGACGATCGGGGTGGCCAGCGCGCCGAAGGCGACCGGCGCGGTGTTGGCGATCAACGCCACGGCCGCGGCCTTGAGCGGGGCGAACCCCAGCGCCATGAGCATGACCACGGTGATGGCCACCGGCGTGCCGAAGCCGGCCAGGGCCTCCAGCAGGGCGCCGAAGCAGAAGGCGATGATGATCGCCTGGATCCGCTGGTCGGGGCTGACCTTCTCGAACGACCGGCGCAGCACGTCGAAGTGCCCGGTCTCGACGGTCAGGTTGTAGACCCAGATGGCGTTCAGGACGATCCACAGGATCGGGAAGAACCCGAAGGCAGCGCCCTCGGTGGCGCTGAGCAGCGCCTGGTCGACCGGCATCGAGTAAAGGACGACGGCGACCAGCAGGGCGACCAGCAACGCCACCAGCCCGGCGATCCACGCCTTCACCCGCAGCGCCCCGAGCAGGACGAACAACGTCAGCAGCGGCAGGACGGCGCACAGGGCGGAGAGCCCGAGTGACCCGTTGACGGGGTCCAGGACCTGTTCGAACACGGACTCACCTCGTTGTGAGAAGGGGTGGAGCGGGTCGGGTCAGTGCTGAGGCCCCAGGGTGCTGACCGGCAGGCCGCGGATGGAGGCGTCGAGGACCTCGATGGTGTGCGCGAGCCCGATCCGGGTGCCCTGCCGTTGCAGCGAGGAGGACACCTGCATCAGGCAGCCGGGGTTCGCCGTCACCAGCAGCTCCGCGCCGGTGGAGGCGATGTTGCGGGCCTTGCGGTCGCCGAGCTCCCGGGCCGGCTCGGGGTTGAGCACGTTCCAGATGCCGGCCGACCCGCAGCAGATCTCGGCCTCCGGGATCTCCCGCAGCTGCAGGCCCGGGATCTCGCGCAGCAGGGCGCGGGGTTGCTGTCGGATGCCCTGGGCGTGCCCGAGGTGGCAGGCGTCGTGGTAGGCGACGGTGACCTCCAGCGGGTGCCGCTCGGCGACGGTGCCGAGCTCGGCGAGCAGCTCGGAGACGTCGCGCACCGAGGCGGCGAAGGTCCGCGCCCGCTCGGCGTAGGCCGGGTCGTCGGCGAGCACCTCGGCGTACTCCTTCATGCTCGACCCGCAGCCGGCGGCGTTGACCACGACGGTCTGCACCCCGGCGGCCTCGAACGAGTCGATCGTCGCCCGGGCGAACCGCTCGGCCTCCTCCTGCCGGCCGTTGTGCACCGAGAGGGCCCCGCAGCAGCCCTGCGCGCGGGGGATGACCACCTCGCAGCCCTCGGCGGCGAGCACCCGGGCGGTCGCGGCGTTGACCCCGGGGAAGAACTCGCCCTGCACGCAGCCGGTGAGCATCCCGACCACCGCCCGGCGCTCGCCCACCGCCGGTACCCGCGTCGGCAGCTTCTCCCGCTTCTCCAGGACCGGGGCGAGCCCCTCCATCGCGGCCAGCTTGGGCGCCAGCCGGTCCAGCAGCCCGCTGGTGCGGACCACCTTCGGCAGCCCGCTGGCCTGGTAGGCGCGCAGCGGGCCGCGCAGCGCCCGCAGCCGCCGCTTGTAGGGGAACAGCGCGAAGATGGCCGCACGCATCGCCCGGTCACCGGGGCTGCGGGTGTGGTGCCGCTCGACCTGCACCCGGGTCGCCTCGATCAGCTTGTCGTACTGGACGCCGGAGGGGCAGGCGGTCACGCAGGCCATGCAGCCCAGGCACGCGTCGAAGTGCTGGACCATCGTGTCGGTCATCGGCGCGCCCTGCAGGCCGGCCTTCATCAGGTCGATCCGGCCGCGCGGGGAGTCCATCTCCTCGCCCCACAGCGTGTACGTGGGGCAGGTCGGCAGGCAGAAGCCGCAGTGCACGCAGTCGCTGATCAGCTCGGCCGAGGGCGGGTGCTCGTCGTCGAACGCCGGTCGCACGGTCGGCGTCCCGACCGGCACGGGGCCGGCTGCCCGGACGCCGGCGGTGCGCGGGTCGTCCTGCGGCCCCTCGGCCTGGACGGTGGTGGGCTGTCCCATCAGATGCCTCCGACGAACCGGCCGGGCGCCAGGCGGCGCTCGGGGTCGAACTGTTCCTTGACCCGGCGCATCAGGTCGATCGCCGGCACCGGACCCCAGGTGTCCACGGCCGCCTGCACGGCGGCCGGCGCCTCGAGCACCACCAGCGACCCACCGTGCGCGGTGCACGCCGTGCGGGTGCGCTCGACCACGGCGGCGACCGCGTCGACCGGGGCGTCGGCCGCCAGTGCGCCGTACAGCACCCCGGCGCCACCGGAACCGCGCAGCGTCAGCGGCACCCCGGCGTCGGCGGCGGCGCGGCGGGCGGCGTCCAGCACCGGTGCCAGCCCGGACAGCGCGCAGGTGAGCTTCAGCCCGACCTCCGGCAGGTCGGCGTCGTCCCGCCAGGGCAGCACACCCCAGCCCGGCGGCGCCGTGTCGGCCGCCTCGGCACCGGCCCCGAGCAGCTGCAGCGTCGCCGCCGTCCGCGCCTCGACCCCGGCAGGGGTGCCGCCGAGCGCGACGCCGACCGTGCCGGCGCCGTCAACCCGCCACTCCACCTCGACCGCCGCGGGCACCACCTGCGCGTGCACCATGGTCTGGACCAGCGCCGCGGCGTCCTCGGCGGTGCCGAACGGCACCGTGACGAAGCGCTGGGCCGCCGGCAGCGGGTGCAGCCGGAAGACCGCCTCGGTGATGACGGCGAGGGTGCCGAACGAGCCGATGACCAGCTTGCCCAGGTCGTAGCCGGCCACGTTCTTGACCACCCGGCCCCCGGCCTTGGCGATCACCCCGTCGGCGCGGACCAGAGTCACCCCGAGCAGCAGGTCGCGCGCGGTCCCGACGACCAGCCGGCCGGGGCCGCTGGTGTTGGTCGCCAGGGCACCGCCGACCGAGGAACCGGGGACGGACTCGTCGAGGGAGAGCCGCTGCCCCGCCGAGCCGACGGTCCGCTGGACGTCGGCCAGCAGCGTGCCGGCCTCGGTGTGCACGATCAGGTCACCGGCGGCGTGGTCCAGGACGGCGGACATCCGGCTCATGTCCAGGACCAGGTCGGCGCGCTCGGGCGGCCGGCCCCACGACAGCTTCGTGCCGCGCCCCCGGGGGACCACGGTGAGCCCGTGGCCGGCCGCCGCCTGCAGCACACCCGCGGTCTCGGCGGTCGTGCGGGGCCGGGTGACCAGCGTGGCGGGCACCCCGTCGACGGCGTCGGCCGGGCCGGCGTCGGTGACGTCGCCGCACGCGGAGGACAGCGCGGTGCGGGCCGCGTCGAGGCTGATCGTGGTCATCAGAACGCGTCCGCCAGGCCGGCCTCGACGAGGGGGTGGGCGTGCTTGCGCTTGCCCGGCACCTCACCGCACAGCCGCGGGGTGGGGAACACCTTGCCCGGGTTGGAGATGTTGCCCGGGTCGAAGGCGCAGCGCACCAGCTGCATGGTGTCCAGGTCGTCGTCGGTGAACATCTTCGGCATGTAGGCGGCCTTGTCCACCCCGACCCCGTGCTCGCCGGTGATCGCCCCGCCGTGGGTGATGCAGAGGTCCAGGATCGCGCCGCTGACCTGCTCGGCGGCCTCGCCGGCCCCCGGCTTGGCGTCGTCGAAGAGCACCAGCGGGTGCAGGTTCCCGTCGCCGGCGTGGAAGACGTTGGCCACCCGCACCCCCGAGGACGACGACAGGTCGGCGATCGCGCGCAGCACCTCCGGCAGTGCGGTCCGCGGGATGACGCCGTCCTGGACGATGTAGTCGGGGCTGATCCGGCCGACCGCGGCGAAGGCGGACTTGCGGCCCTTCCAGATCAGCGCCCGCTCGGTGGCGTCGATGGCCAGCCGCTGCTCGAACGCCCCGTGCTCCGCGCACAGCCGCTCGACCTCGGCGTACTCGTGCGCGACCTCGGCCGCGGGGCCGTCGAGCTCGATGACCAGCACCGCGCCGGCACCCTCGGGGTAGTTGCAGTGCACGGCGGCCTCGGCGGCCTCGATCGCCAGGGCGTCCATCATCTCGATGGCGGCCGGCAGCACGCCGCTGCCGATGATCGCCGAGGTGGCCGCCCCGGCGTCGTCGGTGGAGTGGAACCCCACCAGCAGGGTGCGCACCTCCTCGGGCAGCCGGACCAGCCGGACCGTCGCGGTCGTCGCGATGCCAAGGGTCCCCTCCGAGCCGACCACGGTGCCCAGCAGGTCGTAACCGGGGGCGTCCGGTGCCAGCCCGCCGAGCTGCACGACGTCGCCCTGCGGGGTGACCAGTTCCGCGCCGAGTACGTGGTTGCTGGTGAAGCCGTACTTGAGGCAGTGCGCGCCGCCGGAGTTCTCCGCCAGGTTGCCGCCGATCGAGCAGATCTGCTGGCTGCTGGGGTCCGGCGCGTAGTAGTAGCCCTCGCCGGTCGCCGCCCGGGTGACGTCGAGGTTGATGACGCCGGGCTCGAGGACCGCGCGCTGGTCGGCCCGGCGCACCTCGCGGATCGTGCGCATCCGGGAGGTGACGACCAGGACGCCGTCGGCCCGGGGGAGCGCGCCGCCCGACAGCCCGGTCCCCGACCCGCGGGCGACGAAGGGGACGCCGTGCTCGGCGCAGGCCCGTACCACCCCGGCGAGCTGCTCGGTCGTCTCGGGGAGCACCACCAGCGCGGGGGTGACCCGGTAGTGCGCCAGGCCGTCGCACTCGTAGGTGCGCAGCTGGGTGGGGTCGGAGATGACCCCGGTGTCGGGCATCAGCGCCCGCGCGACCCGACCCACCGCCGCGATGCCCGCGGCGTTCTCGCCTGCCTCACCGGTGGCCGCGGTGGCCTCCGGTGGGGTGTCGCCCAGCACCGGGCCGGCCGACGTCTGCGTGCCGTGCGTGCCGCTCATGAGGTTCCGCCTTCGTCGCCGGACCTGCGTGGGTGGTGCGTCCCGGTTCCGCCAAAGTGGCCACAAAGGCGGAACCGGGAAGGTACTTCAGGGCATGCGCTCGTAGGCCGGGACGGTGAGGAAGTCGTTGTACTCGTCGGACAGGGCCATCTCGGTGAAGAGCGCCCGGGCATCGTCCCATCGGCCGGAGCCGAACGCATCTCCCTTGGCGGAGGCGATGGCGGCCATCTCCTCCTCGATCACCTGCTGCACGAGCTCGGTGGTGACCGGCCGGCCGTCGTTGAGCGTCACGCCGTTGTGCAACCACTGCCAGACCTGGCTGCGGCTGATCTCGGCGGTGGCGGCGTCCTCCATCAGGCCGTTGATGCCGGCGGCACCGGAGCCGCGCAGCCAGGACTCCACGTACTGGATGCCGACGCTCACGTTGGCCCGCAGGCCGGCCTCGGTGACCTCACCGGGGGTGGCCTTCACGTTGAGCAGGTCCCCGGCGGTGACGTGCACGTCCTCGCGCAGTTTGTCCAGCTGGTTGGGCCGGTCGCCGAGCACCTTGTCGAAGGCGTCCATCGCCGTCTGCACCATGCCGGGGTGGGCGACCCAGGAACCGTCGAAGCCGTCGTTGGCCTCGCGGGTCTTGTCCTCGGTGATCTTGTTGTAGGCGAACTCGTTTTTCGCCGGGTCCTTGCTGGGGATGAAGGCGGACATGCCGCCCATCGCGTGCGCGCCGCGCTTGTGGCAGGTGCGCACCAGGAGCTCGGTGTAGGCCCGCATGAACGGCACCGTCATGCCCACCGAGTTGCGGTCCGGGAGGGTGAAGTCCTCGCCGCGGGTCCGGAAGGTCTTGATGACGCTGAACATGTAGTCCCAGCGGCCTGCGTTGAGCCCGGCGGAGTGCTCCTTCAGCTCGAAGAGGATCTCCTCCATCTCGAACGCCGCCGGGTAGGTCTCGATCAGGCAGGTGGCGCGGATGGTGCCGCGCGGGATGCCGAGGGAGTCCTGCGCCAGGTTGAACGCGTCGTTCCACAGCCGCGCCTCGAGGTGGCTCTCCATCTTCGGCAGGTAGAAGTAGGGCCCCTGGCCGCGGTCGATCTGCTTCTGGCCGCAGGCGGAGAGGTAGAGCGCGAAGTCCACCAGGCTGCCGGAGGTCTGCTCACCGTCGACGGTGATGTGCTTCTCCGGCAGGTGCCAGCCACGCGGGCGCACGATGATCGTCGGCAGCTCGTCGTCCGGCCGCAGCGTGTAGCTCTTGCCGGCCTCGTTGGTGAAGTCGATGGTGCGGTCGATCGAGTCCATCAGGTTCAGCGGGCCGTTGACGACGTTCTCCCACAGCGGGGAGTTGGCGTCCTCCTGGTCGGCGAGCCAGCACTTGGCGCCGGAGTTCAGCGCGTTGATCGTCATCTTGCGGTCGGTCGGGCCGGTCATCTCGACCCGCCGGTCGACCAGGCCGGGCGCCGGCGGCGCGACCCGCCACGAGTCGTCCTCGCGGATCGACGCCGTCTCGGTGAGGAAGTCCAGCGTGCCGCCGTCGGCGAGGGCCTGCACCCGCTCCGCGCGCGCCTGCAGCCGCTCCAGCCGCCGGCCGTTGAGCTCGCGGTGCAGCCGGGCGATCAGCTCGAGCGCCTGCGGGGTCAGGACCTCCTCGAACCGCGAGCCCATCGGACCGGTGATCTCCACGCCGTCGACCGTGCTCATTGCTCTCCCTGGATGTCGTGCCGTCCGGCGACAGGCGCCGCGATGCGGGGCTGGCGGACGGGGCCTCCCGTGATGCGGAAGGTTCCCTCTGTGATGTGGAAAACGTATCCTCGGCCACGAGTCGGGTCAAGACGACGGCGGTCCGCCGGCCGGCCGTCCGGACCCGGCCGGGGCTCCGGCCGGGTCGGAGGACGGCCCAGCGGTGGGCGCGAGTCAGGGGAGAGGCACACATGGCCGACAGCAGCGGCCCGGGCAGCAACGGCGGGACCGGCAGCGACGGCGGTGTGCAGTCCCTCGAACGGGCCTTCCTCCTGCTGGAGCTGATGGCCGAGGACGGCGGCGAGGTGGCGCTGTCCCGGCTCGCCGTGGACAGCGGGCTCCCGCTGTCCACCATCCACCGGCTGGTCCGCACGCTCGTCGCACGCGGCTACGTCCGGCAGCTGCCCTCGCGGCGCTACGTGCTCGGGCCGCGGCTGATCCACCTCGGGGAGAGCTCGTCGCGCACGCTCGGGACCTGGGCGCGGCCACACCTGAGCGAGCTGGTCGACGCCACGGGGGAGACGGCGAACCTGGCGATGCTCGACGGCGACCGGGTGGTCTACGTCGCCCAGGTGCCCTCCCGGCACTCGATGCGGATGTTCACCGAGGTCGGCCGGCGGGTGCACCTGCACTGCACCGGGGTGGGCAAGGCGCTGCTGGCGCAGCTCCCGGCCTCCACCGCCCGGGAGCTGCTGGTCCGCGGGGGCATGCCCCGGCGCACGCCGCTGACGGTCACCGACCCGGACGAGATGATGGCCCGGCTGCCGCAGATCGCCGCCCAGGGTTACGCGCTCGACGACGGCGAGCAGGAGACCGGGGTCCGCTGCGTGGCCGTGCCGGTGCCCGGTGGGCCGCTGATGACCGCCATCTCGGTGTCCGGTCCCGAGGGGCGGGTGCCGATGGACAGCGTGCCGGGGATCGTCGCCCAGCTGCAGGAGGCCGCAGCCGCGCTCGCCGCCGAGCTGCGCGAGGACGGTGCCCGCGCGCTCAGCGGCCGGTCCAGCTGACCTGTCCACGGTCGACGAAGGCCTGGACGCCGGCCCGGAAGTCCGCGCTGCCGAACACCTCGCGGACGATGTCGTCGCCGTCGGGCAGGGTGGCCCGGCGCAGCCGCGCGAGCGCCTGGCCGGCGGCCTTCATGCTCAGCGGTGCGTGACCGAGCAGCGTCCCGACCAGCGCGGCCAGGGCCGGGTCCAGCTCGCCGTCGGGCACGACCTCGCCGACGAAGCCGGCCGCGTGCGCGTCCGCCGCCGACAGCAGCCTCGCCCGCAGCAGCATGTCCAGGGTGCGGCCCGGGCCGAGGTGGTGGACCAGCAGCGAGTAGCTGTTCATCGACAGGCAGTTGCCCAGCGTGCGGGCGATCGGGACGCCGAACCGGGACGACGTCGTGGCGATCCGCAGGTCGCAGGCGGCGGCCAGCGCCAGCCCGCCGCCCACGCAGGAGCCCTCGACCGCGGCCACCGTGGGGACGGTGACGTCCTCCAGCCGGTTGACCACCCGCTCGATCCGCGCCTCGTAGGCGATGCCGTCCTCGCCGCTGGTGGAGTCCCCGCGCCCGAAGTCCAGGAACTGGGCGATGTCGGTGCCGGCCACGAAGGCCCGGCCGCCCGCGCCGCGCAGCACCAGCACCCGCACCGACGCGTCCTCGTCGGCCCGCGCGCACGCCTCCTCCAGGCCCTCGTACATCGCGAACGTCATCGCATTGCGCGCCTCGGGCCGGTTGAACAGCACCGTGAGGACGCCGCCGTCCTGGCTGACCTCGAGCTCGCTCACGCCCGCCCCTCCCCGGCGCACACCGCGTCGACGACCTCGGCGGGCACGCCGGACCGTTCCAGCACCGCGCGGGTGTCGGCGCCCAGCGGTGGGCCGGCGACCCCGCGGACGGCCGGCGTCCGGGAGAAGCGCATCGGTGAGCCGACCTGCCGCACCGGCCCCAGCGCGGGGTGGGGGGCGTCCCAGAAGAAGCCGCGGGCAGCGAGGTGCTCGTCGGTGAAGACCTCGCCGTAGTCGTTGATCGGCGCGCAGGGCACCCCGGCGTCGCCGAGGGCGGCCAGCAGCTCGGCGGTGGTGCGCCGGCGGGTGCGGGACTCCACGACGTCCAGCAGCTCGCCACGGCGGGCGTGCCGGCGGGTGGCGTCGCCGTACCCGGGGTCCGCCAGCTCGTCGGCCATGTCGAGCGTGCGGCACAGGCCGGTCCAGGTGTTGGGCGTGTTCGCGCCGATGGTGATCCAGCCGTCGGCGGTCTGGAACGCCTGGTACGGCGCCTGGCTCTGGTGGGCCGAGCCCAGCGGCTCGCCGACCTCGCCGGTGGCGAAGTACTTGCCGGCCTCCCACACCGCCAGGCTCACCCCCGCCTCGAACAGCGAGACGTCGATGGACTGGCCGCGGCCGGTGCGGTCGCGCTCGCGCAGCGCGGCGGTCACCGCCAGGGCCAGGTACAGGCCGCACACCAGGTCGCAGACCGGCACGCCGACCTTCACCGGCTCACCGCCGGGGGTGCCGGTGATGCTCATGATCCCGCTGCGGGCCTGGGCCATGATGTCCAGCCCGGGCAGCGGCGCGAGCGGGCCGTCCTGGCCCCAGCCGGAGCCGGAGGCGCAGACCACCCGGGGGTTGACCGCCCAGATCGCTGCGGCGTCGAGCCCGAGCCGGGCCATGGCGCCGGGCCGCAGGTTCTCGATGACGACGTCCGCGGTCCGCGCGAGCGCGAGGAAGGCCTCCCTGCCGGCAGCGGACTTGAGGTCCAGCGCGACCGACTCCTTGTTCCGGTTCAGCCGGAGGTACGGCGAGCTCTCGCCGTCCAGGAACGGCCCGCTGGCGCGCACCGGGTCGCCGGCGCGCGGGTCCTCGACCTTGACCACGCGGGCGCCGAGGTCGGCCAGCTGCATCGAGGCGTAGGGCGCCGCCATGAAGACGCCCACCTCCAGCACGGTGACGCCGGTCAGGGGTGGCCGGTCCTCGGTCGGGTCCGGTGCGCTCATGTCAACCTCCACGGAGTCGTGCTCATCGTCGTCCGGACGTGACCGCGCCCCGGCGGCGGCTGCCGTCCGGGGCGCGGTCGTGCGGTCCGCTCAGAGCCAGCCAGGGACGACCAGCACCAGCCAGGTGACCAGCGGGATGATCGCGACCATCGAGAAGCCCCAGATCATCAGCGTCCGGAACGTCCGGTCCCGCTCGGTCTCGGTGGCGTTGGCGACCACCAGGGCGCCGCTGGTCGAGAACGGGCTGGAGTCGACGATCGAGGAGGACAGCGCCAGCGCGGTGATCAGCCCGATCGCCCCGACCGCGTTGTCACCCTGCAGGAAGGGGACGGCGAGCGGGATGAGGGCGCCGAGGATGCCGGTGGTCGAGGCGAACGCCGAGACCACGCCGCCGATGTAGCAGATCAGCAGTGCGGCGATCAGCGGGACGCCGAGCTTGGCCACGTTGTCGCCGAGCCAGCCGGGGACGTCCTCCTCCTGCATCAGGCCGACGAAGGTGACGATGCCGCAGATGAGCAGCACGGTCGGCCAGGCGATCTGGCCGACGGCGCCCTTCGCGCCCCGCGGCGCGACGATCGACAGCAGCACGCCGACGGTGATGGCCATCAGGCCGATGTCGAGGTCGAAGACCAGCGCGCCGACGACCAGCAGCACCAGCCCGCCCAGGGTGAGGGCGCGGTCCCGGTCGAGGGTGGTGACCTGGCTCTCGTGCGGCTCCTCCGCCAGCGCGGTCGTCTGCAGCGCCCGCTGGTCGGCCCGCTCCCCGGCGGTGGGGTGCTCGTGGCCCGGCTGGCCGTGCCGTGCCTCGGTGACCCGCCCCCCGGAGATCGCCGCCCCGCCGGTGCTGGTGCTGCCCACGGCCGTCCGCGCGGCGCTGGCACCCCCGGGGATGTCCTCCCCGGTGTCCTCGGTCGCGTCGCCGGCGACGGTGGCCGCCACGAAGTCGTCGTCCCGGGAGTCGTTGAGGTCGACCCGGCCACCACCGAGCAGCTTGCGGCCGCCGAAGAGGAAGAAGACGCCGATCGACAGCAGGATGTTGATGACGATCGAGGCGCCCCAGAGGAACAGCGGGCTGCCCTCGAGGTCGTTGTCCTCGACCACGGTGTTGGTGATGACGCCGAAGATCGACAGCGGGGAGAAGCCACCCGCGGTGGCGCCGTTGATGATGAACAGGCCCATCAGCACCGGGTTGATGGAGTAGCGCCGGGCGAACGACATGCCCACCGGGGCGATGATCGCCACCACGGCGGGCACCACACCGCCGATCGCGGTGAGCGCCCCGGTCACCGCGAACATCGCCCACGGGATGGCCGACAGCCGGCCACCGGAGGCCTTGACCGCAGCGTGCACCAGCCAGTCGACCGTGCCGTTGTTCTTCGCGATCGCGAAGAGGTAGGTCACCCCGACCAGGACGACGAACAACGACCCCGGGAAGAAGCCGAAGACCGCGTCGTCGTACGGCAGGTCCCCGTCGGTGCCGAAGATGAAGTACGCCGCGATGAAGGTCGCGACGAACCCGAGGGCTCCCATGTGCACGGGCAGGACCGTGGCGATCAGGAAGATCGCCAGGAGTATCAAGATCAAGACGAGCTGTACGGACACCGGCGTCCCCTGAGTCGTCGCGACGAGCCGGAAGCCCGTCGGAGTGATTCCGCGATACGGAAGTGCCATACCGCTAGCGGGGATCAGACACTGTGTGTCTCCCCAGTGTCAAGCGTCACAGGACGTCCGATACGTCGGGAGGTCATCCACCAGCCGGTAGTAACCTCCCGCATGGTGGACTTCGGGCGTCGCGCCTGAAGCCGCGTGACGAGAGGCTCCTGGCATGTCAGCGACGACGACCACCGGCGGACGCCACTTCCTGCAGATCCCCGGCCCGACGAACGTGCCCGACCGGGTGCTGCGGGCCATGGCGGCCCCGACCATCGACCACCGCGGCCCGGAGTTCGCCGCGCTCGGTCTCGAGGTGCTCGAGGCGGTCAAGCCGGTCTTCGGCACCACCCAGCCGGTGGTCTTCTACCCGGCGTCGGGCACCGGGGCGTGGGAGGCGGCGCTGACGAACACGCTGTCGCCCGGGGACACCGTGCTGGCCTTCGAGACCGGCCACTTCGCCACGCTCTGGCGGGAGATGGCCGAGCGGCTGGGTCTGCAGGTGCAGTTCGTCCCCGGCGACTGGCGGCACGGTGCCGACCCCGACGCCGCCCGGGAACGGCTGCAGGCGGACACCGGGCACACGATCAAGGCCGTCATGGTGGTCCACAACGAGACCTCCACCGGCGTCACCAGCCGGGTGGCCGAGGTCCGCCGGGCGATCGACGACGCCGGCCACCCAGCGCTGCTGCTGGTGGACACCATCTCCTCGCTGGGCAGCATCGAGTACCGGCACGACGAGTGGGGTGTCGACGTCACGGTCGCCGGCTCGCAGAAGGGGCTCATGCTCCCGCCCGGGCTGAGCTTCAACGCGGTGAGCGAGAAGGCGCTGCAGGCCAGCAAGACGGCCGGGCTGCCGCGCTCCTTCTTCGACTGGCAGCCGATCCTGGCCGCCAACGAGCGCGGATTCTGGCCCTACACGCCGGCCACCAACCTGCTCTACGCGCTGCGCGAGGCGCTGACGATGATGACCGAGGAGGGGCTGGCGCAGGTCTACGCCCGGCACACCCGGCACGCCGAGGCCACCCGCGCCGCGGTGCGCGGCTGGGGGCTGGAGGTGCTGGCCCTCGACGAGCGGGAGTACTCCGGCTCGCTGACCGCCATCTGGATGCCCGACGGGGGCGCGGATGCCGTCCGGGAGGTCATCCTGCGCGAGTACGACATGTCGCTGGGCGCGGGCCTGGGCAAGCTGGCGGACAAGGTGTTCCGGATCGGGCACCTGGGCCACTTCAACGACCTGACCCTGGTCGGCACCCTCGGCGGGGTGCAGATGGGCCTGGTCCGGGCCGGGGTGCAGGTCGACCCGCAGGGGATGCAGGCGGCCCTCGAGCGCCTGCAGCAGGCATGACGGCGGCCCCGGAGCGCACCGCGGTGCGCGCGGAGGACCTCGAGCGCGAGCTGACCCGGGCAATGGACGGCGAGGTCGCCTTCGACGACTACACCCGGCACCTGTTCAGCCAGGACGCCTCGATGTACACGATGACGCCGCTGGGGGTGGCCTACCCGGCGCACACCGCCGACGTCGTCGCCGCCGTCCGGCTGGCCGCCGAGGCCGGCGTCCCGGTGCTCGCCCGCGGGGCCGGTACCAGCCTCGCCGGGCAGACCGTGGGGCCGGGCCTGGTGCTCGACCTGTCCCGGCACATGTACCGGATCACCGAGCTGGACCCGGCCACGGCCACCGCGCGGGTCGAGCCCGGCGTGGTCCAGGACGACCTCAACCGGGCCGCCGCCGCGCACGGGCTGATGTTCGGGCCGGACACCTCGACGTCCAACCGCGCCACGATCGGCGGGATGATCGGCAACAACTCCGCCGGCAGCGGCTCGGTGCGCTTCGGCATGACCATCGACCACGTGCAGGAGGTCGACGTCGTCCTGGCCGACGGGTCGACGGCGACCTTCGGCGTCGTCGACGAGGCCGAGCGGGCCCGCCGGGCGCAGGGCGACACGCTGGAGGCCGAGATCTACCGCCGGCTGCCCGAGCTGGTCGCGGCCAACGCCGACGCGATCGCCACCGGCTTCCCGCGGTTCTGGCGGCGGGCCGGTGGCTACCGGCTGGACCGGCTGGTCGAGGGGCAGCCCTTCGACCTGGCGAAGTTCCTGGTCGGCTCCGAAGGGACGCTGGCGGTCATCACCTCGGCGCGGGTCGGGCTGGTGCCCAAGCCGTCCCGGCAGGTCTTCGCGGTGGGCCACTTCACCACCGTTCAGGCGGCGATCAACGCCACCGAGGACGCCCTGGCGTTCTCCCCGGCCGGGGTCGAGCTGCTGGACCGGACGATCCTCGACCTGTCCCGGCAGAAGATCGAGTACGCCGCGCTGGGCAAGATCCTGCAGGGCGACCCCGAGGCGCTGCTGTTCGTCTCCTTCACCGGGGACGACGAGGCCGAGCTGGTCGCGGCGATGGACTCCCTCGTCGAGCGCTGGGAGCGCAACGGCCACGGCTACCACACGCTGCGCGCGGTCACCCCCGCCCAGCAGGGCGCGCTGCTCAAGGTGCGCAAGTCGGCGCTGGGCCTGCTGATGGCCAACTCCGAGGGCGCCCGCCGGCCGCTGGCCTTCGTCGAGGACACCGCCGTCGACCCGGTGCACCTGGCCGAGTACACGGCGCGGTTCGCCGACGTGCTGGACCGGCACGGCCTGGAAGCGGGCTTCTACGGGCACTGCTCGGTCGGCTGCCTGCACATCCGGCCGTTCGTCGACCTGAGCAAGCCCGGTCAGGTCGAGGTCATGCGCGCGGTCGCGGTCGAGATCAAGGACCTGGTCCGGGAGTACGGCGGGGTCAACTCCAGCGAGCACGGCGACGGCCTGGCCCGCAGCGAGTTCAACCGGGAGCTCTTCGGCGACGAGCTCTACGAGGCGATGCGCCAGGTCAAGGGCATCTTCGACCCGCAGGGCACGCTCAACCCGGGCAAGATCGTCGACTCGCCGTCGATGACCGAGCACCTGCGCGACGAGCACCCGCCGCAGCCGGGGCCGTTGCGCACCCGGCTGCAGTTCGACGTCGTCGGCGGCATGTTCGGCGCCGCCGACCGGTGCATGAACATCGGGCTGTGCCGCAAGTCCACCACCGGCGCCATGTGCCCCTCCTACATCGCCACCCGGATGGAGGAGCACTCCACCCGCGGCCGTGCCGGCGCGCTGGTCAAGGCGCTGAGCGAGGGCGACCCGCACACCGCGCTGGCCGACGAGCGGCTGCACGAGGTGCTCGACCTGTGCCTGATGTGCAAGGCGTGCAAGAGCGAGTGCCCGCTGGGCGTCGACGTCTCGGCGATGAAGAGCGAGGCGCTGGCGGCCAAGCACGACGTGCACGGCACGCCGCTGCGCTCGCGGGCCTTCGGTGCCATCCGCACGCTCAACCGGCTCGGGGCGGCGACGGCACCGCTGTCGAACCTGCCGCTGAAGCTCAAGCCGCTGCGGGCGCTGATGGACTCCCGGCTCGGCATCGCCCGCCAGCGCGATCTGCCCAGGTTCCACCGGCAGACCCTCGTCCGGTGGTTCCGCAAGCACCAGGCGCCGGCGGGCGCGACGCAGCAGCCGGTCACCATGCTCGCCGACTCCTTCACCAGCTACACCGAGCCGGGCATCGGCCAGGCCGTGGTCCGGCTGCTGGAGGCGGCCGGGCACCCGGTCCGGCTGGAGAGCAAGGGCTGCTGCGGCCGGGCCAGCATCTCCAAGGGCATGCTGGACGACGCCCGGGACAAGGCCCGCCGGCTGGCCGCCAACCTGTGCGAGGGCAGCGAGCCGGGCTCGCCGATCGTGGGGTGCGAGCCCAGCTGCATCCTCACCCTGCGGGCCGAGCACGTGGACCTGCTGCCCGACGACCCGAACGTCCTCGACGTCGCCGGCCGGGTGAAGCTGCCCGAGGAGCTGCTGGTCGAGGCGATCGACGACGGCCGCCTGCCGCTGCGCGGGGACAGCTGGCTGGCCGGGCGGACGATCGTCTTCCACGGCCACTGCCACCAGAAGGCCGAGGCCGGGACGGCGGCCACGGTGGCGCTGCTCAGCCGGATCCCCGGGGTCACGGTGCAGGAGCTCGACGCAGGCTGCTGCGGCATGGCCGGGTCCTTCGGGTTCGAGTCCGAGCACTACGAGGTCTCGCTGCAGGTGGGGGAGGACCGGCTGTTCCCGGCGGTCCGGTCGGCCTCGGCCGACGCGGTCATCGCGGCCACCGGCGTCTCCTGCCGGCAGCAGATCTTCCACGGCACCCAGCGGACGGCGTGGCACCCGGCGGAGCTGGTGCTGGAGGCGCTCGCCGAGTAGATGAAGGACCCCACTGCCCCCCACCGCTCGCAGGCTCGCGGCGGGACCCTGCAGTGGGGCCGCGCCGTACGGCCCGTCCCCGCACCGCGGGGGCGGGCCGTCGGCGTCCCAGGGGAGATCCAGCTCACCGTGGCGCTTGTTGCGTACACCAACCAATGAGTGCAAGATGGTTGCTGTCTACATGTACCGGGTCGGCAGGGTCCGGTGCGCAGAGCAGAGGACGTCGTCGTGCAGCTGACCCGGGAGACCTCCGAACGGCTCACCGCCGGGGTGGCCCGGCTGGTCCGCACCACCAAGCACCTCGGGCACCGGGTCGCCGCCGACCTCTACGGCGACCTCCCCTCCTTCGGCTGGGCACTGCTGGTGCCGCTGGAGCAGGACGGGGAGCAGCGGTGCAGTGCGCTGGCCGGCCACGCCGGCGTCGACGTCTCGGTCGCCAGCCGGCAGGTGTCGGCGTTGGAGCGATCGGGGTACGTCCAGCGACGTCCGGACCCACTGGACGGCCGGGCGAGCCTGATCCGGCTCAGTGACGCCGGGGCGGCCGCCCTGGCGCACACCCGGGAGACCCGGGGTCTGTGGGCGGCCGAGGCGCTGTCGGACTGGACGGAGGACGACGCCCGCCAGTTCTCCGCCCTGCTGGAGAAGCTCGCCGACGGGCTGGACGCCACCGGCCGAGGTCGCCCTCCCCGGTCCGGTCCTGCACCTGGCTGAGCGCCCAGCCCCCGCCGACCTCCCTACACCCGCATCCCGCACCACCTGGAGACCCCGCACATGAGCACCCCCGCCCCCATCCGGGCCGCCGCCGGACCCGCGGCCGACCCGGCCGTCGCCCCGGCCGAGCAGCAGGGCCGGATGACCCACCGGCAGATCCTGAGCGCCCTGTCCGGGATGTTGCTGGCGATGTTCGTCGCCATCCTGTCCTCGACCGTGGTCTCCAACGCGCTGCCCACGATCATCACCGACCTCAAGGGCAGTCAGAGCCAGTACACCTGGGTGGTCACCGCCACGCTGCTCGCCTCGACCGCCTCGACGCCGATCTGGGGCAAGCTCGCCGACCTGTTCAGCAAGAAGCTGTTGCTGCAGGTCGCGATCGTGGTCTTCATCGTCGGCTCGATGCTGGCCGGGCTCTCGCAGTCCGTGCCGACCCTCATCGCCTGGCGGGCACTGCAGGGCCTCGGGCTCGGCGGCCTCACGGCGCTGGTGCAGATCGCCATGGCGGCGATGATCAGCCCCCGTGAGCGCGGTCGGTACTCGGGCTTCCTCGGTGGCGTGTTCGCCATCGGGACCGTCGCCGGCCCGCTGATCGGCGGCCTGCTGGTGGACACCAGCTGGCTCGGCTGGCGCTGGTGCTTCTACGTCGGCGTCCCCTTCGCAGCTGCCGCGCTCGTCCTGCTGCAGCGCACCCTGCACCTGCCCGTGGTCAAGCGGGAGGTCTCCATCGACTACCTCGGTGCGGCCTTCCTCACCGCCGGTGTCTCCGCTCTGCTCATCTGGGTCAGCCTGGCCGGGGAGAACTTCGCCTGGGCCTCGGTCGAGACCGCACTGTTCGTCGGAGGTGGCGTGCTCGCCATCGCCGCGTTCATCGTCACCGAGCTGCGGGCGAAGGAGCCGATCGTCCCGCTGCGGCTGTTCCGCGACCGGACGACGACCCTGGCGATCGTGGCCAGCATGGTCATCGGTGTCGCGCTGTTCGGCTCGACCGTCTTCCTCGGCCAGTACCTGCAGATCTCCCGCGGCTACTCGCCGACCGCGGCGGGGTTGCTCACCCTGCCGATGATCGGTGGCCTGGTGGCCTCGTCGACGGTCTCGGGGATCCTGATCTCCCGGTTCGGCCGGTGGAAGGCCTTCCTCGTGGTCGGCTCGATCCTGGTCGCCGTCGGGTTCGGACTGCTGTCGACCATCGACCACCGGACCGACATGGTGCTCCTCGGGCTCTTCCTGGCGGTGCTGGGCGTCGGCATCGGGTTGACGAACCAGAACCTGGTGCTCGCCGTGCAGAACACGGTCGCCGCAGCCGACCTGGGTGCGGCCAGCTCCGCGGTCGCGTTCTTCCGCAGCCTCGGCGGCACGATCGGTGTCTCGGTCCTCGGGGCCGTGCTCAGCTCACGGGTGGGCACACTCATCCAGCAAGGCCTGGCCGACGTGCCCGGCGCTGCGGCCGCCAGCGGGTCGGGTGACGTCGGGCTGGCCAACCTGACCGGTGCGCCCGCGCCGGTGCAGACGCTCATCCGGGTCTCCTACGGCGACGCGACCGGCCGGATCTTCCTGGTGGCGGGGCTCCTCTCGATCATCACGATCGTGGCGATCGCCTTCATCCGTGAGGTCGCGCTGCGCACCGAGTCCGGCGACCAGCGCCTGCAGGGCGGGGTCGCGGCCGACGTCGACGACAGCACCGCCGCGGTCGACGACGAGTTGGCCGGGCGCACCAGGAGCGCCGCGCGCGCCTGATCGCGGACGACGAAGGCCCGCCTCCCCCATCGGGGAGGCGGGCCTTCGTCGTTCGTGGTGCTCAGGCGAGCGCGGCGTCCAGGGTGATGTCGACGCCGGTCAGGGCCTTGCTCACCGGGCAGCCGACCTTGGCGTCCTGGGCGGCCTTGACGAAGCCGTCGGCGTCGAGGCCGTCGACCTCGCCGCGGACGGTGAGCGCGATGCCGGTCAGCCTGAAGCCGCCGTTGTCCTTGTCCGGGCCGAGGGAGACGTCAGCGGAGACCTCGAGGCTCTCCACCGTGCCGCCGGCCTCGCCGACGATCGCCGAGAGCTGCATCGCGAAGCAGGCGGAGTGCGCCGCGGCGATGAGCTCCTCGGGGCTGGTGGTGCCGCCGGCGTCGTCGGCAGCGCGCTTGGGGAAGTTGACGTCGTAGGTGCCGACCTTGGAGCTGGACAGCTCGACCTGGCCGGAGCCCTCCTGCAGGGAGCCGTTCCATGCGGTGCGCGCGGTGCGGGTGGGCATCGGACCTCCTCCTCGGCGGATGACCCGCGCCACCGGTGCGGCGCGGTCGGTCACCCGACCTGTCGGGCACAACCGTTCCGGGTGGGCGATGTTCCCGCCATTCGGCTCCCATGGCCCCCCTTCAGGGGCTCACCCCGAGCCCGGCCCCGCTGCAGGGGCCCACCGCGAGCGTGCGAGTGGTGGGGGGCAGCGGGGTCCTTCCGCTTCCTCAGGCCTTGGCCACCTGGGGGGTGTCGGAGACCCGGTCGGTGATGGTCCGCAGCTGGCCCTTGAGCTCGGCGAACTCGTCCGTCGACAGCGCCAGGGCGTCGATCATCTGCCCGGAGATCGCGCACGCCGGGCTCTGCAGGGCGCGGCCGGCGTCGGTCAGGCGGACCGACACGGAGCGCTCGTCGTCGGCCCGGCGGTGGCGGGTGACCAGGCCGGCGGCGGTCAGCCGCTTGAGCAGCGGGGAGAGGGTGCCGGAGTCCAGGGCGAGCCGGGACCCGAGCTGGCCCACCGTCTGGCCGTCCTCCTCCCACAGCAGCATGAGCACGAGGTACTGGGGATAGGTCACGCCGAGTTCGTCCAGCAGGGGCCGGTACCGGGCCGTGACCGCGCGGGAGGCCGCGTACAGGGCGAAGCAGAGCTGGTCGTCGAGTGCCACGCTCGGCGACGGTGTGTCCGTCATGTCCACAGAATAGGACGCGATCGGTCTTCGGGGGTCCCGCCTCACCCAGCGGTGTGCAGATCACAACCAGATCGCCTCACACTGGACGACCCAGGTTGAGTGGAACAGACTCAACTCCGGCGTCGTTGGATCATCTGACCGTCCCTGAGCAACCGGAGAGGACACCCGCACCGACCATGGCGCAGAGCAAGCTCACCACCCGTTCGCAGGAGGCCATCGCCGCCGCCCAGCGGCTGGCGGTCGACCACGGCCAGGCCGCCCTCGAGCCCCTGCACCTGCTGGTCGCGCTGCTCGAGCAGGCCGACGGCATCGCCGGCCCGCTGCTGCAGGCGACCGGCGCCGACCCCGCAGACGTCCGGGCCAAGGCCGAGGCCGCGCTCCGCCGGATGCCGAGCGTCAGCGGCTCGACCGTCCCGGCCCCGTCGCCGTCCCGCGAGCTGCTCATGGCGATCAACGCGGCCGGCGAGCAGGCCAGCGCACTCGGCGACGAGTACGTCTCGACCGAGCACCTGCTCGTCGGGCTGGCCACCACCGCCGGCGAGGCCGGCGCCGTGCTCAGCAGCGCCGGCGCGACGCGCGACGCGCTGCTGGCGGCCTTCCGCACGGTCCGGGGCAACCGCAAGGTCACCAGCCCGGACCCGGAGAGCACCTTCCAGGCGCTGGAGAAGTACGCCGTCGACCTCACCGCCCGCGCCCGCGAGGGCCGGATGGACCCGGTGATCGGCCGCGACGCGGAGATCCGCCGGGTGGTGCAGGTGCTCTCCCGGCGCACGAAGAACAACCCGGTGCTCATCGGTGAGCCCGGCGTCGGCAAGACCGCGATCGTCGAGGGCCTGGCCCAGCGGATCGTGGCCGGCGACGTCCCGGAGAGCCTGAAGGGCAAGCGCCTCATGGCGCTCGACCTCGCTTCGATGGTCGCCGGCGCGAAGTACCGCGGCGAGTTCGAGGAGCGGCTCAAGGCCGTGCTGCAGGAGATCACCGAGGCCGAGGGCCAGGTCGTCACCTTCATCGACGAGCTGCACACCATCGTCGGTGCCGGTGCCAGCGGGGACTCCGCGATGGACGCCGGCAACATGATCAAGCCGATGCTCGCCCGCGGTGAGCTGCGGATGGTCGGCGCGACCACGCTCGACGAGTTCCGCGAGCACATCGAGAAGGACCCCGCCCTGGAGCGCCGCTTCCAGCAGGTGTTCGTCGGCGAGCCCACGGTCGAGGACACGATCGGCATCCTGCGCGGCCTCAAGGAGCGCTACGAGGTGCACCACGGCGTCCGGATCACCGACGCCGCGATCGTGGCCGCGGCAACGCTGTCCGACCGCTACGTCACCGCCCGCTTCCTGCCCGACAAGGCGATCGACCTCGTCGACGAGGCGGCCAGCCGGCTCCGGATGGAGATCGACAGCCGTCCGGTCGAGGTCGACGTGGTGGAGCGGGTCGTCCGCCGCCTCGAGATCGAGGAGATGGCGCTGGCCAAGGAGGACGACGAGGCGACGGCGGCCCGGCTGGCGGCGCTGCGCACCGACCTCGCCGACCGGCGGGAGGAGCTCGACGAGCTGACCGCCCGCTGGCAGCAGGACAAGGGCGCGATCGGCCGCATCCAGCAGGTCAAGGAGGAGCTCGAGCAGCGTCGCCTGGAGGCGGAGCGGGCCGAGCGTGACGGCGACCTCGCCCGCGTCGCGGAGCTGCGGTACGGCCGGCTCCCCGAGCTGGAGCGTCAGCTCGCCACGGCCGAGGCCTCGGCTGCCGCGCGGGAGTCGATGCTCAAGGAGGAGGTCGGCCCGGACGACATCGCCGAGGTCGTGCAGGCCTGGACCGGCATCCCGGCCGGCCGGCTGCTCGAGGGCGAGACGCAGAAGCTGCTGCGGATGGAGGACGAGCTCGGCAAGCGGGTGGTCGGCCAGCCCGACGCGGTGCGCGCCGTGTCCGACGCCGTCCGCCGTGCCCGCTCCGGGGTCTCCGACCCCGACCGACCCACCGGCTCCTTCCTGTTCCTCGGCCCCACCGGCGTCGGCAAGACCGAGCTGGCCAAGGCGCTGGCGGAGTTCCTCTTCGACGACGAGCGGGCGATGGTCCGCATCGACATGAGCGAGTACTCCGAGAAGCACTCGGTGGCCCGGCTGGTCGGTGCCCCGCCCGGCTACGTCGGCTACGAGGCGGGCGGTCAGCTCACCGAGGCGGTCCGCCGGCGTCCGTACACCGTCGTGCTGTTCGACGAGGTGGAGAAGGCGCACCCCGACGTCTTCGACGTGCTGCTGCAGGTGCTCGACGACGGCCGGCTGACCGACGGGCAGGGCCGGACCGTCGACTTCCGCAACGTGATCCTGGTGCTCACCTCCAACCTCGGGTCGCAGGTGATCGCCGACCAGTCGGTCCCCGAGGAGCAGAAGAGCCGGGCGGTGCAGGACATCGTGCGGGCGCACTTCAAGCCGGAGTTCCTCAACCGGCTCGACGACGTGGTCACGTTCTCCGGCCTGGGCTCCGACGAGCTCGCCGGGATCGTCGACATCCAGGTCGGCGTGCTGGCCCGGCGGCTGGCCGCCCGTCGGCTGACCCTGACGGTCACCGACGCGGCGCGCGACTGGTTGGCGCTCAACGGCTTCGACCCGGTGTACGGCGCACGCCCGCTGCGCCGGCTGGTGCAGTCCGCGATCGGCGACCAGCTCGCCCGGGCGCTGCTGTCGGGCGGGGTCCGGGACGGCGACGAGGTCCTCGTCGACTGGCCGGGGGACGTCTCCGACGGCGACGCCCAGCTCAGCGTCACCCGGGTCGAGCCCACCGCATGACCGCCCGCAGCGCCCGTCGTCCCGACCGGACGGCGGGCGCTGCCGCGTCCTGCGGGTGCGACACGGGCTGCCCACGACGGGTGATGGGGGTGCCCTCGCGGCGCGGATGCTCGATGATCATGGACGTCCGTGTGCCGAGGTGATCCGAGGAGCGTCATGACGTCAGGACCGCAGGACCCGCAGCCCGGCGGCGGGCAGGAACCTCCCTACGGGCAGCAGCCGCCGTACGGGCAGCAGCCGCCGTACGGACAGCCCCCGCAGGGTCAGCAGCCGCCGTACGGCCAGCCCCAGTACGGCCAGCCCCAGTACGGCCAGCCGCAGTACGGGCAGCCGCAGTACGGGCAGCAGCCGGGCTACGGCTACCCGGCCGCCCCGCAGGGCGGGGAGTGGGGCGGGCCGCCGAGTGCGCCGACGGAGCGGCCGTCCACGGTGAAGTTCGGCATCTACGCCTTCCTCGCGAACGTGGCGCTGGGCCTGATCGGCCTCGTGATCAGCTTCGCCGACTTCGACAGCTTCCGGGCCGACCTGGCCGGGACGTCGGGCCTGACCCGGGACGAGGTCAACACCATCGCGGCGGTGACCGTGGCGATCACCCTGATCATCATGGCCGCGTTCCTGGCGGTGCTGTGGTTCGCCTGGCAGGGCCGCAACTGGGCCCGGGTCGTGCTCTGGGTGCTGGGCGGGCTCAACGTCCTGTTCGGCCTGCTCGGCGCAGCCGCCCTGACGTTCCTGTCGGCGGTCGGTCTGCTGCTGATCATCGCCGGGATCGTGCTGCTGGCGCTGAAGCCGTCCAACGACTGGTACCGGGCCGAGGGGCAGCGCCGGAAGCGGTTCTGACCCCGGTCAGCGCGCCGCGCGGCTGCGTGGGCCCGACCGGGTCCACGCAGCCGTCGTCCGGGTGAGCAGGCTCGCGGCGGCCGCGACGCACAGCACCAGGACCAGCTGGGAGGTCACCGCCAGGCCGCCGGCCAGCACGATGCCGACCAGCGTGACCAGCCCGAGGGCGGTGCTCGCGGCCAGGCCGGTCCACCGGGCCCAGCTCCGGCCCCGGGCCAGGAAGCCCGCCGCCACGGCCATCGCCAGCCCGAAGACCACGGACTGGGCGAGGTTGGCCCGCGCTGCCTGCTCCGCGTCGGACCGCGACGATCCGGACCGCCCGTCGGCGAGGGCGTCGACCACGGCGTCCCAGGCCGCGGCGGTGACCACCGCGCTCAGCAGGAGCAGCACCGCCAGTCCGGCGAGCACGCCGACCGCCACCCGCGCCGACACCGGCATCGCCGGACCCGCGCCGGCGGGATCGCTCGGGGACCGGGGCGACAGGCGGGCGTTCACCGCGCCAGGGTGGCACGCCGGACGACGCCCGTCGCGGATCCTCACGGTCGGCGGGGCAACGGGATGCCATGCTCGTCGGCCAATGGCACCGATCGCCGGTGCGCACGGTGCCGCCCGCGGCCCCCGGAGCAGGAGGAGACCCCCGTGAAGGCCGCCCGGCTGTCCCGCGCCACCGTCCGCCTCGCCGTCGGCGCGGCCGTCCCGGTCCTGCTGGCCGGCCTGACCGCGTGCAGCTCCACCGAGGGCGCCGACATCGTGAGCGCGAGCGGCGGCAGCACGTCGAGCGCGTCGTCGACCGCCGCCCCGACGCCGGCGGCACCGGTGGCCCAGGGGCCGATCGGGGCCGGCTGTGCCCTCTTCCCCGCCGCGGGGCCCGGCAGCGCCGGCGCGATCGCCGGCGTGCCGGTGGGGATCGCGGTCAGCACGGTGCCGCAGCTGAGCACGCTGACCCAGGCGATCATCGCGGCCAACCTCGTCGACGTGGTCAACACCCGCGAGGACGTGACGGTGCTGGCCCCCTCCGACGCCGCCTTCGCGGCGCTGGGCCCCGCGGCGGTCCCCGGGCTGCTGGCCGACGTCCCGCGGCTGACGACGCTGCTCACCCACCACGTCGTCCCCGGCCGGTTGACGCCGGACCAGCTCGTCGGCGAGCACACCACGCTCAACGGGGACTCGGTCACCGTTGCCGGCCCGGCCGGCAGCCCCACGCTCACCGCGGACCAGACGGTCCCCGCCGCCGCGGCCGCCACCGTCGTCTGCGGCGACGTGCCGACGGCGAACGCCACCCTCTACGTCATCGACCAGGTGCTCGCCCCGGCCGGCTGAGGGCGGACATTAAGGTCCTGACCATGGACGCTGCCCCGGCACACCCCGATCGCGACCGGCTGCGCGAGCTGATCGTCTCCCTCGCCGTGGTGCACGGGAAGGTGACGCTGTCCTCGGGCCGGGAGGCCGACTGGTACATCGACATGCGCCGGCTGACGCTGCACCACGAGGGCGCCCCACTGGTGGGCCGGGTGATGCGGCAGCTCACCGGCGACCTGCGCTACGACGTGGTCGGCGGCCTCACCCTCGGCGCGGACCCGGTCGCCACCGCGATGCTGCACGCCGCCTCCGACGGAGCCGGTTTCCTGGACGCCTGCGTGGTGCGCAAGGAGGGCAAGGCCCACGGGCTGCAGCGCCGGATCGAGGGCCCGGACGTCGACGGCCGCGTGGTGCTCGTCGTGGAGGACGTCTCGACCACCGGCGGCAGCCCGCTGGCGGCGGCCGAGGCGCTGCAGGAGGCCGGCGCGGAGGTGGTCGCGATCGCCGTCATCGTCGACCGCGGCGGCCGGGCCGCGGTCGAGGCCGCTGGCTACGAGTACCGGGCAGCGTTCGACCTCGCCGACCTCGACCTCGCATAGGCGGCCTCGTCCAGAGGCTCGCCCCGAGCCTGCGAGGGGTGAGGAGGACGTGGTCCTTCAGGCCTTGCGGTTGGTGCGGCGGGCGCGGAGCAGCTCGATGGCGACCGGGACCACCGAGAGGACCACGATCAGGATGGCGAACGCCTCGATGTGCTCCCGGATGACGTCGACCTGGCCGAGCCAGTGGCCCAGCGCGGTGATGCCGCCGGCCCAGGCGATGCCGCCGATCACCGAGTAGAGCGCGAAGACCCGGAAGTCCATCCGCGAGGCGCCGGCCATGACCGTGGCGAAGGTCCGCACGATCGGCACGAAGCGGGCCAGCACGACGGTGCGGGCGCCGTACCGCTGGAAGAAGCCGTGCGCCTGTTCGACGTACTCCGCCTTGAACAGGCGTGAGTTGGGCCGGCTGAACACCGCCGGTCCGGCTCGATGGCCGATCCAGTAGCCCACCAGGTTGCCGGCGATCGCGACGAGCGGCAGCAGGACCAGCAGGACCCACAACGGCGCCAGGGTCACCCCGGCCAGCCCGCCGGCCGAGACCAGCCCGGCGGTGAAGAGCAGCGAGTCACCGGGCAGGAAGAACCCGACCAGCAGCCCGGTCTCGGCGAAGATGATGAGCAGCAGGCCGATCAACCCGAAGGTGTTCAGCAGGTGCGTGGTGTCCAGGAAGGCCGGAGCCGCTTCGATCGCCATCGGGACGAACCGTACGTGCCCGGGCTGGCACCGGGCCGTCAGCGATGGGGTGCCGGTGACGCGCGGGACGTAACGTGACGGGGGTGACCGCTCTCGCGACGACGTGGGTCCGCGAGCTCCAGGACGCCCTGGGCCCGGACAGCGTGCTCACCGATCCCGACGTAACCGTCGCCTACGCGCGGGACCAGGCGATGCTGGTCGAGGCCGGGCTCCCGGCCGCGGTCGCGCTGCCGCGCAGCACCGAGGAGGTGTCCGCGGTGCTGCGGCTCGCCTCCCGGCACGGGGTGCCGGTGGTGCCCCGCGGCGCCGGCTCGGGCCTGGTCGGCGCGGCCAACGCCATCGACGGCGGGATCACCCTGGTGCTGACCCGGATGGACGCCGTCCTGGAGGTCTCCGCGGCCGACCGGCTCGCCGTCGTCCAGCCCGGCGTGGTGAACAAGACCCTGCGTGACGCCGTCCGGGAGCACGGGCTGTTCTACCCACCGGACCCGGCCAGCTACGACTGGTGCACCCTCGGCGGCAACCTGGCCATGAACTCCGGCGGGCTGTGCTGCGTCAAGTACGGCGTCACCACCGACTACGTGCTCGGCCTGGAGGTCGTCCTGGCCGACGGCCGGGTGCTGCGCACCGGCCGGCGCACGGTCAAGGGGGTGGCCGGCTACGACCTGGCCCGGCTGTTCGTCGGCTCCGAGGGCACGCTCGGGGTCATCACCGAGGCCACCCTGGCGCTGCGGCCGGCGCCGCAGCCGCCGGTCACCCTGGTCGCCAGCTTCGGCACCAGTGCCCAGACCGGCCAGGTCGTCGAGCAGGTGGTCACCAGCGGGCTGGTGCCCAGCATGCTCGAGGTGATGGACCGCACCTGCATCCGCGCCGTCGACGACCTGATGAAGGCCGACCTGGACCGGGACGCCGCCGCGCTGCTGCTGGCCCAGTCCGACAGCGGGGGCTCGGTCGCCGCCGCCGAGATCGCCGCACTGACCCGGCTCTGCGAGGCCGCCGGCGCGGACTTCGTGCACTCGACCGACGACCCCGCCGAGGGCGACCTGCTGATGACGGCCCGGCGGATGGCGCTGCCGGCGCTGGAGCGGCTGGGCAGCAGCCTGCTGCTCGACGACGTCGCCGTCCCCCGGTCGCGGGTGGCCACCTTCATCGACGGCTGCGAGGGCATCGCCGCCACCGCGGGCCTGGTGGTCGGCGTCGTCGGCCACGCCGGTGACGGCAACATGCACCCCACCGTCGTCTTCGACGGGGGAGATCCCGACCAGACCACCCGGGCCTACGCCGCGTTCGACGCCATCCTCGAGCTGGGGCTGTCCCTCGGCGGCACCATCACCGGCGAGCACGGTGTCGGGGCGCTCAAGGCCGACTGGCTGGAGCGGGAGATCGGCCCGGTGTCGCTGTCGGTGCACCAGGCGGTCAAGCAGGCGCTGGACCCGGCCGGGATCCTCAACCCGGGGAAGATGTTCCGCTCGGTCTCCGTGGCCGACGTCGCCGCGGTCGGGCGGCTGACCGGGGCCTGACCGGACCGGCAGGTGACAGGCTGCCCCGCATGAGCGGACGGCGGAAGCGGCTGGTGGTCATCGGCGGGGACGCCGCAGGGTTGTCCGCCGCGGCACAGGCGCGGCGGTTGCGACCGGCGACCGAGCTGGAGGTCCTCGTGCTGGAGCAGGGTCCGGACGCGTCCTACTCCGCGTGCGGCATCCCCTACTGGGTCGGTGACCTGGTCCCTGACCGGGATGCGCTGATCGCCCGGTCGCCGGCCCAGTTCGCCGCCCAGGACATCGAGGTGCGGACCGGCACGCGCGTCGCGGAGATCGACCTGGACGCCGGCACGGTCGGCACCGACGGCGGCGACCGGTTCGGCTACGACCACCTCGTGGTCGCCACCGGTGGGCGCCCGCCGCGGCCGCCCGTCCCCGGGCTGGACGCCGACGGCGTGTACGGGGTGCACCGGCTGGCCGACGGCGCCGACATCCGGGCCGCTCTCGCCGCCGGTGCCCGCCGCGCCGTCGTCCTCGGCGGGGGCTACATCGGGCTGGAGATGGCCGAGGTGCTGCTGCACCGCGGGCTGTCGGTGACCGTCGTGCTCGCCGACCCGCTGCCGATGGCCCAGCTCGACCCCGACATGGGCGAGCGGGTGTGCAAGGCCATGGGCGACCTGGGCATCGACGTGCAGAACGACCAACCGGTGCGCGAGATCGAGGTGGACGCCGACGGTGTGGCCCGCGCCGTCCGCACCGATGCCGGCAGCTACCCGGCCGACCTGGTGGTGCTCGGGCTGGGGATGGGCCCGGAGGTGGAGCTGGCCCGCGCCGCGGGGCTGCAGCTGGGGACCACGGGCGCGATCGACGTCGACCGGACCCAGCGCAGCCGCTCCCACCCGGAGGTCTTCGCCGCCGGCGACTGCGCGCAGACGTTCTCCCGGCTCACCGGTGAGCCCGTGCACGTCGCGCTCGGCACCCACGCCAACAAGCAGGGCCGGGTGGCCGGTTCGGTCATCGGCGGGCAGGCGGCCCGGTTCGCCGGCGTCCTGGGCACCGCCGTGACCAGGGTCGGCGACCTGGAGATCGGGCTCACCGGGCTGAACACCGCCGACGCGGCGCGGGCCGGCTACGACGTCCGCGCCGAGACCATCGAGGCGACGACGAGGGCCGGGTACTTCCCGGGCGCCGAGCCGATCACCGTGAAGGTGCTCACCGAGCGTGGTTCCGGGGTGCTGATCGGCGCGCAGGTCGTCGGCGGGCCGGGCAGCGCCAAGCGGGTCGACGTCCTGGCGACGGCGATCTGGGCGGGGCTGACCGCCGAGGAGCTGGCCGGCAGCGACCTGTCCTACGCCCCGCCGTTCTCCCCGACCTACGACCCGGTGCTCGTCGCCGCCCGCGTGGTCAGCCGCACCGAGCAGGGTTGAGCCCGTCACCGCCGCGGACGGACTCCACTAGGGTCAGGGCATGCCGATCGCGACTCCCGAGGTCTACGCCGACATGATCAACCGGGCGAAGGAGGGCGGCTTCGCCTACCCGGCGATCAACTGCACCTCGTCCGAGACGATCAACGCCGCACTGCGCGGCTTCGCCGACGCCGGCAGCGACGGCATCATCCAGTTCTCCACCGGCGGTGCGGAGTTCGGCTCCGGCACCCGGGTCAAGGACATGGTCACCGGGGCCGTGGCGCTCGCCGAGTTCGCCCACGTGGTCGCCGAGCGCTACCCGGTCCAGGTCGCGCTGCACACCGACCACTGCCCGAAGGACAAGCTCGACAGCTACGTGCGCCCGCTGATCGCCATCTCCCAGGACCGCGTGGACGCCGGCCAGGAGCCGCTGTTCCAGTCGCACATGTGGGACGGCTCGGCGATCGAGCTGACCGAGAACCTGGAGATCGCCCAGGAGCTCATCGCCAAGTGCGCCGCGGCGAAGATCGTGCTCGAGCTGGAGATCGGCGTCGTCGGCGGCGAGGAGGACGGCGTCGCCCACGAGATCAACGAGAAGCTCTACACCGCGGACGGCGACTTCGTGCGCACCGCGGAGGCGCTCGGGCTCGGCGAGAAGGGCGTCTACCTGCTGGCGGCCACCTTCGGCAACGTGCACGGCGTCTACAAGCCCGGCAACGTGAAGCTCCGCCCCGACGTGCTGCAGCGCGGTCAGTCCGTGGTCGCCGAGCAGCTGGGCCTGGGCGCGGACGCCAAGCCGTTCAACCTGGTGTTCCACGGCGGGTCCGGGTCGGACCTGGCCGACATCCGCGAGGCCATCTCCTACGGCGTGGTGAAGATGAACGTCGACACCGACACCCAGTACGCGCTGACCCGGTCCATCGCCGGGCACATGTTCCGCAACTATGACGGCGTGCTGAAGGTCGACGGCGAGGTCGGCGTCAAGAAGCAGTACGACCCGCGCACGTACATGAAGGAGGCCGAGGGCAGCATGGCCGACCGGGTCGTCCGGGCCTGCGAGGACCTGCTGTCCGCCGGCCAGTCGCAGGCGGGCTGACATGACGCACTCGCACAACCTCCTCGGTGAGCCCCCGGCCACCCTGCTCCCGGTCGATCCCGGCACCGCCGCGCTGGCCTCGGGCACCGACCCGGCCGAGGTGGCCGCCGCGCACCCGACGTCGAGTGCCGCCTGGGCGGCGCTGGCCGAGGCCGCGCTCGGCGCCGGCCGCACCATCGAGGCCTACGCCTACGCCCGCACCGGCTACCACCGCGGGCTGGACGCGCTGCGGCGCAACGGCTGGAAGGGCTTCGGCCCGGTGCCGTGGTCGCACGAGCCCAACCGTGGCTTCCTGCGCTGCGTCACCGTGCTCGCGCAGGCCGCGGAGCGGATCGGCGAGGCCGACGAGCACGACCGGTGCACCCAGCTGCTGCGCGACTGCGACCCGTCCCTGGCGGCTTGATCGGCTCTGAGATGCCGATGACCGCGGATCACTAGCTTCGCTCCACCGGCGCCACCGCGGCGCCTCACGTGGAAGGGGCTCACCATGGACGCGGCGACCCTGCTCTGGATCCTGGCCGTCATCCTCGTCATCGCCGGCATCTTCGCCCTGCTGCGCAGGCAGATCCTGTGGGGCATCGTGCTGATCGTCGTCGGACTGCTGGTCGGGCCCGGCGGGGTGAGCTTCTTCGACGTCTGAACGACGGCCCACCCCGCACGCGCTCAGCGGTCGGGGTGGGCCGTTCGCAGCTGCTCGCCGAGCCGGGTCAGCTCGTCGCCACCGGCGACCAGCCGGGTCAGGTCGTCGACGTCGACGTCGGCCCGGGTGAGGTCACCGGCGACCCGGCCGCCGCCCAGCAGCAGGAACCGGTCGCCCACGAGGTGGGCGTACTGCGGGTTGTGCGTCACGAACAGCACGGCCAGCCCGGAGCCGCGGGCGGTGACGACCGACTGCAGCACGAGCGCCCGCTGCGCGATGGTCATCGGCGCGGTCGGCTCGTCGACGACCAGCACCCGGGCGCCGAAGTGCAGTGCCCGGGCGATCGCCAGGCACTGCCGCTCGCCGGCCTGCAGCGCACTGGCCGGCTGGCCGGGGTCCAACCCGGGAACGCCGACCCGGGCCATCGCCTGCGAGACGATCTCCTCGGCCCGGCCGACGTCCAGCCGGCGGAGCGGCCACGTGCCCCGGGTCGGCTCGGCACCCAGCCAGAAGTTGCGCCAGACCGACATCAGCGGGGCGATCGCCAGGTCCTGCCAGACGGTGGCGATCCCGCGGCTGCGGGCCTGCTGGGGTGACCGGAAGCGCACCGGCCGCCCGTCGACGCGCAGCTCGCCCTCCGCGGGCCGCAGCAGCCCGGAGACGAGGGCGACCAGCGAGGACTTGCCCGAGCCGTTCTCGCCCAGCACGCAGGTGACCTCGCCCGCGCGCAGGGCCAGCGACACCCGGGACAGGGCGGGGACGCTGCCGAAGCGCACCGTGACCGCGCGCAGCTCCAGCACCGGCGGGGTGCGACCCTCCGCCGTCCCGTCGGCCCCGTCGGTGCCCAGCGCGGTGCTCACGACCGGGGCACCGCCCGCAGCCGGCGGCGGACGACGCCGTTGGCCAGCAGGGCGACCAGCAGCATCAGGCCGAGGAACGCCTGGAACCAGCGCGGGTCCCAGCCGGCCAGCGAGATCCCCGCCCGGGCGATCGCGTAGACCAGCGCGCCGAGCGAGGCGCCGACCGTCGACCCGTACCCACCGGTCAGCAGGCAGCCGCCGATGACCGCGACGACGATGAACTCGATCTCCGAGCCGAGCGCCGGGTCGACCTGCACACCCGCCAGCCGGACCAGGCCCAGCGTGCCGATCAGCCAGCCGGCGGCCGCGGTGCCCAGGAACAGCAGCACGGTGGTGCGCTGGACCGGGACGCCGAGCTCGCGGGCCGCCCGCGGCGCGCCGCCGGTGCCGAAGACCGCGTTGCCGAACCGGGTGCGCCAGAGCAGCCAGGTGGTGAGCGCGGTCGCCACCAGCCACCACACCAGCGAGATGCGGAACCGCCCGTCGCCCAGCTGGAGGGTCGACCCGAACACCGCGACCGCCGACTCCCAGCCGGGCGCCCCGGCCAGACCGGAGACCCGGGAGGAGCCGGCGATGGCCGCCGCGAGTGCCAAGGAGCTGCCCTGCAGCACCAGGAAGGTGGCCAGCGTGACCAGGAAGCTGGGCAGCCCGGTGGTCACCACCAGCAGGCCGTTGACGGCGCCGACCAGCAGGGCGACGACGAGCGACAGCAGCAGGGCCGGCCAGGTGCCCAGTCCCGTCTCGGTGACCAGCAGGGCGGTGACCAGGCTGGTGGTCACCGCGACCACCCCGATCGACAGGTCGAACTGCCCGGCGACCAGCAGCAGGGCCACGGCCACCCCGCCGATGCCCAGCGGCGCCGCGATGTCCAGGATCGAGGCCACCCCGCCCGTGCTGAGCAGGTCGGGCGCCTGCAGGGTGAAGAAGAGGCCCACCGACAGGACGCCGAGCAGGGCACCGATGCTCGGCCGGGCCAGCAGGCGGTCGTACAGCCGGCGTCCGGCCGACCGGGGCACGGCGTGTGCCGCGGGCGCGAAGGGCGCCAGCCGCTCAGGGCTCACCGGCAGCACGCCCGGCAGCGGGCGGACGGGCGACGGGACGACGACAGCGAGGCCTCCTCGGGCGCGCGGGGGTGCCCTCCAGTGTCCACGCGCCCCGCTGGCCCCGTTGCGGGGTCCCGCCGCGAGCCCGGTGACGTGCTGGAGCGGCCCCGTTGCAGGGTCCCGCCGCGAGCCTGCGAGTGGTGGGGGGGCAACGGGGTCCTTCATCAGGGACGCAGCCGCCACCGGACCCGGTCGTCGGCGTACCAGGTCCACCTGGTCACCTCGCGGTCGAACGGCACGCCGTCCCGGAGGACCTGCACCGGCTCGGAGGCGATCTGCAGCGCGCGGCCGGTGGTGCGCTGCACCGGGCGCAGCGGCAGCGACACCACCGCGACCGAGATCCGGTCGACCGCCGTCCAGTCCGGGCGCACGTCGATCCGGGTGATGGGGCCGTCGGCCACCCGGGTGGCGTCGGCGTAGGCCTGCGCCCCGAACCGGCGGCCGAGCACCGGGCGCTGCCCTCCGAGGGCGGTCACCCGGCCCGCCGCCAGCAGCACCCCGCCGTGGTCGTCACGGACCAGCGGGAGCTCTCGTTCCGCCCCGGTGCCCAGGCCCAGGGCGCGGGCCAGCCCCCGCGAGGCGGCGTCGTCGGCGGGCTCCCAGCCCACCGGGACCGAGGGCAGCCGCTCGGTGCGCCACAGCCGGTTGAGGACGGCGGCCAGGGCCTGCACCGGCCCCTGGACGACGACCTCGTCGACCCCGTCGACCACCGAGGCCACGTGCCGCTTCGACGGCCCCTGGCCCGGTGCCAGGCCGCGCAGGTCGAACTGTCGTGCGGGCATGCCGATACCCTGCCATCTGGCCCGCCGGGAACGACCGGTGTCGATGGACGAGGAGATCGCAGCGATGCCGGCAGTCGTGCTGATCGGTGCCCAGTGGGGCGACGAGGGCAAGGGCAAGGCGACCGACCTGCTGGGCGGCCGCGTGCCCTACGTGGTGCGCTACCAGGGCGGCAACAACGCCGGCCACACGGTGATCACCCCGGACGGCGAGCGGTACGCCCTGCACCTGATCCCGTCGGGGATCCTGACGCCGGGCTGCACGCCGGTCATCGGCAACGGCGTGGTCATCGACCCCGAGGTGCTGATCGGCGAGCTGGCCGGCCTCGAGGAGCGCGGCGTGGACACCTCGCGCCTGGTCATCTCCGCCGACGCGCACCTGATCATGCCGCACCACCGGGCCCTGGACCGGGTCACCGAGCGCTTCCTCGGCCAGCGGAAGATCGGCACCACCGGCCGCGGCATCGGCCCCGCCTACGGGGACAAGGTGGCCCGCAACGGCATCCGGGTCGCCGACCTGCTCGACCTCTCCATCCTCCGGCAGAAGCTCGAGGGCACGCTGATGGAGAAGAACCAGGTCCTGGTCAAGGTCTACAACCGCAAGGCGATCGACGTCGACGAGGTGGTCGAGGAGTACGCGGCCTACGCCGAGGCGCTCAAGCCGCGGATCGTCGACACCCGGCTGATGCTGGGCAAGGCGCTGGACGCGGGGGAGTGGGTGCTCCTCGAGGGCTCCCAGGGCACGCTGCTGGACGTCGACCACGGCACGTACCCCTTCGTGACGTCGTCCAACCCGACCGCCGGTGGCGCGGCCGTGGGCGCCGGCGTCGGCCCGACCCGCATCGAGCGGGTGGTCGGCATCCTCAAGGCCTACACGACCCGCGTCGGCTCCGGGCCCTTCCCGACCGAGCTCCACGACCAGTGGGGTGAGTACCTCCGCAAGCAGGGCGGCGAGGTCGGTGTGACCACCGGCCGCGACCGGCGCTGCGGCTGGTTCGACGCCGTCGTCGCCCGCTACGCCAGCCGGGTCAACGGCATCACCGACTACTTCCTGACCAAGCTCGACGTCCTCTCCGGCCTGGAGACGGTGCCGATCTGCGTGGCCTACGACGTCGATGGCGTCCGGCACGACGAGATGCCGATGACCCAGACCGAGTTCCACCACGCCACGCCGGTCTACGAGGAGATGCCCGGCTGGTTCGAGGACATCTCGGCCTGCCGCCGCTTCGAGGACCTGCCGGCCAACGCGCAGGCCTACGTCCGGCGCCTCGAGGAGCTCTCCGGCGCCCGGGTCAGCGTGATCGGCGTCGGCCCCGGCCGCGACGAGAACGTCGTCCTGCACGATCTGATCTGACGACGAGATCTGCGTTCTCGGCGTCTCCCGTCAGGGGAGCGCCCGGGAACGCAGATCTCGCTCCGACGGCCCCGCTCAGACGCGGGGGCGGATGGGGGCCATGGCCTCGGCGGTGAGCTCGGCGCGGGCGCGGTGCGCGGTCTCCGGGGCGTCGGTGATCACGCTGTCCACGCCGAGGGCCAGCAGCAGCCGGGCCTCGGTCTGCGCGTCGCCGAGGCCGCTCGGGTCGCTGCCGCGGCGCAGGTGGCTGGGCAGGAAGAGGTTCTCCGGCCGCAGCGTCCACGGCTCGACGGTCAGCCCCGCCCGGTGCGCCTGGGTGATGAGGTCGGAGACGCCGACGAGCGTGCCGTCGGCGCCGTGGAGCAGGATCCGGCCCTTGTGCGGGGAGATCCCGTCGGCGTACGTGGAGATCTCGCGCAGCCCGGCGGGGGTCACCAGGGCGTCCTGGATCCCCTCCTCCTCGATCAGCTGCACCAGCCGGGTGCCGTGCGTGCCGAGGGCCCGGCGGAGATCCCGCAGGGCCTGCGGCTCGAACGCCATGACGACCACCGGCCCGTCGGCGCGCCGGGCGTCCAGCCGGCCCAGCTCCGCGGTCAGCAGCTCGGTCATCGGCAGGCCCTGGGCGTCGAACCACGCCGGGTGCTTCAGCTCGGCCTGCAGCCGGACCCGCCGCGTGGCCGTGGACCGGCTCCGCACCAGCGCGACGACCTCGGCGAGGGTGAGCACGCCGTACCGGCCGTCGTAGGCGGTGTTCAGCGGCCGGACGCCGGGCATCCGCTCGACCGCGCCCAGGGTGCGCAGCTCGGCGAGGGTGAAGTCCTCGGAGAACCAGCCGGTGAGCTCCTCGCCGTCCACCTCCTGGGTGCGCCGGCGGTCGGCGAACTCCGGGTGCGCGGCGACGTCGGTGGAGCGGGACAGCTCGTTCTCGTGACGGGCGACGAGGACGCCGTCGCGGGTCACCACGAAGTCGGCCTCGATGAGGTCGGCGCCCAGGTCGATGGCCAGCTCGTAGCTGGCGCGGGTGTGCTCGGGTCGGTAGCTCGGTGCCCCCCGGTGACCGATGACGAGCGGCGTGCGCTCGCGGCGTGGCGCGTCGACGGCCTTCAGGCCGGTCTCGTGCATGCCTCCAGGGAAGCCCAACTCCATGTCATCGGGGAGAACGCGCGCCGACGCGCGGTGGACAATTGAGAGGACGGCCCGCTCACCTGCGGTCCACCATCGTCGGTGTGACGCATCTCGCACCCCTCGGCTGGGCCGCCGACCGCGCGTCGGACGTGCCCGACGGCACGCGTGTCGCCCGGGTCGTCCGGGTCGACCGCGGTCTGCTCACCGTGCTCACCGCCTCCGGTGAGGAGCGGGTCCACCCGGGCGGCGGTCTGCACGACGGGTCGAGCCCGGCGGTCGGTGACTGGGTGGCGCTGCGCGGGGAGCTCGCGGTCCGCGTGCTGCCCCGCCGGACGGCGTTCGTCCGCACCGCCGCGGGCCGCGGGTCGGCGCCGCAGGTGGTCGCGGCCAACGTCGACGTCGTGCTGGTGGTCGACGCCCTGGTCGGGGCCGCCCGGCTGCGCCGCATCGAGCGGTACCTCGCGGTGGCCTGGGCCAGCGGGGCGACGCCGGTCGTCGTCCTCACCAAGGCCGACCTGTGCCCGGACGTCCCGGCGGCGCTGGCCGCCGTCGCGGAGGACTCCGTCGGGGTCGACGTGCTGGCCGTCAGCGCGGTCAGCGGTGCGGGGCTCGCCGAGCTGCGCGCGCGGGTCCGTCCCGGGTGCACCGCGGCGATGGTCGGTCCCTCGGGGGTGGGCAAGTCCAGCCTGGTCAACGCGCTGGCCGGCCGGCCGGTGGCGGCGACCGCCGGGATCCGGGAGGACGGCCGCGGCCGGCACACGACCACCGCCCGGGAGCTGCACCGGCTGCCCGGCGGCGGCCTGCTCATCGACACCCCGGGCATGCGCGAGCTGGCGCTGCCCGGCGCCGAGGGGCTGGACACCACCTACGCCGACGTCGCCGACTGGGCGCAGGAGTGCCGGTTCCGCGACTGCGCGCACCGCACCGAGCCCGGTTGCGCGGTCGCCGCCGCGATCGACCGCGGTGAGCTCGACCCGGCCCGGTTCACCGCCTGGCGGAAGCTGCAGGCCGAGGCACGCCGGCAGGAGCTGCGGGCCGACGCCCGGGCGCGGGCGGAGGAGCACGCCCGGGTGCGTGCGTTCAGCCGTGAGCTGCGGGCACACCCGGGCAGGCCCAGCCGCCGGGATCGGTAGTTTCCCTGTCGTGCGCGTCCTCGTGATCGGCTCCGGTGCCCGGGAGCACGCCCTGTGCGTGGCTCTGCAGTCCGACCCCGCGGTCACCGCGCTGGCCTGCGGCCCCGGCAACGCCGGCACCGCGGTGATCGCCCAGCCCTTCGTCCTCGACGTCGGCGACCCGGTCGCGGTGGCCGCGCTGGCCACCGAGTGGCTCGCCGACCTCGTCGTCATCGGCCCGGAGGTGCCGCTGGTCGCCGGTGCCGCCGACGCCGTCCGGGACGCCGGCATCGCCTGCTTCGGTCCGTCCCAGCAGGCCGCCCAGCTCGAGGGGTCGAAGGCGTTCGCCAAGCACGTCATGACCGCGGCCGGTGTGCCGACCGCCGGGTTCTGGGCGGTCGGTGGTCCGGCCGAGCTGGAGACCGCGCTGGACGAGGCGGGCGCCCCCTACGTCGTGAAGGACGACGGCCTGGCGGCCGGCAAGGGCGTGCTGGTCACCACCGACCGGGCCGCTGCCCTCGCGCACGGGCGCGCCCTGCTGGACGCGGGTCACCCGGTGCTGATCGAGGAGTTCCTCGACGGTCCGGAGGTGTCGCTGTTCGCCCTGTCGGACGGGACGACGGTCGTGCCGCTGCTGCCCGCGCAGGACCACAAGCGCCGGGACGACGGCGACGAGGGCCCGAACACCGGCGGCATGGGCGCCTACGCCCCGCTGCCCTGGGCGCCGGAGGGGCTGGTCGAGGAGGTGCTGGCCACCGTCCTGCAGCCGACGGTGGACGAGATGGCCCGCCGCGGCGAGCCGTTCAGCGGGCTGCTCTACGCCGGCCTGGCGCTGACGTCCTCCGGCGTGCGGGTGGTGGAGTTCAACGCCCGCTTCGGCGACCCGGAGACCGAGGTGGTGCTGCCGCTGCTGGAGACCCCGCTGGCGGCGTTGCTGCACGCCGCGGCCACCGGGACGCTGGCGGAGCAGCCGCCGCTGCGCTGGCGGGACGGCGCCGCGGTGACCGTCGTCGTCGCCGCGTCGGGGTACCCGCAGCGCCCGCGGCTCGGCGACCCGGTGACCGGCGCCGACGCCGAGGGGGTGCTGCACGCGGGCACCGTCGTCGGTCCGGATGGGCTGGTGCACGCGGCCGGGGGCCGGGTGCTGGCGGTCACCGCCGTCGGTGCCGACCTCGCCGACGCGCGGCAGACCGCCTACGAGCGGCTCGCCGGCATCCGGCTGGCCGGGGCGCACTGGCGCACCGACATCGCGCTGGCCGCCGTCGAGGGGCGGATCATCCTGCCGTGACCATCCGGCGGGCACGCCGGGTCTCCGGTTGCGGCGGCCTCGGCCCCTCGTGCCGGCGGGACAGGTAGGTGCCGGCGACGTTGGCGCAGGCGATCACCGGCACGGCGATGAGCGCACCGAAGATGCCTCCGATCAGCAGCCCGCCCGCGATGCCCAGCACCACGGCCAGCGGGTGCACCGACACCGCCCGCCCGAGCAGCAGCGGCTGCAGCACGTGGGCCTCGAGCTGCATGACCAGCACGATGATCCCGAGCGCGACCAGCGCCCGCACCGGCCCCACCGCGACCAGGGTGACCAGCACCGACACCGTGCCGGCCAGGAACGACCCGATGATCGGGATGAAGGCGCCGAGGAAGACCAGCGCCGCCAGCGGCACGACCAGCGGGGTGCCGAGGAACAGCAGGCCGACGCCGATGAACACCGCGTCGAAGACGGCCACCGCGACCGTGGCCCGCACGTAGGAGATCAGGGTGCGCCAGGAGCGGCGGGCCGCCTCGTCGACGTAGGCCTGCGAGTTGGCCGGGGCCAGGCCGACGATCCAGAGCCAGATGTGCCGGCCGTCCATCAGGAAGAAGAAGAGCGTGAACAGGGTGAGCAGCAGGCCGGTGGCGACCTCCCCGACGGTGGCCGCGGTGCTCAGCGCGCCCGAGGTGAGCAGGCTCTGGTTGTCCCGCACGGACTTGGTGACGCTGTCGATCGCGTCGCTGATCTGACCGTCGTTGATCGGGAAGGTCCGGGTCACGTAGGACTGGACCTGGCTGACGCCCTCCTCGACCTGGGAGGCCAGGTCGTCGTAGCCGGCCGCGAACTCCTCGACCACCAGGGTGACGATGCCGGCCACGACGCCCAGCCCGACGACCAGCATCGCCAGCGCCGCCAGCGACCGCGGCCAGCCCCGGTGGCGGAGGAACGCCGCCCCGGGCTGGAGCAGCGCGGCCAGCAGCAGCGCCACCAGCACCGGCACGATGACCACCGCGAGGTACCCGGCGGCCCGCAGCACCAGGTAGAGGGCGGCGATGACCGCGATCGCCCGCCAGGACCAGGCCGCGGCGATCCGCAGGCCGGTGGGCACGTCCTGCTCGGCCGGTCGGGGGGAGTCCGGGCCCAGCAGGCTGCCCCGGCTGCGGTCACGACCCCGCGTCGGGGGCGGGCCGCCGGGTGGGGGAGGCCCGCTGACCCCGCCCGGGACGTCGAGGTCCGGGGCGTCGGGGTGCGGGCTGCCCGGGGCGGGCCCGCCGTCGCCGTGGGGTGCCGTGTCGGCCGGTGCGGCAGCTGCCGGGGCCGGCTCCTCGACGTGCCCGACGACGGCGCGGGTGCCGTCGGCCAGCACCAGCACGGTGCCCTCGGGCCAGGCGTGCGGGTCGTGCTCACGGGCGACCCGGATGCGCTCCCGTGCCCGCGCAACCAGGTGCCCGGGCCGTAGCGACATCGTCGTCCTCCGAGGTGATGGGAGCTCGCACGGGGCTGTGCGAGAGGATGGAGCCGTGGCGCGACGAGCTGACCGGTCCGAAGCGGTACCCGCATGATCGACAGGTACACCCTGCCGGAGATGGGCCGGGTCTGGAGCGATCAGCACAAGTACGAGTTGTGGTGCCGGGTCGAGACGCTGGTGCTGGAGGCCCACGCGGCCGCCGGGCGGGTGCCCGCCGACGTCGTCGAGCCGGTGCGCGACGCCCCGCCGCCGACCCCCGAGCGGGTGGCGGAGATCGAGGAGACGACGCAGCACGACGTCATCGCCTTCCTGACCGCCTGGGCCGACAACACCGAGCCCCGCTCGGCCGCGGCGTACGTGCACCACGGGATGACCAGCTCGGACCTGCTGGACACCGCCCTCGCCGTCCAGCTCACCGACGCCACCGACGTGCTGCTGGCCAAGGCCGACCGGCTGGTCGCCGCGTTGCGGGAGCACGGGCTGGCGCACCGGGCCACGATCAAGGTGGGGCGCACCCACGGCGTGCACGCCGAGCCCGACGTCTGGGGCCACCGGGTGGCCGACCTGGCGTTCGCCGCGGCGCGCTCCCGCGACCGGCTGCGACGCGCGCGGGAGGCGGTCGGGGTGGTCGCCATCTCCGGCGCCGTCGGCACCTACTCGCTCATCGACCCCTCGGTCGAGGGAACGGTCGCCGAGGCGCTGCAGCTGCGCGCCGCCGACGCCTCCACCCAAGTGGTGCTGCGGGACGGGATCAGCGAGTGGGTCTCCGCGCTGGCGATCATCGCGACCGTCTGCGAGGCGATCGCGCTGGAGGTGCGGCACGGGCAGCGCACCGAGGTGCGCGAGCTGTCCGAGGCGTTCGGCTCGGGCCAGAAGGGCTCGAGCGCGATGCCGCACAAGAAGAACCCGATCCGCTCCGAGCGGATCGCCGGGCTGGCCCGGGTGGTCCGCGCGGCGATCGTGCCGGTGATGGAGGGCATCCCGCTCTGGCACGAGCGGGACATCTCGCACTCCTCCACCGAGCGCGTCTTCCTGCCCGACGCCGCGATCACCACCGACTACCTGCTGGACCTGACCGCCGGCCTGGTCGAGAACCTGGTCGTGGACGCCGAGCGGATGCGGGCGAACCTGGAGTCCACCGGCGGGCTGATCTACACCTCCGCCGTCCTGCTGGAGCTGGTCGAGGCAGGGCTGGGCCGCGAGCAGTCCTACGCGCTGGTCCAGTCGGCCGCCATGCGCACCTGGCGGGACGGGACGCCGTTCCGCGAGACGCTGCGCGAGCGGGCGGCCGCCGACGGCGTGGCCCTCGACGAGGCCCGGCTGGACGAGATCTGCCGGCCGGAGCGCTACGTGGCCAACCTGGGCCCGCTGTTCGACCGGCTGGCCGCGCTGTCATGAGCCTGGACCTGCCCCTGGTGGCCCGCGGCAAGGTCCGCGAGGTCTACGCGGTCGATGGCGACCGGCTGCTGCTGGTCGCCAGCGACCGGATCTCCGCCTACGACCACGTGCTGCCGACCCCGATCCCGGACAAGGGCCGGGTGCTCACCGCGCTGTCGGTGTGGTGGTTCGAGCAGCTGGCGCCGGTGCTGGCCGAGCACGGCGCGGCGCACCACCTGATCAGCGCCGACGACGTCCCGGCCGAGGTCGCCGGGCGGGCGATGCTGGTCCGGCGGCTGGACATGCTGCCGGTCGAGTGCGTGGCCCGCGGCTACCTGTCCGGGTCCGGGACTTCTGCGTACCAGCGCACCGGCGCGATCGTCGACGTCCCGCTGCCGGCGGGTCTGGTGGAGGGCTCCCGGCTGCCCGAGCCGGTGTTCACGCCCTCGACCAAGGCCGAGGTGGGCGAGCACGACGAGGCGATCCCGTTCACCGGCGTGGTCGAGGCGGTCGGGGCCGAGCAGGCCGAGGCGCTGCGCGCGCTGACGCTCGCGCTGTACCGCCGCGGTGCGGAGATCGCCGAGGCCGCCGGGATCGTGCTGGCCGACACGAAGTTCGAGTTCGGGACGGCCGACGGTGGCCTGGTGCTCGGTGACGAGGTGCTGACCCCGGACTCGTCCCGGTTCTGGCCGGCGACCACCTGGTCACCGGGTGCTGCGCAGCCCTCCTACGACAAGCAGTTCGTCCGCGACTGGCTGACCATCTCCGGCTGGGACCGGGTGTCCCCGCCGCCGGAGCTGCCCGAGGACGTCGTCGCCGCCACCCGCGCCCGCTACGTGAAGGCCTACGAGCAGCTCACCGGCACGCCCTTCGGCTGAGCACACCGCGGCGCTCCGCACCGCACCGCGGCTCAGTACAGGGCGGCGAGGCCGCGGGCCCGGGCGTTGCGCAGCGCGGTGAACACGTGGGAACGGATGAGGTCGGCCGCGGGATCGGGCATCCCCAGGAAGCGCAGCGACCACTCGTGCAGGCTGTCCGGGCGGGGGCGGCGGCGGATCACGGCGACCTCGGCGACCAGCTCCTCGGAGCGGAGGTCGAGCCGGCAGGTCAGCGTCTGGGACCGCTTGGGCCAGGGGACGTGCGTGCCGAGGTCGCCGTTGGGCCGGAACACGCAGAGCATGCCGCCCTCGCTGAGGTCGAGCGTGCTGCCGGTGAGCTCGGTCCGGTCCCAGGCGATCGAGACGGACAGGCCGATCGGTGCGCGGACGGCGTCCCGGCGCTGGATGCGGGTGGCCGGTCCGGTGATCCGCAACCGCCAGGTGGAGTCGTCGGTCAGGTCGACGGCCTCGGCGCTGACCGAGCGGAGCCCGTCGTCGGCCTGCCAGGACAGCTCCAGCAGGTCCCGCTCGACGAAGCGGACGGCCTCCCCGGTGCTGGTGCGCGGCGGGGACACGTGCAGGAAGTTGGCCGTCTCCCGGCGGACCCGGCTGGTGAGGGCCTGGTCCCGACCGAGCGGCAGCACGCTGAGCGCGGCGGTGCCGGACGGGTGGTCCACGTTCGGTCGACCCGCGACCATGCGGTTCCCCCGGTTCCTGGTGTTCGTCGTCGCGCTGTGCTGGTTGTCGTGCCCATCTTGTGCCCGGCTCAGGCCGAGGGGCAGCGCACCGCACCCCTAGGAGTGAGCGCGACCGGCGAGCTCCTGACCGTGGACGGGTCGGTTGTGCACGATCTGGCGTTCGGACCGCGCCCGACCGGCCGCGATCGGGCTGCCGGTACCCTCGTGCCCGTGCCAGTGGTGGTCGTCGACGTCGTCCTGAAGCCAGAGATCTCCGATCCCCAGGGGCAGGCGGTGCTCGGCGCCCTGGGCCGACTGGGGCACTCCGGCGTCCGCAGCGTCCGGCAGGGCAAGCACTTCGTCCTGGACGTCGAGGGCGAGCCCGACGAGGCCGAGCTGCGGGAGATCGCCGAGACCCTGCTGGCCAACCCCGTCATCGAAGACGTCGAGCTGCACCTCCCCACCGACTGAGGACCTGACTTGCGCATCGGTGTCATCACCTTCCCGGGCTCCCTGGACGACGTCGACGCCGCGCGTGCGGTCCGGCTCGCCGGCGCAGAGCCCGTCTCCCTCTGGCACGGCGAGCACGACCTGAAGGACGTCGACGCCGTCGTCCTGCCCGGCGGCTTCTCCTACGGCGACTACCTGCGCGCCGGTGCCATCGCGGCCCGGTCGCCGCTGGTGCGCGACGTCGTGGCCGCCGCCCGCACCGGCCTGCCGGTGCTCGGCATCTGCAACGGCTTCCAGGTGCTCTGCGAGGCCGGGCTGCTTCCCGGGGCGCTCACCCGCAACAGCCACCTGCACTTCCGCAACCGCGACCAGGCCCTCCTCGTCGAGCGCGCCGACACCGCCTGGACGTCGTCCTTCGCGCAGGGCCAGACGATCGTCGTCCCGGTGAAGAACGGTGAGGGCCGCTACGTCGCCGCCGACGCCGACCTCGACCGGCTCGAGGGCGAGGGGCGGGTCGTCGTCCGCTACACCGGCGGCAACCCCAACGGCAGCTCGCGCGACATCGCCGGCGTCACCAGTGCCGACGGCCGGGTCGTCGGGCTGATGCCGCACCCGGAGCACGCGGTCGAGGACCTCACCGGGCCCTCGACGGACGGGCTGGGCTTCTTCGTCAGCGTCCTGCAGGCCGCGGTGGCCGCGTGAGCGCCATGGACACCGTCGAGCTGGCCGCGAAGTCCCCCGAGGACCAGCAGCCGTGGGCCGAGCTCGGTCTCAAGGACGACGAGTACGCCCGGATCCGCGAGATCCTCGGCCGCCGGCCCACCACCGCCGAGCTGGCGATGTACTCGGTGATGTGGAGCGAGCACTGCTCCTACAAGTCCTCCAAGGTGCACCTGCGCCGGTTCGGGGACCTGCCTCAGAGCGACGCCCTGCTGGTCGGCATGGGCGAGAACGCCGGCGTCGTCGACGTCGGCGACGGCTGGGCGGTCACCTTCAAGGTCGAGTCGCACAACCACCCCAGCTACGTCGAGCCCTACCAGGGTGCGGCCACCGGGGTCGGCGGCATCGTCCGGGACATCCTCACCATGGGCGCCCGCCCGGTCGCCGTCATGGACTCGCTGCGCTTCGGCGCGGCCGACGCCCCCGACACCGCCCGGGTGCTGCCCGGCGTGGTCGCCGGCGTCGGCGGCTACGGCAACTGCCTGGGCCTGCCCAACATCGGCGGCGAGCTGTTGTTCGACGACTGCTACGCCGGCAACCCGCTGGTCAACGCGCTGTGCGTGGGTGTGATGAAGCACTCCGACGTCCGGCTGGCCAAGGCCGAGGGCGCCGGCAACAAGGTGGTCCTCTTCGGCGCGCGCACCGGTGGCGACGGCATCGGCGGGGTCTCGGTGCTGGCCAGCGAGACGTTCGACGACTCCGCGGACGGACGACGGGGCCCGGCCAAGCGCCCGGCGGTGCAGGTCGGTGACCCGTTCACCGAGAAGCTGCTCATCGAGGCCTGCCTGGAGATCTTCGCCGCCGACCTGGTGACCGGGATCCAGGACCTCGGCGGCGCCGGCATCTCCTGCGCCACCAGCGAGCTGGCCGCGGCCGGCTCCGGGGGCATGGCGATCGACCTGGACGCCGTCCCGCTGCGCGACTCCACGCTCACCCCCGCCGAGATCCTGATGAGCGAGTCGCAGGAGCGGATGTGCGCGATCGTCGAGCCGGGCAAGGTGGAGGAGTTCCTGGCCGTCTGCGCCAGGTGGGACGTGCTGGCCACCGTCATCGGTGAGGTCACCGACGGCGACCGGCTCACCATCGACTGGCACGGCGAGCGGATCGTCGACGTCCCGCCGCGCACCGTCGCGCTGGAGGGCCCGGTCTACGAGCGGCCGATGAGCCGCCCGGCCGACCTGGACGCGCTGCAGGCCGACGCCCCGCCGTCGTCCTCGGCCGACCTGCGCGCCGACTGGCTCGCGGTGGTCTCCAGCCCCGACGGCGCGGACAAGACCTGGGTCACCGAGCAGTACGACCGCTACGTGCGCGGCAACACCGTGCTCGCCCAGCCCGAGGACGCCGGGGTGCTGCGGATCGACGAGCAGAGCAACCGCGGCATCGCGCTGGCGCTGGACGGCAACGCCCGCTACGCCCGGCTGGACCCCTACACGGGCACCCAGCTGAACCTGGCCGAGGCCTACCGCAACGTCGCCGTCTCCGGTGCCCGGCCGCTCGCGGTCACCAACTGCCTGAACTTCGGCTCGCCGGAGGAGCCCGAGGTCATGTGGCAGTTCGCCGAGGCCGTCCGCGGCCTGGCCGACGGCTGCCGCGCGCTGGGCCTGCCGGTCACCGGTGGCAACGTCAGCCTCTACAACCAGACCGGCGAGACGGCGATCAACCCGACCCCGGTCATCGGCGTCCTCGGGGTGCACGCCGACGTCACCCGCCGGGTGCCCACGGGCTGGCGGGCCGACGGAGAGACGGTGCTGCTGCTCGGCGAGACCCGCCCGGAGTTCGGCGGGTCGGCGTGGGCCGGTGTCGTGCACGGGCACCTGGGTGGGCTGCCGCCGGCGCTGGACCTGGCCGCGGAGCAGGCGCTGGCCGAGCTGATGGTCGGGCTGGCGGCCGACGGTCTGGTCAGCTCGGCGCACGACCTCGCCGACGGCGGCCTGGCCCAGGCGCTGACCGAGTGCGCGCTGCGGTACGGCATCGGGGCGCAGCTGCGGGTCGAGGGCGACCCCACCGCGGCCCTGTTCGCCGAGTCCGGGGCGCGCGCCGTCGTCACCACCGCCGACGCGACCGCGGTGCGTGCCGCGGCCGAGGCGGCCGGCGTGCCGGTCACCGAGCTCGGGACGACAGGTGGCGCGGCACTCGCGCTCGACGGCCTGCTCGAGCTGCCGCTGGCCGAGCTGCGCGAGGCGTGGACGGCGACCCTGCCGGCGCTGTTCGGCAGCCCGGAGATCGCGGTCGGCACCGTTCCCGCGGGCACCGTCCCGACCAGCTGATGGCCGGCACCGCCCCGATCCCGGCCGAGGAACTACAGGCCGTGGTCGCGGCGGTGCGGCCGTGGTTGGCGGGGGAGGCCGAGCAGCCGCCGCGCGCCGTCCTGAGCGCGGCGGTGAAGACCTCGGCCCGCTGGCTGTCGCAGCAGGTGCCCGGCCGCTCGGTGGAGCTGCGGGTGCCGCCGTTCGTCGCCGTCCAGTGCGTGCCCGGGCCGCGGCACACCCGCGGCACCCCGCCCAACGTCATCGAGACCGACGCAGCGACCTGGCTGCGGCTGGCCACCGGCGCGCTGTCCTGGGCCGAGGCGGTGGCCGAGGGGAGGGTCATCGCCAGCGGCAACCGCGCCGACCTCTCGGGGATCCTGCCGCTGGGCCCGCTCCGGCGTTGACCATGGGCGTCTGGTCCCGCGCCGCGCCGCCGTCCGGCGTGTCCCGGGCAGGACGCCCATGATCGACAGCTGGGCCGGCCACGGACGACAGCGCCCCCTCTGCTCGATGAGCAGAGGGGGCGCCGTCGGTGGTGCGGGGGATCAGCCGGTGAACAGCTTCGAGGCCGTGCTGATCGTCTGGTAGAGGCCGTAGGCCAGCGGCAGGCCCACCAGGGTCCAGGCGAAGGCGATCAGACCGACGGGCGTGTGCGTGGTCTGCGGCGGGGTCGCGGAGGTGCCGTGCGCGGTGCTCATCGCGTGGTGCTCGCTTCCGGGGTCGGGTCGGAGAAGAGGGCGTCGGCCGTCGGCTCGTGGAACCTGCTGGCCACGGGGCGGACCAGCAGGTTGGCGACGAAGCCCACGGCGAGCAGGCCGACCATGATGAACAGCGCGGGACGGTAGTCGCCGGCCACGAGCTCGCCGGGGGTGCCCTGGGTGTCCAGGACCCGGTTGACGATCAGCGGACCGGCCACACCGGCGGCCGCCCAGGCGGTCAGCAGCCGGCCGTGGATGGCGCCGACCTGGTAGGTGCCGAAGAGGTCGCGCAGGTAGGCGGGCGCGGTTGCGAACCCGCCGCCGTAGAAGCTGATGATCAGCGCGGCGAGGATGACGAACAGCCAGGTGGCGGTGCTGCCGACGGTCGCCAGCAGCACGTACAGCACCAGGCCGACGCCCAGGTAGACCATGTAGATGGGCTTGCGGCCGATGAAGTCCGACGTGGAGGACCAGACGAACCGGCCGCCCATGTTGAACAGCGACAGCAGCCCGACGAAACCGGCGGCCGCGGTCACGGCGACCGTGGAGGTGCCGTTCTCGCGGAAGAAGTCCTGGATCATCGGGCTGGCCTGCTCGAGGATGCCGATGCCGGCGGTCACGTTGCAGAACAGCACGATCCACAGCAGCCAGAACTGCGGGGTCTTGATCGCGTTGGCGGCCGAGACGCTGTTGGTGGTGACCAGCGACTTCGCCTTGACCGTCGAGGGGTCGAAGCCGGCGGGCTTCCAGCCCTCGGCCGGGACGCGGACGATGAAGGCGCCGAACATCATGAAGACCAGGTAGACCAGGCCGAGGGTGACGAACAGCTTGGCGACGGCGTCACCGCTGGCGACCGTGGCGGCGGTGCCGTCGTAGGCCGGGTCGTACCAGCCCATCAGCTGGCGGGACAGCGGGGTCGCGATCAGCGCGCCACCACCGAAGCCCATGATCGCCATGCCGGTGGCCAGACCCGGGCGGTCCGGGAACCACTTGATCAGCGTGGAGACCGGCGAGATGTAGCCGATGCCCAGGCCGATGCCGCCGATGACGCCGTAGCCCAGGTAGAGCAGCCACAGCTGGTCGGTGGCGATGCCCGCCGCGCCGACCAGGAAGCCGACCGACCAGAAGCAGGCCGAGACGAACATCGCGGCGCGCGGCCCGTTGCGGTCCACCCAGGTGCCGAACAGCGCGGCGGAGAGGCCGAGCATCACGATGGCAATCGAGAAGACGATGCCGATGGCGGTCAGGCTGGAGTCGAAGTCCGCGACCAGCGCGGTCTTGTAGACGCTGGTCGCGTACGCCTGGCCGATGCACAGGTGGACGGCGAGCGCCGCCGGCGGGATGAGCCACCGGTTGAAGCCAGGGCGCGCGACGATGCGCTCCCGGGCCAGGAAGCTGGGTACTGCCACGGAACGGACCTCCGAGGAACGTGGACGGTGCGACCGGGCGGACGCGACCTGGCCACCACCTGGGGATCAGCTGTGTCCCAGGCGCGGCCGGACGGACCGTACGTCGCCGGGTGGCGTCCCGCCGCCCGAGGACCCCCCATCCGGGGGGTTCCGAGACCCTTTCGTTGCAGGGCGCCTCGTCGCGGGGGCCGGCTCCCCCGGTGCGGGAGGGACGCGCGCCCGCCGGCGACCGTCCTTAGGGTGGGGGCATGCCGTACGAGGTCAAGGGCGTCGTCGCCCTCAGCAAGGGTGCTCCGGTCACGATCGAGACGGTCCTGGTCCCCGACCCGGGTCCGGGTGAGGCGGTCGTGGACGTGCAGGCCTGCGGGGTCTGCCACACCGACCTGCACTACCGCGAGGGTGGGATCAACGACGAGTTCCCGTTCCTGCTCGGCCACGAGGCCGCCGGTGTGGTCTCCGCGGTCGGCGAGGGCGTCACGAACGTCGCGGTCGGGGACTACGTGGTGCTGAACTGGCGGGCGGTGTGCGGGCAGTGCCGCGCCTGCACCGCCGGCAAGCCCTGGTACTGCTTCAACACCCACAACGCCGCGCAGAAGATGACGCTGGCCGACGGCACCGAGCTGTCCGCGGCGCTGGGCATCGGCGCGTTCGTGGAGAAGACGCTGGTCCACTCCGGGCAGTGCACCAAGGTCGACCCGGCCGCCCCGCCGACCGCGGCCGGGCTGCTGGGCTGCGGCGTGATGGCCGGCGTCGGCGCGGCGATCAACACCGGCGGGGTCACCCGCGGCAACTCCGTGGCCGTGTTCGGCTGCGGCGGCGTCGGGGACGCGGCGATCGCCGGGTCGAAGCTGGCCGGCGCGACCACGATCATCGCCGTCGACATCGACGACCGGAAGCTGGAGTGGGCCCGCGGCATGGGCGCCACCCACACGGTCAACTCGAAGGAGACCGACCCGGTCGAGGCGGTCAAGGCCCTCACCGGTGGCTTCGGCGTCGACGTCGCGATCGACGCGGTCGGCCACCCGGCGGTGTTCGAGCAGGCCTTCTACTCCCGGGACCTGGCCGGCACCGTGGTCCTGGTGGGCGTGCCGAACCCGACGATGGAGATCACCCTGCCGATGATCGAGGTGTTCGGCCGCGGCGGTGCGCTGAAGTCCTCCTGGTACGGCGACTGCCTGCCCAGCCGGGACTTCCCGATGCTCATCGACCTGTACCTGCAGGGCCGCTTCGACCTCGACGCGTTCGTCTCCGAGACGATCTCCCTGGACGCGGTGGAGCAGGCCTTCGAGAAGATGCACGCCGGTGAGGTCCTGCGCTCCGTGGTCGTCTTCTGATGACGGCGCGGATCGACAAGGTCGTCATCAGCGGGGTGTTCAGCCTGGACGGGCAGGACTTCGACGTCGACAACAACGTCTGGCTGGTCGGCGACGACGACGAGGTGGTCGTCATCGACGCCCCGCACGACGCGGCGCCCATCGTCGAGGCGGTGGCCGGGCGGAAGGTGCGGGCGATCGTGCTCACCCACGGGCACAACGACCACATCACCGCCGCGGTCGCCCTGCGGGACGCCGTCGACGCCCCGATCTGGTTCCACCCCGCGGACCGCATGCTCTGGGACGTCGTGCACCCCGACGCGAGCCCGGACGCCGAGCTCGCCGACCACGCCAGGTTCCGGGTGGCCGGCACCTCGCTGGAGGCGCTGCACACCCCGGGCCACTCGCCGGGCAGCACCTGCCTGCACGCGCCCGACCTGCGCACGGTGTTCACCGGCGACACGCTGTTCCATGGTGGACCCGGCGCGACCGGCAGGTCCTACAGCGACAAGCCCACCATCATCAGCTCGATCCGCGCCCGGCTGATGAGCCTGCACGGCGACACCGTGGTGCACACCGGCCACGGCGACGACACGACCATCAGCGCCGAGGTCGGCCACATCTCCTGAGGCATCCCGAGGGGCCATGGTGGCCACCATGGCCCCTCGGTCGTGACCAGGCAGTTCCAGACGACGTCGTCCGGTCCCGGGTGAGCGGGCCCACCCGGAGGGGGACCGCGCAGCCGGTACCCTGAGGGCGTGCCTCGCGGTGATGGACGGCTGACGCACGACCTCGATCCCCAGTCCCCTGGTCCTCAGGACGCCTGTGGCGTCTTCGGGGTCTGGGCACCGGGTGAAGAGGTCTCGAAGCTGACCTACTTCGGCCTGTACGCCCTCCAGCACCGCGGTCAGGAGGCGGCCGGCATCGCGGTGTCCGACGGCTCCTCCGTCGTGGTCTACAAGGACCTGGGCCTGGTCAGCCAGGTCTTCGACGAGGCGACGCTGGGCAGCCTGCGCGGCCACATCGCGGTCGGGCACACCCGGTACTCCACCACCGGTGCCTCCACGTGGGAGAACGCCCAGCCGACGTTCCGGACCACCGGCGCCGGCACCGGCCTGGCGCTGTGCCACAACGGCAACCTGGTGAACACCGCGGAGCTGGCCAGCGCGGCCGCCGACGAGGGCGTGGCCGGTGCGTTCGCCGCCACCACCGACTCCGACCTGGTCACCTCGCTGATCGCCGCCAAGCCGGACATGTCGGTCGAGGCCGCCGCGATGGAGGTGCTGCCGCGGCTGCGCGGGGCCTTCAGCCTCACCTTCATGGACGAGCACACCCTCTACGCCGCGCGCGACCCGCAGGGCGTCCGCCCGCTGGTCCTCGGCCGGCTGGAGCGCGGCTGGGTCATCGCCAGCGAGACCGCCGCTCTGGACATCTGCGGCGCCTCCTACGTCCGCGAGGTCGAGCCGGGCGAGCTCATCGCCATCGACGAGGACGGCCTGCGCAGCCAGCACTTCGCGCACAGCCAGCCCAAGGGCTGCGTCTTCGAGTACGTCTACCTGGCCCGGCCCGACACCACGATCTCCGGCCGCACCGTGCACGCGGCGCGGGTGGAGATCGGCCGCCGGCTGGCCAAGGAGCACCCGGTCGAGGCCGACCTGGTCATCCCGGTGCCGGAGTCCGGGACGCCGGCCGCCGTCGGGTACGCCGAGGCCTCCGGGATCCCCTACGGCCTGGGCCTGGTGAAGAACTCCTACGTGGGGCGGACGTTCATCCAGCCCAGCCAGACCATCCGGCAGCTGGGCATCCGGCTGAAGCTGAACCCGCTGCGCGACGTCATCCGCGGCAAGCGGCTGGTCGTCGTCGACGACTCGATCGTGCGCGGCAACACCCAGCGGGCGCTGATCCGGATGCTGCGTGAGTCCGGCGCGCTCGAGGTGCACGTGCGGATCGCCTCACCACCGGTGAAGTGGCCCTGCTTCTACGGCATCGACTTCGCCAGCCGTGCCGAGCTGATCGCCAACGGCCTGGACCTCGACGGGGTGCGCGCCTCGATCAACGCCGACTCGCTGGGCTACGTCTCCGAGCAGGGCATGATCGCCGCGACCGAGCAGCCCGCCAACCGGCTGTGCACCGCGTGCTTCTCCGGGCAGTACCCGATCCCGCTGGGCGAGCCCGAGGTGCTGGGCAAGCACGTGCTCGAGGGCATCGGCCGCCGGGCGATCGGGGACCCGCAGGTCGCCGTCAGCGGCTGGACCGGCCAGCAGGCCGGCAGCGCCACGGTGCCGGGGGGCGCGGCGGACGCGCTGGCGCGTCCGTGAGCGAGTTCACCTACGCGTCCTCCGGCGTCGACATCGACGCGGGGGAGCGCGCGGTCGCCCTGATGCGCTCGGCCGTCGAGAAGACCAACCGCCCCGAGGTCGTCGGCGGCCTGGGCGGCTTCGCGGGGCTGTTCGCGCTCGACACAGCGAAGTACCGGAAGCCGCTGCTGGCGTCCTCCACCGACGGCGTCGGCACGAAGATCGCGCTGGCCCGGGCGCTGGACCGGCACGACACCGTCGGCATCGACCTGGTGGCCATGGTCGTCGACGACCTGGTGGCCTGCGGTGCGGAGCCGCTGTTCCTGCAGGACTACGTCGCCTGCGGGCGGGTGGTGCCCGAGCGGATCGCCGCCATCGTCACCGGGATCGCCGCCGGGTGCACCCAGGCCGGGGCCGCGCTGGTCGGCGGTGAGACCGCCGAGCACGGTGACCTGATGGGCGCCGACGAGTACGACCTGGCCGCCACCGCGGTCGGGGTCGTCGAGGCCGACGCCGTCCTCGGGCCCGAGCGGGTCCGCGGGGGCGACGTGGTGATCGCGATGGCGTCCTCGGGCTTCCACTCCAACGGCTACTCGCTGGTGCGCCGGGTCCTCGACCGCGCCGGCCTGGACCTCACGGCCACCCCGGCCGGCCTGGACCGCCCGCTGGGCGACGCGCTGCTCGAGCCGACCCGGATCTACGCCCGGGACTGCCTGGCGCTGGTCGACCAGTTGGGCGTCGGGTCGGTGCACGCCTTCGCACACATCACGGGCGGCGGGCTGGCCGGCAACACGGTGCGCGTCGTCCCGGCGGGGCTCGAGGCCGTGCTGGACCGCAGCACCTGGGTGCTGCCGGCCGCCGTCCGGCTGCTCGAGGAGCACGGTGTGCCGCGGACCGAGTCCGAGCGCGCCTTCAACTGCGGCGTCGGCATGGTGGCCGCGGTCGCCGCCGACCAGGCCGATCGCGCGGTGGCGCTGCTCACCGCACGCGGTGTGCCGTCCTGGGTGGCCGGGACGCTCGCCCCGGTCGACGGCGAGGCCTCGGCCCGGTTGGTCGGCTCCTACCGCTGAACAAGGACCCCGTCCTCCTCACCCCTCGCACGCTCGGGGCGAGCCTCTGGACGGGGCCCGACCCTTGCCCCCCACCACTCCTTGAAGGACCACGTCCTCCTCATCCCTCGCAAGCTCGGGACGAGCCTCGAGACGAGGCCTGAGTGGGTCCCTGCGAGGGGGCCGTTCCAGCACGTCGCCGGGCTCGGGGTGAGCCTCTGGACGGGGCCGGGCAGCACGAGGACACCGCTGCCCGGTGAGAGGCGGCGGTGTCCTCGCGGAACGAGTGCTGAGCCGGACGGCTCAACAGGTCAACGGCTGGCAGCCCAGTCGTCGTCCTCGTCGTCCGGTGACCAACTCCCGGCCAACGGTTCGTCGTCGTCGTCGTCCTTGGGTCCCCGGGTGGGGAAGGACGACGGTTGACCTGCGAGCTCACGCTGAAGGGCCGTGAGGTCGGTGTTGGGTGAGCTGTACTTGAGCTCACGGGCCACGCGTGTCTGCTTGGCCTTCGCTCGGCCGCGCCCCATGGCTCGACCCCCTCGTGACGGAGTGCGGGTCGTCCAGCACTGGGCTGGACGGCCCGTGTGGCGACCCCGACTGAGTGACTGTGTCCTTGAGCGAGCTTACGACACGGATGGGACACGGGCACGCATCGCGTCCCCGAGCCCCCTCGTCGGGAGGTGTCGGGTGACCGGCACCGCACCCCTGAGCGGGCTCGGAGGACCTCAGCGGGGCAGTCGGATGGTCGCCAGCCGGCCCACCGAGCGCATCCGCTCCTCGGCCAGCCGGTCCGCGGCGACGGCGGGGGACACGCCCTCGGTCCGCGCCGCGTCGAAGACCCGCAGCGCGACGTCGAAGATCGTGGTGGCCTTCGACTCGGCCCGGGCGAAGGAGAAGCCGTGCCGCTCGTCCTCGACCTGGATGACCCCGCCGGCGTTCACCAGGTAGTCGGGGGCGTACAGGATGCCGCGGTCCTCGAGCAGCTGGGCGGTGCCCTCGTGGGCCAGCTGGTTGTTCGCGCCGCCGCAGACGATCTCAGCGGGCAGGACGGCGACGGTCTCGTCGTCGAGCGCACCCCCCAGGGCGCACGGGGCGTAGACGTCGTGCGGGGTGCGGACCAGCGTGGCGGTGTCGGCGACCGCGCGCGCCGAGGGGTGCCGGGCCAGCAGCCGGTCGACGGCGGCGGCGTCCACGTCGGTCACGACGACGTCGGCGCCGTCGGTGACCAGCCGGTCGACCAGGTGCGAGCCGACCTTGCCCACGCCGGCGACGGCGACCGTGCGTCCGGCGAGCGTGGGCTTGCCCCAGCGGTGCTCCGCGGCGGCGCGCATCCCCTGGTAGACGCCGAACGCGGTGAGCACCGAGGAGTCACCGCAGCCGCCGTACACCTCCGACCGGCCGTGGGCGAAGCGCGTCTCACGGGCCACCACGTCCAGGTCGGCGTTGTAGGTGCCGACGTCGCAGGCCGTCAGGTACCGGCCGCCGAGCGCCTCGACGAACCGGCCGTAGGCGCGCAGCAGCGCCTCGGTCTTGTCGGTGCGCGGGTCGCCGATGATGACCGCCTTGCCGCCACCGAGGTCGAGCCCGGCGAGGCTGTTCTTGTAGGCCATCGCCCGGGACAGCGCCAGCGCATCGGCGACCGCGGCGTCCTCCGAGGCGTAGGGGAAGAAGCGGGTGCCGCCGAGGGCGGGGCCCAGTGCCGTCGAGTAGACGGCGATCACCGCCCGCAGCCCCGACCCGGGGTCGGAGCAGAAGACGACCTGTTCGTGCCCTGAGGCCATCACGTCCACGCCCGGCAGCCTAGGCGGCCGGATCCGGCCGGGGGCGGCGGCGCGGGGGGCGCCCGGGAGCGCGCGGCGGTCGTCTGGCCGGCAACGAGCTGGTCTCAGCTGGGAGCCGGATGCGGGTCGGAAGCGTCCGGCCAGGCATGATCAGGGGCCGAGGACAGGCGCTGGAGCTCTCCGGTGCCGCACACTCCCCAGGGCGGACCTGCGACCAGGACCGCCCGCCGGGGGAGAACGGCGGGGCAGCGCTGCGCCGCGACACAGGAGCGACCACATTGAAGGACTGGCACACGATGGCCCGACGCACGCGGTTGCTCGCGCTCGCCCTGGCAGCCCCGCTGCTGATGAGCGCCTGCTCCACCGACGACTCCGGCGGCTCCGGGAGCGGCTCCACCTCCGGCAGCGGCGAGAGCGCCGCCGCCGACGGCGACCTGAGCTTCGCCGTGATCACCCACGGCTCGGCCGGTGACGCCTTCTGGGACGTCGTGCAGAAGGGTGCCGAGGCGGCCGGGGACGACCTCGGTGTCGGCGTGGACTACCAGAGCGACGGCGACCCGCAGCGGCAGTCGCAGCTCATCCAGGCCGCGGTGAACTCCGACGTCGACGGGATCGTGGTCTCCATGGCCAACCCCGACGCGCTGCAGGACTCGGTCGAGGCCGCGGTGTCCGCGGGCATCCCGGTGGTCACGATCAACTCCGGCGCCGACCGTTCGGCGGCGTTCGGCGCCATCGGCCACGTCGGCCAGGACGAGACGATCGCCGGGCAGGGGGCCGGCCAGCGGCTGGCCCAGGACGGCGCCAAGAACGTGCTCTGCGTGGTGCACGAGGCCGGCAACATCGGCCTGGAGCAGCGCTGCGCGGGCGCCTCGCAGGGGCTGGGCAGCAACGTGAAGCTGCTGCAGGTCGACATCAACGACCTGCAGGCGGCGCAGTCGACGATCACCTCGCAGCTGCAGAGCGACCCGTCGATCGACGGCGTCCTCACGCTGAACTCGGCGGTCGCCTCGGTCGCCGCCTCGGCCGCCTCCGACGCGGGCTCGGACGCCGAGATCGCCACGTTCGACCTCAACGGCGACGTGATCGCCGCGATCCAGGACGGCTCGGTCGCCTTCGCCGTCGACCAGCAGCAGTACGAGCAGGGCTACCTGCCGATCGTGATGCTCAAGCTCTACGCGCAGAACCTGAACACCGTGGGCGGTGGCCAGCCGGTGCTGACCGGCCCGGGCATCGTGGACTCCGCCAACGTCGACGCAATCGCCGATCTCGCCTCCTCCGGCACCCGCTGAGCCGGTCGGAGCGGACGTGAGTGCCACCCAGCAGGCGCCGGTGAGCCGGCCGGCGCGCGCCGACGAGCGCGTCGCCGCCGTCGGGCTGTGGCGCCGGCTGCTGGTCAAGCCCGAGCTTGGCTCGCTGATCGGCGCCGTCGTCATCCTGGCGTTCTTCTCCGTCCAGTCCAGCGTCTTCCGCTCCCTCGGCGGGGTGGCGAACTGGCTGGACGTCGCCTCGACGCTGGGGATCATGGCGGTCGCGGTCGCGCTGCTGATGATCGGCGGGCACTTCGACCTGTCCGCCGGCGTCATGACCGGCACGACGGCGCTCACGGTCGGGATCGTGGCGACCCAGCTGGACCAGAACATCTGGGTCGCCATCGCCGTCTCGCTGGTGCTCGCGCTGGCGATCGGCTTCCTCAACGGCTGGCTGGTCACCCGGACCGGGCTGCCCAGCTTCATCATCACGCTCGGCACGTTCCTCATGCTGCAGGGCCTCAACCTGGGCCTGACCAAGCTGTTCACCGGCACGGTCATCGTCCGCGGGATCGCCGACGCGCCCGGCTACCACTCGGCGGAGCTGCTGCTGGCCTCCACGATCAGCGTCTTCGGGCAGCCGTTCCGGGTGGCTGTCGTGTGGTGGCTGCTGGCCACCGCCGTCGCCAGCTGGGTGCTGCTGCGCACCCGGTTCGGCAACTGGGTGTTCGCCACCGGCGGTGACGAGGTGGCCAGCCGCAACGTCGGCGTCCCGGCCGCCCGGACGACGATCACGCTGTTCATGACCACCGCGGCCGCGGCCTGGCTGGTCGGCTCGATCACCGCCGTCCGGCTGACCTCGGTGCAGGCCAACACCGGCACCGGGCAGGAGCTGATCTACATCGTCGCGGCGGTCATCGGCGGCTGCCTGCTCACCGGCGGGTTCGGCTCGGCGATCGGCGCGGCGCTCGGCGCGCTGGTCTTCGGCATGACCCAGCAGGGGATCGTCTACCTCAACTGGGACGCCGACTGGTTCTACTTCTTCCTCGGGGCGATGCTGCTGCTCGCAGTGCTGTCCAACCGGCTGGTGCGGCGCTACGCCGAGGCGGCCCGCCGATGAGCACCGCGGCCGGGGACCGGCCCGACGCGCCGCTGCTGGAGCTGCGCGGGATCGGCAAGGACTTCGGCTCGGTCATCGCGCTGGACGACATCTCCACCACGGTGCGGGCCGGTCAGGTGACCTGCGTGCTCGGCGACAACGGTGCGGGCAAGTCGACGCTGATCAAGGTGCTGTCCGGCGTGCACAAGCCCACCCGCGGCGAGCTGCTGCTGGACGGGCAGCCGGTGAGCTTCGGGGCGCCGCGCGAGGCGCTGGACGCCGGCGTCGCCACCGTCTTCCAGGACCTGGCGATGATCCCGCTGATGGCGATCTGGCGGAACTTCTTCCTCGGCTCGGAGCCGACGACCGGCTGGGGTCCGTTCCGGCGGTTCGACAGCGCGACGGCCAAGGAGGTCACCCGCCGGGAGCTGTCCGCGATGGGGATCGACATCCGGGACCCCGACCAGCCGGTGGGCACGCTGTCCGGCGGTGAGCGGCAGTCGGTGGCGATCGCGCGGGCGGTCCACTTCGGCGCCCGGGTGCTCATCCTGGACGAGCCGACGTCCGCCCTCGGGGTCAAGCAGGCGGGGGTGGTGCTGCGCTACATCGCGCAGGCCCGCGACCGCGGGCTCGGCGTCGTCTTCATCACCCACAACCCGCACCACGCCCACCCGGTGGGCGACCGGTTCCTGCTGCTCAACCGCGGCCGCAGCATGGGCGACTTCGCCAAGGGGGAGTTGAGTCGCGAGCAGCTGACCGGGATGATGGCCGGCGGTGACGAGCTCACAGAGCTGGCCGAGGAGCTGGAACGCCCCTCCGGTCGCTGACGGTGTTGTGGTCCTTGCGGCGCGTGTTGGCTTTGTGACTGGTGGGGGAGATGCGACCCTGTCCGGGCCCGATTCCTCTTCCCCAGGAGCCCCGATGTCGCAGCGACCGCTGCGCGCTGCCCCGGCGCCCGTCCGCCGCCTGCCCGGCGGGGGGGCCGGGTTGCGGCGCGCGTCCCGGCTGCGCGCCGGCGCGCTGGCGGTCCTGCTGGCCGGCGCGGTGGTCCTGACCGGAGGCGGCGTGGCATCGGCCGCGCCGGAGAACCCCACGGACTCCCAGCTCCAGGACGCCCGGGTCGCGCAGGACGCCGCAGCGGCCGAGGTCGGCCGGATCGCCGGCCTGGTGGCGGCGGCCGAGGCGCAGCTGGAGCAGGCGCAGGTCCAGGCCGAGGCGGCGGGCACGGCGTACCTGCTCGCCGAGGAGGCCCGGCAGGCCGCCGAGGCCACCGCCGAGCGGGCCGCGCTGGACCTGCAGGCGGCCGCCGACGCGGTGGCCGCGGCGCAGGCGCGGCTGACCGACTTCTCCCGCAACACGTACATGAACGGCACCACGCTCACCAGCGAGATGGCGCTGCTGGACGTCGACGGGCCGGCCGAGCTGGTGCGCAAGGCGGCGACGCTGGACTACGTCGCCGACCACCAGGTCGACGTGCTCGGCGCCTTCGAGGCGGCGCGCGTGCAGCAGGCCGCCGCGGACGCCGCTGCCCGGAGCGCCCGGGACCAGAAGGCGGCAGCCGAGGCGGCCGCGCAGGCGGCCAAGGCCGAGGCCGAGGCCCAGCTGGCCGCGCAGGAGAAGGCGGTCGCCGACGCCGCGGCCCAGAAGGCCGCGCTGGAGCAGCAGCTGCAGGCGGCCCAGGTGCGCCTGCTGGAGCTGCAGGGCGCCCGCGACGCCTACCAGGCGTGGGTCGCGCAGAAGGCGGCCGAGGAGGCCGCCGCCCGGGAGGCCGAGGAGCGGGCCCGCGCCCAGGCGGCCGCCGACGAGGCCGCCGACACCGGCGGCTCCGGGTACGTGCGGCCGGCCACCGGCCGGACCAGCAGCTGCTTCGGCGCCCGCTGGGGGGTCACCCACTACGGCGTCGACATCGCCGCCCCGATCGGCACGCCGATCTACGCCGCGACAGACGGGGTGGTGCAGCGCGCCGGCGCGGCGACCGGCTTCGGCCAGGCCGTCTACCTCCGCGGCGACGACGGCGCGGTCACCGTCTACGGGCACGTCAACCGGTACTTCGTCGCCGCCGGGGAGCGGGTCTCGGCCGGCGAGCGGATCGCCGAGGTCGGCAACCGGGGCCAGTCGACCGGCCCGCACCTGCACTTCGAGGTGCACCCCAGCGGGGCGATGTACGGCGGTCAGGTCGACCCGGTGCCGTGGCTCAAGGCCCGCGGCATCACCATCCGCGGCTGCTGACCTCACCCCCCTGTCGGGTGGTCAGCTGGTCGGCGCGAGTGTCGTCTCGGGGCAGTTGGCCGTCGCGTAGCTCGAGACGTTCGTGGTGGCCGTGGTGAGCTGCTCCTGCAGCCCCGCGGCGGCCTCCTGCAGCTGCTGCGCCGCCGTCGGGTCGGTGAAGTCGATGCCCTGGGCCGCGGTGGCCAGCTGCTGCACGCCGTCGACCAGGGTGGTCCAGTCCCCGGCGATCTCGGCCGGCGCCTGGACGTCGGCGTACTGGTCGGCCAGCTGCTGCAGGGCAGGGGCGAGCTGGGTGGGGTCGTTGCTCGCCGTCCCGACGGTCGCGTTCACCGACTGCTCCAGCGACACCGCCTGCTCGCAGAACGCGGCCGCCTCCGCACTGGTCGCGCTGGGCGACGCCGAGGAGCTGCCGGACGAGGTCGGTGCGGCGCTCGAGCTGCTGCTGCCGGACGACGCCGCCGAGGACTCCTCGTCGGAGCTCTCGCAGCCGGTGAGCAGCAGGGCGGCGGACAGGCCGGCGGTGAGCAGGAGTGCGGGTGCGCGCATGCCCTCGACGCTAGCCGCCGCTGCTCCGGCCGGACGGCGACGGCTAGCGTGCGGGAGGTGAGCGCGCCCGCGGACCCCCGCACCGGCTGGGGCCTGCCCGCCCCCGGCGCGCTGCCGCGCACGGCTGACCTGGAACCGCTGGTGTCCCGGGTGCTGGCGCCCAACGCCTCGAGCATGACCCTGGACGGCACCAACACCTACGTCGTGGGTGCGCCCGGCCGCGGCCAGGCCGTCGTGGTCGACCCCGGGCCGCCCGACGCGGGTCACCTGGCCGCGGTGGAGGCGGTGCTCGCCGCCAGGGACGCCCGGGTGGTGGCGGTGCTGGTCACCCACCACCACGGCGACCACGCGGAGGCGGCGCAGCCGTGGGGCGCGCGCTTCGGTGCCCCGGTCGGGGCCGCCACGGCGTCGGTCACCGGACCGGGCGGCCGGCTGCTCACCACCGGGGACCAGCTGCAGCTGGCCGGGACGACGATCGGCGTCGTCGGCACGCCCGGCCACACCGCCGACCACCTGGCGTTCCGGCTGGAGTCCGGGGCCGTGCTGGTCGGCGACCACGTGCTGGGGCGCGGCACGTCGGTGGTGACCCATCCCGAGGGCGACGTGGTGGCCTACCTGGAGTCGCTGCGCCGGGTGCACGACCTCGGCCCCTCGGCGCTGTACTGCGGCCACGGCCCCGAGCTCACCGTCGACCCGTCCGCCGTCCTGGACTTCTACCGGGCGCACCGGACCTACCGCGAGGAGCAGCTGGTCGGCGCCCTCGCCGCGGGGCCGCAGAGCGTGGACCAGCTGGTGGCGCAGGTCTACGCCGCCGTGCCGCGGGAGCTGTGGCCGGCGGCGGCCCAGTCGACCCGGGCCACCCTGGCCAAGCTGGTGGCCGAGGGCCGCGTCGAGCCGTGGGCCGACGACGCGGTCGCCCTGGTCGCCGGACCGTGAGCTGGGACGTCGTCGTCGTCGGCGCCGGTTCCTCCGGCTGCGCGCTCGCGGCGCGGCTGGTCGACGCCGGCCGCCGGGTGCTGCTGCTGGAGGCCGGCGCGGACCACCCGACGGCGGCGGACTTCCCGGCGTCGCTGCGGGACGCCGCCACCCTCGGCGCGGCCACCCCGGGCCACCCGGCCAACTGGACGTACACCGCGCAGCTCGCCGAGGACGTCAGCTACCCGGTCGTGCGGGGCCGGGTGCTCGGCGGGTCCAGCGCGCTCAACGGCACCTACTTCGTCCGCGGCACCCCCGCGGACTTCGACGGCTGGGCGGCCGCGGGCAACGACCTCTGGTCCGCGGCCGCGGTGCTGCCGGCCTTCTGCCGCTCGGAGGCCGACGCCGACTTCGGCGACCGCCCCGGGCACGGCGCGGACGGGCCGATGCCGGTGCGCCGCCAGCACCTGTCCCACCCGGTCACCGACGCGTTCGCCGCGGCCTGCGACGAGCTCGGCTTCCCGGCCGAGCCGGACAAGAACGCCGGCGGACCCGCCGGGCACGGTCCCGTCCCGGTCAACGTGGTCGACGGCGTGCGGGTCAACACCGCGATGGCCTACCTCGCCCCGCGGCGCTCCTCGGACCTGCTCACCGTGCGGGGCGGCACCCGGGTCACCCGGGTGGTGGTCGAGGGCGGTCGCGCCGTCGGCGTGCAGACCCCCGCCGGCGTGCTCCGCGCCGACGAGGTGGTGCTGGCCGCCGGAGCGGTCGCCTCGCCACACCTGCTGCTGCTGTCCGGGATCGGCCCGGCCGACCAGCTGCGCGCCGCCGGCGTGCCGGTGCTGGTCGACGCCCCCGGCGTCGGCGCGCAGTTCAGCGACCACCCCGACCTCTACGTCACCTGGCAGCCGAGCCAGCGGACGCCGATGCCGCGGGACCTGCTGCCCCTGGCGACGGCGCTGAACACCCCGGCCGAGGGGTCGGCGGTCGCCGACCTCGAGGTGATGCCCTGGCTCAAGCCGTTCCGCAAGGTGCTGCTGGACCGGTCGCAGGGGTCGGCCCTGGCTGGGCTGGGCGAGGCGGTGCGCCGGTCGGCCGGCACCCTGCGGGCGCTGCGCGGGGCCTCGCTGCACCGGCTGCTCGACCAGGCCCGTCGCCGCGACGACCTGTACCTGGCGGTGGCGCTGCAGCAGGAGGACAGCCGCGGCCGGCTGACCCTCACCAGCCCCGACCCGCTCGTCCAGCCCCGGATCGAGCACCGGTACCTGACCGAGGAGGCCGACCGGCGGCGGTTGCGGGAGGGCGTGCGGCTGGCCGCCGAGCTGCTGCGGACGGCGGCGTTCGCACCGCTCGTCGCCGAGCGGACCGGGTTGCCCGACGAGGTGCTGCGCGACGACCGCGAGCTGGACCGGTGGACCCGGCGGCACTTGGCGACCGCCATCCACCTCGCCGGCAGCGCCCGGATGGGCCCGGACGGCGACCCCGGTGCCGTGGTCGACCAGCACCTGCGGGTCCGCGGGGTCGAGGGGCTGCGGGTGGTGGACACCTCGGTGATGCCCCAGGTCACCTCCCGCGGGCCCGCCGCGACCGCGGTGATGATCGGCGAACGCGCGGCGGAGCTCTGGTGAGCAGACCGGGTCAGCCGGCCGGCGCGGTCCGCTCGGCGTCGGCGATGGCCAGCGAGCGGTCCAGGTAGACCGCCCGCACGGACAGCAGTTGGTGCAGCTCGGAGAGCACCCGGTCCAGCACCTGCGCCGGGTCGGCCTCCTCCGGTGCGTGCTCGGGCGACTGGGCGGCCATCTCGGCCAGCCCGGCGGCCGCCTCGGTCAGGGTGGGCCACAGGTGGCCCCACTGCCAGAACTCGTACGTGCCCAGCGGCACCCGGGCCAGCGGTGGCATGCCCAGCAGCCCGATCCCGTCCAGGCCGCGCTGGTCGGGGAGCTCACCCAGGCCCAGCAGCAGCGACTGCACCCGGTGCGTGGCGGCGAACTCCGCGGCCTCCGGGGTGCCCGGCGCGACCTCGGCGACCAGCCCCCGGCCGACGAGCGCGTCGAGCACCGTCTCCGGGTCCTCGACGCCCGCCTCGCCGGCCGCCCGGCAGAGCTGCTGCCGGGTCCACGGCGTCCGGCCCGCCTGGCCGGGCAGCCCGTGCGCCAGCGTCCAGACGTCGGCGGTGGCCTGGTCGGTCAGCAGCGGGCTGTCCCAGCCCAGCCGGACCACCCAGTACGCCGGCGGTGCGCCCCGGCGCTGGTGGAAGGGGCCCATCGCGTGGCCCAGCGGCAGCACCAGCGGTTCCTCGACGGGCATCAGCTCACCGCCCAGGTGTCCAGGCAGACGGCGTTCGGAGTGAGCAGCCGGTGCAGGTCGCTGAGCAGTGAGGTCAGCACGGCTTCCGGGTCGCTGGCCAGCGGGTCCTCGATGCCGACGCGGGCGGCCGTGGCGGCGGCACCCTCGCAGGCCCGCCACAGGCTGGTCTCCATCGTCGCCCACTCGAACAGGTCGTAGGCGGCGGCGGAGAGCACCGCGAGCGGGCGGCCGGGCAGGCCGACGGAGTAGGCGTCCGGGTTCTCCGCGGAGTTCCCCAGCCCCAGGACCAGCGGCACCATGCGGACCCGGCGGGCCAGTGTCCGGCCGCTCTCGGTGCCGGGTGCCGCCAGGGCGACCAGGCCGGTCTCCAGCAGGTGCACCAGTCGGTCAGGGGCGTCGGGGAGCCCGACCGCGCGCGCCTGGTCGGCGAGCTCGTCGGCGGTCCAGGGGCGGGGGACGTGGTCGGCCGGGCCGTGCGCCATCGCCCACACGCTGAAGTCGGTCGAGGGGAGTCGCCGCAGCTCGGCGCCCACCCGGACGTGGAACTCGTCCTCGGCGGCCCGGACCCGGATCAGCTGCCCGATCGGGTAGACCTGCAACGGGGGCGAGTCGCTGGTCATCGCCGGGAGCCTAGCGGGGGAGGCGCCGCGGTCCCCCCAGCCGGCGGGCCGGTCAGCGGAGGGCGCGGATCTGGGTGCTGGTCTGGGACAGCGGCGACCACGCGTCGGGGTGCGGCTGACCGGCGTCGACGACCCAGGAGGGCGTGCGCGCGGCCGTCGTCCTCCCGCGGGTCGCCGGGCGGGCACTGAGGTGCACGATCACGGAGAGCAGGACGAGCAGCCCCAGGAGCACGGCGGCGATGACGAAGAGCGTCGAGAGCATCACTACAAGTTAGTGGTGGGGACCGGTCCGTGTCCGGGCCGAAGGCGGGCAGATGTCACCGAAGCTGCCGGTCAGATCAGGGGAGTCTGACAGTTGACGGGGTCGCGGCGTCGTCCACCAGCCCGAACCCATGCCGGTCCCCCGCCTGAAGCCGCGGTTTCGCGCGACAAAGGACGCGTACTCGGTCGCGCGAAACCGCGGTCAGCGGTCCAGGCGGAGGCCGGTGTAGTTCTCGGCGAGCTCGCGGGCGGCGGTCTCGCTGCCGCAGACCCGGCGGAGCTGGGAGAGCTGCAGCTCGGCGTCGAAGTCGTCACCGGAGCGGTGGAACATCGAGGTCATCCACCAGGAGAAGTGGGTGCAGCGCCAGACGCGGGCCAGTGCCCGGTCGGAGTAGCTGTCGACCAGGTCGGTCTGCTTCTCGGCGAGCAGCCGGACCAGCGCCTGGGCGAGCAGGGTGACGTCGGCGGCCGCGAGGTTGAGGCCCTTGGCCCCGGTCGGCGGGACGATGTGCGCGGCGTCCCCGGCGAGGAACAGCCGGCCGCGGCGCATCGGGGCGGACACGAACGAGCGCATCGGCAGGATCGACTTCTCGGTGACCGGGCCGGTCTGCAGCTCCCAGCCGTCGAGCGCGAACCGGGTGGACAGCCCGTCCCAGATCCGGTCGTCGGACCAGTCCTCGATCTTCTCGGTGGGGTCGACCTGCAGGTAGAGCCGGGAGACCGACGGCGAGCGCATGGAGAGCAGCGCGAACCCGTCGGGGTGCCAGGCGTAGACCAGCTCGTCCTCCGACGGCGCGACGTCGGCGAGGATGCCGAGCCAGGAGAAGGGGTAGGTGCGCTCCCAGGTCCGCCCGCCGGCGGCCGTCACGACCGGGCGCGAGACGCCGTGGAAGCCGTCGGTGCCGGCGATGACGTCGCACTCGAGCACCTGCGGGTCGCCCGCGGCGTCGGTGAACCGGATCCGCGGGGAGTCGCCGTCGACGTCCTCCGGGACGACGTCGGAGACGTCGAACAGCAGCGGCGGGCCGCCGTCGAGCTGGGCCTCGATCAGGTCCTTGGTGACCTCGGTCTGGCCGTAGACCCACACCTTGCGCCCGCACAGCGCAGGGAAGTCCAGGTGGTGCCGGGTGCCGGGGTACTGCAGGTGGATGCCGTCGTGCGGCAGCCCCTCGCGCTGCAGCCGGTCGCCCACGCCGGCGTCGATCAGCGTCGACACCGTGTGCTGCTCCAGGATGCCGGCGCGGATCCGGGCCTCGACGTAGTCCCGCGAGCGGTTCTCCAGCACCACGGTGTCGATGCCCTGGAGCTGCAGGAGGCGTGAGAGGAGGAGGCCGGCAGGGCCGGCACCGATGATCCCGACCTGGGTGCGCACGGCTACGAGTGTGACCGGCAGCGACCTCCCGGTCGGCCCGTTCTTCCGGTCAGTGGAACTGCTCGGAGCGGGCGAGCTCGCGGCCGATGCCCCGCGCGGCGACCTGCAGCACGGGGGCGAGCCGGCCGACGTCGCGGCGGTGGGCCGGGACGACGATGCCCAGCGCGGCCACCACGACCGGGCCGGTGGACCGGTCGACGGTGACCGGGACGGCGACGGAGGCAGCCCCGAGGGACATCTCCTCCGCGGTGCGCGCCCAGCCGCGGCGACGCACCTCGGCGAGTTCGCGGGCCAGGACCCGCGGGTCGGAGACGGTGTGCCGGGTCTCCCGGGTGAGCTGGTGCAGGACCTGGTCGACCACGTCGTCGGGGGCCGACGCCAGCAGCACCTTGCCCACGCCGGTCGCGTGCAGCGGCAGCCGGCTGCCCACCTGGCTGACGACCGGCACCGACTCGCGGCCGGAGATCCGCTCGACGTAGAGCGCCCGCAGCCCCTCCCGGACGGCGAGGTGCACGGTGTCCCGGGTGGCGGTGTGCACGTCGAGCAGGAACGCGGAGGCGACCTGGCGGAGCTCCAGCTGCACCGGCGCGAGCAGGCCGAGGTCCCAGAGCTTGCGCCCGATCTCGTACCGGCCGTCGGGCCGGCGGGACAGCGCTCCCCAGGCGGCCAGCTCGGCGAGCAGTCGGTGGGTGGTGGTCAGCGGGGTGCCCGAGCGCACGGCGACCTCGGAGAGGGTGAGGCGTGGGTGCCGGGAGTCGAAGGCGTCGAGCACGCCGAGCGCTCGGGAGGTCACCGACCGTCCGGCCGCCGTCTGCCCACCTGCCACCGTCGTCCTGCTTTCTGACCAGCGGAAGTCATCGCTAGGGCCAGCCTACTGTCGGCCGTACGGTCCGGGCATGACCGGGACCACATCTCGCGCGCCGCGGCCGGCGTCGGACAGCGCGCTGGAACTCCCGCGCTACCTCCAGGAGCCGGAGGGCCGGCGCACCCCCGTCGCCCACGCCGACTACCGCAGCACCGCCCTGCGCGCGCCGTTGCGCACGCCCGTCGACCTCCCGCAGCGGCTGACCGAGGTCACCGGGCCGGTGCTGGGCGAGGACCGGGTCACCGCGGCCGACGCGGACCTGACCCTGCGGATGGGCGGCGAGGCCCAGGGGCAGCGGATCAACGTCTTCGGCCGGGTGCTGGACAGCGGCGGCCGCCCGGTCCCCGACACGCTCGTGGAGATCTGGCAGGCCAACGCGGCCGGCCGGTACCGGCACGTGGGCGACAACTGGCCGGCGCCGCTGGACCCGCACTTCGACGGCCTGGGCCGGGTGATGACCGACAGCCTCGGCCGGTACGAGTTCACCACCATCCAGCCCGGCGCCTACCCGTGGGGGAACCACCACAACGCCTGGCGCCCGGCGCACATCCACTTCAGCCTGTTCGGCCGTGCCTTCACCCAGCGGCTGGTCACCCAGATGTACTTCCCGGGCGACCCGCTGTTCTGGCAGGACCCGATCTTCAACGCGATCCCGCCGTCGGCCCGGCACCGCGCGATCAGCACGTTCGACCTGGACCGCACCCAGGACAACTGGGCGCTGGCCTTCCAGTGGGACATCGTGCTCCGCGGTTCGGCGCAGACGCCCTTCGAGACCGAGGACGACGGAGACGTGGCCTGAGATGACGGTTGACCATCTGTCCCAGCAGGTGAGGGGCGCGAACGAGGAGAACGACCGGCGGCCGGGCACCCCGCGGCGGGGCACGGGCTTCCTGGACGGGCCGTTCCAGCTCGGCACCACGCCCAGCGCGACGGTCGGCCCGTACCTGGCGATCGGGCTGACCTGGGCGGACGGCCCGTTCGCCGTCGCCGAGGGCACGGAGGGTGCGATCTGGCTGCGCGGCCGCGTCTTCGACGGCAACGGCGACCTGGTCCCCGACGCGATGATCGAGACCTGGCAGGCCGACCCGGACGGCCGCTTCGACCATCCCGACGCCCCGCAGGGCGAGCGGCGGCACCCCGGCTTCCGCGGCTTCGGCCGGTCGCACACCGTCGAGCCGGCGGGTGAGTACGGCATCCTCACCCTCAAGCCGGGCCGGGTCGACGACGGCGCGGGCGGGCTGCAGGCGCCGCACGTCGACGTCTCGGTGTTCGCTCGCGGGCTGCTCGACCGGGTCGTCACCCGGATCTACTTCGCCGACGAGGCCGAGGCCAACGCCGAGGACGACGTCCTGGCGGCGCTGCCCGACGACGCCTCCCGCCGGACGCTGATCGCGCAGCCGACCGACGACGGGTACGCCCTGGACATCCACCTGCAAGGGGACGACGAGACCGTCTTCTTCGCGGTGTGAGCCGGCGACCCGACAGGATGCCTGCGTGAGCATCCTCGACGCGACCTTCGCCCGCGGCCCCGTCTCGGCCGGCGGCCCGGCCGCGGACCCGTGGCTGGTGGCTCTGCTCGAGGTGGAGGGCGCGCTCGCGCGCGCCGCCGCCCGGGTCGGGCTGGTCTCGGAGGCCGCGGCCGACGAGGTCAGCCGGGTCTGCGCCGACCCCGCCGGCCTCGACCTCGCCGCGGTGTACGAGCGCGCCGCGGACGCCGGCAACCCGGTGCCGCCGCTGGTTCGGGTGCTGCAGGACGCCGCCGGCCCGCACGCCGCCCGGGCCGTGCACGTCGGGGCGACCAGTCAGGACGTCGTCGACACCGCGGCGGTGCTGCTGGCCCGGCGCGGCCTGCAGCTCATCGAGGCCGACCTGGCCACGGCGGCCGAGGCGTGCGCCCGGCTGGCCGCCGAGCACCGGGACGACCTGCTGATGGGCCGCACGTTGCTGCAGCAGGCACTGCCGATCACCGTCGGCCTCAAGGCCGCCACCTGGCTGGCCGGCCTGGACGGCGTCCGGGCGCGGCTGACCGCGGTGAGCGGCTCGCTGCCGGTGCAGTACGGCGGCGCCGTGGGGACGCTGGCCGCGAGCTCCGGCTCCGGCGTCGACCTGCGCCGGGAGCTCGCCGCCGAGCTGGGGCTGGCGGTCACCGACGTCCCCTGGTTCACCGTGCGGCTGCCCATCGCCGACGTCGCCGGGGTGCTGGGCGCGGCCGCCGGGGTGGTGGCCACGATCGCCGTCGACGTCGTCCTGCTGGCGCAGAGCGAGGTCGCCGAGGCCGCCGAGGTCTCCGCCCGCCGTGGCGGCTCCTCGGCGATGCCGCACAAGAACAACCCGGTGGCGGCCGTCTCCGCCCGGGCGTGCGCCCGGCGCGCCCCCGGGCTGGTGGCGACGCTCCTCGCCGCGATGGAGCAGGAGCACGAGCGCGGCGCGGGCACCTGGCACGTGGAGTGGCCGACGCTGACCGAGCTGCTGGGCACCGTCGGGTCGGCGGCCTCCTGGCTCACCGAGTGCCTCGGTGACCTGCAGCTGGACACCGCCCGGATGGCCGATGCGGTGACCTCGGCCGGCGACCCGCAGCTGGCCCGGGCGCTCGCCGAGGCGCTCACCCCGTCGCTCGGTGCCGGCGCCGCGCACGACGCCGCGTCCGCCGCCGTCCGCACCGCGGCACGGGAGGGACGCCCGCTCGCCGACGTGGTGCTCGAGCGCGCCGACGTCGACGGCGCGGCGCTCGTCGCCGACACCACCCCCGACGTCGGGGAGGCCGGAGCCCAGGTGGACGCCGCCCTCGCCGCCCACGTCATCGCTGCCCAAGGAGGACGCCCATGACCGCCGTCGAGGTCGACGCCACCGTCGACGGGCCGGAGGACGCCCCGGTCGTCGTCCTGTCCAACTCCCTGGGCGCGACGCGCGCCATGTGGGACCCGCAGGTGCCGGTGCTGGCCGAGCGGTACCGGGTCGTCACCTACGACACCCGCGGGCACGGCGCGTCCCCCGCCCCGGCGGGGCCGTACACCCTCGACGACCTGGTCGACGACGTCCTGGCCCTGCTGGACCGGGTCGGTGCGCAGCGGGCGCACGTCGTCGGGCTCTCACTGGGCGGGATGACCGCGCTCCGGCTGGCCGCCCGGGAGCCGCAGCGGGTGCACCGGCTGGCGGTGCTCTGCTCCTCGGCGAAGACCGAGCCGCAGGGGTTCCTGGACCGGGCGGCCGCCGCCCGGGCCGAGGGCACCGGGTCGTTCGCGCCGGCCGTGGTCAGCCGGTGGCTGACGCCGGCGTACGCCGCCGCGCACCCCGACCTGGTCGCCCGGCTCGAGGCGATGATCGCCGGCGCCGACGACGAGGGGTACGCCGCGTGCGCCGAGGTGGTCGGCGGCGTGGACCTGCGGGAGGACCTCGGCCGGGTCACCGCGCCGACGCTGGTGGTCTCCGGCGCCGAGGACCCGGCTCTGCCGCCGGCGCACCAGCAGGCGATCGCCGACGGGATCCGCGGCGCCGAGCTGCTCACCGTCAGCCCGGGCGCACACCTGGCCAACCTCGAGCAGCCGCTGCGGGTCAGCGGCGCGCTGCTCGGTCACCTCGACGCAGCAGGGGACGAGCGATGAGCGAAGCCGCGGACGGAACGGGCCCGACGACCGACGAGCAGCGCCGCGCCGCCGGGATGCGGGTGCGCCGTGAGGTGCTGGGCGACGCGCACGTCGATCGCGCCGTCGCCGCGGTCACCCCGCTGACCGCCGACTTCCAGGACTTCATCACCCGGGTCGCCTGGGGTGACCTGTGGCAGCGGCCCGGGCTGGACCGGCGCACGCGCAGCATGCTCACCCTGGCGATCACCGCGTCGCTGCGGCACTGGGACGAGTTCGCGCTGCACGTGAAGGCCGCGGTGCACAACGGGCTCACCGACGACGAGATCGCCGAGGTCTGCCTGCACACCGCCGTCTACGCCGGCGTGCCGGCGGCCAACCACGCGCTCGCCGTCGCGAAGCCGATCCTGGCCGAGCTGCGCGCCGAGGGCTGAGGGGCGCCCGGCCCGGGCCGTCGCTGGGGGAACAGCGGCGGCCCGAGCCAGGACCGGGTGCTGCCGGTCGGGGGGCCGGCAGCAGGCTCGTCGGGCCGACCACCTCGCCGGCCCGGGGACCAGCCTCGGGCGGTGCCGAGGTGGTGTCCAGCACTCCGGCCGGTCGCAGCGGCTCGTCCGGGGAGCCGTGACGCTCCGCCGCCGGCACGTCCCAGGCGACCTCACCGACCGCAGCAGGACGGCGACGGGTCGTGCGCGTCGAGGGCCGCCCCGCCCGGGTGAGCAGGCGCCATGCCGGACGGTTGGTGTCCGCACACGTCGGGTAGGGCGGACCGGCGGGCCGGTGCGGTCCGCACCCACCCGACCTGGAGCACCGCCCCTGCCGTGCCGCAGTGCTCGACCGCAGGAGGCTCGTGACCGTCGTCCCTGAGGAGCCGCAGCGCCCGCTGCGGGTCGTGTCCGTCCCGGACAGCTCGCCCTACGTCGACGCGGTGCTGCCCGACCGCGTGCTGCGGGTCGGGCCGGGCGTCACGCCGAGCCCCTGGCTGGACCCGGGGTACCTGACCGCGCACACCGACGCGGTCGACGTGCTGCACGTGCACGGTGGGTTCGAGCACCTCACCGTGGCCGAGATGGACGCCTGGACGGCGACGGTCCGGCGGTGCGACGTGCCGCTGGTGGTCACCGTCCACGACCTCGTCGCCGTCGACGGCGCGGACTCCGGAACGCACCCGGGCGCGGCGCGGACCCGCGCGCAGGCCCACCTGCGTGCCCTGCTGGCGACCGCAGAGGTCGTGCTCACCCTCACCCCGGGCGCGGCCGACGAGATCGCCGACCGCTTCGGCCGGACCGCCATCGTGGTGGCCCACCCGTCCCTGGGGGACCCGACCCCCGGGGTCGGGCGGGAGACGCGCCTGGTCGGCGTGCACCTGGGCGCGCTGGGCCCGGAGGTCGCCGAGCCGCAGGCGCTGCTGCGCAGCGCGCTGTCCGGCGCCGTTTCCGGCGGTGGCCGGCTGCGGGTGGACGTGGACCCCGACGTCGACCTCGCCGTCCGGCTGCCGGTGCTGGTCGCGCTCGCGGACGCCGGGGAGCTGGAGCTCGTGCGCAGCCGGCCGACCGGGCCGGAGGGGTGGGTGCGGCACCTGCAGGAGCTGCACGTGTCGGTCGTGCCGCAGCGCGCCCGGAGCCACTCGTCGTGGGTCGAGCTCTGCCGGGACGCCGGGACCCGGGCGGTCGTGCCGGTGGGCGGGCACCAGCGGGAGCAGTGGTCCGACGTCGTCCTCTACGGCAACGACCCGCTGACCGGCCTGGACACCGCCTCCCTCACCTCGGCGGTGGTGGCGGCGCTGACCCGCCCCGCTCCGGCGCGGGTCGACCGCGGTTGGCGGGCGGAGCAGCTGGCCGCCGTCCGCCGCGTGCACGCCCAGGTCTACGACCAGGTCGCCGCCGACCACGCCACCACCTGAGGGACCGCGCCGGGGGCACGCCTTCGGCGACGCTCTCAGGCGCCGGGGCCCTCCTCGGCGTGCGGCAGCCGGACGGTGAACGCGGTCCGGCCCGGCTCGCTGGCCACCTCCACCGTGCCGCCGTGCGCGGCGACGACGGCGTGCACGATGGCCAGCCCGAGGCCGGTGCTGCCCGCGGTGCGCGAGCGGGAGGCGTCGCCGCGGGCGAAGCGCTCGAAGACGTGCGGGCGCAGCGCGGCCGGGATGCCCAGCCCGTCGTCGGCCACCTGCAGCACCGCCCAGCCGGCCTCGGCGCGCAGCCGGGTGGTGGCCGTCGTGCCGTCGGGGGTGTGGCTGCGCACGTTCGCCAGCAGGTTCGCCAGCACCTGGTGCAGCCGGGCCGGGTCGCCGGGCACCACGACGGGGGAGTCGGGCAGGTCGACCTGCCAGCGGTGGGTCGGGCCGGCCGCGTGCGCGTCGCTGACGGTGTCGACGACCAGCGCGGTCAGGTCGACCTCCTCGGTGCTGAGCTCCCGGCCGGCGTCCAGCCGGGCGAGCAGCAGCAGCTCCTCCACCAGCTCCGACATCCGCAGCGCCTCGGACTCGACCCGTCGCACGGCGTACCCGACGTCGGGGGGCACCTCGGCGTGCTGCCGGCGGACCAGCTCGGCGTAGCCGCGGATGGAGGCGAGCGGGGTGCGCAGCTCGTGGCTGGCGTCGGCGACGAACTGGCGGACCTGCGTCTCGGACTGCTGACGGGCGGCCAGCGAGCCCTCCACGTGGTCCAGCATCCGGTTCAGCGCCGTGCCGACCTGCCCGACCTCCGTCCGCGGGTCGGTGTAGTCCGGCGGCACCCGCTCGGCCAGCCGCACCTCGCCGCTGGCCAGCGGCAGCTCGGAGACCAGGGCAGCGGTGGCGGCCACGCGGTCCAGCGGACGCACGGCGCTGCGGATCATCAGCGCTGCCACGCCCAGAGCCGCGGCCAGGCCGAGGAGCCCGGCGAGGAACTCGACAGTGACCAGGTTGCGCACCGCGTCGCTCGTGCTGCTCAGCGGGAGCCCGGTCACGATGACTGTCCCGCCAGAGATGGGGCTGGCCATGAGCCGGTAGTCGCCCAGGTCCCCGCCGAGGTGGACTGTCCGCGCGTCCGTGGAGGCGCTCGCGTACGCGACGATGATGGCCTGTGGCCGGGTGAGGGTGCGCGACTGGCCGTCTGCAGTGAGCGTGGCCCCCTGGGTGCAGATGCCGTCGTCGATCACCGCGCTGAGAGTGCCGTCACCTTGACCGGGCGTGTCGTAGAAGTCCGGCGTCGCGGGACGCTTGCCACTGTTGGCGGCGTCGGCGTCCGGTGCATCAGCGGCAGTCGGGTGGCCGAACCGCAGGGCGGCGTTGGCGGCGCGGTCTTGAGTCGCCATCAGCCGTGAGTCGACCTGATCGACCAGGTGGTTGCGCAGCACGGTCGTGGACACCAAACCGACCAGTGCCAGCACGAGCACCAGCGGGACGACGAAAGCCCACAGCAGACGCGCCCGCAACGTGAGGCGTTGCGGGCGCGGTCCCGGGAGGTGCTGCAGGTGCATCAGGTCGCGGGCTTGATCACGTACCCGGCGCCGCGCAGTGTGTGGATCATCGGAGTGCGCCCGGCGTCGATCTTCCGGCGCAGGTAGGAGATGTAGAGCTCGACGATGTTGCCCTGGCCGCCGAAGTCGTACTGCCACACCCGGTCCAGGATCTGCGCCTTCGACAGCACCCGCTTCGGGTTGCGCATCAGGTAGCGCAGCAGCTCGAACTCGGTGGCGGTGAGCCGGATGTCCGTACCGCCCCGCATCACCTCGTGGCTCTCCTCGTCCAGCGTCAGGTCGCCGACGACCAGCAGGCCGTCGTCGGCCACCACGCGGCTGGTCCGGCGCAGCAGGCCGCGCAGCCGAGCCGCGACCTCCTCGAGGCTGAACGGCTTGGTCACGTAGTCGTCGCCGCCGGCGGTGAGCCCGGCGATGCGGTCCTCGAGGGCGTCCTTGGCGGTGAGGAAGACGACCGGCACGAGCGGGGAGTCCGCCCGCAACCGGCGTAGCACCTCCAGGCCGTCCATGTCCGGCAGCATGACGTCCAGGACGACGGCGTCCGGTCGGAACTCGCGGGCGACGCGGACGGCGTCGGCGCCGTCGGAGGCGGTGCGGACGTCCCAGCCCTCGTAGCGCAGGGCCATGGACAGCAGCTCGCAGATGGAGGGCTCGTCGTCGACTACCAGCACCCTCAGGGCGCTGCCATCAGGACGGGTGAGCTGGGCCCGAGAGCTCGTGAGGGGGGTGCTCGTCGTCATGGTCTGACTGTGCAGCCTGATCCTGGGAGTTTCCTGTGTTCTGCCGAACAAGTGTCTGGACGTCCGGCAGATGCGCAGGCGACGAGAGGAGGGGTGGCCAGGGGCGGGGTCGAACCGCCGACCTCTCGCTTTTCAGGCGAGCGCTCGTACCGACTGAGCTACCTGGCCCCAGCGCCGGAACCGGTGGTGCTGGCGCCGGATGGCGACCCTGACGGGACTCGAACCCGCGACCTCCGCCGTGACAGGGCGGCGCGCTAACCAACTGCGCTACAGGGCCTTGCTCGTTCTGGTGCTCCTGGTGGAGCTGTCGTGCGTGCCCCCAACGGGGTTCGAACCCGTGCTACCGCCTTGAAAGGGCGGCGTCCTGGACCGCTAGACGATGGGGGCTCGTGGTCGCTGGAGGCAGGGAGAACCTTACATGGCCCGGGGCGGGTGCCTGCACGGGGGCCCGCGCGCCGCGTGGCGAGCAGGTCTGCGGGGCTCCGCGTGCCAGCATCGGTCGTGCTCACACGACGTCCCTCCCGGATGACCGGGCTCGCCTGCCTGGCCGTTGCCGTGCTCTCCGCCGGGTGCGCCGCGCAGACCGACCCCGAGGCCGCGGCCTCGACCGGCAGCGCATCGACCACGACCTCCGCCTCCGCGCCCAGCAGCACGTCCACCGAGTCGACCAGCCCGGCGACGGCCACGGCGACGGCGACAGCGGCGGCCACGGAGGAGGCAGCAGCGGGCACCCCGTTCCCGGGCGACACCCGGGCCGACGTCGCCGAGGCGGTCGACCCGGACGGGCTCACCGTCACCGCGGTGCGCGCAGCCAGCCACGAGGGCTTCGACCGGGTGGTCTTCGAGCTGTCCGGCACCGGGACGCCCGGCTGGTCGGTGGAGTACGTCGACGCCCCGTCGGCGCAGGGCAGCGGTGCCGCGATCGACCTCCCCGGGGCGGCGTACCTCGGGGTGTCGTTGCAGGGCACCAGCTACCCCTACGACTCCGGTGCCGAGGAGGTGGCCCGGGGTGCGGTGCCGATCTCGGGCACCGACGTCGTCGAGGGGGTCTTCTACGACGCCACCTTCGAGGGCACCTCGGCGGCCGTCATCGGGACCGCCACCCGCGCGCCGTTCCGGGTCTACTCCCTCACCGGACCCTCCCGCGTGGTGGTGGAGGTGGCCACCACCGGCTGACCGGCGGCGGCCTGCCGGTGGTCAGCCTGCCTTCGCGGTCAGCTCCAACGTGGTGTCGGTGACCGTGGTGCAGGTGAGGGACAGCGGCCCCGCGGTGACGCTCTCGCCCTGGGCGCAGGAGACGCTGGCGTCGCCGACCGACACGGTCGCCTTGCCGTTCTCCGTGCCCACGAAGGCCAGGTCGTTGCCGAGGATGCTCGCCTTCGCGCCGTCCCCCTCCAGCTTCACCGTGCAGGTGGTGCCGGAGCAGTCGACGTTGTCCGAGCTGCACGCCGCCAACGGCAGCAGCAGCAGCAGGACCCCGGCGGCGGCGCCCACGGCTGCGCGGACACCTCGGTGCAGTCGATCGGCCATGGGAGCAGGGTAGGGCGGACGGCCGGACCCCGCGCGGCCCGACGCGGCGGGAGGTCAGTCCCGGTGCGGAGCGGTGCTGAAGACCCAGCTGCGGAGGGCGACGAACCGGATCAGGCCGATCGCTCCGGTCACCGCGGCGATCAGGCAGAGCTGGGCGACCGCGCCGACGTCGCCGACCAGGCTGTGCACGCCGGCCAGTGCGAGCGAGGTGGCGACCAGGCCGATGACGGCCAGCCCCCCGCCCTCCCACTGCGCGGCGAACCAGGAGACCCGGGCTCCGGCGTGGAAGGTCAGCCGGCGGTGCATCTCGTTGGCCAGCAGGGTCGAGGCGACCGCGCCGACGACGTTGGCCAGCTGGTCGCCCAGCCCACCGAGCGCGATGAAGAGCACGGCGTAGACCGTGCTGGAGACCACGCCGACGACGACGAAGCGGACGAACTGGGCGCGGGCGTCGTCCTGGTGCAGGCGGGTCCGCAGCAGGCTGAGCAGCTGGGGCGCCCGGTGGAGCTCGGTCGTGACGAGAGAACCCGGCTTGCGCGCGCCACCGGGGGCGGTGCGACGGAGCAGGGACGGGCAGGTCACGTGTACTCCTTCGAGAGCCAGTGGCTCAACGGTTGCATGCTCCACCAGGAAGTCTCAGGTGTGCATCTGGATTCCCCGCGCGGCGCGCTGACACTCCGTGAGGTCGATCACGGAGAGTGGTCACGATCAGGTCACAGGCGGCTGTCAGCTGCTTCCCGAGCAGCGTCGGCACGGTGGGGCCGTGCACACACCCGGCCCTCGGCGTCCCTGGCTCTACGACCCCTCGCTCGGCGGGGTGCTGGTGCGGGCGCACCGGTCGCCGGTGGCCGGTGCGGCGAGCAGCGTGGTGTCCGACGTGGTGTGGGGCGACGTCCTGGCGGTGCTGCGCTGGGCCGAGGCGACGCTGACCTGCCCGCCGGAGCTGACCGGTGGCACCGCCTGGCGGACGGCCGCCGCGTCGGCCGGCATGCTGCGCCGCCTGCCGGGGCTGTGCCGGGAGACCGGTGTCGCCTGGCCGGGGCCCGCGCCGGCGTCCCCGGCGGGGGAGGTGCCGGCCGTGCAGCGACTGCGGACGGCGGCCGACCGGCTGGCGGTGCGGCTGTGCTCCCCGGAGGAGGGCGTGGCCGGGCCGCTGCGCGACTCGCTCGCCGACCTCGCGCGGGACGTCGACGAGGTGGGTGCGGCCGCGATCGCGCTGCTGGCCGAGGGGGCCGACTGGACGGCGGCGAGATGAGCCCGCCGGTTCCGGTCGCCCACAACGGGTATGGGCGGGCGCATGAGCTTGCTCGCCGTGCTGGACCGGCTGTCCGAGGTGTCGTCGTTCGACAAGTCGCTGGAGAGCGCGCGGGCGGCGGTGAACAAGGTGCTCCGGCCGCAGGCGTTCAAGGACCTGCTGCACGGCACCTGGCTCGGCCACCCGGTGCACCCGATTCTGGCCATGGTCCCGGTGGGCACCTGGCTGTCGGCCGGGATCCTGGACGCGGTGCCGCCGGCCCGTCCGGCTGCCACCGCGCTGATCGGCACCGGCGTCGCCGCCAGCCTGCCGGCCGCTCTCGCGGGCGCGGCCGACTGGTCGGAGCAGGACGACGCCGTCCGCCGGCTCGGCGCCGTGCACGCGGTCGCCAACTCCGCGGCGCTCGGCCTGTACGTCGGCTCGCTGGTGGCCCGGCGCAAGGGCAACGGCACGCTGGGCCGGGTGCTGGCCTACAGCGGCCTGGGGTTGGCCAGCGCGTCGGCCTCGATCGGTGGGCACATGTCCTACGCGCAGTCCTCGGGCGCCAACCACGCGGTGGTCGAGGCCCGGCAGCTCACCACCGAGTGGATCGACCTCGGACCCCTCGACGACCTGCCCGAGGGGCGTCCGGCGCTGCGCACCGGTGAGGGTCAGGGCACGCCGGTCGGGCTCGCCGTCGTCCGCCGCGGCGCCCGCGTCGACGTCTTCGTCAACGCCTGCGCGCACGTGGGCGGACCGCTCGCCGAGGGGACGGTCGAGGAGGTCCGCGGAGCTGACTGCCTGGTGTGCCCGTGGCACGGCTCGGCGTTCGACCTGGAGAGCGGCGAGCCGCGGCGCGGGCCGACGGCGAGCGCGCAGGAGCGGCTGGAGGTCAGGTACGAGGCCGGCCGGGTCTACGGGAAGCTGCCGAACCGGCACGTCTCGAAGTGACCGCCGGCGGCTGACCCGGACCTAGGCTGCGGCCGTGCGGGGAGCGGCCGTCGGTCTGGTGCTGGTGGCGGTCCTGGCGGGCTGCGGCGGCGCGGACCAGCCCGCTCCGCCGCCGGCTGCGTCGTCCACGCCGGCCGCCGAGGCCCTCCCGGAGGTCCCCGGCGTCACCGGTGAGGCGGTGCAGCTGCGCACCGACGCCGCCCTCGGCGGGCAGGTGCAGGTGCGGCTCACCGACACCGGCCCGGCGCCGTTCACGGTCACCTCCGTGCAGCTGGACTCCCCGGGGTTCGCCGCAGTGCCGGCCCGGACGGTCGCGGCGACGTACGAGCCCGGGCAGACCATCGACCTGCCGACGCCGTTCGGCACGGTGGACTGCACGGCCGGGGTCGAGCCCGTGGCGGCGCGCGTGACAGTGGTGCGGCCGGAGGGGACGACGGGGGAGCTCCGGGTGCCGCTGGCCGGCGACACGATGGCGCAGGTGCACGACGCCGCGTGCGCCGTCGAGCGGGTGCTGGCGGTCGTCGACGTCGCGGTGGAGGACCTGACCGAGGCGGGCACCACGACGACCGGCGTGGTCGTGCTGACCCGGCGCTCGGGCGACGAGCCGGTCGAGGTCACCCGGCTCGGCGGGAGCGTCGTGCTGCAGCCGGTGCTGGACGACCTGCCGGTGACGCTGGAACCGGACCGGGACGAGCTGAGGCTGCCGGTGACCTTCGACGCGGCGCGGTGCGATCCGCACGCGCTCGCCGAGACCAAGAAGCCGTTCGTCTTCCCGCTGGCGGTGACCGTCGGCGACGGGGACAGCGTGCCGGTGGACCTCCCGCTCGACGACGCGCAGAAGGTGCAGCTGGAGGGGTTCCTCGGCCGGGTGTGCACCGGCTGAGCGGTTCGCCGGCCCGCCACCGGGGCACCGTCCGGGCGTGTTCCTCTTCTCCAGCCGGCTGGGCTGCCTGGGCTCGCTGCTGGTCTCGCTCGTGCTGACGGCGCTGCTGTTCGTCCTGTTCACCGTGCTCTGACCCCTCGGCCGATCCCGGAGACGCGCGCGAGGGCGCGTCGAGCTGGCCGACCGTCCCGCCGAGCTCGCCGGATCTTGTCCGGCATCTGCTCCGCGCGTACGCTCTTGTACCCCCTGGACGGTCGATGACGCCGCTGGTGGCGACGTGGTCCACGTCCCGGCTCCTGTCCGCACGGGCATGCAGTTGCAGGGAGGCGTGATGTCCTCTTCGCCGTCCTTCCAGTCCCGCACCAGCCTCTGGTCGCGTCTGCGTCCACGTGCGGTTGCCAGGGTGTTCGCCGTCGCGCTGCTCGTGGCGGGCACCACGATGCTCGCTGTCGGCCCGGCAGCGGCAAGCGGTGTCGCGTGCGGGGACGTCGTCTCGGTCGACACGACGTTGACCAGCGATCTGGTGGACTGCCCCGACATCGGACTCGTGATCGGTGCCAACGACATCACGCTCGACCTCAACGGGCACACCATCGACGGCGATGGGACATCGCCGGTGACCTGCCCGGTGCAGGGCCGGGTCTGTGACGTGGGCGTGGACAACTCGGCCGGCCACGACGGCGTCACGATCCAGGGCGGCGCGATCCAGCAGTTCAACGCGGGGGTCCTCGTCTCCGGCGGGGCGGACGGCAACCGGCTGCGCCGGTTGACGATCGCGCAGACGACGAGCGAGGCCATCCTCGTGGTGGACAGCGCCCACACGGTGATCGAGGGCAACACCATGACTGATCCGGGCATCACCGCGGTCGTGGTCCTGGAGTCGTCGGACGCGCTCGTGACCCGGAACGCGGCGTCGGGGAGCACCGGCTACGCGATGTTCCTCGACGCTGACCACAGCGTCATCGAGCACAACGCGCTGGATGCGGGCGAGCACGGCTTCGCGGTCGGTGGCAGCGGTACCACCGTCCGCCGCAACGTCGTCTCGGACAGCGGCGGGGGCATCGACGTCAACGACGAGGCCAGCGGGATCCGGGTCGAGGAGAACGAGCTCCGGAGGGTCGGTGACGGCATCATCGTCGGGGTCGCATCGGACACCCTGGTGCGGCGCAACGTCGTGGACGCCGTCGGCGGAGGTGAGCGGGGAGGCTTCGGCATCATCCTCGACGGTTCCGTCCGGAGCACCGTGGCCCGGAACGCGGTACATGCCACGGGGAACGGCCCGGCGATCTACGTCGCCCACCTCGACGCGGCCTCTGCGCCCCGCGACAACCACGTCACGCACAACCACGCCACGAGCCAGCACGCCGACGGGATCCTGGTCGATCCCGACGCGACCGGCACCGCGCTGTCCGGCAACGTGGCGGTGAACAGCGGTGACGACGGCATCGACGTCGACGCTCCCGGCACGACGCTGACAGGCAACCTCGCCGCCCACAACCACGACCTCGGGATCGAGGCGGTCGCCGGTGTCGTGGACGGTGGCGGCAACCGCGCCGGGGGCAACGGCAACCCCGCCCAGTGCACCAACATCTCCTGCAGCTAGGCCGCACGCGACGTCGCGACGATCTGCCTGTGCGGGGGTGCCCCGGTGTCCCAGGAGCTCTCCGGGAAACGTCTGAGGTGACCTCGGGTTCTTCGTGCACGTCAGCACGGACGGAGGGCTGCCATCCGCCCCACCCCCGTTCAGCGCCGCGTGTCGAAGCGGCGGCGCGCTAGCCTCGCAGCGGGCCGCAGGGTGCCGCAGATCCCGCACACGTCGTTCGTGGGTCGTCTGGAAGCCCTCCGGCACCGGCAGGGCCTCTAGCTCAACTGGCAGAGCAGCGGACTTTTAATCCGCGGGTTGTGGGTTCGATCCCCACGGGGCCCACCACTGTGACCTGCAGTTTTGTTCTTTCGTGGGTGGGCGACCGGGGGTGGCGCCCACAAGACGCCCACAAGGCTGTCGGCGGCCCGCTGCGCGGCGGCGTCCATCCGAGCGGCCAGGTCGCTCAGGTCGTCGTCGAAGAGACCGGCGTAGACGTCGAGCGTCATCGCCGCTGAGGCATGCCCGAGCATGCGCTGGATGCTCTTGACGGTGGCCTCACTGGCCACCGCGAGTGAGGCGGCGGTGTGCCGGAGGTCGTGTGGGGTGACGTCGGTCAGGCCGGCCGCGCAGACGGCCGGGTCGAAGACCACGCGGCGCCAGTTCCGCAGCCGCAGTGCCGTGCCCGCGGCGGTGGTCAGCACCAGGTCGCCGCCCTTCTTGCCCTCGCAGCGCTCGGCCAGCGGACCGGCCAACGCGGCCGGCAGTGGGACGCTCCGGTGCTGATGGGTCTTCGGCGAGCCGAACTCCAGCTTGCCCGCCACCTCGGTCACGGATTCGGCGATGCTGAGCCGGCGGCACAGGAAGTCGACGCGGCGCACCCGCAGCGCGGCCAGCTCGCCGAACCGCAGCCCGGTGTAGGCGAGCAGTCGGATGACGTCCCCGTCGTCGACGGCCGCGGCGGCGAGCCGTTCCACTTCTTCCCGGCTAAGGAAGCGCGGCTCGTCGCGGGTGACGCGGGGGAGAGGCACCCGGTCAGCGGGGTTCCGCGGGATGCGCCCGTCGCGCACGGCAAGTCCGAGCAGCAGCGAGAAGACGCGGTGCGCCTGGCGCACGGTGGCCGGTGCGGAGCCGTTGGCTCGCAGTCCGGCGACCCAGCCGGCGACCTCGGCATGCGTGACGTCGGCAAGGCGGTGACTGCCCCAGGTGGGGAGCACGTGCGTGCGCAGCAGGCCCGCGTACCGGTACAGGGTGCTCGGCTTGATCTGGGTCTGTGCCGCGAGCCACTGGTCTGCCCAGGCGGAGACCGTGACCCGGCCGCGGTCCGGTGCGGTCCAGGTTTGGGTGACCATCGCCGAGGTTGCCACGTCGAGCCAGCGCTGGGCGTCTACCTTCCGGGCGAACCGCTTCTCGTGCTGCCGCCCACCGGGATTGCGGTATCGCGCGCGGTACCGCGACGTCCCGTCGCTCAGCGTGATCCGGGTGATGGAGCCGTCCACGGCAGAGGACCTCCTGCAGGTGCCGAGAGATCGGACTGAACTGCTTGCGGCTGAGCCTGCCCGACGAAGGCCATCGGCGGCGGTGATGTGCATCAACTGTGGGCGCGGGTGGCCTTGTCCCCGCCGACCTTTGAGTCCCACCAGCGGCCGACCTCGACCTCGTCATAGAGCACCCGGCGGCCGGCGCGGACGCCGGCAGGGCCGATGCCGACGTGGCGCCAGTAGCGAACGGTGGCCGGGCTGGTGCGGAACCGCGCGGCCACCTCCTCGGTGGTGAGCAGACGGCCTGTCATGGGTGCCTCCTGGGTGGACGGCCGCGCAGATCGGGCAACCGCGCACGCTCAACAGGCGCCGATGCAGGCCGAACGCTGCCATCGGCGACCGGGAGTCGGAAAGCAGTCGAACGGCTGCACGACCGCCGCGGTCACCCCGGACGTCACCCCAGCTCAGCGAGGTTCCAACGGGTGAGGAGGCTGTCACCCCGCTTGGCGCGTCGATGCCGTGCCCGGGTGGACCAGCAGACGCGCCGGCGACACGCGAGCCAGGAGCTGGCCGTCCTGTTCGGTGCTCTTCTGGCGGCGGCTATCGCGCTCCTCGTCGGGGTCGACGCTTCGCGCGACTGGGAGCAGGTGGCAGTCGGCGGCGTGCTCTGCGTCAGCACGGGACCAACTTCTCCGCACAGCTGCGAGGACTTCGGTCGGCCGAGCGCGCGGTACGTCAGGACGTCACCCCCGCACCGGACTCGCCAGAACAGGGTTGAGCCACCCGGCCGGGCCTCTCGTCGACCTGGCCGCGTTCGGGCGCTGGCCCGCCGAGGCCACTCGTCACAACGAATCGCTTGGGCCCGAGTGAGCTCCTATGTGCAAGGGCTCGGCGGTAGCGTTTTGGCTGGCGGTGGGTGCGGTGGACTGGCCGCAGCGAAGAGCAGGTCAGGGACTGGGAGCCTGTCGCGCAGCTGGCTTCGGCCGTGAAGACGCGTCCCGTTTGCCGCTGCCGCACTCACCGTCCTATCGCGGTCGGTGCGCGTCCGGCGGCGAGGTCTTCGTGCAGGGTCTTGTAGATCACGTCGGAGAGGCGTCGTTTCAGGCAGCGCAGCGCTTCGCGTCCGGTCTTGCCTTCGGCGCGTTTGCGCAGGTAGTAGGCGCGGCCTTCGGTGTCGGCGCGGATCTGGGTGATCGCCATGGTGTAGAGCACCCGGTTGAGCGTGCGGTTGCCTGAGCGGTTGAGCCGATGCCGACTGGTGCGCCCGGAGGAGGCCCATCCGTGTCTCGCGCCCGGCAGCTGTTCTGGAACTGCGGTCGCCCGCGGGCTGCCTCGCTCCCATCGGGTTGACGCCGCCACGGCTTGCCGGCGTCACCCCGGCGGCCCGGTCACCCCCGGTCGTCTCCTTCAGCGCGGCCGGTCGACCTGGGCGCCCCAGGCGGCGAGCCTCGGCCATGCCGCTGTCGCTGCGACGGTCGAACAACATAACCTCCTTTATGTTGTATGGCCGGCGTATCTGACACCCATCGAGGCGACATGTGCGGCGAATCGGTGGCAAGGATGCTCGTGAGTCCTGTGGCTGAGTGTCGGGAGGCAACCGAACGAGCGAGGTAGTCGCGTCGCCTCGCGCGAGCAAGGCGCTCGTGCAGTGGACTCCAACTCTTTCGTTTGGTGCCTTTGGGCCCCGTTGGTCAGCGCGAGGGAAACAAGACCAGGTGGCTACACCCAGTGGACCTGGCTAGTCTTCTCCATGAACCAGTGCGGTGACTCTGGCGCGGTGTACGGTGCTCGAATGGCTGCGCCAACAACAACGCGAATCGCCGGTACCGTCACCATTCGGCCACTTCTCTTGGGTGTCGTGGCAGATTTGGGCGAATCGGCTCGTGTAGTCGAAATCTTCCGCACCCTGGCTGGCCTCGGGGGTGGCTGCTACTCATCCATTCTCGAGTCGCCAGCCAGTCAGGAGGACTTAGAGGCGAAGTTCCACGCTTATGATCTGGATGCTCTCTGGGCGTGGGACGACGAATCTACACTCGAGTCGAAAGTGGCCTGGCGTGGTCGCGGTGAATGGGGACCGTTCGAAACCGGACGGTATGCCAATGGATTGCTACCGTGGGTCGCACTAGACGGGGCGCCGAGTGGCGTAGAAGTTCAGCATGATCCGCTGCTTGATTGGTTCTTGGCCGACCGAGCTACCGCATCGACGCACTCCGCCGTACTCGACGACGTACCGTCCGCGGTGTCGACGCGTTCGTTCAATCACACCCCACCCCTGATACTGATTATAGATCGCAGCTCCCTGACGCATCAAGTTCTGGCGTGGAATGTCCGATCGCTGGCGATCAACTTGATGATTATTGATCTCGGTGTTAGTTCGCAATACTCCGCTTGGAGGAGGTGGCTAGCTGGTCTGCCCAGCAGAGCTCAGAAGACTCGGAGTCGATGCAAGAAGTGTGGATCTGGGATGTTCGACAGGATCCTTGCGAGCAGGACTTCGATGCACTCGCATTCAAGCTTGAAGGGGTAGGCAGAAGGGCCGTCTGGTATCACTCAGGCAAAACGCCACCGCGCTACTCGCGCGTTCTTGAGACCGACGACGTGCTTCCGTTCGATGTCGCTATTCCCTACGGAGCGATGCAGGCCACGGTTCTTTTGCCGAGGCGTCGCCTAGCTGGACGAGGAAGCGTTTTAGGAGATTTCCGTACAGTTGCCGCCGATGTCAAGGTCACAGAGCTGACCGGTCATGACCCTCGGCTAGTTGCGCACCTGCCTGACGACGAAAGATTCGCGGACCTGTTGGATTGGGTATCCGACAATATGGTGCGTGCCAGGCGACCGACGGATCGCGGGTTCGTCTCAGGAGTCGGCGTCACCGATCGGTCGATCAATGTTCAGCTCCACCGCAAGTCCGAGGTCTTTCGCCGGCTGTTTGGGGCGGGAGGAGTTGTCACTGGCCAGTCCGACGTTGGGCTTTTTCAAACGCGGGCGGCGGAGATGCTGGGTGGCGCGGCTAGTGGAGCTTTAACGCAACCTGGGTTGGCCGCTGCTTTACAGCTCTTAGCCACCCATCAGGGGGGCATTCCGCTGGCTCGTCTTAGAGAAGAGATTAAAAAGGGCCGCGGTCGGTGGCCCATGCGGTTGTCGCAGACCAGTGTTGCCGACTACGTCGAATCAGTCCTGCGACGGCTGCTCAATAGTGGCTTGGTGACTGCGGTCCTAGTGGGCAAATGTACTTTTTGTCGTGCGTCTATGCATATTGGTCCAAGCATGCTCGGCGACCACGTCGCGTGCGACTTTTGTGGACAAGATGTGCGACTGGCTTCTCTGATCGGGGGGGGGGGCAGTACCGCCAAAGTGGTTGTTCCGCCTAGCGGGGCATCTGACGCGTGAGCAGGTGCAGGCCATGGTTCCTGCCTTGGCCGCGCTTGGCCAGATAGTCAACACGTACGGAATAGGCGGTGATCTGGCGTGTCATGAGTTGGGCCTAACAGTCACGGTTGGCCAAAAGTCGGTTGAAGCCGACATTGCCGCGTTTCTGCGCTATCCAATCCCTGTCACCTTGATCGGGGAGGTGAAAGGCCGCAATCGGATTGATCAGAATGATCTCGACAACCTTGGTTGGCTACAGGACCGCCTGACTGGAGAAGGATTTGACAGCCTCATCGTTCTCGTGACAGCGAAACAGAGTTTTGGACCTGAAGAGGTCGCGATCCTGCGTACATTCTGTGAGGTGCGGGCGGAAGTAGTCACTGTCCGTCGGTCGCTGACGCCGCGCCTTCCTCTGCTTTTGACTGGTGAGGATCTGTTTTTGCCCTGGATGGACGAGGAGAGCGTGAGGCGGTGGGGGAGGAATGATCCTGGGTTAGCTGTTCATGGCGTGGCCTTGGAGTCCTGCAAGCGCAACCTTGGACTTCTTGATTGGGAACTGTCGAGGACTGGCCCGGCAAAGCTTAATTGGGTGATTGGTTTGGATCGCGCGTGAGTCATGGCTGGTGTCTATTGACCGACCCTTGAATGACGTCCTTTATCTATCGGTCCGATCGCTCTGCGCATGCGGCAGGGGTGAGCTATCCCGATGGTCCACAGTCGAGGCTGGTCGCCCTCTGAAGTTGATCTTCGGCTCGGGCTACTGGACGATCCGGCCGTGAAGGTCATCGGGAACTTCGTCATCTTCGCGGCCGTGCTGGGGATCGGCGTTGCCGTCTACTTCTTCGTGACAGGTCCCGCAGCGGTCGGCTGGTTTCTGGCCGTCCTAGTGGTCCTGCTGCTGCCGAGCTATCTGCTGGTGACGAGGACGCCCCGTCAGTTCGGTAAGAGGACCGGAGACCATGTAGCCGCTCAGGACCCCCAGTCTTTAGCGGAGGGGCGTGGCGGCATCCGGGTGCATCGGCCTGCCGGCTACTACGTCAATGCCGTGCGCACCTACAAGATCCTCGTGGACGGTGAGGAGGTCGGCTCCGTGCGCCCCGGCAGGTCCCTTGATCTGCAGGTCGAGCCCGGCCGTCATGTGGTGCGGGGCAGCTTGGACTGGGGTGGGAGTCAAGACCTGTCCGTCGACGTCGCCGCTGGCGAGACAGTCATGCTCGCGGTGCTGCCCGGGCCGCCGACGGCGGCCTTCTCAAAGCCGAACGGGGTCTTGGAGCTCAAGCTGTCTTCCACGTAGCCGGGCCTCGCGCTGAGGGCGGCCCACAAACGTCAACCGCCAGCCGATTCGGGCCGTTGATTCCGGACACGGGTTCTGGGCCGGTTGACTCGTTGGCTGACCTGCGCGAATGCCCGACGAGTCAAGTAGTCCGCGGAGCGGCCCGCAAGCGGGTGGTTGTGGGCCGTAGTTTCGGAACCCGTATCTGGTCACGCAGAGCAGGATGGCCGTTTTCCGCTAGTTACTCTCGGTAGAAGGGTCAGTAGCCGGCCGGTCGGCCGCAGCAGGACGCAGCGCTCATCTTGGGCCACTGGCGGCTCTGCATGCCGAGAACGCTGATGTACCGGTCAGTTCGCTAACGGGCGTTCGAGCTCTTGGGCGGCGTGGCGAGCTCGGACTTCGTTTGGACGGGCGGACGGTCCCGGCCTAAGACACGCCTGGAAGTTCGGTCAGCAGCTACTAGACAGGCGCTCTAAGTAGAGGCACTATCAAGACGTGCCGACCGGACCGCAGCCCAGCGAGTGGCTCCGCGGGGTCCTCGAGCTGTGCGTCTTGCGAGTCATGGCTGATGGGCCCACCTACGGCTATGCCATCGCCGGTCGGCTGGCCGACGCGGGCTTCGGCGACATCAAGGGCGGCACGCTGTACCCGCTGCTGGCCCGGCTCGAGAAGAACGAGCTGGTCATCGTCGACTGGCGGACCGGTGACACCGGTCCGGGGCGCAAGTACTTCACCCTCACCGACGCCGGCCGCGCCGAGCTGGAGCACGGCCTCACCCGGTGGGAGGCGTTCTCGGCCCGGGTCGGCGTCCACCTTGCCGCGGGCGGCGACGCCTTCGTCCACTCCACCCACTCCTCGAGGAGTTCAACATGAGCGAGTCCCCCGGCGTGCAGGCCGCACCGCAGGAAGTCTGGGAGCGTCCGTTCGTCCGGGCCCACCAGGAGTGGTGCAGTGCGTTCGTGCTCGAGCTGCGGCTGCGAGACGTCCCCGGTCTGGTGATCGGGGAGCGCCTGGGCGAGGTGGAGGGCCACTGCACGGAGACCGGTGAACCCCCCTCAGCAGCGTTCGGTGATCCCACCGACTACGCCCGCGAGATCGATGCGGAGAGCTCTCCCGAGCGCGTGTCCGGGGTGTGGACCATCGCCGCCCTCGGCGCCGGTCAGGTGCTGGCCATGCTCGTCGGCACCGCTGCGATCCGAAACTGGGTCAGTGGTGAGCCACTGACCTACAACCTGGTGCAGCTCGGCTGTCTCGCCGTGGTCGCGGCCGCGCTGCTGTGCCTACCTCGAGTGCTGCGCCCGCTGATGGCGCACCCTTGGGTGGTGGGCACCGCCCTCTTCGCCGTGGTCACCGCGGCTGGTGTCGGAGCCGCAGCAGCCAGTGGAACTTCGTCAGCGACCGTTGTTCCGGTATCACCGGCAGTGATCGCGATTGGCCTCTTTATGGTGGTGATCGCCCTGTCCTGGCTCGAGTACCGCGAGCTGACTGGTGACTCCGCCGACGATCTCGTCACCTCCCCTCTCACCCCTGAGCCGCGAGCGAACATTGCAGCCCAGCGATCAGGCTGGATCGTCTTGCTGCCGCCCCTGATGATCCCCACCTATTACCTTGCGATGGGGATCCTCTTCTGGGTCTTCGGCTGAAGCACGTGAACCAGTCCGACGGCGTGCCGCGTTGAGGCGACAGCGTTCCGCCGGCAGTTGTCGGACTGGTTTGATCTGATCGCCTGCCGTCGCTGAGTCGCGCACGACGCGTGCCACCAGCCAGGGCGACACGCGCGAAACACCTTTCCATCACCCGCGGGCTCTCGAAGATCGACCCGGCTCTCCTGGCACATCGGGTGAGGCAATCGTGAACCGCACCCGCAGGGGCGCCAGCGCTTACCGTCCCGAAAACGGTCAGGTTTCGGGCAGTCCGTCAACGGGCGCTTTCGGTCCGGCGCAGTCCCCGACCAGGGCCAAGGTGTCGCCCCAGGCTCGAAGTCCTTCGCCACCAGCCGGGCGAGGATCAGCCGCGATAACTCAGGGATCAGGTCGTCGAGCTCGAGGACGCCACGGCCGGAGCCCCCCTCGTCGTCGTGCCGCCAAGCGCAGTTGCTTGAGGGTCTCCTGGTCGACGATGGGTCAGGGCTTGTCCACGCTGCTACGACCCATCACGCGGTGTAGGTGGGCGGGGTGACCCAGCTGACTAGCCTGAGAGGGTGATCACCCGGAAAGGGCAAGCCACCCGAGAGCACATCGTCGGGGCGGCCGCGACGCTCATCGGCCAGCATGGAGTCGCCGGCACCAGCGCCGATGATGTCCGCAAGACCGCGGGTGTCAGCGGATCACAGCTGATGCACTACTTCGGCAGCAAGCAGGCCCTCGTGAGGGCGGTCATCGCTCGTCAGTCCGAGTCGGAGGCGGTCGTCGATAACCCGATGCTGGGTCCGCTCGACAGCTTCGAGGCGCTGCGGGCGTGGGCCGACGCTGCGGTGGAGAACCTCGCTCACGGCAGCAGTCGCGGCGCCTGCACGTTGGCGATGCTGGCGGGTTCAACGAGTCCTGGCGACGAGCAGACCCGTGATGAGCTCTTCCGCGCCTTCGTACGCGTGCAGTCCCCGCTGCTGGACGGTCTCCGCGCTATGCGCGACCGGGGCGACCTCCGTCCCGGGGCCGATCTCGACGAGCTGTCGATGGCGCTGCTGACGGCCCTCCAGGGGGGCACTCTCCTGGGGCAGACCATGCAGTCGACGGCGCCCATGCGAGCGTCGATGAACGCCGCGCTCCGCTACGTCGAGTCCTTCGCCACCTGACCATCGCCTGACGGTCCGTCCGACCGCCCTGCACCTTCCAGGCCCGCTCTGACAGCTAGCGGCCCGGGTTGTCTCCGTCACCTGGGCCCCGCCGCGTATGCAAGATCGTCGAACCAACTGCGGGCAGTCCCGCTGACCCTTGACGTCGAGCCCAGCAGCATTCCAGCTTTTCTGGGTTAAGTGACCCAATCTGTGTCATGATTGGGTCATCCCGCCCAGAAGGAGCATTCCATGTCGGAGCTTGCAGGAAGAACCGCCCTCGTCACCGGTGCGACCCGCGGGATCGGCTACGAGGTCGCCCGTCGCCTCGTGGAGGCCGGTCAGACCGTCTACCTGGGTGCCCGGGAGCTGCGACGAGGGATCGAGGTAAGCGCTGAGGTCGGCGCGACGCCAGTCCTCCTCGACACCACCGACGGCGCCTCGATCGCCGCGGCGGTGGACCGGTTGCAGAACGAGGTCGGCGCGCTGGACGTCCTGGTGAACAACGCCGGCATCGCCGGGGACCAGCGTCCGCCCGCCGAGGCGACGCCCGACGACCTCCGCCGGGTGTTCGAAACGAACGTGTTCGGCGCCGCCGCGGTGTTGACGGCCTTCACGCCGCTGCTCGAGGCGAGCCGGGCTCCGGTCGTCGTGAACGTCTCCAGCGCCGTCGGCTCCATGACGCTGAACGCGAGCCCGGACGCGCGGTGGTCAATGCTTGCGTACCCCATGTCGAAGGCAGCGCTCAACATGCTGACCATCCAGTACGCGAGGGCCTTCCCCCGCTGGCGCGTCAACTCCGCGTCACCCGGGCCCACCGCGACGGACTTCGTCGCCCACCGCGAGGGCCTGCCGACGGTGGAGCAGCTTCGGGCGGCCGGCGTCGCGGTGAACACCGTGCAGGAGGGCGCGGAGATCATCGTGGGGATGGCGACGGTCGGCCCGAAGGGCCCGACCGGGACCTTCGTCGGCAACGAGGGACCCGTTCCCTGGTGACGTCGAGCGGGCGGTCGTCGTCCTCCGTGCGCTCAGGCTGGTACGAGGTAGTCGCACGTCCTGCCCTGTAGGAAGTAGTCGCCACCGGTCAGCACGTACACCAGCCAGTCGAACGAGCCCCGGGCGGCGGCCCTCGACTCGCGCCCGGTCGACCTCACCGGCGCCGTGCCCGAGCAGCTGGCCCGCCGCGCCCTGCCGGCCCGCTCCACCGGCCCGGTCAACCTCGCCGACTGAGGCCGGACTAAAAGCCGGGGAACACCCGCCGCAGGTCGTCGAGCGTGACGCTGCCGGCGACCTCAGTGCCGGCCGGCCGGCGGGCTCACCGCCGGACCCGTGCACCAGCTGCACCAAGCCCCCTGGAGCGCCGGCGTAGCCGGCTCACCCGTCCGGTAGTGCGCTTGATCGACCGGAGCTTGGCCAAGTGCGGAGTCGACGCCCATGACCCTGCGGTCAGGATGTCGGCGGACCGCAACGTCTGGTTGGGCGTGTGGCGGGCGGCGCGGAGCGTCGACCGCCCGGTTTCAGATATAGAAACAGCACCGACCGATCAACTCCCTGGCCGTGCCGCTACGTACGCCCGTAGGACGGGCACGAGAGGGTCAACGGGGAAACTGACGGCGAGTCCTAGAGGCGCTCTGACCTGCAGATACTGCGGGGAGAACACGCAATTGGAGTGCGTCGGAGCGATCTTCGAAACCGCTTCCGTCGGGCACCGAACGCAGGCGAGTCGCTGACGCGGAAGACGCTCGACCGGGTTCGTCCGTTGCGCGCGAACTGCGGCTCGAGCCGAGGCGCTGAGCGATACCGGCGCCCACATGGCGCCCACAAGACGCCCACAGAAGGGTCGTTAACGCTCGTTCGCGATCATGTACTTCCCACGGTGAATTCGCTGGTCAATGCCCATATTGATCAGCGAACGCGCAGCTCAGGGCAGTGCGTCGTCCGAGCTTTTAATCCGCGGGTTGTGGGTTCGATCCCCACGGGGCCCACCGTGCTGACCAGCAGCTCCTCGCTGCGCGGGGGGCTGGCTGGGGTGGCGCCCACAGGCTGACCTCCACGTCGGCCGCTCTCGGGCTCGGCCGACCGACCGGTGGCTGCCGCTACCGGCTGCTCTCAGGAGGCCGGGTCGTACCTGATCTCACAGACCTCCTGCGCGCGTCGGCAGCCCAGGGTTCGGCGAGATCATGGCCGAGGTCGGCCTGCTCATCGGCTTCGGCGTCCTGATCGGCGCGCTGCTGCACTCGATGGGCACGTTCAACGACCTGGTAGAGCTCCTGGCGCGCAAGGTCGGGCGCCGCCTGCCCTACGCGATGGCCGGCACGCTCTCCACGATCTTCCCGTCCATCTACGTCGACGTGCAGGTCGTCCTGGCGGCGCCGATGGCCAAGGAGTCGGCGCCGGGCGTCGACCGCCGGCACGGCCTGCCCTGGCTCGCCGGCGCCATGGCCATCGGCATCTTCGCCGGGTACGTCTTCGTCGTCCCCGGCCTCGCCGCGGTGGCCATCGCCGGGCTCATGGAGGTGCCGCTGGGGACCTACCTGCTGTACGGACTGCCGATCGGGCTGACGACCGCGCTGATCACGACGTTCCTCTTCCGCCGGCTGCTGGGGTGGGGCTACTGGAACGAGCGGACCGACCTCGACCCCGATGTCGTCGTCGACGAGGAGGGCCGTCCGCACGACGAGACGGAGGACGTGCCGCGGGCCGAGCGCGCCGCCCGGTTGCCGCTGTGGGTGCGCCTGCTGCCGATCCTGGTGCCGCTGGTGCTCATCGCCACCGGGGCCATCGCCGGCCTGGCGGACCTCTCCAACCCGGTGATCACCTTCCTCGGCGACGCCAACATCGCCCTCTTCGTGGGGCTGCTGATCGCCTTCGGCATGGTCCGGCCGTCGCTGGGCGCGGACGGGGTCGGCACGGTCCTCACCGCCGGCTTCCACACCACCGGCGAGATCCTGCTCGTCACGGGCGTCGGCGGGTCCCTCGGCGCCGTCATCGCCGAGAGCGGCATGGACGAGACGCTCGTCGACCTCTTCGCCGCCGACGAGAACGCGCCGGTGATCATCAGCATCCTGCTCGCCTAGTTCATCGCCGCGGTGCTGCACTTCGCGATCGGGTCGGTGTCGGTCGGGGCGATCACCGCCGCGGGCATCATCTCGCCCATCGTCGGCTCGCTCAGCGTCGACCCCGTCGTCATCGCGCTGGCCATCGCCTCGGGCGCGATGTTCGCGCTGCACGTCAACAGCAACTTCTTCTGGATGTTCAGCACCCTGCTCGACCTCTCCACCAAGGGCAGCCTGAAGACCCTGACGACGGCGACCTCGCTCGGGGCCGTCGTCTCCCTGCCGCTGGTGCTGGTGGCCAGCCTGGTGGCCGCGGCCGTCTGACCCCGGTCGGAGTGGCCCCGCTCTGCGCCCGCCCGACACTCCGCGGCGGACCGCCGTCCCGGGGTCACCGACCGCGGTCTCGCGGAAAACCGGGCCCGGACCTGCGCAGATGTCGACAAGGGTGCCGTCAGGAGGCCGGTCATCGACCGGTGGCGGGGCCGGCGCAACGATTCGGTGACGGGGCTCCGGACGACGTGTCCGGAAGGGCGGTCGGGACCCTGCTGCGTCCTACGTTTTCGACACGTCCGCGGCACTTCCCCAGTCGCGACGGACCGTCCGAGGAGTCCCGCCGTGAACACGCTTGCAGACGTGGCGCACCGCCCGTCGTCGTCCCACCCGCACCTGCTGCTGCCCGCCGACGAGCTGAGCCTCGCGGCGCTGCTCGAGATGTTCGGGACCGAGGAGCCCGCCCTGCCCCCGGTGCGGCCCTCGTTCCGGGCCTCCGGTGCCCGGCTGCTCATGTGGTGGCGGGACTCGTCGCGGCGGGCAGCCCGCTGGGGCGCCGTCCCGGGCCCGGCCGGCACGTTCGGCAACCGTCCCGTCCGCAGCGCCGTGCCGGCGGTGCGGTGATGATCATCTGGCCGGTGGTCGCTGTCGTGGGTTTCGTCGTGCTGGCCGCGATCGTCATCGCGCTCGCCACGCACTCGACCGCCCAGTACGAGTTCGAGCGCAACCAGGTGCAGGCGCAGCGGCAGCGGGCCGCCGTCCCCGCCGTGGTCGGCGCGGGCGCCGCCTCCGGTGGCGCCGCGGGGCCGGTGGATACGGAGCGGCCGGCCACCACGGCGACCGAGGAAGCGCAGGCGGTGGCGGTCAGCGTGGCCGCGCACCCGGCCGGGAAGCGGGTCGCCGGACAGGGCACCCCGCCGGCGTGGTGGCTGGTCGACGACCCGGACGACGGGTCGGGCGAGCGGGTCGTCGCAGGTCCCTTCCGCGACCGGATCGAGGCGGACTGGGCAGCGCTCTCCGGTGGCCTGGCCGAGTCCGGCCGGGCGGTGCACGGTGTGCTGCACTCCGACGGCCGGGTGGTCCGTCGGCAGTCGGAGGAGGAGCGGGCGTGGCTGAGTGACCTCGGCGACCAGCTCGACCGGCTGCCGGCCGAGTGGGACGGGCCGCTGTCCGACGAGGACGAGCTCGTGACGCTGGTCGTGGAGGTGGCCGGGGGACTGGTCGAGGCCGGTCTGGCGCTGCACGACTGCTCGGGCGACGAGCCGGCCGGCGGGGTGTGCCTGACCCCCGAGCCCGGTCGCCCCGGTGTCCTGGTCAGCTGGCACCAGCACGCCCGGATGGCCAACGACCAGGTGCACGGCGCCCCGGTGCACGCCGGGCTGCAGCGCACGATGAACGCCGCGATCGGCGGGTGCCTGCGTCAGCTGGGCTTCGAGGTCGAGCCCTACGGCGAGTCCGGCTGCTGGCTGGTCACCCTCGACTGAGGCACGGCCGGGCCCCCACGGGGAGTGGGGGCCCGGCGGGTCAGCGACTGCCGCTCACCCGCGCGGTGAGCTCCTCGAGCTGCCGCTTGAGAGCAGCGAACTCCTGGACGTCGAGGTCCAGCGCGCCGATCATCATCGACGACACGCCGCACGCGGGCTGCTCCAGCGCCCGGCCGGCATCGGTGAGCCGCACCCGCACCCGGCGCTCGTCGGCCGCGCTCCGCTCCCGGGTGACCAGGCCGGCCGCGTCGAGCCGCTTGAGCAGCGGGGAGGTCGTCCCGGAGTCCAGGTCGAGACGGTCGCTGATCTCACGGACGCTCTGGTCGTCGCGCTCCCAGAGCGTCATCAGCACCAGGAACTGCGGATAGGTCAGGCCCAGCTGGTCCAGCATCGGCCGATATCGGGCCGTCACCGCTCGCGAGGCGCTGTACAGCGCGAAGCAGAGCTGGTCGTCGAGCTCGACGCTGGGTGCAGTGGTGGTCACAACAAGACAATAGGACGCAACCTTCTTGACGACCCGGCGCGCACGGCTGCGGAGCATGCCCACCGCGAGGGCCAACAGTGCGTCGGGTGGCGGATCCCCACCTGAGCCGAGGGCTCAGCCGGCGTCGGCCCAGGACCGCACGACCGAGACGTCGAGCGGGAAGTCGACCGGGAAGCCGCCGAACAGCAGCCGTCCGGCCTCGGCCGCAGAGCGCCGGACCTCTGCGGAGACCGCGTCGGCCAGGGCGGCGGGGGTGTGCACCAGCACCTCGTCGTGCAGGAAGAACACCAGGTGCGGCCGGTCGCTGACGGTGTCGCCGTCGCCGAGGCGCCAGAGCCGGTTGCGGAGGTCGGCCAGCCAGCACAGTGCCCACTCCGCCCCCGTGCCCTGGACGACGAAGTTCCGGGTGAAGCGTCCCCACGCCCGGCGGTGCCGGTCCCGGTCCTCCCGAGATCCGCCCTCGTCGGCCGGTTCGCCGAGCTCGACGGCCTGCTCGGCCCACTCCCCGGTCGGCAGCGGGGAGCCGCGGCCCAGCAGGGTGTGCACCACCTCGCCTCGCTCGCCCGCGCGGGCGGCCTCCTCGACCAGGCCGATCGCCCGTGGGTACCGGCGGGTCAGCCGCGGCATCATCCGCCCGCTCTCCCCGCGGGTGCCGCCGTACATGGCCCCCAGCATGCCGACCTTGGCCTCGGCCCGGGTCGCCACCGCACCGCTGGCCACCATCCCCTGGTACAGGTCCGACGCCCGAGCCGCCTCGGCCATCGCGGTGTCCGCGCTCATCCCGGCGAGCACCCGTGGCTCGAGCTGCGCGACGTCGGCGACGACGAACCGCCAGCCCTCGTCGGCGATGGCCGCGGGCCGGATCTGCAGCGGCACCGAGAGCGCACCGCCGCCGTTGGACGCCCACCGGCCGGTGACCACCCCGCCGGGCAGGAACCAGGACCGGAACCGGCCGTCGCGCACCCAGGTGTCCAGCCAGTTCCACCCGTTGGCGGCGAGCAGCCGGCCCAGCTTCTTGTACTCGAGCAGCGGCGCGATGCCGGGGTGCTCCAGCTGCTCGAGCGTCCAGGACCGGGTGTCGGACACCGGCAGTCCGGCGTCCTGCAGCGCGCGCAGCAGCCCGGGAGGTGAGTCCGGGTTGAGCTCGGGCGCCCGGAAGGCGGCGCGGATCTCCGGCAGCAGCCGCTCCAGCGCGGCCGGGCGGTGGCCGTTGACCGGTCGCGGCCCGAGCAGCTCGGCCAGCAGCCGGTCGTGGACGTCGGCGCGCCACGGCAGCCCGGCGTGTGTCATCTCGGCGGCGACCAGCGCCCCGGAGGACTCGGCGGCCAGCAGCAGGCCCAGCCGCCCGCGGTGCGGGGACGCCGCCACCGCCGCCAGCTGCCGCTCGTGCTCGGCGAGCGGGTCCAGCCGGTCCGCGGGGTCCTCCAGCGCGAAGAGTGCCGGGTCGGACGGCACCACCGGCTCGAGTGCTGCCCACCCGGAGGCGTCGGCGCTGTGCACGAGCGACCGGTCGACGAACGGGGACCGGCGCAGCACGGCGGAGCTCAACCGCAGGTCGGTGCAGCGCTCCACCCGGACGCCGGCGTCCAGCAGCTCCGGGTACCACCGGGTGGTGTCGTCCCAGACCCAGCGCACCGGGGCGGACTCCCGGGCCCGGACGAAGCCGGCCAGCTCGGCGCGGGGCACCTGCGTGACCGTGACGACGACGCCGTCCTCGTCGAGCTCGTGCGCCCGCACCGTGCCCTCGCCGGAGCGCACGAGGACGACGCGGTTCACCCCGTCAGTGTCGCCGAGGGGTCCGACAGGGCGGTCAGCTGCTGAAGCGCCGCACGGTCGTGTAGTGCCGGGAGTGCTCGTCGAAGCGTGACAGCAGTGCCCGGGCCGCCGGCGGGACGACGGAGGTGCCCGGATCGCCGCCGGTGAAGGCCGCCACCGCGTCGAGGTCGGTGAAGGTCATCGCGGTCAGCACCTCGCCGCCCTCGGCCGGGTCCAGCTCCCGCGGGTGCCGGCGCAGCACGGTCAGGTCGTGCAGGCCCGGGACGCCCCGCGCCATGATCGCGGGCGCGATCTGGCCGGTCAGCAGGTCCTCGTAGGCCACGGACAGGTCGGGGTCGGTGAAGCCCCTCCACAGTCGCAGGATCATGGTCGCCTCCGTTGCCGTTGATGACAGCAGCCTGCGCTTCCGACAGTATGCTGTCAACCATGAGCGCTTCGGACCTCGACGCCTACCGGTTGCTGATCGCCGACGTCTACGAGCTGGCCGGGGAGTCGCGGCGCACCAGCGAGGTCCTGGCCCGGGAGGTCGGCCAGTCCGCCGCCCGCTGGCACGTCCTCAGCGTGGTGTCCGACGGCCCGCGGACCGTGGCGAGCGCCTCCCGCCGTCTCGGGCTGGCGCGGCAGAGCGTGCAGCGCGTGGTCGACGACCTGGTGGCCGCGGGGCAGGCCGAGCTGCGCCCCAACCCCGACCACGTCCGTGCGCCCCTCGTGATCCTCACCGCCGCGGGTGCGTCGACCCTCGACCGGCTGGTGCGCCGGTCCGACGCCGACCGGGCGGCGCTGCTGGCACGCGCGGCGGTGAGCCCGGCCGACCTCGACCAGGCCCGGGGCGTGCTCCGCCGGCTGCTGGCCGCGCTGCACGAGCCGGCCGCCGGCTGAGGTATGAGACGGACCCGTCCAGGGAAGGGGAGGCGGGCGTCGAACAGCACGGCGCCGCACCGCGACCCAGGAGCTGTGATGTCCCGCTCGATCGCCGACCAGACCGTCTCCGAGCTCGGTGGCCCCGGCAGCGTGTTCGTCCGTCAGCGCAACGACCACATGGAGCTCGACCGGTTGCTGCAGGAGCTCGACGGCAGCACCGGTACCGCGCAGGAGCGCGTGCTGCGCACGATCGATCGGTTGGTCTTCAGCCACGCCTTCGCCGAGGAGACCGTGCTGTGGCCGGTCATCCGCCGCGTGCTGCCGGACGGCGAGGCGCTCACGCTGCAGGTGGAGGAGGAGCACCAGGAGGTGAACGAGCTCGTCGCCGAGCTCGAGACCCTGGACCACGACGACCCCCGCCGTCCCGAGCGGCTGGCCCGGCTGGTCACGGTGCTCAAGGAGGACGTGCGGGACGAGGAGGACGTGATGTTCCCGCGGCTGCAGGAGGCGCTGGACGCCAAGGCGCTGCGTCGGCTCGGCCTGCAGTGGGAGGTGGCCCGCCGCGTCTCGCCGACCCGGGCGCACCCGACGGTCTCCCGCCGTCCGCCGGGCAACGCGGTCTCCGGCCTGCCGCTGAGCCTGCTCGACCGTTCCCGCGACCTCGTCGACGCCGGCGTCCAGCACGGACCCGAACGGCTCGCGCCGGCCGGTCAGGCGGTCAGCCGGGGGCTGGCCGCGGTCGCCGGTTGGGTCGAGCGGGTCCCGCTGTCCCGTCGCGGGGACCAGCCCCCGACCAGCCGCTGACCCGGCGCTGACCCCGCTCGGGGGTCAGCGCGCCCGTTCGGGCACCGGGGCGATCCGCCACCCCGCTGCCCCGGTGGCCACGATCGCGACGGCGACCACCAGGAAGACCCAGGCCGGGACGCCGTCCCAGTCGAGGGTGTCGGGGTACCGGGCGACCGCGACCAGCGTGAGCACACCGAAGACGGTGTAGGCGATGGCCGAGGTGCGCAGCCGGGCCAGGTCACCGGCGAGGGCGGCGAGCGCCGTCGCCACCCCGAAGGCGATCAGCCAGGCGGCGACCACCCGGGCGGTGAGCGGGGTCAGCGGCCAGGGCCACAGCGTCGGCGCGGTGGACGGCGCGGTCACCAGCGCCACACCGCTGACGAGGAGCACCGCCGACTCGACGGCCAGCGCCGTCCGCAGCACGACCGGCACCGGGTGCCCGGGGCGCGGGTCCCGACCCGGCGCCCGTTCCTGCAGGGCCACCGAGACTGCCATCGCCACCGGGATCAGGACGTAGACGATCAACCAGAACCAGGCGGCCGTCCGGGCGATCCAGGGCAGCGAGGCGAACTCCGGCTGCAGGTGGAACCGGTCCAGGTGCACCAGGGTGGCGATCAGCGTGATCACGGTGAACGCCAGGATGGTCAGCACCGGGAGCCGGCTGTGCGCCCAGACGGGGTCGCGCAGCGAGAGAGCCACCAGCAGGAACCCCGCCGCGTAGCCGGCGCCCATCAGCGCGGCGGTCAGCGGCGGCTGGATCGTCCAGGCGAAGAACTCGTCGGTGGCCGAGGACAGCACGAACAGGGCGATCGTGGCCATCGCGGTCAGCACGCAGAAGACGGCGAGGAGCGCGCGCATGACTGGCTGCAGCGTGCGCACCGGCTCGTCCTGCTGGCGGGTGGTCGGCGTCCGGGGGGACGCGGAGATGCGGTCCACGGGGTCTCCCGTGCGGTCGTCCCCCGTGCACGGTCTCGGACCCTCCCATGGAACCACCGGGGTCGCGCGGCTGTCACCGCCTTTGCGCACGGTCCCTGCGCCGAGGCCGGACCCTGGGCCCGCACCCTGTGCCCTCGACCGGTGCCCGTGGTCTGATCGCAGCGACACGGGCCGGCACCGCCGCCGGCTCCGACCACGAGGGAGTCGCATGTCCGGCAGCTCAGGTGAGGTCCTGCTCGAGGTGACCGACGGCGTCGCCGTCGTCACCCTCAACGCACCCCAGCGGCGCAACGCGCTGACCCCGGCGATGGCCGGCGAGCTGATCGCCACCTTCGACGAGGTCGACGCCCGGGACGACGTCGGCGCCTTGGTGGTCCGGGCCGAAGGCAGGTCCTTCTGCGCCGGCGGTGACGTGCAGACGCTGACCGACGCCGGCAGGGACCCGGCCGCGCCGGAGGCCTACGCCGGGATGGGCGCGATCTACGACTCGTTCTACCGGCTCGGTCAGGTCAAGGCCCCCACGATCGCGGCGGTCCGCGGCTCCGCGGTCGGCGCGGGGATGAACATGCTGCTCGCCGCCGACCTGCGGGTCGTCGCCCGCGACGCCCGGCTGATCTGCGGCTTCCTCAAGCGCGGCATCCACCCCGGCGGTGGCCACTTCGTCCTGCTGTCGCGGCTCGTCGGCCGGGAGGCCGCGGCGGCGATGGCGCTGTTCGGCGAGGAGGTCGACGGCGAGACGGCCGTCCGGCTGGGGCTGGCCTGGGAGACCGACGACGACGACGCCGTCGACGGCCGCGCCCTGGAGCTGGCGACCCGGGTGGCCAAGGACCCGGCGCTGGCCCGCCTCACCGTCGCCAACTTCCGCAAGGAGACCGGGCCGCCCGGGGTCAGCTGGGAGATCGCCACCCAGTTCGAGCGTCCCGCGCAGATGTGGTCGATGCGGCGGCCGACCCCGGACTGACGACAGCCGCGGGAGCATCGCAGCGAGGAGCGGACCGGGTAACGGAGTCGGTCCACCTGGCACCGACGCACGACGGGCCCGGCTCCCGCGGGGGCCGGGCCCGTCGTCGGGCGACCGGGATCAGGTCGTCTGCTTGTCCTTGGGCGTGTCCCGGGCGTCGAGCTGGATCTCCTTCTCGGCGCGCGGCACACCCTCCTTCAGCTCCTTCGTCCGCTCGATCTCGGCGTTCAGCTCGATGCCGAACAGCAGGGCGAGGTTGATCAACCAGAACCAGATCAGGAAGATCACCACACCGGCGAGCGCCCCGTAGGTCTTGTTGTAGCTGCCGAAGTTGCCGACGTAGAAGGCGAACAGCGCCGAGGCGACGACGGCCACCAGGATCGCGACGATGGCCCCGGGGCTGATGAACGAGAAGCCGCGCAGGCGCACGTTCGGGGTGGAGTAGTAGAGGACGGCGATCATCAGCGCCAGCAGCACCAGGATGACCGGCCACTTGGCCCAGCTCCAGATGGTGAGCACCGTGTCGCCCAGGCCGATGGACTGACCGATGGCGTCGACCACCGGACCGCTGAGCACCAGCATCGCCAGGATGAGGGCGGCGAACAAGATGCCGATCAGCGTGATGAGCAGCTGCAGCGGCTTGAGCTTCCAGACCTTGCGGCCCTCGGGCGTCTCGTAGACGACGTTGGCAGCGCGGGTGAAGGCGCCGACGTAGCCGGACGCGGACCAGATGGCGGCGGCGACACCGATGATCAAGCCGAGACTCGCGGACTTCGAGCTCCCGGCGATCTGCTCGATGACCGGGTTGAGCGTGTCGGCGGCCTGCGCCGGCACGACGGCGGTGATCGCCTCGGTGAGCTGCTGCGGGTTGGTGAGCAGACCGACGATCGACAGCAGCGCCGTGAGGGCGGGGAACAGTGCCAGTACGCCGTAGTAGGTGAGCGAGGCCGCCCAGTCGGTGAGGCCGTCCTCGCTGAACTCCTTGAGGGTCCGCTTGATCGTGCCGCCCGTGGTGGGCTTCGGGTCGGCGCCGGTCGGGGCGAAGTCCGCACGCTCTCGGCTGATGTTGTCGTCACCTGGGGCGGTGTCCTGCGCGGTGCCACCGCGCCCGCTCTCGCGGGCGTCGGGTGCGCTTGCTCCGGCCATGCGGGGCCTCCGGTGGTTCTGGCGCGGACAGGTCGTCGGAGGGGTGCCCCGGGCCGGCCGTCTCCACGCCTCCACTCGGTGGCAGATGCGTAACGGTCCGTGCCGCACAGCCGGAGGCGACGATCGTCACACACTGTTCACCGAATGAGTCGCTCCGTACGCGATTGACTGGCTCTCGGACCGGGAATTGACAGCTCGACGAGAGCCGCCGACTTCCCCCGGTGGACCCCGAGATCGACTTGGAGCACTTGATGGTGATGTGGCCCACGCTGGCTCTGCTCGGTTTCCTCGTGCTGACCGCTCTGGTGATCGCGATGGGCACGCAGTCCACGGCGCGGTACGAGGCGGAGAAGCGGGCGGCCTCCGCCCCCCGGGCCCGGAGCACCGCCGTCGAGGCGGCCCGCGCGACGGCGACGGCGACCGCAGTCCTCTAGCCCTGCCGGCCCTGTAGCGGGCCCGCGAACTGCCGAACGACGGCGGCCCTCCTCGGAGGGCCGCCGTCGTCGTCTCTGCGCTAGAACCAGTCGCTGCGCATGTCGCGGACCGTTCCGTCCAGCGATGCCAGCAGCGCCAGTTGCGGTCCGACCTTGGGCAGCTCCCAGCGCTGGAAGTACCGGGCGGCCTGGCGCTTGCCGTCGTAGAAGTCGCCGTCCCGCCCCTCGGTGGCCAGGGCCTGCTCCAGCCACAACCAGCCGACGACCACGTGCCCGGCTGCCTCGAGGTACACCGCCGCGTTGGCCAGCGCCACCTCCGGGTCGCCGTCGGCCCACAGCGTCGCGGTCACCGCTCCGAGCCGCTGCACCAGGTCGTCGAGGGTCTCGCCGAGGTCGGCCCACTGCGTCCCGGCGGCCCGCTGCGTGGTGGCGCCGATCGCCTCGCCGAGAGCGACCAGGCCGGCGCCGCCGTTCATCACGACCTTGCGGCCGAGCAGGTCCAGCGCCTGGATGCCGTGGGTGCCCTCGTGGATCGGGTTGAGCCGGTTGTCCCGGTAGAACTGCTCGACTGGGTAGTCGCGGGTGTACCCGTAGCCGCCGTGTACCTGGATGGCCAGGTCGTTGGCGGCCAGGCACCACTGCGAGGGCCAGCTCTTGGCGATCGGGGTCAGCGTCTCGAGCAGCAGGTGCGCCCGCGCCCGCTCCTCCTCGGTCTCGGCCGTCCGCTCCTCGTCGACCAGCCGGGCGCAGTACAGCCCCAGGGCGAGACCGCCCTCCACGTAGGACTTCGCGGCCAGCAGCATCCGCCGGACGTCGGCGTGCTCGACGATCGGCACCGGCGGGGCGGCGGGGTCCTTGCCGGCGAGTGCCCGGCCCTGCGTGCGGGTGCGGGCGTAGTCGACGGCGTGCAGGTAGCCGGTGTAGCCCAGCCCGGTGGCGCCCATCCCGACACCGATCCGCGCCTCGTTCATCATGTGGAACATGTAGGTGAGCCCGCGGTGCAGCTCGCCGACCAGGAAGCCGACCGCGCCGGGCTGCCCGCCCGGGGTGTGCACCCCCTCGCCGAAGTTCAGCAGGGTGTTGGTGGTCCCGCGGTAGCCCATCTTGTGGTTGAGCCCGGCGAGGACGACGTCGTTGCGCTCCCCGAGGGTGCCGTCGTCCTTCACCAGGAACTTCGGGACGACGAACAGCGAGATGCCCTTCACCCCCGCCGGTCCACCGGGCACCTTGGCCAGCACCAGGTGGACGATGTTCTCGGTCAGCTCGTGGTCGCCGCCGGAGATCCACATCTTGTTGCCGGTCAGCCGGTAGCTGCCGTCGTCCTGGGGCACGGCGCGAGTGGTGATGTCGGCGAGCGACGAGCCGGCCTGCGGCTCGGACAGCGCCATCGTGCCGAACCAGCGCCCCTCGGCCATCGGCGGCACGTAGGTCTGCACCTGCTCCGGCGTCCCGTGCGCGACCAGCAGGTTCGCGTTGGCCATGGTGAGGAACGGATAAGCCGACGTCCCGATGTTGGCGGCCTGGAACCACACGTGGACGGCCTGGTTGACCGCCGCCGGGAGCTGCAGCCCGCCGAGCTCCTCGGGCAGCGGCGCGGCGTTCATGCCGGCGTCGGCGAACACCTTCAGCGCCGCGGCGACCTCGGGGACCAGCTGCACCTTGCCGTCGACGAGGTGCGGCTCGTTCTCGTCGGCCTTGCGGTTGTGCGGCGCGAAGTGCTCGGTGGCGATCTGCTCGGCCAGCTCGAGGACGGCGTCGAACGTCTCCCGGGAGTGCTCGGCGTAGCGCGGCCGCTTGGTCAGCGTCTCGACGTCGAGCCACTCGTGCAGCAGGAACTCGAGGTCGCGGGGGGACAGGATCAACGACGGCACAGCGACTCCCGGTACGACGACGATGTCGGGCGGACGAGCAGCCCGCCTTGCCAGGTTAGAAGGGTGGTGGGTCGTCCGCTGCTGGCGGCGGCTCTGCTGCTCCGGGTGGTGGCCGCATGCCCGGTGCTCGCATGCCTGGTGGTCGCATGCCCGGTGGTCGGGTGGTCCTGGTGATGCCGGAGGGGGTGGTGACCTGGAGGACGCCGTCGGGGTTCATGGTGAACCGCCAGCCGGGGGCGAAGGTCTTGAGCCGGTGGTGGGAGCGGCACAGGCAGCAGAGGTTGGTGCAGTCGGTCGCGCCGCCGCAGGCGGCGCTGGTGACGTGGTCGAGGTCGGTCCAGCCGACGCGTTGCCCGCAGTTGGGGAACCGGCACCGCCGGTCCCGGGTGGTGGTGAACGCGCGTTGCCGGGCGGTGGGTTCATAGGCGCCGGTGGTTGGTGGCGGCCCGGTGACCGGGCAGTCACACGAACTCTCGGAGTGCTGGGGGCAGCCGCGGCGGGCCAGCCGGGTGAGCTCAGCCGGAGTGAGGGTGGCCAGCAGCTGCCCGTCCGGCCCGGTGATCGCAAACGTCAGCGTCCCGCCGTCGGGAGCGGTGAGCCCCAACGCACCGACCCGGGCCAGCAGCTCCCCGACGTGGGCGGCGGTGATCGGCAACCCGTTCACCTCACCCGGCGTGCTGCCCGTCCCGCCCAGGCCGTCCAGCCCGGCGGTCACCGTCACATTCGCCGCCACCCCGGGGAGCCCGTGGTCGGCGGAGCGGCGGATCAACAACGACAGCACATGCGCCCGTAGCGCCCCGATCCGGCGCGGGTCGCCGTCTGCTTTGAGCATCTTCGCGAGCTGGTCGACGACGTCGTAGCACTCGACCGCCTCATCGGTGGGCAGCTCGGCAGCGACCGTGGACCGGCCGGCGGTGGCCGAGGGGTAGAGGTGCACGTCGGCGGTCTTCTCCGCCTCCTCGCGGCGCAGGTCGGCGGCCTCGGCGTCCAGCTCGACCATCAGTTCGGTGGCCCAGTCGCGGAGCTTGTACACCGACAGATCGCTCGCCTCGGGCAGAAGTGCGTCCTCGACCTGCCCGGCGACGGCGGTGTTGGTGTGCTGCAGCACCTCGGCGAGTGCCCGGGCGCGGGGTTCATCCAGCTCCCCGGCCTGGAGCGCGGCGAAGGTGGCGGGGAGCTTCTTCTGCCAGGTCAGTGCGTGGTCGAGCTTCTTCGAGGCGGTGGTGCGGCCGAGGTTGAGCACCGTGGCCAGCTCGGCGCAGAAGAACTCGCTGATCCCGTCCCCGGGATCACCGCCGGACCAGCCGGGATGGCGGGCGCCGGGGGTGCCGGGCTGCGGGTCGGCGCTGGCGGGGCGGGCGCCGGCCAGTGCCAGGATCAGCTGCGCCTCCTCGGCGGCGTCCCGGGCCCGCCGCCGCTGCACCTCCTGCAACCGGGCAGCCACCCGCTCCGGCGACACCGCGAACGGATCAAGCTCGGCATGCCCGCTCCCCACCCAGAACACGTCGACCCGCGCACCGAGCGACCCGGGCACGTCAGGCCCGGGCAGCTCCGCGGTCGTCGTCATGCACCGAACATACGGACGGGGTACGACAGTTCCGGGCCTCAACGGGGCAGTCGAGAAGCCGGTTCCTCCGCGACGACGTCGCACGTGGCAGCGGGCTGTCCCGGTGGGCCGGTTCGGTCCGTTCGGGCTTCAGCCCACCGGTCGTCCACGAGAGCCGCGGCCGCGTGCGGGTTCGCGCTGTGACGACCTCGGGTACCCGGCGGCCATGCCCCTACCGAAGATCGTCACCCGCGCTGCCGGGCTGGCCGGCGGAGCCGGAGGCAAGGCCCTCCAGCAGCTCCAGCACCTGCGGCTGCCCGGCTTCGGCCAGTCGTCGGTGACCGACGACCCCCGCACCGCGGCCCGCCGTTGGCGCGCCGTCAGCGTGCTGACCGACCCCGAGCAGCTGCGGACGGCGATCCCCGTCCCGCTCGCTGCGTTCGGCGATCGGCTCGACGTGCGGGTCACCCCGGCTCCCGGTGACCGGGGGGCCGAGCTGGCCGCCCGCTTCCGCGGTCCGGTGACCGAGGATGAGATCGGTGACCTGCGTGCCGCGCTGCGGGAGTCCAAGGCGCTGGTCGAGGTGGGCGAGGTGCTGCGCGTCGATCCGCAGCCGCACGGTCACCGCAAGGCCACCCCGCAGGGCGCCGCGATCGAGGGCATGGCCGAGCGAGCTCCCAGGGAGGGTGTGCTGTGAGAGCGGCGACCTGGACCGGCGTCAACGAGGTGTCCGTCGAGACGGTCCCCGACCCGACGCTGCTCAACGACCACGACATCATCGTCAAGGTCCGCAAGACCACCAGTTGCGGCTCCGACCTGCACCTGCTCGGTGGCTACATCCCCTTCATGCGCGCCGGGGACGTGCTCGGACACGAGTTCATGGGCGACGTCGTCGAGGTCGGCAGAGCGGTCCGCGAGCGGAAGGTCGGCGACCGGGTGGTCGTCAACTCCTTCATCGCCTGCGGCACCTGCTGGTACTGCAAGCAGGAGCTGTACTCCCTCTGCGACAACGGCAACCCCAACCCGGGCATCACCGAGGGGCTGTGGGGCCAGAGCCCCGGCGGTTGCTTCGGCTACTCGCACGCCCTCGGCGGCTTCGCCGGCAGCCACGCGGAGTACATCCGGGTGCCCTACGGCGACGTCGGCGCGTTCGTCGTCCCCGAGGAGGTCAGCGACCTGCGGGCGCTGTTCGCCTCCGACGCGGTGTCCACCGGGTGGATGGGCGCGGAGCTCGCCGGGACCAAGCCCGGTGACACGGTCGCCGTGTGGGGCGCCGGCGGGGTCGGGCAGATGGCCGCCCGTGCGGCGATGCTGCTGGGGGCGGAGCGGGTCCTGGTCATCGACCGGCTGCCCGAGCGGCTGGCCCAGGTGCGCGAGCACGTCGGTGCCGAGGTCATCGACTACTCCACGACCGACGTGATGGCCGAGCTCCGCGAGCTCACCGGTGGTCGCGGCCCCGACGTCTGCATCGAGGCCGTCGGCATGGAGGCCCACAGCCCGGGCGTGCACGGCACGTACGACCAGGTCAAGCAGCAGTTGCGACTGCAGACCGACCGGCCCTCCGCCGTCCGGGAGGCCATCATGGCCTGCCGCAAGGGCGGCAGCCTGTTCGTGCTCGGCGTCTTCGCCGCGGCCGTGGACAAGTTCCCGATCGGCGCCATGATGAACAAGGGCCTGACCGTGCGCGGTGCCCAGGTGCACGGGCAGCGCTTCACGCCGCGGATCCTCGAGCACATGGCCCGCGGCGAGCTGACCACCGAGCACCTGGCCACCCATGTGATGCCGCTGGAGCAGGCGCCCAGGGGCTACCAGATGTTCAAGGACAAGGAGGACGGCTGCGTCCGCGCCGTCTTCGAGCCGTGACCTGCTGACATCGGTTGATCATGGGCGTCCGGCTCGTTGACACGCCGCGCACTGGCGCGTCGGGCGACCAGACGGCCATGATCAACACCGGATGAGCCCTACGAGAACGCAGAAGGCCCCCTCCCGGTGGAAGGGGGCCTTCTGTCAGGTGACGTCAGTCGTGGTGACGGGCGCTGTCGGGCAGATGGTCGGCGGGCACGCTGTCAAGGCCGGTCGGCTGGTGCGCGCCCGCCTCGTGGCGGCCGCTCCCGGTCGACGGGGGGACGACGGCCGTGGCACCGTGCCGCGGGCTGGGCGTGTCGCTGCCCGCCTGCTCGTCGGTCCGGTCGGCGCCGTCCACGGGCGGCTCGACCGACGTCGGGGCGGCGGCACCGGCTGCGTTCTCCGCGGCCAGCGCCGGGCTGTCGGCGCCGCCCTCGGCCGGGCCACCGGACTGGGCGGCCTGGATGCCGGACTGGGTGCGCAGGGCCAGCTGCGGCAGGAAGATCAGCACGAAGAAGCCGATCGCCACGATGCAGGCCGCGATGAGGAAGACCAGGTCCAGCGTGTCGGCGAAGCCCGACTTGAAGGGGGCGGCCAGGGCCTGGTCGATCGTCTGCACGAACGACGTGTCGCCGAGGTCGCTGCCGGCACCGGAGAGCTGCTGCAACTGGTCGGGGTGCGCCGCAGCGGCCTGCTGGAACGCCGGGTCGCCCTGGGCGCTGGTGTAGGCGTCGGAGATCCGGCCCGGGAGCGCGCTGAACAGCACCGACAGGAAGACCGCCGTCCCGAGCGTGCCGCCCATCTGCCGGAAGAACGTCACCGACGAGGTGGCCACCCCGATCTCGCGCGGGCTGACCGCGTTCTGCACCGCGAGGATGACCGGCTGGAAGTTGAAGCCGAGCCCCAGGCCCATGAGCAGCATGAAGGGGACCAGCGTCCACACGGAGGTGTCCGCGCCGACGATGAAGGACAGCGAGACCATCGCGGCGACGATGAAGACCGTGCCGACCAGCGGGAAGGCCTTGTACTTGCCGGTCCTGGCGACCGTCTGCCCGGCGATGATCGAGCCGGACATGATGCCCAGCACCAGCGGGATCATCTGCAGGCCGGCCTCGGTGGGGCTGGAGCCGTGCACGATCTGCAGGTACTGCGGCAGCAGCAGGATGCCGCCGAACATGCCGGCACCCAGCACGATGCTGGAGAGGCTGCTGACCGCGAAGGTGCGGTTCTTGAACATCCGCAGCGGCAGCAGGGCGTCGTCCTTGTACACCCGCTCGGCCAGCACGAAGAGCACGAACCCGACCGCGGCGAGGGCGTAGCAGACCAGCGCGCCGGTGGAGCTCCAGCCCCAGGTGCGGCCCTGCTCGGCGACGATCAGCAGCGGCACCAGGAAGGTGATCAGGGCCAGGGCGCCGGGGAAGTCGATCCGGTGCTCACGCTTGGTGTGCGGCAGGTGCAGCACCTTGAAGACGACGGCGAAGGCCAGGATGCCCAGCGGAACGTTGACGTAGAAGATCCAGCGCCAGCCGGTGATCCCGAGGATCGAGTCCTGGCCGGAGAGGAACCCGCCGATGACCGGGCCGAGCACGCTGGAGGTGCCGAAGACGGCCATGAAGTAGCCCTGGTACTTCGAGCGCTCCCGGGGCGGGACGATGTCGGCGATGATCGCCAGCGCCAGCGACATCAGGCCACCGGCGCCGATGCCCTGGATCGCCCGGAAGGCGGCCAGCTGGTACATCGAGTCGGCCAGCCCGCAGAGCATGGAACCGACGACGAAGACGGCGATGGCGAAGAGGTAGAACCCCCGCCGGCCGTACATGTCGCTCAACTTCCCGTACAGCGGGGTGGCGATCGTCGAGGTGATCAGGAACGCCGTCGTCGCCCAGGCCTGCAGGTCGTAGCCCTGGAGGTCGTCGGCGACGGTGCGGATGGCGGTGGAGACCACCGTCTGGTCCAGCGCCGCCAGGAACATGCCGAGCAGCAGGCCCGCCAGGATCGTCATGATCTGCTTGTGGGTGAATCCGCCGGCTGAGTCCGGGGCGGCCGCGGCCGCCCGGGCCTCGGCCCGGGCGGTGCGGTCCGTGGTCTGCGTCATCGGTCCTTCTCGGGAGGGTTCACGGCGCCGCCGGCGGCGGTGCCCAGGGTGGGGAGGAGGTCGTTCAGGTCCCGCACGAAGCGGTGCAGCTGACGGGTGAAGGTGCCGAGCTCGTCCGCCGTCCAGTCGGCCGTGACGCGGCTGAGCACGCTGTCGCGCTCCTGCCGCATCTTCTCGACCTCGGCCTCGCCGGCGGGGGTGACGACCAGGCGGCTGGCGCGGCCGTCCTGCTCGTCGGCCACCCGGCGGACGAGCCCGCGGTCGACCAGCAGCGTGACGTGCCGGCTCACCGTGGAGGGGTCGGCGTGCACCAGCTCGGCGAGGGAGCCCTGCCGGAGCGGGCCGAGCCGGGTCAGCGGGAACAGCAGCACGTGGGCCGCGCGCTCGCGCGCCTCGGGACCCGAACCGTTGGTCGCCTGGGCCTTGAACGCGTGCATCACCCGGACCAGCAGGACGAGCTGGTCGGACAGGGACGTCTGCTCGGCATCGGCTGCGGACCCGGCAGCGGGGAGGACGTCGGTCACGGGGGCTCCGGAGGTCAGCGATGGGCGCCACACTGCGCCGGAGGAACAGGTGCACCATACAACCCGTTGTGCGGTACATGCAATCAGTTGCACGGCGCACTGAGTGTGAGTCGCGCAACTGGCTCGCCGGGGATGGGACCCTGGGAGCAGGACCCCTGGAAGGAACCGCGAGCACCCCGTGACCACCCCGCACGACGACCTCCGGTCGCGGCTGTCCGCGCTGACCCTCACCGACGAGCACCGGCTCGGGCGGCGACTCGACGGCACCCGGCGCACCACGGACCCCGCCGCCCGCGCCCGGCAACAGGAACGGATCGCCGAGGACGTCGCCGTCGCCGAGGAGCGGATCGCCCGCCGTCGCGCCGCCGTCCCGGTCGTCAGCTACCCCGAGGAGCTTCCGGTCAGCCAACGCCGCGAGGACATCGCCGCGGCGCTGCGCGACTCCCAGGTCGTCGTCGTGGCCGGCGAGACCGGCTCGGGCAAGACCACCCAGCTGCCGAAGATCCTGCTGGAGCTCGGCCGCGGCGTCCGCGGCCGGATCGGGCACACCCAGCCGCGGCGGATCGCGGCCCGCACCGTGGCCGAGCGGATCGCGGAGGAGGTCGGCTCGCCGCTGGGCGACGTCGTCGGCTGGAAGGTGCGGTTCACCGACGAGGTGGGCGACCGGACGCTGGTCAAGCTGATGACCGACGGCGTCCTGCTCGCCGAGGTCCAGCGCGACCGGATGCTCCGCCAGTACGACACGATCATCATCGACGAGGCCCACGAGCGGAGCCTCAACATCGACTTCCTGCTGGGCTACCTCGCCCGGCTGCTGCCCCGCCGTCCGGACCTGAAGCTGGTCATCACCTCGGCGACCATCGACGTCGACCGGATCGCCAAGCACTTCTCGATGGACGGCGCGCAGGTCCCGGTCGTCGAGGTCAGCGGGCGCACCTATCCCGTCGAGGTCCGGTACCGGCCGGTCATCGACCCCGACGACCCGGACGCCGACGAGGACCGCGACCAGGTCAGCGCGATCGTCGACGCCTGCGCGGAACTGGTGGCCGAGGGCCCCGGGGACGTGCTGGTGTTCCTCGCCGGGGAGCGGGAGATCCGGGACACCGCGGACGCGCTGGACGAGCGCGGCTTCCCGCACACCGAGGTCCTGCCGCTCTACTCGCGGCTGTCGGCCGCCGAGCAGCACAAGGTCTTCGCCGCGCACACCGGCCGGCGGATCGTGCTGGCCACCAACGTCGCCGAGACCTCGCTGACCGTGCCCGGCATCAAGTACGTCGTCGACCCGGGCACCGCGCGCATCTCCCGGTACAGCCATCGCACCAAGGTGCAGCGGCTGCCGATCGAGCCGATCAGCCAGGCCTCGGCCCGGCAGCGCTCCGGCCGGTGCGGTCGCACCAGCGAGGGCATCGCGATCCGGCTGTACGCCGAGGACGACTTCGACGCCCGGCCGGAGTACACCGACCCGGAGATCCTGCGCACCAACCTCGCGTCGGTGTTGCTGCAGATGGCGGCGATGGAGCTCGGCGACATCGCCGACTTCCCGTTCATCGACCCGCCGGACCGCCGGGCGGTCGCCGACGGCCTCGCCCTGCTCGAGGAGCTCGGGGCCCTCGACGAGCACGGGAAGCTGACCGGGACCGGCCGCTCCCTCGCCGCGCTGCCGCTGGACCCGCGGATCGCCCGGATGGTCGTCGAGGCCGACCGGCGCGGTGTGCTCGAGGAGGTGCTGGTCATCGCCGCCGGGCTCACCGTGCAGGACGTGCGCGAGCGGCCGGCCGAGCACCAGCAGGCCGCCGACGAGCTGCACAAGCGCTTCGCCGACGAGAACTCCGACTTCCTGGGCCTGCTCAACCTCTGGCGGTACCTGGTCGAGCAGCAGGACGCGCTGAGCGGCAACCAGTTCCGGCGCACCGTCAAGCGCGAGTTCCTCCACTACCTGCGCATCCGCGAGTGGCAGGACCTGCACGGCCAGCTGCGCAGCACCGCCCGCCGGCTGGGCATGACCACCGGCGCGCTGGCGACCGAGCCGGACGAGAAGGGCGTGACGGCGTCCCTGCTGGCCGGGCTGCTGTCCCAGATCGGCACCCAGGCAGAGCCCGCGAAGGGCGACCGTCGTCCCACCCGGGAGTACGTCGGCACCCGCAACACCCGCTTCGTGATCGCGCCGGGCACCCCGCTGGCCAAGAAGCCGCCGCGCTGGGTGGTGGCCGCCGAGCTGGTCGAGACCAGCCGGCTGTTCGCCCGGATGGTGGCGCGGATCGACCCCGAGGTCGTCGAGCGGCTGGCCGACCACCTGGTCAAGCGGCAGTACAGCGAGCCGCGGTGGGATGCCAAGCGCGGCTCGGTCGTCGCCACCGAGCGGGTCACCCTCTACGGCCTGCCGCTCGTCGTGGGCCGGCGGGTGCAGTACGGCTCGATCGACCCGGTGGTCTCCCGCGAGCTGTTCGTCCGGCACGCGCTGGTGCAGGGCGAGTGGAGCACCCACCACTCCTTCTGGGCCGACAACGCCCGGGCGATCGAGCGGGTCGCCGAGCTCGAGGAGCGGGCTCGGCGCCGGGACATCGCGGTGGACGACGAGACGCTGTTCGAGCTCTACGACGCCCGCGTCCCCGCTGACGTCGTCTCCACCCGGCACTTCGACCGCTGGTGGAAGCAGGCCCGCCGGGAGACCCCGGACCTGCTCACCTTCACCCCGGAGATGCTCACCAACGCCGCGGCGGCGGGGCAGGTCCGTGAGGCCGACTACCCGGACGAGGTGCGGCTGACCCAGGGCCTGACCCTGCCGCTGTCGTATGCGTTCAACCCGGGCGCGGTCGAGGACGGCGTGACCGTCGACGTGCCGCTGGGCGTGCTGGACACCGTCGCCGAGCGCACGTCGGGGGAGTCGCTGGCGTTCACCGTGCCCGGTCAGCGCGCCGAGCTGGTCACCGAGCTGCTGCGCTCGCTGCCCAAGCAGCTGCGCCGCGGGCTGGTGCCCATCCCGGACCGGGTGCGCGAGGTGCTGCCGCACATCGACCCCACCGAGCCGCTGCTGCCGGCGCTCGAGCGCGAGCTGCGCCGGGCCACCGCCGTCACCATCCCGCCGGACGCGTGGCAGCCGGCCGCGGTGCCGGCACACCTGCGCGCCACCTACCGGGTGCTCGACGACCAGCGTCGGCCGCTCGCCCAGGGCAAGGACCTGACCGCGCTGCGCGCACAGGTGGCGCCGCAGGCGCGGGCCAGCCTCGCCCGGGCGGCCTCGACGTACGAGCGCACCGGCCAGACCGCCTGGACCTTCGGCGACCTGCCCGCCACCGTGGAGGTGCAGCGCGGCGGTCACGTGGTGACCGCGTTCCCGGCACTGGTCGACGAGGGCGCGACGGTCGGCGTCCGCGTCGTCCCGACCGAGGCCGAGGCGAGCCGGCTGGCGTGGCGTGGAGCCCGCCGGCTGCTCGTGCTGACCGCCGGCTCGCCGGTCAAGCAGGTGGTCAAGGGGCTCTCCCCGCGCACCCGGCTCGCCCTGCAGTTCAACCCGGACGGCGAGATCCCCGACCTCGTCGCCGACTGCGTGGACGCCGCCGCCGACGAGCTCGTCGCGGCCGCCGGTGGGCCGCCGCGCACCCAGGCCGCGTTCGAGGCGCTGGTGACCACCGCCCGGGCCGAGCTGCCGGCGCTCACCGCGGACGCCGTGCGCCGGGTCGAGGCGGTGCTCACGCAGGCCCGCGAGGTGGCGGTCGCGATCGGGGCCGCGCCGGGACGGCGGGTGCCGGACGCCGCGATCGCCGACCTGCGCCGGCAGATGACCGGCCTGCTGCACCGCGGTTTCGTGGCCGACGCCGGGCGCCGGCGGCTGCCGGACCTGGTCCGCTACCTCACCGCGATGGCGTACCGGCTGGAGAAGCTGCCGGCCAACGCTGCGCGCGACGCCCTCTGGACGGCGCAGGTCGAGGCGGTGACCGCCGAGTACGAGCAGCTGCGGGCCCGCACCCCGGCGACCGGTGCGCCCGACGACCCGGTGGCCCGGGTGCGCTGGATGGTCGAGGAGCTGCGGGTCGGCCTGTTCGCCCAGACCGTGGGCACGCCCCGGCCGATCTCGGAGCAGCGCGTCTACAAGGCGATCGACCAGCTGTCGGCCTGAGCGTCGCCGAAGGCGCGCTCTCGGCGAGGGCGTTTGCCCGGTCGCCCGTGCGGGGACGGTCGGGTGGACAGCGACCGTCAGACGAAGGAGTCGTCGCGATGAGCGAGAACACCAACATGACCCAGGCCGGCGACGGCCTCTCCGACGAGGAGATGGTCGAGGTCGTCGCCGGGCAGACCGACAGCGCCTCGGAGAACGCCGACGAGGCCGGCAAGGACTGGAACGGCGAGGGCGCGAAGACGCCGGAGCCGTCCGCAGCCACCGACCCGCAGGCCTGACCGTTCAGCGTCGCGGCGCCGTCCGCACCCCGGCTGGGGTGTCCTGGAGCACCTCGTCCAGGGCGCCGTCCGGGTCGAGGACGGCGTCGCTCGACGCGCCCCAGCCGGCCAGCCCCATCGGCACCAGCAGGACCAGCAGCAGCACCAGCGGCCAGCCCCAGGCACCCGTCGCGTCGTGCAGGGCACCGAGCACGACCGGTCCGGCCGCGGCGACCAGGTAGCCCACGCACTGGGCCACGCCGCCGAGCCGGGCGGCCACCAGCGGGGTGGCGCTGCGCAGCACGATCAGGGTGAGGGCCAGCGCGAAACCGCTGCCCTGGGCGAGCCCGAACAGCGCCACCCAGACGACGGTGCCCGAGCCCGGGGTAACCAGCAGCCCGGTCAGCCCGCCGACGTAGGCGACCAGGACGGCGACGACGAGGACTCGCTGGGTGCGCATCCGACCGGCCACCGCGGGCGCGAGCAGGGCGCCGCCCGCACCGACCACGTTGGAGGCGGCCAGCAGCAGCCCGCCCTCGCCCACCGGCACGCCGGCGTCGGCCAGCAGCGTCGGCAGCCAGGCGGCCACCGAGTAGAACTGCATGCTCTGCAGCCCGAGGAAGGCCGTGACCTGCCGGGCCAGCGGACGCCGCGGCAGCGACCACGAACCGGCGTCGTCCGGCGTGGTCCGGGTGCCGCGCACCCCGGCCACCGGCACCCACAGCACCACCGCGACCAGCGCCAGGACCAGCCAGGACGCCAGCGCCACCCGCCAGCCCGAGCCCAGCGCCAGCCCGATCGGCACGGTGAGCCCTGCGGCCGCCGCGGCACCGATGTTCAGCGACGCGGAGTAGGCGCCCATCACCGCGCCCGGCCGGTCGAACTCGCGCTTGACGTAGGCGGGCATCAGCACGTTCGCGATGGCGATGGCCGCCCCGGCGACGAGGCTGCCGCCGTAGAGCAGCCACACCGGGTCGAGCAGCCGCAGCGCGATCCCGGCGACCAGCAGCAGCAACGACGCCGCCACCGCCGTCTCCAGCCCGATCCGGCGGGCCAGCCGGGGGGCCACCGGGGCGAAGGCGCCGAAGCAGAGCACCGGCAGGGTGGTGAGCAGGCCGGCCAGCGCGCTGGACAGCCCGGTGTCGGCCCGCAGGTCGGTGAGCACCGGCGCGACGCCCACCACCGCGGGTCGCTGGTTCAGCGCGACGACCACGATCGCGACGACCAGCAGCACCAGCCCACCCCGGGTACGGCGCTGCTGCTGGGGCTCGCGCCGGGCCTGCGGGGCGTCGGGGGCAGCAGGGTCCGTCTGCACCCGAGCAGCAGATCACACGCCGCGGGAGGGGCTCCTGCTGTGTGCGGGGTCACACCTCTGACAGAGTGAGCAGGTCAACGCAGACGCACGGCAGGAGAGCGCATGAGCATCCTCGGCACTCGGGTGGTCCGCACCGAGGACCCGTTGTTCCTCACCCGCGGGGCGGTCTACACCGACGACCTCACCGACGAACGGCTGACCGGCGCGCTGCACGCGACGTTCGTCCGGTCCCAGGTGGCCCATGGTCGGCTGTTGTCCGTGGACACCGCCGCGGCGCTCGAGGCGCCCGGGGTGGTCGCGGTCGTGACGGCGGCGGACGTGACCGACCTGGTCGACATCCCGCCGCCGTTCCCCTTCATCAACGCGGCGATGACCCGACCGTGGCTGGCGTCGGACCGGGTCCGTTTCGTCGGAGACCCGATCGCCGTCGTGCTGACCGAGGAGCGGTACCAGGGCGAGGACGCCGCCGAGATGGTGGTCGTCGACGTCGACCCCCTCCCCGCGGTGGTCGGCACGGCAGCGGCCGCCACCGATGAGGTGCTCCTCTTCCCCGAGGCCGGCACCAACCTGCTCGCCGCGTTCGGGGAGCCCGTGCCGGAGGACTTCTTCGACGGCTGCGAGGTGGTCGTCACCCAGGCGCTGGTCAACCAGCGCGTGGCCCCCGTGCCGCTGGAGAGCCGAGCCGCTGCGGCCGCGTGGGACCCCGACGGTCGCGTCACGGTCTGGTGCACCAACCAGGGTGCCCAGCAGGCGCGCGGCCAGCTGGGGGACTGGCTGGAGATGGACCCGGACCTCATCCACCTGATCACCCCCGACGTCGGCGGGGGGTTCGGCGCGAAGATCGGCGCGGACCCCGAGTACGCCTTCATCGCCTGGCTGGCCCGGCACGTCGGCCGTCCGGTCCGCTGGGCGGAGAGCCGCTCGGAGAACATGATCGGGATGCTGCACGGCCGGGCCCAGGACCAGGTGGTCACCATCGGCGGACGCCGGGACGGCACGGTGGAGGCCTACAGCCTGGTCTTCGACCAGGACTGCGGTGCCTACCCCCGGATCGGGGCCGTGCTGCCGACCCTGACCATGCTCATGGCCCCAGGCGTCTACGCGTTCCCGAAGGTGCACGCCCAGGGGCGTGCGCTGGCCACCACCACCACGTCGATCGGCGCCTACCGAGGTGCCGGTCGGCCGGAGGCCACCGCGGCCGTCGAGCGGGCCGTCGACCTGTTCGCCGCCGAGATCGGGATGGACCCGGCCGAGGTGCGCCGGAAGAACCTGGTGCCCGCGTTCTCCGCGCCGCACACCACGCCGATGGGCGCGACCTACGACAACGGGGACTACACCGCCGCGCTCGACAAGGCCCTCGAGGCGGCCGGGTACGACGAGCTGCGTGCCGAGCAGGCCCGCCGTCGGGAGGCGGGCGACGTCCGCCAGCTCGGCATCGGGCTGTCGGTGTACGTGGAGATCACCGGCGCCGACAACGGCGCGGGCACCAAGGAGGCCGCTGAGCTCGAGGTCCACGCGGACGGCACGGCCACCGTGCTCACCGGGACCTCTCCGCACGGTCAGGGTCACGCGACCGCCTGGGCGATGATCGCCAGCGACCAGCTCGGCATCCCCATGGAGAAGATCACCGTCCTGCACGGCGACACCGACCTGGTGCCGCAGGGCGGGGGCACCATGGGGTCCCGCAGCCTCCAGCAGGGTGGCGCGGCGGTGCACCAGGCCGCTGACGAGCTGATCGAGGAGGCCCGGCGCCGGGCGGCTGAACGGCTCGAGGTCGACCCCACGGACCTCGTCGTCGACCTCGGGCTCGCCGGGCTCGCCGTGCGCGGGACCCCGGGGGCCGGCGTCAGCTTCGCCGAGCTGGCGGCGGAGGAACGACTGCTGGTCAACACCGTGTTCAACGCCGACGCGCCGACGTTCCCGTTCGGAGCGCACGTGGCGGTCGTCGAGCTCGACGTCGAGTCGGGCAAGGCCCAGGTCGTGCGGGTGGTGACCGTGGACGACGCCGGCACGGTCATCAACCCGCTCATCGCCGAGGGACAGCGGCACGGCGGCATCGCGCAGGGCGTCGCACAGGCGCTGCTGGAGGAGGTGCTCTACGACGAGGACGGCAACCCGACCACCTCCACCCTCGCCGACTACCCGTTCGTCTCGGCGACCGAGCTGCCCAGCTTCGAGCTCGTCGAGATGGCCACGCCGACGCCGATGAACCCGCTCGGCGCCAAGGGCATCGGCGAGGCAGGCACGATCGGCTCGACCCCCGCCGTCCAGAACGCCGTCATCGACGCCGCAGCGCACCTCGGTGTCCGGCACGTCGACATGCCCGTCACGCCGATGCGCGTCTGGCGGGCCATCCAGCAGGCCGGGTCCCACGCTCAGCAGGAGGGCAACTGATGCAGGTCTCCATCACCGTCAACGGTGAGCAGCGCACCGACGAGGTCGAACCGCGGCTCCTGCTGGCGCACTACCTGCGGGAGGTGCGTGGGCTCCGGGCGACGAACATCGGCTGCGACTCGACGTCCTGCGGGGCGTGCACGGTCATCGTCGACGGCCTCAGCGTGAAGAGCTGCACGGTGCTCGCCGCGCAGGCCGACGGCGCGCAGGTCACCACGCTCGAGGGGCTGGCCGGTGCCGACGGCGAACTGCACCCGGTGCAGGCGGCCTTCCGCGCCGAGCACGGCCTGCAGTGCGGGTTCTGCACCCCCGGGATGGTGATGGCCGCGATCGGCGTGCTGGCCGACAACCCCGACCCGACCGACCGCGAGGTCCGGGAGGGACTGGAGGGCAACCTGTGCCGGTGCACCGGCTACCACAACATCGTCCGCGCGGTCCTGACCGCGGCACAGGCCGGTCCCGCCGCCGGCCAGGTGCCGCAGGCGCAGGAGGTGCAGGCATGATCCCGACCGCGTTCGACTACGTGAAGGTGCGGTCGGTCGACGAGGCGCTGGCCGCCCTGGCCGAGCACGGGGAGGATGCCAAGCTGCTCGCCGGGGGCCACTCGCTGCTGCCGATCATGAAGTTGCGGCTGGCGATCCCGACGGTGCTGATCGACATCGGCGGCATCCCGGAGCTGTCCTACGTCCGGGTGGAGGGGGACGAGGTCGCCGTCGGCGCGGGCACCCGGCTCTTCGAGATCGAGCGGGACGAGGTGGTCCGGGCGGAGGCGCCGCTGCTGTCGCACGTGGCCGGCCGGGTCGGCGATCCGCAGGTGCGCCACCGCGCCACCCTCGGCGGCACGGTGGCGCACAGTGATCCCGCGTCGGACGTGCCGACCGGCCTGCTCGCCCTCGGGGGCAGCGTGGTCGTGCAGGGACCGGCCGGGCGCCGCTCGATCCCGGTGACCGCCTGCTGGACCGGCTTCTTCGAGACCGACGTCGCCGAGGACGAGATGGTCATCGAGGTCCGGGTGCCCCGCACCGGCTCCTCCGGGTGGGGCTACGAGAAGTTCACCCGCCGGGAGAACGACTGGGCGATCGTGGCGGCGGCCGCGGTCGAGGGCCGGGTGGCGCTGGCCAACATGGCCGGCACCGTCGTGCGGGCCACCGCGACCGAGGAGGCGCTGGCCCGGGGCGCGTCCGTCGCCGAGGCCGCTGCGCTGGCGGACCAGGGCACCTCGCCGTCCTCCGACATGCACGCCGACGCCGAGTACCGCCGGCACCTGGCCCGGCTGCTGACCCGACGCGCCCTGGAGACCGCCGCCGCGGCCTGATCCGGTCCCGGTGCCTGACCCTGACCGGGGGTCCGGCGCCGAGACCGGGGGGCCGTCAGCCGGCGGGAGTGAGCATCCCCGCGCCGACGGTGGCGTTGGTCGCCTCGTCGATGAGGATGAAGCGGCCGGTGACCCGGTTGCGGTGGTAGTCGTCGACGAACAGTGGCTGGGTGGTGCGCAGCCGGACCCGGCCGATGTCGTTGAGGCCGAGCTGCGGCGCGTCGCCCTCCCGGTGCAGCGTGTTCACGTCCAGCCGGTACTGCAGCTCCTTGACCATCGCGCGCACCGTGCGGGTCGTGTGCTTGACCGCCAGCCGCATCCGGGGCACGAGCGGGGTGTCGGCCATCCAGCAGACCAGCGCGTCGAGGTCCTGGGTGACCTGCGGGGCGTTGTGCGACCGGCAGATCAGGTCACCGCGGGAGACGTCGAGGTCGTCGGTGAGCCGCACCGTCACCGACATGGGCGGGAAGGCCGCCTCGACCGGGCCGTCCGGGCCCTCGATCGCGGCGATCGTCGTGCTCAGGCCGCTGGGCAGCACCTGGACCTCGTCGCCGGGACGCAGCACACCGGCGGCAACCCGGCCGGCGTAGCCGCGGTAGTCGTGGAACGCGTCGGATTGCGGCCGGATGACGTACTGCACCGGGAACCGGGCGTCGACGAGGTTCCGGTCGCTGGCGACGTGCACGTGCTCGAGGTGGTGCAGCAGCGAGGTGCCCTCGTACCAGGGCATGTTCGCCGAGCGGGTCACCACGTTGTCGCCCTGCAGGGCCGAGATCGGGACGACCGTCAGGTCCGGGACGTCGAGCTTGGTGGCGAAGGCGGAGAACTCGTCGCGGATCTGCTCGTAGACCTCCTCCGACCAGTCGACGAGGTCCATCTTGTTCACCGCGACGACCAGGTGCGGCACCCGCAGCAGCGAGGCGAGGAAGGCGTGCCGGCGGCTCTGCTCGACCATGCCCTTGCGGGCGTCGACCAGCACGATCGCCAGGTCCGCGGTCGAGGCGCCGGTGACCATGTTCCGGGTGTACTGCACGTGGCCCGGGGTGTCGGCGAGGATGAAGGTGCGCCGCGGCGTGCTGAAGTAGCGGTAGGCGACGTCGATGGTGATGCCCTGCTCGCGCTCGGCGCGCAGCCCGTCGGTGAGCAGCGCCAGGTCGACGTAGTCGCCCCGGCTGGCCCGCTCGATCGCGGCGTACTGGTCCTCGAAGACGGCCTTGCTGTCGAACAGCAGCCGGCCGATCAGCGTGCTCTTGCCGTCGTCGACCGAGCCGGCGGTGGCGATCCGCAGGATGTCCTTGCGGGCGACGGCGAGGTCGTGGGCCTGCTCCGCGGCGGTGGAGTGCAGGTCGATGGGACTGCCCATCAGAAGTACCCCTCCTTCTTGCGGTCCTCCATGGCGGCGTCGCTGACCTTGTCGTCGCCGCGGGTGGCGCCGCGCTCGGTCAGCCGGGTCACCGCGATCTCGGCGATGACCTCCTCGACGTCGGTGGCCGTGGACCGGACGGCGGCGGTCAGGTTGGCGTCGCCCACGGTGCGGTACCGGACGCTCTCACGGCTCACCTGCTCGCCGTCCCGGGGCGTGATGAACTCGTTGACCGCGTAGAGCATCCCGGCCCGGTCGACGACGTCGCGCTCGCGGGCCAGGTACAGCGGCGGGATGGCGATCTCCTCCTGGGCGATGTAGCCCCAGATGTCCAGCTCGGTCCAGTTGGACAGCGGGAACACCCGGATCGTCTCGCCGAGGTGGGTGCGGCCGTTGTAGAGGTCCCAGAGCTCGGGCCGCTGGTTCTTCGGGTCCCACTGGCCGAACTCGTCGCGGAAGCTGAACACCCGCTCCTTGGCCCGGGCCTTGTCCTCGTCGCGGCGGGCGCCGCCGAACAGGGCGGTGTAGCCGTGCTCCTCGACGGCGTCGAGCAGCACCGGGGTCTGGATCCGGTTGCGGGAGCCGTTGGGCTCCTCGCGCACCGTGCCGGCGGCGATCGCGTCGGGCACCGAGGCGATGACGAGCTCCACGCCGAGCTCGGCCACCCGCTTGTCGCGGAACTCGAGCACCTCGGGGAAGTTCAGCCCGGTGTCGACGTGCATCACCGGGAACGGGATGCGGGCCGGGGCGAAGGCCTTGCGCGCCAGCTCCAGCATCACGATGGAGTCCTTGCCGCCGGAGAACAGCAGCACCGGGCGCTCGGACTCGGCGGCCACCTCTCGCAGCACGTGGATGGACTCGGCCTCCAGCGTCTGCAGCTGGGTGAGCCGGTGGTCGGCGATGGTCACGCTGGGAGGCTCCCGGGAGTGGGGGACGACGGCAGGTGCCGCCCGGACGACGACGTCTTCGAGCGGGGCAACCCGATCGGCATGATGCGGATTCCCCTCCCAGTGTCCGTCATGGACGCACCGGTGCTGCCGTGCGGTCGATCACGCCCCGTCGACCACCGTGGCCGCGTCGTCCGGCCGGCGGGGTCGTGAGGGCCGGCCCGAGGCGTCGGTGATGGTGCTGAAGTACTCCTCCACCTGCTCGGGGCGGGGGGTCACCCACATGCCGCGCGCCTGGACGAGGGCCTGGTCCGGCTGCTCGGCCAGCGCGATCGAGCCGGCGATGGCGACCCTCCGGCCGCGGCTCTCGGCGACGGCGGCGCGCAACAGCAGAGCGGTCCCCAGCGGCACCGGCCGTCGGTAGTCCAGCTCCAGCCGGCCGGTCATGCCCCACAGGCCCGCGGCGTGCGCCGCCGAGCTGAGGACCTGGTCCAGGAGCAGCGCGCTCATCCCGCCGTGCACGTAGCTCGGCGGACCCTCGTAGGGCAGGCCCAGGGTCGCCTCCGCCTCGACCCCGCCGTCCACCCGCCGGATGGCCAGCGGCGGGGCCAGCGCGCTGCCCACCCCGCTGACCGGGTTGTACACCCGGCGGAACTGCGCCGGGTCGTCCAGCGCCGACAGCTGGTCGCGGCTGCGCCGGCCGGCCGCGAGCCGGGTGCTGACCTCCCGGGCGGTCGCCGCCGCGGCGCGTAGTTCGGCGGGGTCCACCGTCGTGCTCACCGAGGCGTCGACGAGCCCGCGCAGCGCGCTGCCGAGCTCGGTGACGGCTGCCAGCAGGTCGGCCTGGGCCGCGTTCTCCTCAGTGGGCACCGGTGGATTGCACCAGCCGGCGTCCGTGCCCGCTCAGGAGGGTGTTGCCTCCGGCGTCGTCGGCGGTGCCGGTGGACCCGACCGGGGCAGCCGGACGGTGAACGTCGCGCCCCGGCCGGGGGCGGTGGTCAGGTCGACGGTGCCCCCGTGCGCCGCGACCAGCGAGGCGACGATGGACAGCCCCAGCCCGGTCCCGCCGGCGGCGCGGGTACGGGAGGCGTCGGCCCGGTAGAACCGCTCGAACACCCGCTCCGCGTCGGCCGGGGCGAGCCCGGGGCCCTCGTCGCTGACGGCCAGCACGACGACGTCGGCATCGGCGGCGTCCTCGGACAGCCGCACGGTGACCCGGGCGTCAGCCGGGGTGTGGGTGAGCGCGTTGGTCACCAGGTTGCCGACCACCTGCCGCAGCCGGGCCTCGTCGCCGGTCACGACGGGCACGTCGGTGAGCGAGGGGTCCAGCAGCAGGCTGAGCGGCCGGTCGGGCTGGACGGCGCGGGCGTCGTGCACGGCGTCCCCGGCGATCTCGGCGAGGTCCACCGGCCCGAGGGTCAGCGGACGCTGCTGGTCCAGCCGGGCCAGCTGCAGCAGGTCCTCGACCAGCAGGCCCATCCGGGTCGCCTCGGCCTCGATGCGCTGCATGATCCGACCGGTGTCCTCCGGGCCCTGGACCGCACCCTGCCGGTGCAGCTCGGCGAAGCCGCGGATCGAGGTCAGCGGGGTGCGCAGCTCGTGGCTGGCGTCGGCGACGAACCGGCGCATCCGACCCTCGGACGCCCGGGCCTGCTCCTCGGAGGCCTGCTGGGCGCGGAACGAGCTCTCGATCCGGCCCAGCATCCCGTTGAGCGCGGTCGACAGCCGCCCGACCTCGGTCCGCTCGCTGCCGGCCGGAACCCGGCGGGACAGGTCACCGGCGGCGATCGCCCGCGCGGTGTGCTCCACCTCGCGCAGCGGCCGCAGGCTGTTGCGCACCAGCAGGTATCCGGCAGCCCCGAGCACGACGATGACCAGCAGGCCGACGACGAGCTCGATCCGGACGAGCCGGCCGAGCAGTTCGCGGTCCGGGGCCAGGTCGGTGGCGCCGACGATGACGAGGTCGTCGGTCACCTGGGCGATGGCGACCCGCCAGGTCGTGCCGCCGTCCACCGAGCGGACGGTGAAGGGCTGCCGGCTGTACGAGCTCACGGTCGCCGCGGTCAGGCCGCTGAGGTCGGGCAGCTCGTCCGGGTCGGGGAGCAGCTCTGGATCGCGGGTGTCGGGGAACGCCGGGTAGGTGCCAGCTGGGCTGACGCAGTCGAGGTAGCTGCTCCGGCTTGCCAGCCCCAGGCTGTTGCACGCTCGCTGGAGGATGACCGGGTTCAAGCTCGCGTACTGGTCTACGAGGTCGGTCAGCTCCTCGTCGTGCTGCTCGAGCAGGTAGCCACGGAGCAGTGAGGTGGCCGCACCCCCGGTCGCGGCCAGCGCCACGGTGACCAGCGTGACGAGCAGCGCGACCAGGGTCACCCGCAGCGGGACCCGGACGGCCCAGCCCCTCTGGTCGGTGGCCTGCTCGCGGGGCGGCCGGTCGGAGGTCAGCTGCTCGACGGACGGGCCGGCGGGCGGCCCTGGGTCGCCGGCCGCCGGCGCGCTGGTCGCCGGGGCGCTCACGAGCCGCGGGGGAGGCGCAGGGAGTAGCCCACCCCGCGCAGGGTGTGCAGCAACCGCGGCTCGGTCGTGTCGACCTTGCGCCGCAGGTAGGAGATGTAGGACTCCACGACGTTGGCCTCGCCGTTGAAGTCGTAGTTCCAGACGTGGTCGAGGATCTGCGCCTTCGACAGCACCCGGCCGGCGTTCGTCATGAGGTAGCGCAGCAGCTTGAACTCGGTGGGGGAGAGGCTGACCAGCTTCCCGGCCTTGAGGACCTCGTGGCTCTCCTCGTCCAGCTCGATGTCGGCGAAGGTGAGCCGCGGCGCCTCGATGGCGCGCTGCACGCCCTGGCTGCGCCGCAGCACCGCCCGGATGCGGGCCAGCACCTCGTCCAGGCTGAACGGCTTGGTGACGTAGTCGTCGCCGCCGAGGGTCAGGCCGGTGACCTTGTCGTCGGCCGCGTCGCGCGCGGTGAGGAAGAGCACCGGGGTGTGCGTGCCGTTCTGACGCAACCGCCGGACGACTCCGAAGCCGTCGAGCCCGGGCATCATCACGTCGAGCACCAGCAGGTCGGGGCGGAACTCCGCGGCGACGGCGAGCGCCTGCTGCCCGTCGGAGGCGACGGCCACCTCGAAGCCCGCGTAACGCAGGCTGGCCGAGAGCAGCTCGCGGATGTTCGGCTCGTCGTCGACCACGAGCAACCGCGCCTCGGGCTGCTGCACGCCTCCGGCGCGCGAGCTGGTGGCGGACACGACCCCTCCTGATGGACCCTGTACGGCCGCAGTCGTCATGCCGCCAGAGTGCGGTGCGCGGCTGCAGCTGCGCTGGACGCTACCTGTGAGGAAGCTGGACGAGGGGGTCGTGCGACCGGCTGGTCAGCCGGCGGGTGACATCGCCCGTCCGCGCCGCCAGTAGCCGATCGCGTGGTGCTGGCTCCGGCGCAGCCCCCACCGGCTCCGCAGGTCCGCCCGCACGGTCCGCACGGTCGCCGACTCCGCGCCGACCCAGGCGAAGACGTCGTCCCCGGCCGGCCGTGGCAGGGCCGCCACGGCGTCGGCGAGCAGGTCGGTACCGGGGGGCGAACCGGAGCGGTGCAGCCAGTGCAGCTCCACGCCGGGCGGTGCGAGGACCGGTTGCTCCTCCTCGGGCCCGGCCACCTCGAGCAACGCGACACCGCGGGTGCCCGGAGCGGCGGAGGCCAGGATCCTGCTGATCGCCGGCAGCGCGGTCTCGTCGCCGGCCACCAGCAGCCAGGAGGCCGGGGCCTCGCCGAGCGGGGCGGCGCTCGCCACGCCCAGCACGGCGCCCGGCGCGGCGGCGGACGCCCAGGTCGCGGCCGGGCCGTCGCCGTGCAGCACGAAGTCGACGTCCAGCTCGCCTGCGGCGGGGTCCTGCCGGCGGGAGGTGTAGCTGCGAAGGGCCACGCCGTGGCTCCCCTGCGGCCACACGATGCGACCGTCCCGGGCAACCGTGGGCCAGCGGGGCGCCGGGTCGCCGACCCGCGGGACCAGCAGGGACAGGCTCGGGCCCGCCGCCGCGACGACGGCGCCCGGCGCGGTGAGGGTCACCCGACGCACGGCAGGGGTGACGTCCCGGACGGCCGACACGGTGAGCACGTCGACCGAGCGGGCTGCGGCTGGGTCGTCCTCGCTCGGTTCCACGAGGACCCAGCCTAACGAGGCCGACCCGGCCGGCCCCGGGGGAATGGGGCCAGTCGGGCCGGCGTCTCGGGACGGAGATCTCACTGTGCGTGACCGGATCGTTGCGCTGGTCTGGCCTCGCGGTCAGGACCTTCCGTCTGATGAACACGCTACGTGACGGGAATCGGCCCGGTACAGCCCGGTGGCAGGACACAACCCGAACGGGTGACCGCCGCGGCATCGGACGGCGCCGTACCGCTGCCGGGGAGCCCATGTGTGCGGTCCGCCCGGCCCGGGCAGGCACGAGGGACCGACGAGCGACGGAGGACCGGCGATGGCGCAGGACTTCAGCAAGGGCGACCACGTGAGCTGGAAGAGCCACGGGGGCGAGGCCGAGGGCACGGTCCAGAAGAAGATCACCGAGGACACCGAGGCGGCCGGCCGGAAGGTCAAGGCCAGTTCCGACGACCCGCAGTACGAGGTGAAGAGCGAGAAGAGCGGCGGCACCGCCGTGCACAAGCCCAGCGCACTGAAGAAGGACTGACCCGCGCCGGCGAGGCGGCAGGAGGAGGAGCACGTGACCGAGAACGACGACACCTTCGCAGGCACATCCGCGCGGAGCACGAAGCACTCGGCCCGGGAGGACGACGCCCTGGCCCACGAGATCGAGGGGATGATCCGCTCCGGGCGGTCCACCCACGCCCAGGAGTGGAACGACCCCGAGCCCGTGGCCGAGGGCGACCCGGACGTCGACAGCTCGCCGGGGGACACCCTGACCGGTGGTGTGCCGGTCGGCATGACCCCCGATGCCGTGATCGCCCGTGCTGAGCTGGCCCGCTGGCTGGACCGGGCCGACTTCCCGAGCACCGGCCCTGACCTGGTGGAAGCTGCGCGCGACCACCGGGCACCCGACGCGGTCGCCGACGAGCTCTCCCGGCTGCCCGACGGGCAGGTCTACGAGCGGATCGGCGACGTCGTCCGCGCGCTGGGCTACCCGACCGAGACCTGAGTCCCGGCCAGCTCACCTGATCCCGTCCCCTGTCGAGAAACCGGCACACGACCGGCGCCGCCCCCCGGGGCGGCGCCGGTCGTGTGTTCAGTGGCCGTCGAGCGCGGCTGCCCCGTCCTCCTCGGCGATCTCCTCCGCGCCCCGGCGGCGGAACAGCTTCGAGCCCGGGAACCCCTTCACCACCTGGCGCATGTCCTGCACGGTGTCCAGCAGGGCGTGCACGTCCGGGGCGACGTCGCCGAGGGTGGCCAGGACGGGCAGCACGTCCTCGTCCAGGTGGACGACCAGGGTCGGCAGCCGGTCGACCAGCGTGATCAGGGCAGCCACCTCGTCGTCGTCGAGGTGCGCGGCGAACCGGGTCAGCACCGGTGCCAGCACGGTCAGGGCCGGGCGGTAGTCCTCCAGCAACGGCTGGACGGCCCCGAGCATCGCCTCGGCCCGGCCGAGGGTCCCGTCGGCCGCGCCCGCGGTCCCGCCCACCGCCACGAGGAGCTCGTCGGCGGCGTCGGTGCTCCGCCCGATCCGCTGCACCGCGACGTCGGCGGCGGACTGGGTCACCCCGATCGCGTCGATGGCCTGGTCGGCGCGGGCCTGGGTGGTGCCGATGGCGTCGATGGCCTGGTCGGCGCGGGCCTGGGTCGCGCCGATGCTGTCGATGGCCTGGTCAGCGCGGGCCTGGGTCGCGCCGATGGCGTCGATGGCCTGGTCAGCGCGGGTCTGGGTCGCGCCGATGCTGTCGATGGCCTGGTCGGCGCGGGTCTGGGTCGCGCCGATGCTGTCGATCGCCTGGTCGGCGCGAGCCTGGGTCGCGCCGATGGCGTCGATCGCATGCTCGGCGCGAGCCTGGGTGGTGCCGATGCTGTCGATCGCATGCTCGGCGCGGGCCTGGGTGGTGCCGATGCTGTCGATGGCCCGGTCGGCGCGGTCGCGGGTCGCGTCGACGGCGGTGATCGCCGCGTCCGCGGAGGCCTGGGTGCCCTTGATCCGGGACATCGCCTCGTCGGCGTGGGCACGGGTCGCGTCGATCCCGACCACCGCCTGCTCGGCGCGGTCGGCGATCCGCTCGACCCGGTCCAGCAGCACGGTGAGCCGCTCCAGCAGGCGCTCGACCTCGCCGACCGCGCCGACCACCCGCGGCAGGAGCGCGAGGGCCTCGGTGACCCCGTCCCGCAGGCCGCCGGCCGCGGTGAGCACGTCGGATGGACCGAACAACGGCAGCTTCACGGCCTCGACGCTACGGTCCGCGGCCGCACCGCGCCGGACGAGCCGGTCGGGTCCGCGCTGCTCGGGACACCTCTTCCCCCGCGCGCCCGACCGGACTGGAGGCCTCGCACCCGTATCGTGGGCAGCCCCACGGTCGACGGCGTCCGACCGGGCCGGGGGGTGGCGAGACGACCAGTCCGGCGACGGCGCTGCCGGACCACGACGACGGGATCCTTGAACGGTGGCGGACGAGCCGACGCGGAGCGGGACCGACAGTGGTCCTCCCGTCGGTGACCCGGCGACGGGCCGGCTCGGGCCGGACGACGGCAACCCCGTCGAGCCGTTGACCGTCGCCGAGCTGCTGGCCCGCTCCGGGACCGACGTACGGCGCCGGCGGGCCGAGCGGCGGGAGTCGGCGGAGGTGACCGGCCGGCAGCAGCCGGTCCGGGACGACGGGCCGCGCGACCGCCCGCCGCTCCGGGGCGGCGTGCGCCGCGAGCCGTTCCCCACCGCGGGCGCCCCGTCCGCACCGCTGCTCCCGACGGGCTGGCAGCCGGCGATGCCCGGGCCCGCGACGGCACCACCCACTGCGCCGCCGTCTCTCCCGCCCCGGTCCTCGCCGCGCTCCCAGCCGCGCTCCCAGCCGCGCTCCCAGCCGCCGTCCCCGCCGCCGTCCTCGCCGCCGTCCTCGCCGCAGTCCTCGCCGCAAGCTGCCCCGTGGAGCCCGGCGCCGGTGGTGGTGCCCCCCGCAGCGGTCGTCCGGAGCGCGGCGCCGCCAGGAGTGCCGCCGCGGCCGGTGATGCGCGCCCTGCAGACCGAGGCGCCCGCGGCCGACCCCGCCCCCTCGGCCGGTCCGGCACCGTCGGCCGGTCCAGTACCGGCCGGCCCGGTGTTCGGCTCGACGTACAGCCCCCCGCCGCGGGTGGTCCCGCCGGCGTCGGTCACCCCGGCGGCCGCACCGCCGGTCCGCGCGCCCTCCCCGTCCCGTTCCCCGAGCCCGACCCCTCGGCCGACGCCCGCGCTGCCGGGCGCCCAGCCGTCCGTGCCGGTGCCAGGGGTGCGCCGCAGCCTGCCGCTGCCGCCGATCCCGGGCCGGGACGTCCCGGCGTCCGACCAGGGGACCATCACCGACCTCACGGTGCCGCGGGCGCCGGTCAGCCCGGCGCGGCGGCGGCTGACCCGGGTCGCGCTCGCGCTGGTCGCGCTGCTCGGGGTCGTGGCCGCCTACTACGTCGGCCTGTACTTCTACGTCGACCGCACGCTCGACCGGGTCGACGCGCTCGTCGTCGACGGACCCGAGGTGCTGGCGCCCCAGCTGCAGGAGTCCGCGCAGACCTACCTGCTGGTCGGGACGCACCTGCCCGGGCGCAGCGGGCTGTCGGCGGTCAGCACGCTGATCGCCCACGTCTCCGCCGACGGGCAGCAGGCGGTGCTGGTCAGCGTGCCGCCCACCGCGCTCAGCGACACCCCGACCTGCCGGGACGACGACGGCGAGGTGCGGCCGGCGGTCACCGAGGCGTTCGCCTCCGCGCTGCTCGACGGCGGACCGTCCTGCCTGGTCCGGTCGGTGCAGCAGCTCACCGGGCTGCGCGTCGACCACTACCTCGCCCTGGACCTCGAGCGGCTGCCGGGCATGGTCGACGCCCTCGGCGACGTCTCGGTCTGCGTGCCCGACCCCGCCACCGGCGCCGCCTCCGCGCTGGGGCTGCCGGCGGGGGCGGCCCGGCTGACCGGCGAGGACGTGACCGACTTCCTCCGTGCGAGCAGCACCGGGTCCGACCTCACCGGCGCGGCGGCCGCGGAACGGGAGCAGCTGGTCCTCACCGCGACCCTGCGCACCGCACTGGACAGCGGGACCGTCGCCGACCCGCTGGCCCTCACCCGGTTGCTGACCCGGACCGGGGACACGTTCACCGTCGACGCCGACACCGCCCTCGACGACGTGCGAGCCCTCGGCTCCACGCTGGGCGACCTGTCCGGCGACGCGCTGCAGCGCGCCGAGGTCCCGGTGGCCTCGGTCGGGTACGTGCCGGCTGGGTCCGACCAGGCCGCCGTCCTCGTCGACGCCGCCGCCACCCGGGAGCTCTTCGACGCCGTCATCGACGGCGGCACGCTGCCGGCCGCCGCGGAGGCGCAGGCAGCCGCCGACGGTGCCGCCACCACGGACACGTCCGCCGGTCCCGCAGCGGCCGACTCCCTCCCTGACCCCACGCTCACCGACGTGGTGCCCGCGGGCACCCTGGTGACCGTGGCCCCGGCCGGGGTGACCGTCGACGTGCTGGACGCCTCCGGCGCGGGCCGGACGGCGGACGTCGCGGCCGGGCTGGCCGCCGGGGGCTTCCGCATCGGTGCCCTCGGGAAGGAGCCGGCGGCGGTGGACCGGACTGTCGTGCGCTACGGCCCGGCGTCCTTCGAGCCCGCCCGCACGGTGGTCGCCGCCGTCCCCGGGGCGGTGCTGCAGCCGACCGACGAGGTCGGCACCGCCGTGCAGCTGGTCATCGGGCCGGACTTCACCGCGCTCACCCCGGTCGCCGTCGGCACGCCGGTACCGACGACAGCGGCCCCGGTCCCCGTGGACGAGGGGACCGGGGCCGCGTCGGCCTGCAGCTGAGCGTGGCCCCGGTGCAGGGGCCCGCCGCGAGCTCGCGAGCGGTGGGGAGCACCGGGGCCCTTCGTCAGCCGAAGCGGCCGGAGATGTAGTCCTCCGTCGCCTTCTCCTCCGGGTTGCTGAAGATCTTCTCGGTCGGGTTGAACTCGACCAGGCGGCCGGGCTGCCCCACGCCGCTGAGGTTGAAGAACCCGGTGGCGGTGCTGACCCGGGCCGCCTGCTGCATGTTGTGCGTGACGATGACGATGGTGAAGCGCTCCTTGAGCTCGGTCATCAGGTCCTCGATGGCCAGCGTGGAGATGGGGTCCAGGGCCGAGCAGGGCTCGTCCATCAGCAGCACCTCGGGCTCCACCGCGATGGCGCGGGCGATGCACAGACGCTGCTGCTGCCCACCGGACAGGCCGGAGCCGGGCCGGTTGAGCCGGTCCTTCACCTCGGCCCACAGGTTGGCGCCCTTCAGCGAGCGCTCCACCAGGTCGTCCATGTCGGACTTCTTCATCCGGGTGCTGTTGAGCCGGACGCCGGCGATCACGTTGTCGTAGATCGACATGGTCGGGAACGGGTTGGGCCGCTGGAAGACCATGCCGATCTGGCGGCGGACGTCAACGGGGTCGACCTCGGCGCCGTAGAGGTCCTGGCCGTCGATGACGACCTTGCCCTCCACCCGGGCACCGGGGATGACCTCGTGCATGCGGTTCAGCGACCGCAGGAAGGTCGACTTGCCGCAGCCCGAGGGGCCGATGAGCGCGGTGATGCTCCGCGGCTCGATGGAGACGTTCACGCCCTGGACGGCGAGGAAGCTGCTGTAGTAGATGTCCAGGTCACTGACGTCGATGCGCTTGGCCACAGGGGGTCCTCCGGGTCGGTCCGGTCAGCGACCGGTCTTGGGGGCGAAGAAGCGGCTGATCAGGCGGGCGACGATGTTGAGCGCCATGACCAGGATGATGAGGACGAGTGCGGCGGTCCATGCCCGCGCGATCGCCGGCTCCGCGGGGAAGCCCGGCTGGGTGAGCTGGTAGAAGGCGTACACCGGCAGCGTGGTCATCCGTCCGTCGAACGGGTTCATGTTGGTGCTGGTGATGAGGCCGGTGGTGACCAGCAGCGGTGCGGTCTCACCGATGACCCGGGCGATGGCGAGCGTGATGCCGGTGCCCAGCCCCGCGATCGAGGTGCGCAGCACCACCTTGACGATCGTCCGCCACTTCGAGACGCCCAGGGCGTAGCTGGCCTCGCGCAGTTCGTTGGGCACCAGCTTCAGCACCTCCTCGGCCGAGCGCACGACCACCGGGATCATCAGCACCGACAGCGCGACGGCACCCATGACCCCCAGCCGGATGCCCGGCCCGAAGAAGATCGAGAACAGCGCGAACGCGAAGAGGCCCGCGACGATCGAGGGGATGCCGGTCATCACGTCGACGAGGAAGGTGATCGCCTTCTTCAGCCGGCCCGACCCGTACTCCACCAGGTAGATCGCGGTCATCAGGCCGATCGGCACCGAGATGACGGTCGTCAGCGCGGTGACGATCAAGGTGCCGAGGATGGCGTGGTAGGCGCCACCGCCCTCACCGACGACACCGAGCATCGACGAGTTGAAGAACTCGCTGTCGAACCGCTCGAGGCCCTTGTCCAGGACGGTGTAGACCAGCGACACCAGCGGGACCAGCGCGATGACGAAGGCCGTGGTGACCAGGCAGGTGACCAGCCGGTCGCTGGCCTTGCGCCGGCCCTCGACGGCCCGGGAGGTGAGCCAGACGGCCAGCGTGCCCAGCACCGCGCCGTAGACGACGGTCAGCGCGATGTTGAAGCCGCCCGTGGTGAGCGCGGCGAGCAGGGCGCCGACGACGATCCCGGCCACGTACAGGCCGGAGGGCGCGAAGCGGGGCAGCCGGCGGTGGACCTCGACGGGCCCCTGTGCGGACTCGACGGGGCGGACGGGGGTCTGGGTGCTCATCAGTTCGCTCCGGAGAAGTCGGCGCGCCGGTTGACGACCCAGCGGGCCAGCATGTTGACCGCGAGGGTGATCACGAACAGCGCCAGGCCGCTGGCGATCAGGACGTTCACGTTGAGGCCGGAGGACTCCGGGAACTGCAGGGCGATGTTCGCCGCGATGGTCGAGGGGTTGGTGCTGCTGATCAGGTCGAAGGTGACCACGCCGGACGCGGACAGCACGATCGCCACGGCGAGCGTCTCGCCCAGCGCGCGGCCCAGGCCGAGCATCGCCCCGCCGATGACACCGGACTTGCCGTAGGGCAGCACCGACATCCTGATCATCTCCCAGCGGGTGGCGCCCAGGGCGAGGGCCGCCTCGCGGTGCAGCGCCGGGGCCTGGCTGAAGACCTCACGGGAGATCGCCGAGATGATCGGCAGGATCATCACCGCGAGCACGAGGCCGACGGTGAGCATCGTCCGGCCGGTCACCGACGCCGGCCCGGAGAACAGCGGGATGAACCCGAGGTTCCGCTCCAGCCAGCCGTAGAAGGGGACCAGCGCCGGGGCCAGCGTGGCGATCCCCCAGAAGCCGTAGACGACGCTGGGGATCGCGGCGAGCAGGTCCATGACGTAGCCCATCAGGGCGGCGAGCCGGCGGGGCGCGTAGTGGGTGATGTACAGCGCGATCCCCACCGCCAGCGGCGTGGCGACGACCAGCGCGATGACCGCTGCCAGCAGCGTGCCGAAGATCAGCGGGCCGATGTAGGCGCCGAGCCCCTCCTCGTTGGGGAGGTCCGCCGTGTCCGCGGTCAGGGCCGGGATCGACCTGCTGATCAGGAAGACCGCGACGCCGGCGAGGACCAGCAGGATCAGGATGCCGGAGCCGGTGGACGCGCCGGCGAAGAGGCGGTCACCGAAGCGGCCCTTGCGCTTCTGCGCGGCGGGTTCCCTGCGCTGCGGGGGAGAGGAGGGGGGTGCGCTGGTGGTGGTCACCGGTGGCTCCGTGGTCCGTGCTGTGGGTGGGCGGTTGACGCGGGACGGCGGCCCGAGGTGTCGCGAGGACTCCCCGGGCCGCCGTCCCGCAGCGGACCGTGGGTCAGCCGCGGACCGTGATGGCGTCCACGACGGTCTGGGCCGCCGTGCGCGCCTCGTCGGTGATGGGGGAGCTGCCCGCGGCGTCGGCCGCGGCCTGCTGCCCGTCCTCACTGATGACGTACTGCTCGAAGGCCTTGACCGCGTCGGCCTTGGCCTGGTCCTCGTACTGGACGCAGCCGATGTGGTAGCTGACCAGCACGATCGGGTACTCGTCGGCCGACGTCGTCGCGCGGTTCACCTCGACGGCGAGGTCGTACTCGCCCCGGCCCGGGACCGTCTCGGAGTTGGCGACGACCGCCGCGGCGGCCTCCGGCGACGGGGCGACGAACTCCGAGCCGACACCGATGGCGGCGATGCCCAGGTCGCCGGCCTGGCTCTCGTCGGCGTAGCCGATGGTGCCGGCGCCGTTGGTCACCGCGTCGATGACACCCGAGGTGCCGTTGGCGGCCTCACCGCTCTGCAGCGGCCACTCGCCGTCGGGCTCGTAGGTCCACACGTCACCGGCGGCCTTGGAGAGGTAGTCGGTGAAGTTGGTGGTGGTGCCCGAGTCGTCGCCGCGGTGCACCGGGGAGATCGCGGTGCTGGGCAGCGTGGCGTCCGGGTTGTCCGCGGCGATCGCCGGGTCGTTCCAGGTGGTGATCGACCCGTTGAAGATGCCGGCCACGGTCGCGGGCGCCAGGTTCAGGTCGTCGACGCCGTCGAGGTTGTAGACCACGGCGATCGCGGAGATGTAGTTCGGCAGCTCGAAGACGCCGGCGTCGCCGCAGACCTCGGTGGCCCCGGCGAGCTCCTCGTCGTCCAGCGCGGCGTCGGAGCCGGCGAAGTCGACACCGCCCGCGATGAACTGGTCTCGACCGGCGCCCGAGCCGGCCGGGTCGTAGCTGAAGGTGACGCCGGGCTGCGCGGTGTTGAAGCCGGCCTGCCAGGCGGTCATGGCCGCCTGCTGCGCGCTGGAGCCCGCGCCGACCAGGTCGCCGCTGAGCTCGGCGGCGGAGCTGCCGCCGCCGGCGCTGCCGGAGTCGCTGCTGCCGGTGTCCTCGTTGGAGGCGCCGCACGCGGCGGTGGCGAGGACGGCAGCGAACGACGCGGACACTGCCGCGGCGCGCGTCGTGGTGCTGAGCTTCAACTCAGTGCCTTTCGACTGGTGTGCCCGGACGTCGTAGCCGGGCAGAGGAATGCAACGACAGCGACGCTAGGCAGGCCAGGTGGACGGATCCATGTGGCTCGGTGAACGAGGGGTGAACGCAGTCGGAGCTCTCGGTCACATCCCGGCGGACGCTGTCCGTCCAACGGGTGAACCACCGCGCGCCGTGAGGGCACAGCGGTGCGTCCGGTGGCTCAGCGAGCGGGTGTGCGCCGCCAGGAGACGTCGATCGTGTACCGGGTGAATCCGCTGCGCTCGTACAGCGAGACGGCGGCGGTGTTGTCCTCCTCGACGTAGAGGAGGACGTGCGACAGCCCGCGCGCCCGCAGGTGCGCCAGGCCCAGGTCGGTCAGGGCGCGACCCAGCTTCATGCCCTGGGCGTCGGGGTCGATGCCGAGGACGTAGACCTCGCCGATCGGCTGGTCGCCGGCCTCGCCGGCCGGATGCACCTTGGTCCAGTGCGAGCCCAACAGCCGCCTCTCGCGCCAGGCGAGGAAGAACCCGCCCGGGTCGAACCACGGCTCGGCCTCGCGCAGCTCCAGGTCCGCGCGGGTCCAGCGGCCCTGCTCGGGGTGGTGGGCGAAGGCGCGGGCGTTGACCTGCAGCCAGGCGTCCTCGTCGGTGCCCGGCCGGAAGGTCGCCACGGTGACCCCGGCCGGCAGCACCGGGTGCGGGTCGGGGTCCACGCCGTCGAGCGGGCGGCGCATCTGCAGCAGCACCCGGGCGCGGGTGTAGCCCCGGCCGGTGGCGAGCTCGGTGGAGCCGGGCAGCTGGCCGTGTGCCCAGGTGGCCAGCGGCCGGGTGCCGGCGAGCTCCTCGACCCGGGCGAGCACTGCCGTCCCGACACCCCGGCGACGGGCGGCGGGGGCGACGACCAGCTCCGCCTCGGCCTCCGGCTCACCGGCCGGCAGCTCCAGCCGGGCGTACCCCAGCAGGGTGCCGTCGGCGCTCCGGGCGGTGACGTCGGAGCCGCCGGGCGGGCCGCCGTGCTGCAGGCGCAGCTCGGACTCCTCCGAGACCGGCCGCACGCCGTCGGCGGCCAGCGCCGCGGCCAGCAGGTCGCGGACCTCGGCGACGGCGGCCGCGGGCAGCCGGTCGGTGACCTCGACGGAGACCGGGTCGGTGGGGGCGCTCAGCGGACCGGTCTCAGGACAGGCTGTCGCCGGCGGGAACGCTCGCGGCGGCCGTGGCGTCGGCGACCTGCTGGTCCAGCTTGTAGCCGACGTTGCGGACGGTGCCGATCAGCGCCTCGTGCTCGGTGCCGAGCTTGGCGCGCAGCCGGCGGACGTGGACGTCGACGGTGCGGGTGCCGCCGAAGTAGTCGTAGCCCCAGATCTCCTGCAGCAGCTGGGCGCGGGAGAAGACCCGGCCGGGGTGCTGGGCGAGGTACTTGAGGAGCTCGAACTCCTTGTAGGTGAGGTCCAGCGGCCGGCCGCGGAGCTTCGCGGAGTAGCTGTGCTCGTCGATGACCAGCTCGCCGGCCTTGGTCACGCCGCCGTCGCCGCCGTCGGCCGGGGTGGCCGCGGCCAGCCGGCGTGCGGCGGCCCACTTCAGCCGGGCGTCGACCTCGGCGGGGCCGGCGGTGTCGAGCACGACGTCGTCCACGCCCCAGTCGGCCGACAGCGCGACGAGGCCGCCCTCGGCGAGGACGGCGACCAGAGAGGCGGCGACCCCGGTGGAGGCGAGCAGCGAGCAGAGCGTGCGGGCCGACACGAGGTCGTGCCGGGCGTCGACGAGGACGACGTCACCGGCGTCACCGTCGAGCAGGCTGGACAGCTCGGGTGCCACGACGCGCACCTGGTGGGCCAGCAACCCCAGGGCGGGGAGGACCTCCGTGGTCGCCTGACGCGCCGAGGTCATGAGCACGAGCCGCATGTCGTCTCCTCACCGGGTGGGGACCCAGGCCGTCGACGGCGCTGTCGGGGTGAGAGTGCAGGATAGCGGACGTGTGCCCACCTCCGACCCACGTGGTGACGCAGCGCACGTCCGGGGTCCTCGCCGGTCACGGCGTGCGGCCGGTCGCCCTGGCGCCCACCCGGCGACACGTCGGAGCCGCCAGCGCCGCCGTGCCGGTGACCTCTGGGACGATCGAGGGGTGACCCCCGCCGCGCTGGAGCACGAGCTGTCCTCGCGGACCCACCACCTGCCGGCGGCCGGTCTGGTGGTGCTGACCGCCGGGGGCGCCGCCGCGCTGTCGGTCGCCCTGGGCGAGCCGGGCCGGCTGGTGGCCGTCGTGCTCCTGCAGCTGGCGCTCGTCGCGGCGTGGGTGGTGGCGGTCGGGATCCGCGGCCTCCTCGGCTCGATCGGCCTCGGCGTGGCGGTCGCCGCCGGTGCCGACGCCGCCCTGCTGCTGCCGGACCGCCCGCAGCTGGACGGGCTGCTGGCGGTGCTGGGGCTCGGGTTCCTCGCCGCCGTCGTCCACCAGATGCTCCGGCCGGCCCCTCGGCTGTACCTGGTCGCGTCGCTGGCCGGCGTCGTCCTGCTGCTCAGCTCGGTGTGCGCGCTGGCGGTGCTGCTGGGCCTCGGCCGGCTCGACGACGGTGAGCAGGCCCTGGTCACCGTGCTGCTCGCGGTCGGCGCCGCCCTCCTGGTCGGGCACCTCGTCGACCTGGTCCTGCCCCGGCCGCAGATCACCCCCGAGGTGCCGCGCGGGTTGCTCGGCCTGCTGCTCGCCGTGGTCGCGGCGGTGGCGGTGGCCTGGTTGCGCCGGGACGGCGACACGCTGACCGACGGGATCTCGGCGGCCGTCCGGGGCGCCGCGCTCGGCGGCGTCGCCGCGCTGACGGGGCTGGGCGCCTCCTACGTCGTGGCCGAGCGGGCGCGCGGGGGCTGGGCCCTGCCCGTCGTGCAGGCGGTGCTGCCGCTCGCCGCGGCAGCACCCCTCGCCTACGCGCTGACCCTGTACGGCACCCGATGAGCCGCCGGATCGGGTGCCTGGCCGCGGTGCTGGTGCTCCTCGGGGTGGTGCTCGGGGTCCTGGTCGTCGTCGACCGGGTCGGGGTGGGCATCGCCGAGGACCGGGTCGCCGAGCAGCTGGCCGACCGCGGGCAGCTGGCCGGCACGCCCGAGGTCGACATCGCCGGGTTCCCCTTCCTCACCCAGGCGGTCTCCGGTCGGTACTCCGACGTCCGGATCCACCTCACCGCCGAGGAGCTCGGCCAGCCGGCGGGCACCCGCGCCGACGTCTCGCTGCAGGGCGTGCACGTGCCGCTGTCCGACGCGCTGTCCGGCTCGGTGCAGCAGATCCCGGTGGACCGGGTCGACGGGACGGCGACGCTGTCCTACGCGCTGCTGGCCGAGCAGCTCGGCGGCGACACGACGCTCACCCAGGACGGGGACGGCCTCCAGTTGACCAAGAGCGTGAAGGTGCTCGGCATCGGGTTCACCGTGACGGCGGCGGGCACGGTCACCCTGGACGGGCAGGACGTGGTCATCGACGTGCACGACGCGTCGGCCGGTGCGGTCGACGTGCCGGACTCCGTGCTCGAGGCCGCCGACGACCTGCTCGACTTCCGGTACCGGGTGCCCGCGCTGCCCTTCGGTCTGCAGCTGACCAGCGTGCAGCCCGCCGCCGGTGGCGTCGACGTCCGGGTGCAGGCCCGGGACGCCGTGCTGTCCGGCTGAGGAACAACCGCCGCCGCGACGCGGTTGCCGCAGGCGTGGACACGACCGGAGCTCTCGTCGGCGAGGTCGCGGTGCTGCAGGCGCTCGGTGCGCGGCCCGAGGACGCCGACCTCACCGTCGTGCAGTTCTCCACCGCCTTCTGCGGGCCGTGCCGCGCGACCCGGGCCCGCCTGCAGCAGCTGCAGACCACCCGGCCCGGCCTGGCCCACCTGCACGTGGACGCCGAGAGCCACCTCGAGGCGGTGCGGGCGCTGGACGTCCGGAGCACCCCGACGCTGTTCTACCTCGACCGCAGCGGCACCGTGATCGGGCGCAGCAGCGGGGCCCCGCGACCGGACGAGCTGGCCGCCCTGGTGGACGCCCACACGGGGGTGTCGTCGTGATCAGCTACCCTCGCGCCGTGGGCATCCTGCTGACCTCGCGCCGCACAGTCGACCTGTGCCGCGTCGGCAGCTGCCTGTGTCCCGCCTCCTGAGGACGAGCCCCGCTCGTCCAGACGCGCCCTGACCGCCGTCCGGAGGCCCCTCGCCTGATGGCCTGCCGCAGCCGGCGCTGCCGCCCCGGCGCTAACCGCGCCTGATCGTTCAGCGGGCGAGGACCGCCCGCACCGTGCGACCCCATCCCCCACAAGGAGAGCCACCCCATGAGCCGCAACGACGTGCTCGTCACCGCCGACTGGGCCACCGAGCACCTCGGCCAACCCGGCATCGTCCTCGTCGAGGTCGACGAGGACACCAGCGCCTACGACAAGGGCCACATCGAGGGCGCGGTCAAGCTGGACTGGAAGACCGACCTGCAGGACCCCGAGGCGCGTGACTTCGTCGACCGCGAGGGCTTCAGCGCGCTGCTGTCGGCCAAGGGCATCAGCAACGACGACACCGTCGTGCTCTACGGCGGCAACAACAACTGGTTCGCCGCCTACGCGTACTGGTACTTCAAGGTCTACGGCCACCGCGACGTCAAGCTGATCGACGGCGGCCGCAAGAAGTGGGAGCTGGACAGCCGACCGCTGTCCTCCGACGTCGTCGAGCGCCCGACCACCCAGTACTCCGCCGCCGAGCCCGACGTCTCGATCCGTGCCTTCCGCGACGAGGTCGTCGCCGCGATCGGCACCACGAACCTGGTCGACGTGCGCAGCCCCGACGAGTTCGCCGGCAAGCTCACCGCCCCGGCGCACCTGCCGCAGGAGGGCGCCCAGCGCGCCGGCCACATCCCCTCGGCGGTCAACGTGCCGTGGAGCAAGGCGGCCAACGAGGACGGCACCTTCAAGAGCGACGAGGAGCTCGCGAAGCTGTACGCCGAGGCCGGCCTGGACGAGGGCAAGGACACCATCGCCTACTGCCGCATCGGGGAGCGCTCGAGCCACACCTGGTTCGTGCTCCGCGAGCTGCTCGGGCACGAGAACGTGAAGAACTACGACGGCTCGTGGACCGAGTACGGCTCCCTGGTCGGCGTCCCGATCGCGAAGGGCGCCTGACGTGTGCGGCGCCCCCGCCCAGGGCGGCACGCTGGCCGGGATCGACCTGACCACCCAGACGGTGATCCAGGGCTCGGTCTGGCACGACGGGACGCCGGTGGCCGGTGCCTACGTGCGGCTGCTGGACGCCACCGACGAGTTCACCGCCGAGGTGGTCACCAGCCCGGAGGGCGAGTTCCGCTTCTTCGCCGCGCCGGGGACCTGGACGCTGCGGTCGCTCTCGCCGATCGGCCGCGCCGAGCGCAGCGTGGCCGCGGACGTCGGCCTCAACGAGACGACGCTCGCGATCGCATGACGTGAGGGCCCGCCTCCCCACCGGGGAGGCGGGCCCTGCTGCGTGCCCACCCGCGCGAGGGAGGAGCGGGTGCCCCGAGGTGTGCGGGCCGCGGCCCGCCGCCGATGGAGCTGTGTGGAGAACCTCGCAGCCGGTCCGTCCGCGACCGACGCCGGCCCGGCCGCGGTGTCGCCGGCCGAGCTGGCCCGGGTGCTGGCCCGACCGACCGCCCTGCACACGGTCTTCCAGCCGATCGTCGACCTGCACCGCGGTGTGATCGCCGGGTACGAGAGCCTGGCGCGGTTCACCGACCCGACCGGCGCGCCGAGCCCGCACACCCCTGACCTGTGGTTCGCGGCCGCCGACCGGCACGGCGTCGGGGCCGAGCTCGAGGCCATCGTCGTCGAGCGGTGCCTGGCGCTACGCCACGACCTGCCGCCGAACTGCTTCCTGACCGTCAACGTCAGCCCGCACCTGCTCACCCACCCGGCCCTGTCCGGCCCACTGCTGGCGGCCGGTGACCTGGCACCCCTGGTCATCGAGCTGACCGAGCACCAGGACGTCGCCGACCTGCGTCCGCTCGTCGACCTCAAGGACGCCCTGCTGGACCGCGGCGCGCTGGTGGCGCTGGACGACGCCGGCTCCGGCTACTCGGGGCTGCAGCAGCTCACCCAGTTCCGCCCGCAGATGATCAAGCTGGACCGGGCGCTGGTGGCCGGCGCCGACACCGACGAGGTCAAGCTCGCCCTCGCCGAGCTGCTCGGTGAGTTCGGTGGCCGGATCGACGCGTGGTTGCTGGCCGAGGGCGTGGAGACCTGGGCCGAGATGGACGCCTTCCTGCGGCTGGGGGTGCCGCTGGGCCAGGGGTACCTGCTGGGCCGCCCGGCGCCGCCGTGGTCGAAGCTGGACCCCGCCGTCGCCGACCGGCTGCGGGTGCGGAGCTCGAAGGCCCGCCTGGTGGAGAACGTCGTCAGCCTGCTGGAGGAGGTCGTGGTGGAGGGCGAGGGCCCGCTGCCCGACGACCGGATCGGGGTGCGGGTCGACCAGCACCGGCACCCGGTGGCCCTGCTGCTCCCCGCCCGCCGCGCCGACGACCAGCCCGGCCACCGGGTGGCGCCGGTCAGCCTGCGGGTGCCCGCCTCCGCCGGGGTGGCTGAGGTCGCCCGCCGGGTGGTCGCCCGACCCGAGTCCTGCCGTTTCGACCCGGTGGTCTGCGTGGACCACGTCGGCGCCGTCGCCGGCATCGTCCGGGTCGAGCGCATCCTCAGCCGGCTCGCCGAGGCGAAGGGCGACCGCGCCACGGCGTCCTGATCACGTCCTCCTGACCCCGGCCTCCAGGCCGACCAGGCCGGCCAGGTCGCGCACCGCGTCGTCGAAGAAGGCGTCGGGGTCGGCGACCGCGCCGGTGAAGTGCCCGAAGAGCTCGAAGCTCACGGCGCCGAACAACGAGCTCCAGGCCAGCAGCCCGCGGGCCCGGACGCGGTCGTCGAGGGCCGGGTGGTCGCCGCCGAGCACCGGCGCCACCTCCGCGGTGACCAGGCCCGTTGCCGTGCCGTCGGCGGGGGGCAGCAGGCCCGCCCGGGCCGCGTCGCCGAGGACCCCGCCGAGGACTGCGGCCACCCGGGTGGCCGCGCGCACGGTGTCCCGCGGCGCGGAGTAGCCGGGCACCGGGGAGCCGTAGAGCAGCGCGTACTCATGCGGATGGGCTCGGGCCCACGCTCGGACGGCGCGGCAGACGGCCAGCCAGCGCTCGCGCGGGGCGGCCGTCGGGTCGTCGGCCCGCTCGGCGGCGGCGCCCAGCGCGTCGTAGCCGTCGATGATCAGCCGGGTCAGCAGTTCGTCGCGGCTCGGGAAGTAGCGGTACACGGCCGAGGACGCCATGCCGAGCTCGCGGGCGACGGCACGCAGCGAGAGCCCCGCGGCGCCGACGATGGCCAGCTGGGCCCGGGCCAGCTCGGTGATCTCAGCGGTCAGTTCGGCGCGGGCGCGTTCCCGTGCGGTCGTCGGTGGCACCCCGCCACCCTGTCATAGCGAGAGCACTGCACGCAAACGCGAGCAGTGCTCTTGACAGTCGATCGTCGGGGGAGCGCGCTCGGCCTCATCCGAGAGCACTGCTCTCCCGAGCTGGAGGAGCGCGACATGGCGCGTCACGTGGTGGTGGGCAAGGGCCCGGTGGGGTCGGCGACGGCGCAGCTGCTGGCCGAGCGCGGGCACGAGGTGCTGGTGCTGTCCCGCAGCGGTGGGCGGAGCACCGAGCAGGTGCGGCACGCCGCCGTCGACGCGGCGGACTCCGTGGCCCTCGCGGCGGCGATCGGCCGCGCCGACGTCGTCTACAACGCGGTCAACCCGCCGGCCTACGACCGGTGGACCCAGGACTGGCCGCCGATCGCCGCCGCGCTGCTCGGGGCTGCGGAGCGCAGCGGTGCCCTCCTGGTGGTCATGGGCAACCTCTACGTCTACGGCCGGCCCAGTGGTCCGATGACCGCCGACCACCCGTTGGCTGCCACCGACGTCAAGGGCCGGCTCCGCGCCCGGATGTGGACCGACGCGCTGGCTGCCCGCGCGGCGGGGAGGGTCCGGGTGACCGAGGCCCGGGCGTCGGACTTCGTCGGACCCACGGTGCCGCCAGGGCAGTCCCACCTCATCCGGCAGCTGCCCACGCTGCGGCGTGGCCGGCGCGCCTGGGTCGTCGGCGACCCGGGCGCCCCGCACAGCTGGTCCTACGTCCCGGACGTCGCCGCGACGCTGGTCACGCTGGGCACCGACCCGCGCGCCGAGGGGCGGGCCTGGCACGTGCCCACCACCCCGCCCCGGTCGCAGCGCCAGGCGCTCACCGACCTGGCGGCGGCCGCCGGTGCGCCGCCGGCCCGGGTGAGCGGCCTACCCTGGCCGGTCCTGCGGGCGATCGGGCTGATCCAGCCCCAGATGCGTGAGGTCGTGGCGATCCGGCACCAGTGGGACCAGCCGTTCGTCATCGACGGCACCGAGACCACGGAGGTCCTCGGCCTGCAGCCGACCCCCTGGGACGACGTCGTCCGCGCCACCGTCGGGGCAGCGGCCACCGCGGTCTGACGGCGCGGATACCGTGAGGGCATGGGTCTGGTCTCTGCCTGGGTGCTCGTCACCCTCACCACGGTCGTCGCGCTGGGGCTCGGCGCCTCGGCGTGGCGGCTCGCGCGCCGCGATGTCGTCCCCGGTCGTCCGGGGCAGGTCCGATGACGGCGCCGGTGCCGCCGGGGCTGCCCACCGGGCCGGTCGCCGGACCGACCGATCTGCCGGTGGTCGACACGGTCGACGTCCGCGAGGGGCCCGAGGTCGCGCACGAGCTGCTGTCGGTGCTGCCGCTGCTGGGCGAGTGGCACGGCGAGGGGCAGGCCGCGGGCGCCGAGGGTGACCACCGCTTCGGCCAGTGGGTGCGCTTCGCCCATGACGGCCGGGGCTTCCTGAGCTACGAGTCGCGCACCTGGCGGCTCTCCGACGACGGCCGGGTGCTCGGCCCCGACCAGCGGGAGTCCGGGTTCCTCCGCCCGCAGGGCGAGGACGAGGTGCAGCTGCTGGTCAGCTCCCCGGCCGGGCTGGTGGAGATCTACGTCGGCACGGCCCGGACGACGACGAGCTGGGAGCTCGACACCGACGTGCTGGCCCGCACTCCCGACCACCCCGACACCAGCCGGGCCAAGCGGCTCTACGGCATCGTCGAGGGGGCGTTGCTCTACGCGATCGACCGGGCTCCCGGCGACCAGCCGCTCCAGCCCACCATGTCCGCCCGACTCGAGAGGATCCGCTGACCTCCGTGAGCGCTCCCGCACAGCCCCGAACCCCCCGCCAGGTGGCCGACGCCTACGTCGAGGCCGTCTGCGACCTCGACCCGATCGTCGCCACCTCGCTGGGCACCCGCCCCGGTGACGACCGGCTGCCCGACACCACCCCGGCCGGCCTCGAGGCCGAGGCCGAGCTGCTCCGCCGCACCCTCGACGGGCTGGAGCGGGTGCTGGCCGCCGACCCCACGCTGGACGACGACCCGGTCGAGCGGCGTTGCGCCCGGCTGCTGCGCGAGCGGCTCACCGCGGCCCTCGAGCTGCACGAGGCGGGGGAGGACCTGCGGCAGGTCTCCAACCTGTTCTCCCCGGTGCACTCGATCCGCCAGGTGTTCTCGATGATGCCCACCGGCTCGGTCGAGGACTGGGCCGTGCTGGGCCGGCGGCTGGCGCGCGTGCCGATCGCCTACCGCGGCTACACCGAGACGCTGACCGCGGGCGCCGAGCGAGGGCTCCTCGCCGCCCCGCGGCAGGTGCACACCGTCGTCGGTCAGCTGGACGAGTGGCTGGCCGGGCCGTACTTCGCCGGGGTGGTCGCCGCCGGCCCGGCCGAGCTGCGGACCGAGTTGGACGAGGCGGCGGCTGCCGCCGACGCCGCGGTCGCCGAGGTCCGCGACTTCCTGCGCGACGTCTACGGGCCGCAGACGGCGGGGACGCCGGACGCGGTCGGCCGGGACCGGTACGCCCGCTACGCCCGGTCCTGGAACGGCTCGGACCTGGGTGCCGGCACCGGGCTGGAGGACGCCTACGCGTGGGGCTGGGGCGAGCACCAGCGGATCCTGGCCGAGCAGCGCACCGAGGCGGAGAAGGTGCTGCCCGGGGCCACCCCGATGGAGGCGATGCGCTGGCTCAAGGAGCACGGCGAGGCCGTCGAGGGCGTCGAGGCGATCCGGGTGCGGCTGCAGGCGATGATGGACGAGGCGATCGAGGCCCTGGACGGCGTGCACTTCGACATCGCCGGGCCGGTCCGCACCGTCGAGGCGATGATCGCCCCGCCCGGCAGCGCGGCGGCGCCGTACTACACCCGCCCGGCGCAGGACTTCTCCCGCCCGGGCCGCACCTGGCTGCCGACGCTCGGCCAGGACCGCTTCCCGCTGTGGGACCTGGTGTCGACCTGGTACCACGAGGGCGTCCCGGGCCACCACCTGCAGCTGGCCCAGTGGGCCTACGTCTCGCAGGACCTGTCGTCCTACCAGACCTCGCTCGGCTCGGTGGGGGCGAACGTCGAGGGCTGGGCGCTCTACGCCGAGCGGCTGATGGACGAGCTGGGCTTCCTGACCGACCCCGGCGCGCGGCTGGGCTACCTGGACGCCCAGCAGATGCGCGCCGTCCGGGTGGTCGTGGACATCGGGATGCACCTGGAGCTGCCGATCCCCGACGACGCCGAGGGCGCGGTCGCCGAGCACCGCGGGCAGCCCTGGACGCCGGAGCTGGCCCGGGCCTTCTTCGGCGAGAACTGCGGCCGGGACGCCGCCTTCCTCGACAGCGAGCTGGTCCGCTACCTCGGCATGCCCGGGCAGGCGATCAGCTACAAGCTGGGGGAGCGGGCCTGGCTGGAGGGCCGGGCGGCGGCGCAGCAGGCGCGGGGCGAGGACTTCGACCTCAAGGCCTGGCACATGGCGGCGCTGTCGCAGGGCAGCCTGGGCCTCGACGACCTGGCCGCGGAGCTCGCTCAGCTGTAGGCCATGTTGGCCAACATGGCCGTCCGTGCCGACGTGACCGTCGGCCGGGAGGGGCCATGTTGGCCAACATGGCCCTGCCCTCAGGGGGCGTCGGCGGGGGGCGGGTTGACCTGGTCGGCGTCCCAGGTGATCCGCTGGGTGAACTCGACGGGGGAGGCCTCGAGGTCCGGGCGGGCGAGCACCTCGGCGATGCAGGCGGCGCTGCCGGCGACGTAGCTGCTCACCAGGTCGACGTCGGTGGCCACGCACCAGGCCCGGTCGGCCGGCCACCACAGGTTCGCGCTCTGCTCGAAGGGCTCGGCGGCCATGTTCGCCGAGGCGAGCCCGATCGGGCCGTTGATCAGCCAGTACTCGCAGCGCGGCAGGCTGAGCGTCGGGTGGTCGGTGATCACCGCGCCCCCCTCGGCCACGGCGAACCAGCAGACGTCAGGGGTCGTCGTCCAGCCGGTGAGCACCTGGACCAGGCGCTCGGCGACCGGGGCGGGCAGGTGGCCGCGCGCCGGGGCACCGTGCCAGAGCGGGGACTGGTCGTCGTTCTCGAAGTACTCCATCGACCCGGTCACCGAGCCCCACTGCATGAGCGGGTGCGGGGTCGTGCCGTTGGCCGCGGCGACGGAGGCCCAGGGGACCTCGACGTCGTCGTCCCCGACGTAGCGGACGGCGGGGTGGAACACCCGGGCGACGGCCTCGAAGGACGCCGGGACGAGCGCGGCGACGGTGTCGGGCTTCGCGCTCTGCGCGGACTCGGCCAACCAGATGCCGGCGGAGGTGTCCAGGGCGACGGAGCGTCCGGCGAACTGCACGGCGTCACCACCCCCAGACAACGGACAACCCCCGGGCTGCTCCGCGGCGCTGTACCCACCGTAGTGGGGAGCTGCACACGGGCCGACTGGACAATGTCGGCAGCCCGGGGGTCGGGTGACTGTCCGGTTCTCGCTCGCCGCCGTTCGACGGACGGGCGGGATGCCGTCGCTCAGTTGCGGTGGCTCTTCCACAGCGTCTGAACGGGCGGCCCATCTGGACGGCGGCTAGCGGACAGCCACCTCACGTGTCCTGAGAGTACTCAATTCAGGGACCACCTCCTCTCTCGTGTACCTCGACGGTACGACGCGATCGGGAGGTCGGCAACGCGCTTTTTCAGCCCTCAGCGGACGGCCGCTGGTAGACGTCCGGAACGCCGTCGGCGTCGGCGTCCCGGGTCTCCTGCTCGGCGATGAGGCGGTACCGGCGGTCGCGGATGCGGAGCAGCACCGAGGCCAGCAGGGCAGCGGTGAGCGTGCCCACCAGGACGCCGACCTTGACGTGCTCGTCGCGTACCGAGCCCTCGCCGTAGGCCAGTGCGCCGATCAGCAGCGAGACGGTGAAGCCGATCCCGGCGAGCATCGCGAGCCCGATCACGTCGGGCCAGCCGAGCGACTCGTCGAGCTGGGCGCGGGTGAACCGGGACACCAGCCAGGTGGCGGCGGTGATGCCGATCGTCTTGCCGGCCACCAGGCCGACGACGATGCCGATCGCGACCGGGTCCGACAGCGACGCGCCGAGACCGGAGAACCCGCCGATCGTGACCCCGGCGGCGAAGAAGGCGAAGACGGGGACGGCGAAGCCGGCGGACAGCGGACGGAGGCGGTGCTCGAGGTGCTCGGCGAGGCCCGGCCCGGCGTCCGGCCCGCCCGCGGCCTGGCTGCGCACCACCGGCACGGTGAAGGCCAGCAGCACGCCGGCGACGGTGGCGTGCACCCCCGATTCGTGCATGAGCACCCAGGTGACCACCGCGAGCGGGACGAGCAACCACCAGGAGCGGATCCGCTTCTGCACCAGGACCCCGAAGGCGGCCAGCGGGAGGAGAGCCAGCAGCAGGGGCGTGACGGCCAGGGACGAGGTGTAGAAGACGGCGATCACGGTGATCGCCAGCAGGTCGTCGACGACGGCGAGGGTGAGCAGGAAGGTGCGCAGCGCGGTCGGCAGGTGGGTGCTGATCACCGCGAGGACGGCGAGGGCGAAGGCGATGTCGGTCGCGGTGGGGATGGCCCAGCCGGACAGCGCACCATCGCCCGTCCGCAGGTTGACCAGGGTGAACAGCGCCGCGGGAACGATCATCCCGCCGACCGCGGCCGCCACCGGCAGCACCGCGCGCCGTGGCTCGCGCAGGTCGCCGGCGACGAACTCCCGCTTGAGCTCGAGCCCGACCACGAAGAAGAAGACGGCCAGCAGGCCGTCGGCCGCCCAGGTGCCCAGCGTCAGGTCCAGGTGCAGCGGGACCGGCCCGAGGTCGAGGTGGGGGCCGACCTCCAGGTCGCGCAGCGACTCGTAGGCCGCCGACCACGGCGAGTTGGCCCACACCAGCGCGACCAGCGCGCCGACCATGAGCAGGACCCCGCCGACCGTCTCCCTCCGGAGCACCTCGGCGATGCGTGTCGCCTCGGGGTACGAACCACGGCTGAACAGGCGGGCGGGGGAGGAGGTCACGGGGCGGCTCCGGGGTGCGGGGTCGGGTCAGGAGTTGCCGACCAGACTTCCCGGCGCACCGGTCGCCACGTTACCGGGCGAGCAGCTCACGCACCCGCTCGGACAGCCCCGCGTCCCCGCGCTGCACGCCGTCCAGCCGGGTCACCCGCGCGGCGCCGCGGATGCCGGAGAGCAGCCAGACGGCGTCGGCGTCCTGCAGGTCGCTGACCGTGCCGGGGGTGACCGCGGTCGGCCAGCCGGCGGCCTCGGCGCGCTCGAACAGCCGGGCCTGGGTCGTGCCGGCGAGGATCCCGGTGTCCACCGGCGGGGTGTGCAGCCGGCCGTCGGCCGCCCACACGACGGTCGAGGTGGGGCCCTCGAGCAGCCGGCCCTCCAGCGAGGTGAAGACGACGTCGTCCGCTCGGTGAGCGTGGGCGTGCCGCTGGGCGGCCATGTTCACCGCGTAGGACAGCGTCTTCGCCCCGCCCAGCAGCCACGGCGCGGTCGCCCGGAAGTCCGCGGGGATGCCGAGGGACAGCGTCATGACGGCGATGCCCGTCTTGCGCTGGCGCAGCGTCTCGGCCGGGACGGCGGCCAGCAGGGCCAGCAGCGTCGGCGGAGCGCCCTCACCGAGGCCGCGGGTCAGGAAGACCCGGCAGGCGCCGTCCACGTCGGCCGGCCAGTCCGCGGTCGTCGCCGCGACCAGGGCCCGTACCGCGTCGTCGCCGGGGTGGCTCAGCCCGAGCAGCTGCGCCGAGCGGCGCAACCGGGCGAGGTGGGCGTCCAGGTGCGGGGTCCGACGGCCGGTGACCAGGACCGACTCGAAGACCCCGTCGCCGCGGCCCAGGCCCTGGTCGAAGGCGGTCACCACCGGCTCGTCGGGACCGACCGCCCGGGCCGTGCCGTCGGTCCAGAGGGCCACCCGCCGCAGAGCCGTCACGGCCACCACCCTGCCGTACCGGCGATCTAGGCTCGGCACCGTGTCCGGACCGGAGAGCGCGCCGCCGCTCGCGGCTCAGCTGCGGGCCCGTGGGTTGCGGCTGACCAGCCAGCGCCAGCGGGTGCTGGCGACGGTCGCTGCCCTCGAGCACGGCACGCCGGAGGAGATCCACGCCCGGCTCCGCGAGGAGGCCGGCCCCGGCGGCGCCGCGCCGGACACCTCCACCGTCTACCGCACCCTCGAGTTGCTGGAGCGGCTCGGTCTGGTGTGGCACACCCACCTGGGCAAGGGGGCGCCGGTCTACCACGCGGCCCAGCACCCGCACCTGCACGTCGTCTGCCAGTCCTGCGGTCAGATCAGCTCGGCCGACCCGGCCCTGCTCGACGGTGCGGCGGAACGTCTGGCCGCCGAGCTGGGTTTCACCGTGGACGTGGGCCACGTGGCGCTGTCCGGCACCTGTCGCGCCTGCTCGGAGAAGGAGGACCACCCATGAGCCGAGGCCTGAGCTCTCCCCTGTTGCACCGCCCCGGCGCCGTCGCTCTCGACCTGGCCGACGGCGGCACCGTCGCGGCGCACTACGGCGAGCCGCTGCCCGAGCAGCGCCGGCTGGCGGAGGGCGCCGGGCTGGTCGACCGCAGCGATCGCGACGTGCTCGTCGTCCCCGGCGCGGACCGGCTGAGCTGGCTGCACTCGCTCACCAGCCAGCACCTCGAGCGGCTCGGCGACGCCACCGGCTCCGAGGCGCTCGTCCTCTCCCCGCACGGCCACGTCGAGCACCACGTCGTCCTCACCGAGCTGGCCGGGACGACGTGGGGTGACGTCGAGCCGGGGACCGGCGCTGCGCTGGTCCAGTTCCTGCAGCGGATGCGGTTCATGCTGCGGGTCGACCCCGAGCTGGTCACCGACGCCTGGGCGCTGCTGTCGCTGGTCGGTCCGCAGGGCGACGCCGTCCTCGCCGCCGCCGGCTGGCCGGTGCCGCGGGAGCCGTACGCGGTCGCCCCCCTGGACGGCGGCGGCTGGGTGCGCCGGATGCCGCCGATCGGCGACGGGACGGCGTCCGTCGTCGACCTGCTCGTGCCCCGTGTCGAGCTGGCCGCCCGCGCCGACGCCCTGCTTGCCGCCGGTGCGGTGCTCGCCGGGCTGGACGCCCACGAGGCGCTGCGGGTCGAGGCCCGCCGCCCGCGGGCCGGGGTGGACTCCGACCACCGCACCATCCCCAACGAGCTGGAGTGGCTGCGCACCGCCGTCCACCTGGAGAAGGGCTGCTACCGCGGCCAGGAGACCGTCGCCCGGGTGCACAACCTCGGTCGCCCGCCGCGGCGGCTGGTGCTGCTGCACCTGGACGGGATGAGCGAGACGCTGCCCGCGCCCGGTACGCCGGTGACCTCGGGTGAGCGGGAGGTCGGCCGGCTGGGCACCGCCGTCCGCCACCACGAGCTGGGCGTGATCGCGCTGGCGCTGGTCAAGCAGTCGGTGGCCGCCGGGACGCCGCTCAAGGTCGGTGAGGCGGTGGCCGCCATCGACGCCGAGGACACCGCGCCGGAGCCCGACGCGGCCGTGGCGGCCGCCCGTGACCGGGTCAAGGCAGTCCGGTCTGCGACGATGCGTTCCTAGACGACGCGTTCGTGAGCATCGCAGCGAGCGCCAGCGAGTGAGGAGCGGAGCGGTTGCGGAGTCGAGGCGGGCAAGCGTGAGTTCCGGCACCCTCGTCACGCTCGCCCCGACCGGGGCCGAGTCGGCGAAGGAGGACGTCCCCGCGCTGCCGGTCACCGTCGAGGAGGTGGTGGCCACCGCCCGGGACTGCCAGGCCCTCGGCGCCGCCGTGCTGCACCTGCACGTCCGCGGCACCGACACCCGCCCCACGCTGGACCTGCCGCGGGTGCGCGAGGTGGTCACCGCCGTCCGGGAGACGACGGACCTGGTCGTCCAGCTGTCGACCGGTGGTGCCGTCACCGACCCGGCCGACGCCCGGCTGGCGGTGCTGGACGCCGCGCCGGACGCGGCCTCGCTCTCGCTGGGCACGGTGAACTTCGGTCGCGACGTCTTCTACAACCCGTGGGACCTCATCGTCGAGCTGCACACCCGGATGCAGCAGCGGGGGATCGTCCCGGAGTACGAGGTCTTCGACCTCGGCCAGCTCGCCACGCTCACCCGCCTGCTCGACCGGCACGGCCTGCCGCACGGCGGGCACGTGCACGTCGACCTGGTGATGGGCGTCCCCGGCGGCATGCCCGGCTCGACGGCCGCGCTGGCCGCCTGCCTGCCCGCACTGCCCCCGGGCGCCACCTTCGCCGCGACCGGTGTCGGCCGGACGTCCCTGCCCGTGATGCTCGCCGCGCTGTCGGCCGGCGGGCACCTGCGGGTCGGCATGGAGGACACGCTCACGTACGCGCCCGACGAGCCGGTGCGCGACAACGCCCAGTTGGTGGCCCGGGCGGCCGGGCTCGCCCGGATCGCCCAGCGTCCGCCGCTCACCCCGCCCCAGGCCCGGCAGCTGCTGGGCATCCCCGCTGGGGCAGTTGGTACGGCCGCCCAGCCCGCCCGATCAC
>NZ_SJEW01000040.1 GCF_005930475.1 Modestobacter altitudinis
GGCGGGCCTCGTCCGCCGACCCTGGGGACGCGGGCTGCTCGGGACCGGACACGCGACCGAGCGTAGGTGCCGCTCCCTCAGTCGACCGGCTGACCCAGCCCCTCGAGGACCTCGGCACCCGGCAGGGCCGCGAGCACCGCCCCGGACACCGCGAGCTTGCTGCCACGGGTGCCCGAGCCGACCACCAGGAGGTCGGCGGCCGCGACCGCCGGGTCGACGAGCACCGGCCACGAGGCCGGCAGCCCGATCGGGGTGATCCCGCCGTAGGCCATCCCGGTCTCGGCGACCGCGACGTCCTGGGGCGCGAAGGACGCCTTGCGCGCGCCCAGGTGCCGGCGCACCAGCCCGTTGACGTCCGCGCGGGTGGTGGCCAGCACCAGGCAGGCGGCGAGGGTGGTCTCCCCCGCCCGGCGGGCGGCGACCACGACGCAGTTGGCCGAGGCGGTCGCCGGCACGCCGTAGGAGTCGGTGAACGCCGCGGTGTCGGCCGACTCCTCGTCGATCGCGGCGACCCAGGCCGGGCCGGACAGCCCGGGCAGCGCGGCAGCGACCGGCGCGCCGAGGAGGTCCGGGTGGTCGGTGGCGGGCAGCCAGGTCAGCGAGCCGAGCTGTACAGCGGTCATGGGCTGATCCTGCGGCACCGGGCAGCCGGTCCGCTCGGCCGGGCCGGCCGGACTCCCGCGCCCCGGCGGCCGGGTTCTCGCTGGTCGGGGGCCTCCTGGCCGGGAGAGGATGGCGGCCATGATCGGTCAGCTGCACTCCGTGGTCATCGACACCCCCGACCCGCACGCCCTGGCGACCTTCTACGCCGAGCTGCTCGGCATGGACGTCGCGGGCGAGCCCGGCGACGACTGGGTCGTGGCCACCGGCGCCGGCTACCGGATCGCCTTCCAGCAGGCCCCGGACCTGCAGCCCCCGGACTGGCCGGACCCCGACCGCCCGCAGCAGTTCCACCTCGACATCCGGGTCGCCGACGTCGACGTCGCCGAGCCGCAGGTGCTCGAGCTGGGCGCCCGCCGGCTGCCCGGGGGCGGCGGCGACTTCCGGGTCTACGCCGACCCGGTCGGGCACCCGTTCTGCCTCGTCTGGGACGCAGTGTGACCCCGGACCTGACGACCGCCAGCGCGTTCGTCGCGGCGACCGGCCTCGAGCTGACCGAGGTCACCGGCACCCGGGTGGCCGGGTCCATCGACCTCGGGCCGACCCACCACACCCCGTGGGGCGTGGTGCACGGCGGCGTCTACTGCACCGTCGTGGAGTCCGCGGCCAGCATCGGTGCCAGCACCGCGGTGGCCGAGCGCGGCCAGTTCTCGGTCGGGGTGTCCAACCAGACGGACTTCCTCCGGCCGATGACCGCCGGCCGGCTCGACGTGGTCGCCGAGCCGGTCCAGCAGGGGAAGACGCTGCAGCTGTGGCTGGTCACGCTCACCCGCGAGGACGGCAAGCTGGTCGCCCGGGGGCAGGTCCGGCTGCAGAACGTGCCGCTGCCCGGCGCGTGACCGACCGCGTCGCGCGGGCCGTCGCCGCCGCAGCGGCGGTCGCCCGGGCCCAGGGGCTCCCCCGTCCGGACCCGGTCGTGCTGCACGACGGGGTCAACGTGGTGGTGCACCTGCGCCCGGCCCCGGTCGTGGCCCGGGTCGCGACGCTGACCCCGCTGCTGCGGCCGGCGATCGGCGGACCGTTCGGGCGGGAGGTGGCGCTGGCGACGGCGCTCACCGGGGTCGGCGCCGCCGTCGTCCCACCCTCGGACCTGCTGCCGCCCGGCCCGCACGAGCAGGACGGGCTGACCCTCTCGTTCTGGCGCCACCTCGAGGTGCTGCCCGAGCGACCGACCCCGGCGCAGGCTGGTGCGGCGTTCGGGGAGCTGCACGCCGCGCTGGCCGACCTGCCACCGCTGTGGACGGGCTCACCGCTGGACACCCCGCTGGAGGACCTGGCGGAGTTCGCCGTGCAGGGTCGCGAGCTCGGCGCGGACCCGGCACTGGTCGACCGGACGGCCGAGCTGGTCGCCCGGCTGCGGCCGCTGCTGACCGGGCCGGAGACGACGCTGCACGGCGACACCCACCCGGGGAACCTGCTCCGCACGCCGGCGGGCTGGGTGTGGGCCGACCTGGAGGACACCAGCCGGGGTCCGCTGGGCTGGGACCTGGCCTGCCTGCGCCGGACCAGCAGGCTGGACGGGCGGGCCGCCCTCGACGCGCTGCCGGGCGCACCGACCGATGCCGACCTCGCGCCGTTCGGCTGGCTCCGCGCGCTGCACGCCGCGGCCTGGTGGCACGTGCACGCCGTCCGGGTGCCGGCCGACCTCGCTGCCGCCCGGGACCAGCTGAGGACGGCGGTCGAGGAGGTCAGCGCAGGGCTGCGGGCACCGCCGCCGGGTCGAGGACGACCCGGAACAGCGCGCGGGGGTCCTGCAGCGTCGCCGGTGGCCGGGCCGCCGACCGGGGCACCACGTGGCTGAACCGGGCCGGTCGACGGTGCGGCAGCAGCTCCCGGCCGGCGAAGGAGTAGTCCCCCACCACCTCGCCGAGCAGCAGGCCGGCGCCGCGCTCGACCGGCAGTCCGACCAGGTCACCGGGCGCCATCTCGTCCAGGAAGGCCGACAGCTGCCGCAGGTCCTTGCTGGGACGTTTGTCGGCGAGCTCCTTGGCCAGCGCCCGCAGCTGCGCCGGTGACAACCCGGTGGCGTCGACGTCGATGCCGGCCTGGGTGCCCAGCCCGACGATGCCGGTGGCCAGGGCGGCGCCCAGCTCGGTGTGCGCCCGGGGGCGCACCACCCACACCGGCACGCCGGAGGGCAGGGAGGCCGGCGGGACGTCGTCGGCGCCCGGCCACTTGTAGGGCAGGTCGTCGGGGTCGCCGGGGAAGTGCGACCGGTAGGCGTCCGGGTCCTTGGCCAGCAGGTTGGAGCGGTGCGAGAGGTGCAGCTCCTCGTCCCCGACCCAGCTCGGCAGCAGGCCGGCGGCCGCCGCCTCGGCCTGGGTCATCGTCGCCGCATCCGGCGCGAACTCGGCGATGAGCGTCTCGGTGCTGTCGGCGAAGCCGCGCTCCCGCCAGACCCGCACCATCGCCAGCGAGTAGACGACGAGGCCCGCGGTGTGCCCGCGCCACATCGTCACCACGGGGTGGTTGGCCCAGCCGTAGTCGGGCAGCTCGAGCGCGCGCAGCACCTGCAGGCACTCCACGCGCTGCTTGCCGAGCCGGGGGTTGTCCAGGAGCCGGGCGGACTCGGTGAAGTCGGCGACCGGGAGGAACGTCTGCATCGCGGTCCATCTTGGTCGAACGTCGACGAAGTCGCCCGATCAGCGGCCTTCCTGCAGGGGCCCACCACGAGCTTGCGAGGGGTGGGGGGCAGGGAGGTCCTTCACCACTGGTCCAGCTCGCGCAGTGCCGCCTCCCACTGGGTCCGCCGCTCGTCGTCGTCCTGGTCCCACCAGGCCGGGCCGCGCTCGCCGAGGCCGGTCTTGGCCAGCTGCACCCGCGCCCGGGCGGCGGCCACCGCGTCGTCGTCCCCGCGGGAGGTCCGCACCGCGGAGCGGGCCACCCCGAGGTGGTGCAGCAGCCGGCTGCGGACGTCCGCGGGCAGGGCAGGGTCCGCCGTCCGCCAGCGCCGTCCGTCGACGACGATCCAGCGGCCGTCGTCGGTGTGCTCGACCTCGCGGGCCACGGTCAGGCGACCCGGCGGGCCAGCTCCGGGAGCACCGCGCCCAGCGGTGCGTCCACCTTGAGGTCGGCCTTGGCGTCACCGCGGGTGGGGCCGGAGTTGACGATGGCCACCGGGATGCCGCGCTTGGCGGCGTGGATGACGAACCGGTAGCCGCTCATCACGGTCAACGACGAGCCCAGCACCAGCAGCGACCGGGCGGAGTCGACCAGCCCGAAGCAGTGGTCGACGCGGTCCCGCGGGACGGTCTCGCCGAAGAAGACGACGTCGGGCTTGAGCGGCCCGCCGCCGCAGGCCAGGCAGTCGACCATCACGAACCCGTCGAGGGCCTCCTCCGGCAGTTCCACGTCCCCGTCCGGGTTCACCTCCTCGGTGACCTCCGGCCGGAACCCCGGGTTCGCCGCCCGCAGCCGGACGTCGAGCGCGGCCCGGTCGGCGACGTCCCCGCAGCCCAGGCAGACCGTGCGGTCCAGCCCGCCGTGCAGCTCGACGACGTCCCGCGCGCCCGCGGCCTGGTGCAGCCCGTCGACGTTCTGGGTGATCACCTCGCCCACCGCCCCGGCCGCCTGCAGCGCCGCGACCGCCCGGTGGCCGGCGTTCGGGCGGGCGTCGCCGATCTGCCGCCAGCCGACGAAGCTGCGCGCCCAGTACCGGTGCCGGCCGCGCGGGTCGCGGGTGAAGGTCTGCCAGGTCATCGGGGTGTGCCGGCGCAGCGACCCGGTCGCGCCCCGGTAGTCGGGGATGCCGGAGTCGGTGGACAGGCCGGCGCCGGAGAGGACCAGTGCACCGCCGTCGGCGAGCAGGTCAGCGAGCGCGGGGACGCCCTCCAGGGCCACGGGTGCTGCGGTCACCGGCCCATCGTCCTTGCCCGGCGACCGATGCGCCCGTGCCCGGCTCAGCCGGTGGTGACCGCCTGCTCGAGCCGCTCCAGGAACGCCTCGTGGATGCGGGCCAGGCCCTTGGGCGCGAAGGTGCGCTCGAAGAACCCGCCGATGCCCCCGGCCCCGTTCCACGTCGTTCGCGCCCGCACCGTGCTGACCCCGGCGTCGGCCGGGGAGACGGTCCAGGTGGTGACCATGCTGGAGTTCGCGTCGCTCTCCACCAGCGCACCGTCGGGGCCGGCGGTGACGACGACGTCCTGCTCGCGGACCCGCTTGGCGGTGGCCTGCAGCCGCCAGTGCACCCGGGTGCCGGCGCCCCGCCCGCCGGCGTCGACCCGGTACTCGCTGTACTGCTCGGGCAGCGCGGCGGGGCGGGTGGTGACGTAGTCGGCGAGCGCGGCGCGGACCACGTCCGCGGGTGCTCGTACGACGCGTTCGGCGGTGGCGACGACCTGGCCCATGCCCGTCATCCTGCCCGGCCCCGCGCGCGTCTCACCAGCAGCTGCACACCCCGCTCAGGTGATCACCGCCACCGGGGGGGCGTCAGCCACTACTGTCGCCGCGGGACGCCGCCGGCAGGAGGCCGGATGCCTGCGGCGAGCGCGGTGCCCGACCACGTTCCGGCGAGACGCCACATCCAACGACGGAGGCGGCCGGTTGCTCGCGCGACAACGACAGGAACGGATCCTCGAGGCGGTCCGGGCGCACGGCGGTGCCCGGGTCTCCGACCTCGTGAGCCTGCTCAACGTCTCGGAGATGACGGTGCGGCGGGACATCGCCACCCTCGCCGGCCGGGGGCTGGTCGCCCGGGTGCACGGTGGCGCCACCGCCCTGGACGGCCGGAGCGCCGACGAGCCCGGCTTCCTGGCCAAGTCGGCCATGGCGCTGCGCGAGAAGGCGGCCATCGCCCAGGTCGCTGCAGGCCTGGTCGAACCCGGCGACTCGGTGGCGCTCTCCGCCGGGACCACCACCTACGCCGTCGCCGAGGCCCTGCTCGGGGTGGCCGACCTGACCGTGGTCACGAACTCGCTGCCGGTGGCACGGCTGCTGCACGAGAGCGCCCGCCGCGACCTCACCGTGGTGCTCACCGGCGGGGTGCCGACGCCCTCGGACGCCCTCGTCGGGCCGGTCGCCGTCGGCGCCCTGCGCGGCCTGCACGTGGACTGGCTCTTCCTCGGCGTCCACGGCATCGACGAGCACGCCGGCCTGACCACCCCCAACCTCGTGGAGAGCGACACCGACCGGGCGCTGGTGGCCGCCGCGCGCCAGGTGGTGGTCGTCGCCGACTCCTCCAAGTGGCGGATCGTCGGGCTGAGCAGCATCGCCACGCTCAGCGAGGTGGACGTGCTGGTGATGGACTCCGGCCTGCCCGAGGCAGCACGCCGGGAACTGGCCGCCCGGGTGGGCCGGCTGGCGATCGCGGAGGTGCCGGGCGCGCCCGGGTGACCAGCACGACCGGCGGCGTGTGGAGTGGGGACCCCGGCACCGTCACCAGACCGTGATGTGACCCTTGCTTGCGCGACTGTGTCCGTTCCTGTTCGATCTGGTCCGGCGGGAGGTCCGGCCCGCACCAGGCAACGAGGCCTCACAGGGAGCGCACACATGACACGCACGATCGCCCACCGACGGACCGCACTGCGGCCGTCCCGCATCCTCGTCGCCGGCGCCACCGCGGCCCTCGTGCTCAGCGGCTGCGCCAACAGCGGCGACAGCGACGACAGCTCGGCCGGGTCGGCGTCCACCGGCTCCGGGGCCGCGCAGCAGACCGTCGAGAACACCACGGCCTCCGGCGAGGGCTGCACCCTGGAGAGCTACGGCATGCAGAAGGTGGACCTCAAGGGCGCCATCGTCGGGTTCTCCCAGTCCGAGCCGGACACCGCGGCCTTCCGCGCCGCCGAGACCCAGTCGATCAAGGACGAGGCGGCGAAGGTGGGCGTCAAGCAGCTGCTGGTCACCAACGCCAACGCCCAGCTGACCAAGCAGATCTCCGACATCCAGGACATGCTCAACCAGGGTGCTCAGGTGCTCATCGTCGCGCCGGTCAACTCCGACGGGCTCGACCCGGCCCTGGCCGCGGCCAAGGCCAAGGGCGTCCCGGTGCTGACCATCGACCGCAAGGTCACCAACGCCTCCTGCTCGGACTACCTGGCCTTCATCGGCTCGGACTTCGAGGACCAGGGCAAGCGCGCTGCCGACGCCATGAACGAGGCCACCGACGGCAAGGCCAACGTCGCGGTGCTGCTGGGCTCCTCCGGCAACAACGTCACCGACCTGCGGACCTCCGGGTTCGAGGACCAGGTGAAGGCGGAGTACCCGGACATCAAGATCGTCGCCTCGCAGACCGGTGACTTCGACCGGTCCAAGGGCCAGTCGGTGGCCGAGCAGCTGCTCCAGTCCAACCCCGAGATCGACGCCATCTACGCCGAGAACGACGAGATGGGGCTCGGCGCCATGCAGGCCGTCCTGAGCGCCGGCAAGCAGCCCGGCACCGACGTCAAGATCGTGTCGATCGACGGCACGCGCAACGCCGTGCAGGCCATCGTGGACGGGCAGTACAACGCGGTCATCGAGTCCAACCCGCGGTTCGGTCCGCTGGCCTTCTCGACGCTGACCGACTTCATGAACGGGGAGGCCATCCCCGAGGACATCATCATCGCCGACGACGAGTACACCCCCGAGAACGCCGAGTCCGAGCTGGCCAACGCGTTCTGAGTCGTCGCTGACTGCTCATCCCACCGGCGCCCCCGGCCCCTCCCGGGCCGGGGGCGCCTCCGCACAACTCGACGAGGAGTCGTGGTGGCCGAGCCGACCGCTGCCCACAGCCGTGCACCCGGCCTGACCGAGGACGACGCCGGGCCGCTGCTCACCGTCCGGGGCGTGGAGAAGTCCTTCAGCGGCGTCCACGCCCTGCGTGGGGTCGACCTCACCCTCGCGCGTGGGTCGATCCACGCCCTGGTGGGCGAGAACGGGGCCGGGAAGTCGACCCTGATCAAGGTCCTCACCGGCGTGCACGCCGCCGACGCCGGCGAGGTGCGCTTCCGCGGGCAGCCGGTGGCCTTCACCCGCCCTGCCGACGCGCAGGACGCCGGGATCTCCACGGTCTACCAGGAGATCAACCTGGTCCCACTGCTGACCGTGGCGCAGAACATCTACCTGGGCCGGGAGCCGCGTCGGCGCGGCCTGGTGGACACCCGCGGGCTGAACAGGCAGGCCGCCGAGCTGGTCCAGCGCCTGGGCATCGAGGTGGACGTCCGGGCGAAGCTCGGCTCGCTGGGCCTCGGCGTCCAGCAGATGGTCGCCCTGGCCCGCGCCGTCTCGATCGACGCGCGCGTGGTGATCATGGACGAGCCGACGTCCTCGCTGGAGGTCCGCGAGGTCGAGACGCTGTTCGGCGTCGCCCGCACGCTGGCCGCCTCCGGTGTCGGCCTGCTCTTCGTCTCGCACCGCATGGAAGAGCTCTGGACGCTCTGCGACACGGTCACCGTCCTGCGTGACGGCCGCGTCGTGCACACCGGCCCGATGGCGGCGCTGGACCGGGTTGGCCTGGTCTCGCTGATGCTCGGCCGGGAGGCCAGCGACGTCCGCGCCGGTGGCACCACCGACTTCGGCGACTCGCACGCGCACGGCACCGCCCCGCTCCTCTCCGTCTCGGGGGTCCAGGTGCCCAACCGGCTGCGCGGCGTCGCCCTGACCGCCCGGCCGGGTGAGGTGGTCGGCCTCGGCGGCCTGCTGGGCTCCGGGCGCAGCGAGACGCTGAAGGCGATCTACGGCGACCTGCACACCACCGCGGCCGACGTCGAGATCGACGGCCGGCGGGTGAGGACGGGGTCGGTCAGCCGCTCGCTGGAGGCCGGCATCGCGCTGCTCTCGGAGGACCGCAAGGCAGAGGGGATCATCCCGGACCTGTCGGTGCGGGACAACATCGCGCTCGCGGTCATGCCCCGGCTGTCCCGGCTCGGGATCATCTCCGACTCGAAGGTCGACGCCCTGGTCGAGGTGTTCATGCGACGCCTGCAGATCAAGGCCTCCAGCCCCCGGCAGAAGGTCCGCGAGCTGTCCGGCGGCAACCAGCAGAAGGTGCTCATCGCCCGCTGGCTGGCCACCGAGCCCAAGGTCTTCCTCCTCGACGAGCCCACCCGCGGCATCGACGTGGGTGCCAAGCGCGAGGTGCAGGGCCTCATCGACGAGCTCGCCGAGCAGGGGCTGGCCGTCGTGCTGGTGTCCAGCGAGATGGACGAGCTGGTCGAGGGGAGCGACCGGATCGTCGTCCTGCACGACGGCGAGGTCTCCGGGGAGCTGACCGGCGACCAGCTGACCTCCGCGCACCTGCTCACCGCCCTCGCCGGGGGCACCCCCTCGGACACCAGCACCTCGCACCCCAGCACCTCGGACACCGGCACCGCCGCCGGCGCAGGAAGGAGCGACCGTGGCTGAGCACACGGCGACCGCGATCGAGTCGGCGGCCCCGCCGCCGGCGGAGGAGACCCCGGACCGCAGGCGCGGTCCGGACGGCGCGTGGTTCCGGCGCAACGGCGTCTACGTGGGCCTGGTCGTGCTGGTCCTGGTCAACCTGGTCATCACCCCGCACTTCGCCAGCACCGGGTCGCTGCGGCTGCAGCTGGTGCAGGTCGCCCCGATCATCGTGGTGAGCCTGGGCATGGCGATGGTCATCGGCACCGGCGGCATCGACCTCTCGGTCGGCGCCGTGATGGCGCTGACCGCCGCGGTCATCCCGCTCTACATCGGCTACGGCACCCTGGGCGCCATCGGGGCCGGCCTGCTCGCCGGCGTGCTCGCCGGCGCGCTGTCCGGCTCGGTGATCGCCCGGGTGGGCGTCCAGCCGATCATCGCCACGCTGGCGGTCATGGTCGGCGGCCGCGGCCTGGCCAACATCATGGGCGGCCAGATCAAGAGCATCCGCGACCCCGGGTTCCGCGAGCTGGGCAGCGGCAAGCTGCTCGGCATCCCCTGGGTCGTCCTGATAGCGATCGTCGTCATCGTCGCGGTGGCGCTGCTGATGACCCGCACCACGTACGGCCGCCAGCTGGTCGCGATCGGCGGCAACGCACGCGCCGCGGCGCTGGCCGGTCTCCCGGTCAAGCGGGTGCTCACCACCGTCTACGTGGTCTCCGCGCTGCTGGCCGCCCTCGCCGGCGTGCTGCTGGTGGCCCGCAACCAGGCCAGCGACCCGACGCGGCTGGGCCAGCTGGTCGAGCTCACCGCGATCACCGCGGTCGTCGTCGGCGGCACCCCGCTGACCGGCGGCCAGGTGCGCGTGTTCGGCACGGTCGCCGGCGCCCTGCTGATGCAGCTGATCACCTTCACCCTGGTCGCCCACAACATCACCGACTCCGTGGCCCAGATGGTCCAGGCGGTCATCGTCGTCCTGGCCGTCTACGCCACCGTCGGCACCCGGATGCGGCGGAGGTCGCGCGCATGAGCACCGTCGAGACGACGCCCCAGGCCGTCGGGACGTCGGCCGCCACCCGCCGGCTGCAGGTCGTGCAGCGCATCCAGCAGCAGGGCGCGCTGGTGGTCCTGGTGCTGCTGAGCGTCATCGCCAGCGTCCAGTTCGACTCCTTCGCCACCGGGCCGAACATCCGGTCGATCGCGCTGCAGGCCTCGTTCCTGGCGGTCATCGCACTGGGGATGACCTTCGTCATCTTCACCGGGGGCATCGACCTGTCGGTCGGGTCGGTGTTCGCCCTCGGCGGGGTGCTGGCGGCGTGGGCCTCGCAGTACGGCACGCTCCCCGCGCTGCTGGTGCCGCTGGCCGTCTGCGGGGCGATCGGCCTGGTCCAGGGTCTGATCATCGCGCACGCCAAGCTGGCGCCGTTCATCGTGACGCTGGCCGGCCTGCTCTTCGCCCGCGGGCTGCTGCTGTTCATCAGCGACGAGGGCGCGACGGTCTACAAGGTCCCGGCGGACAGCGGCTTCCGCGAGTTCGCCCAGGGCAGCTTCCTGGGCATCGGGTTCCCGATCTGGCTCGTGGTGGTCTTCTACGCGCTGGGCGCCCTGATCCTGCACCGCACGTCCTACGGGCCCACGGTGCTGGCCATCGGTGGCCAGGAGGACGCCGCCGAGCTGATGGGCCTGCCGGTGGCCCGTACCAAGGTGATCACCTACACCGCGAGCGGGCTGCTGGCCGGGTTCGCCGGCGTGCTCATCGCCTCCTACACCTCCTCCGGGGTGCCGATCATCGGCGTGGGCACCGAGCTGCAGGCGATCTCCGCAGTCGTGCTGGGCGGCACCCTGCTCGCCGGTGGCGCCGGCACCGTGCTGGGCACCCTGATCGGGGTCCTGCTGCTGCAGGTCATCGCCAACGTGATCAACCAGGTGGGGTCGCTGAACTCCAACTGGCAGGACCTGGTCAGCGGCGCGATCCTGCTCGCCGTCGTCGTCCTGCAGCGGTACCTGGCCGGCCGGGCCAGACGGTGACGGCGGACAGCTCGACCCGCTGGACCATCCGCTCGGGCGGCCACGAGGCCGTGATCGGCCGCCGGGGCGCCGGCCTGTGCGCCTACACCGTCGACGGTGTGGACGTCGCCGACCCGCTCGGTGAGCAGGAGGTGCCGGAGGCCTACCAGGGGCTGGTGCTCGCGCCCTGGCCCAACCGCGTGCCCGACGGGCGCTGGAGATGGGCGGGCCAGGAGCTGCAGCTGCCGGTCAACGAGGTCCCCACCGGCTGCGCGCTGCACGGCCTGGTGGCCTGGACGGCGTGGAGCCCGCGCAGCGTCACCGAGGACGCCGTCGAGCTGGGGGTCACGGTCGAGCCCCAGCCCGGCTACCCCTTCGCCCTCGACCTGACCGTCCGCTGGTCGGTGGCCGCCGACGGGCTGCACTGCCGGATCGGCGTCGAGAACACCGGCTGGACGGCGGCACCGTTCGGGGTGGCCGTGCACCCCTACGTCGTCCTGCCCGGCTGCACCGTCGACGACCTGGACCTGACCCTGCCCGCGGCCTCCTGGCTGGAGACCGACGAGCGGTTGCGGCCGGTCGCCCTGCGGCCGGTGACCGAGGGCGGGCACGACCTCCGGAACGGCGCACCCCTGCGCGGGCGCCGGCTGGACACCGCGTTCACCGACGTCTCGGGCACCTCGGTGCAGGTCGCCGGCGGTGGGCGCGCGCTGGAGGTCTGGGCGGACGAGGCCTTCGGCTGGTGGCAGGTCTACACCTCGGACTACTTCCCGGCCGACTCCCCGCGGCACCGCCGCGGGCTGGCCGTGGAGGCGATGACCTGCGGGCCCGACGCCTTCAACACCGGCCAGGACCTGCTCGTCCTGGAGCCGGGCGAGCGGTGGGGCGCCGAGTGGGGGGTCCGCCCGGCCTGAGCGGTCAGCTGCTCTCGCGCACCACGAGCCGGTGCTGAGCGGTGATCACCTGGGCCGGGCTCTCGTCGCCGGCCAGCCGGTCCCGCAGCGACCCCAGCGCCAGCCGGGCGATGCCGTCCTTGTCCGGGGCCACCGTGGTCAACCGCGGGACGGCGAACCGGCCGTCCTCGACGTCGTCGAAGCCGACCAGGGCGACGTCCTCGGGCACCCGCAGGCCGGCGTCCACGACGGCGCGCAGCGCGCCGAGGGCCAGCTCGTCGCTGAAGCAGAACGCCGCGTCCGGTGCCGGGTCGGCGCGCAGCAGCTCGGTCATCGCCCGGTGGCCCTCGGCCCGGTGCAGCGAGGAGACCGGCGCCTCCAGCCCCGGCAGCCCGGCAGCCGCGATCGCCTGCCGGTAGCCGAGCTCCCGCTGGCGGGCCGTCTCGCTGGCCGGCGCGGACGACGCCCCGACCGCGGCGATCCGGCGCCGGCCGCGCTGCACCAGGTGGGTGACGGCCGCGGCGGCCGCGGCGACGTTGTCGATGACGACGTGGTCCACCGGCGGCGTCCCGGCGTGCTCCCCGAGCAGCACGATCGGGGTGGCGTCGGGGCGCTCGGCGAGCTCCTCGGCGGTCACCGACCAGGGGCTGAAGATGACCCCGTCGACCAGCTGGCTGCGCTCGCCGCGCAGCAACCGGCGCTCCCGCTCGCCGTCGCCGTCGGTCTGGTCGATCAGCACGGTCCAGCCGTCGGCCTCGGCGATCCGGACGGTGCGCGCGGCCAGCTCGGAGAAGTAGGGCGAGTCGATCTCCGGCACGACCAGCGACAGCAGCCCGGTCCGGCCGCTGCGCAGGGTGCGGGCGGCCACGTTGGGCCGGTAGCCCAGCGCGGCGATGCTCGCCTGCACGCGGGCCCGGGTGTCGGGAGCCACGTAGCGGAAGTCGTTCACCACGTTGGAGACGGTCCGGACCGAGACGCCCGCGTGGGCGGCGACGTCGCGCAGACGCACCATGCCGGGGCTCCTCCCCTGGGTTCCGAACTCACCTCAGGGTATCTCTTGCAACGTGGCATGCCACGTTGCAAGATGACGGTAGCCACTGAGAGGGAGAACACGATGACGACCACGTCCCCGGCCGCCACGGACACCGACGTCCAGGCCAAGCGCGACACGATCTACACCGACGGCATCGTCGGCGTCCCCGGCGCCTTCCCGACCGAGTGGGCCGACCGGCTGCGCGAGGACATCGAGGTCGCCTTCGCCGAGGCGCGCTCCCGTGAGGGCGGCGCCGTCGGCCGTGGCCCCAACCGCTGGTACGTCGAGGTGCACCCCGAGCAGATCCGCGGCTTCTTGGAGCTGGTCACCCACCCGACCGTCACCGGCGTCTGCGCGGCCGTCCTCGGCCCGGACTACGAGATCGTCGAGATCGGCTTCGACATCCCCTTCCCCGGCGCGATGAACCAGCCCTGGCACCGCGACTTCCCGTCCCCGGAGATCACCCGCGAGCAGAAGGTCATCAACTCGCTGGCCATCAACGCCACCGCGGTCGACACCGAGCCGGACATGGGCCCCTTCGAGATCGCCCCCGGCACGCAGTTCGACGACGACCCGTCGTTCAAGCACGGCATGTTCCCGGAGAAGGACTGGTACCCCCGGTTCGAGGAGCGCTCGGTGCGCAAGTTCCCGAAGCGTGGCGACATCTCGATCCGTTCGGCGCTGACCATCCACCGCGGCACGAAGAGCGAGTCGGACAAGGCCCGCCCGGTGCTGGTGCTCGGTGTCGACGCCCCCGGCGCCGGCAACGGCGACAAGCACGACATGGCCGTGACCAAGGCGTTCTGGGAGACGCTGCCCGAGTCGGTGCGCGCCCACCTGAAGTGCCCGGTGGTCGACGAGCTCACCCCGATCACCCAGAAGCACAACATCGAGGGTCTGGTGATGGGTGAGGCCTGATCCACCGGCCCCGCACGCGCGACAGGCGCCGTCCCCCTCGTCGGGGGGCGGCGCCTGTCGCGTGCAGAGGAGCGGTCAGACCTCGGCGGGGGCGTCGGTGACGACCGGGGTCGCGGTGGTCAGGGCGTGGGCGCCGCAGGTGCAGGTGCCACCGTTGCGGGCGGACAGGACCAGGGAGACCGCGTGGGCGCGGTCGCGGGCACCCAGCTTGCGCAGGATCGCCTTGACGTGGGACTTCACGGTGTCCTCGGAGATGAACAGCGCCTTGCCGATCGCCCGGTTGGACTGGCCCTGGAGCAGCTCGTCGAGCACGTCGGACTCCCGGCGGGTCAGCGGCACCTCCGGGGTCAGCTCGCGGGACACCGGCACCTCCCCGGCCTCACCGCGGCGGATCTGCGGGTCGACCACGGTCCGCCCGGCCCGGGCGGCCAGCACCGCCCAGCCCAGCAGCGTCGGGGAGGTGTTCATCAGCAGGTAGCCGCGCACCCCGGCGGCCAGCGCCTCGTTGACCACGGCCGGGTCCTCGGCGGTGCCGATCGCCACGATCGCGATCTGGGGATAGCGGCGGCGCAGGTCCCGGCAGGCGTTCAGCGTCGCCGCCCGGCCGGTGCCCAGCTCCACGATCACCGCGTCGGGGCGGGCGGTCTCGGCCAGGGTCAGCGCCCGCCGCGGCTCACCGGGGGTGCCCACCGCCTGCAGACCGGCGGTCTCGTTGACCATGCCGATCAGGCCACGGCGCAGGACCGGGGCGTCGGCGAGGATGAGGACGCGGGTCACGCCGCGGGTGGTGCCGGCCATCGGGGTGGACACGTTGCTTGCTCCGCTCACAGTGGGTGATCGACTGACAACCAGTAGATCGACCGGGTGAACGGGTTGCTTGAACACTTTCCTGGTCCAACCTCGACGAGCTCGGCCGGCGTCCTCACGCACCGTGGCCGGCGGGACCTCGGTCAGCGCATCTGGTCGCGGCGGAACCGGGCCGGCCGCCGCACCGTGTCCTGGCCGGCCCAGGCCGTGCGGCCCCAGGTCACCTGCTCCGGCGAGGGCAGCGGCAGCGGGTCGCCGGAGGAGGTGACGTCCAGCCTGCTCAGCGCGCCGCCCTCGACGAAGAGCAGCACGTTGCCGACGGGCCGCCCGTCCGGGCCGACGACGGTCCCCTCGACCGGTGCGGCGCCACCGGAGGACGTGGTCGGCACGTCGCTGGGCACCTGCAGGTCGAGGGTGCCGCACCCGCAGCTGCAGCCCGGGGTCGCCGTCGCCCGGTCGACCTGGGCCCGCAGCTCGGCCGCGCCGGGGAAGTCGTGGGCGAGCAGGGCGTGCAGCAGCGCCCGCGCGTCCGCGGACAGCGGGGCGGGGTCCTCGCGCGGCCGGGTGTTCGAGGCGGTCATGCGACCAGTGTCGCCTGCGTCCCGGCAGGGGACGACGGGCCCCCGGGGCTGGCCGGCTCAGGCCGTCCAGCGGGCCGGGATGCGGCGGGTGTCGGCGCCGGCCACCGTGCGCTCCTGCGCCGCGGCCAGCAGCAGAGCCACCTCGTCGGCCCGGTCCGGTGGCACCGAGAGCGGCAGCCGCAACCTCCGGTCGGCGGTGCCGTCGACGGTGAACCGGGGTCCCGGTGTCACCCGCAGGCCCAGGTCGAGGGCGTGCGCGGCCAGCCGGGTGGAGCTGTACCCGGGCAGCCGCGCCCAGAGCACGGCGCCCGCCTGCGGCCGGACCACGCGCCAGTCGGGGAGCCGCTCCGCCAACGCGGTCAGCAGCGCGTCCCGGCTGGCCCGCAGCCAGGCGACCCGGTCGGCGAGCACCTCGTCGGCGACCGCCAGCAGCCGGGCCGCCACCAGCTGCTCGAGCACCGGGCTGCTGAGGTCGATGGTGCCGCGCACCTGCGCGAGCCGGGCCAGCAGCGGGGGGTCGGCGCGGACCCAGCCCACCCGCAGCCCGGACCAGTAGGCCTTGCTCATCGAGCCCAGGGTCACCACCCGGCGGTCGAGCGCGGCCATCGGGGTCCGCGGCCCGCCGTCGAGCACCAGCTCGGTGAAGGTCTCGTCGGCGACGACCACCGGGGCGTCGAGCGCGGCCAGCAGCGCGCGGCGCTGGGCGTCGTCGGCGAGCAGGCCCGTGGGGTTCTGCCCGTCGGGGGTGAGCAGTGCGATCTCGGCCGCGGCGACCGGCAGCTCCCAGCCGTCGGCGCTCACCGGCAGCGCCACCGGCCGCAGGTGGTTGGCCGCGACGGCGTCCAGCGCCGCCGGGTAGGTGGGCTGCTCCACGAGCGCCCGCTGCCCCGGCCGGGTGACGGTGCGCAGCAGCAGGTCCCAGCCGGCGAGCGCGCCGTTGGTGACCAGCACCTGCTCGGGCGCGGTACCCAGCCCGCGGCGGGTCAGGTGTACGGCGACCGCGGTGCGCAGCGCGGGCAGTCCGAAGGGGTGCAGCCCGTACCCGGCCAGCAGCGGGCGCAGGTCGGCGGTGGCCCCGGCGACGGCGTCCAGCAGCTGGGCCGGCGCGGGCGCCGCGGCGACGGTCAGGTCCTCGACGACGGCCGGCTCCCCCGGGTCGGCGTCCGGGCGCACCGGCGCGGACGACGGCAGGAGGACCCGGCTGCCGGCACCGGCGGCGCTGTGCAGGTACCCCTCGGCGCGGAGCACGTCGTACGCCGCGGTGACCGTGGTGCGGCTGCGCCCCAGCGCGGCGGCGAGCTGCCGTTCGGACGGGAGGCGGGAGCCGACCACCAGCCGGCCGTCCAGGGCGAGGCCGCGCACGCCCGCGGCCACGCCCGCGTATGCCGGGCCTCCGACCAGCCAGGGCGACAGCAGCTCGGCGAGACGGTCGGTGCGCACTGGGTCATCCTGCGCGACTTGGCCTGGTCGCGACAGGGCCAAGACGTCGGACTTGGCCCTGTCGCCGGGACGGCGGTCACTGCCAGCGTGGGCGCATGCGCCTGATCGAACCCGTGCCCGCCGACCGCCGTCCCGCCCGGTTCGGGCTGCTGCTCGCCGGGCTGGTCGCGTACGGGATCAGCGTCGGGCTGATGCTGCGGGCCGAGCTCGGGCTGATGCCGTGGAGCGTGCTGGGCCAGGGCTTGTCGGAGAGCTTCGGCCTGGGGGTCGGCACGTGGTCGATCATCACGGGGGTCGTCGTCCTGCTGCTGTGGATCCCACTGCGCCGCCGCCCCGGCTTCGGCACGCTGGGCAACGTCGTGCTGGTCGGGCTGACCATCAACGCCACGCTGGCCGTGCTGCCCGAGGTGCGCACCGTCGGCGTCCAGGTGCCGCTGCTGCTGGCCGGCATCGTGCTCAACGGGGTGGCCACCGGCGCCTACATCGGTGCCGGGCTGGGCGCGGGCCCGCGGGACGGGCTCACCACCGGCATCGCCGCGCGGGGGCACTCGCTTCGGGTGGTCCGCACGTCCATCGAGGTGGCCGTGCTCGGGATCGGCTGGCTGCTCGGGGGCACGGTCGGCGTCGGCACCGTGCTCTACGCCGTGACCATCGGGCCGATCATGCACCGCACCGTCCCCGCGCTGCGGTTGCGGACGCGGCCCGCCACCCGCGACGTCGGGCAGGCGACACCCGCGCGGCCATGAGCCGCCCTGGCTTGAGATTCGAATCGGCGAGTCGGTGGATCGACCGGCACTCGGTCCGCCTGCCGCCGCTCGGCGAGTGCGACGCCTCGTGCCCGGGGCAGGCAACACGGCGGGACCGCAGGTCCACGCCGGCTCGACCGAGCCGTCAGCCGTTTGCTGGTGCCCCCGGCAGGATTCGAACCTGCGGCACACGGTTTAGGAAACCGATGCTCTATCCCCTGAGCTACGGGGGCTGACGGTGCCGATGTCCCCCACGCACCGCCGCCTGGGCGGCACCCATCCTGGCACGAGGAACCGGCTCGACGACCGCCCAGGTCCGATCGCCCCTCTCGCTGCGGACGGGGACGCGTCATCGGTCGGTCACCGCCGCTGCGCACCTTCTAGTCCAGGTCGATGAGTCGACAAGGCGATCAACGAAAGGGCAACCGCCGAAGCAGCCGGCTCGGCCGACGCCCGCTCGCCGGCGCACCGCCGTTCGCACGTCGTTCGACGCCTGGTCGGCGCCGCAGGCCTTTGGAGCGCTGCACCGGCTCCGGCGGAATGCAGACGGCCCCGTTCAGCAGCGGGCGGCGGCAACCGGCCAGCAGCTCGCCACCAGCCCTACGAGAAGCACGGACGTCCCTGAAGCCTGTCGGACGCAGACCTGGGCATCGCCCAATCAATCGAATCTGCCGTCCTTGTCAGCTTCTGGGGCGCTTCCGGACAGGTCTGGTGGCAAGTTGAGGGGTGCGTGTGACAAGTGGGACAGAAACGCACAAGCAGACTTGAGCTAGAGCTGATTCTTGACCCAAGACTGCCGATAACTTGGGCGTCGCCCCCGGGATCGAAGCAACGGGGCCCCGGACCCCTTCCGACTCCACTTCACGAACAGGACCCCACCCGTGACTTGCACCGCGATCGACCAGGCCCGCCCCTCCCGGTGGCGTGGCCTCACCGTCTCGACCACCGCCGCCGCGATCCTGATCGGCTCCATCGCTGCCGGCGCCCCGGCCATGGCCGCCTCCCAGACCGCCGAGATCGGTGGCACCGTCCAGGTCGGCAGCACCGTCACCGCCATCGCCTCGGGCTGGACCAACGCCAACTACGAGTGGCTCGAGACGCTCCCCGACAAGAGCGTCAACGTGGTCACCGACGGTGACACCGACGACAAGACCTTCACGATCCCGGCACAGCTCCGGCTCGACGATGCCCAGCTGAGCGTCCGGGTTTCCGAGAAGGCTGACACGTCCGTCGTTCCCGTGGAGAGCGCTAAGCAGACCGTCGCAGCCGGCAAGATTGCGGCCAGCTCCCCGACGATCTCAAACATCACTGACGCTAAGAACGTCACCGACCCGACCAGCGCCGCGCCGAAGGTCGGCGACACCCTGAAGGTCGCCTCGTCGGTGAGCAAGCCAGCCACTGCCAATGCCCCGACCTACGAGTGGTACGCCGGGACTTCGAATGTCAGCATCGGCAGCGGGTCGACCTACACCCTCACCGGCGCCGAGGCCGGCAAGACCGTGTACGCCATGGCCACCACCACGGCGCCCGGCTACAACAATGATGTCTCGCCGAGCGCGGCCACCAAGACCGTCGCCAACGGCACCTTTACCTGGACGAGCCTGACCCTCTCCAACACCAACGTTGGTGAAAACTTGACGGCAACGGCCGTGGTGACGCCCACGCTGACCACCCCGCCCGCGATCAACTACAAGTTCGCTACCGGCAGCACGGTCCTGCAGGACGGTCCCAGCAAGTCGTACACCCTCAAGGACAGCGACGCCGGCAACTCGATCACGGTTACGGCCACGGCCGCAGCCACCGGGTACACCGACGCGTCCCAGACTGCCACCGTCGCCAAGGTCGGCAACGGCAGCTTCGTTGTTGGGGCTCCGCTCATCGACGGCACCGCCACCGTCGGCCAGACCCTCACTGCGTCGCCGAATGCTTCGGACCCGAGCACCCTCGGCTTCACCTACCAGTGGGCGACCGTCGATGCGACCACCGGCGTGAGCACCAACATCAGCGGCGCGAACGGCGCGAAGTACACGCTGGTCGGGGCGGACGCCGGCAAGAAGATCACCGTCACCATCTTCGGCTCGAAGAAGGGCTTCAACAGCGCCAGCGCAACCGCAGTCGCGCCGACGTCCGTCGTTGCCCAGGGCTCGCTCGTCAGCTCTGCGCCGGCGATCACCGGCACGGCGGTTGTCGGCAAGACGCTGACCGCCACCCCTGGCACGACCACCCCGGTCCAGGACAGCTACACCTACCAGTGGTACGCCGGCAACGCCGCCATCACCGGCGCCACCGGGTCGACCTTCGTCCCGACCGCCGACCAGGTGGGCAAGAAGCTCACCGTCGACGTGACCGCCGTCAAGACGGGCTACGCCTCTCGGACGCAGCCCAGCGCAGAGACCCTGCCGGTGTCCGCGAGCGACATGACCAGCGGGGTGCCGACCATCTCCGGCACTGCCAAGCTCGGCGAAACCCTGACGGCGACCGCCGGCAAGGCCAACGTGGAGGGGACGATCCCCTCCTACCAGTGGTCAACGGTGTCCACTGATGGCAAGACCCTCGTCCCGATTGCCCACGACGCCAACGAGAGCACCTTCAAGCTCACCGCTCTCGAGGTCGGCAAGAGCGTCGCTGTGACCGTCACCGCGATCAAGGCGGGCTACAACGACGACACCCAGACCAGCAAGAAGACCGCCGTGGTGCTCGCGGGTGACCTGGCCGCCGACAAGATCGGTGCGCCGGCGTGGGCAACATCCCCGAAGGTGAACGGCGCGGCTCCTGCCGTGAACCCGGACCCGTCCACGGCCACGAAGGAGTGGGACTCGGGCACCACGTTCACCTACGCATGGGCTCTCAATGGCGTCACCGTCCAGGGGCAGACCGGTCCTTCGTACTCGTGGACAGACGGTTCCGCTTCCTACTCGGCGCTCAAGCCCTCGGACGCGGGCAAGAAGCTCAGCGTCACCGTGACTGGCACCAACGCTGCGGGCTACGCCGGCAAGGTCGTCCTCGAGAAGACGGTCGCTTTCGCTTCCTTCACCAACCTGGACACGCCGACCATCAGCGGCGCGGCGGGCGTCGGGAACACCCTGCGGGCGGACGCCGGCGACTCGTACGGTGAGAAGCTCAGCTACCAGTGGTACCGCGGTACCAAGGCGATCGACAAGGCCACGAAGTCGTACTACAAGGTGGCCAAGGCCGACATGGGCCAGCAGCTGTCGGTCCGGGTCACCCACTCGGCCACCGGCTACGTCACCAAGACCGTCGGCAGCGCCAAGACCGCGGCGGTGGCCACGGCCTTCAGCTCGGCCAAGGCGGCGAAGATTTACGGCACCACCACGGTCGGTAGCACGCTGACCGCGAAGGTGTACTCGTGGAGCCCGAAGGGCGCGACGTTCGGCTACCAGTGGGAGCGTGACGGCGTCGCCATCACCGGTGCCACCGGTCTCAGCTACCAGCTGGTCGACGAGGACGTGAACTCGGAGATCACCTTCACGCTGACCGGCAAGAAGCACGGCTACGCCACCACCGCCGTGACCAGCAACCCCCGCACGATCGCCGAGTAAGGAGAAGGCACTGGACGACCAGCACTGACGCAGCACCCCCAGCGGGCGCGGCGGGCCGACAGGCCCGCCGCGCCCGTCGGCGTTGGGCAGCCACCCCGGTCCTGCTGACGTTCGTCGGAGCAGGGGACCCCTCGACGTTCCTGGCCACTCCCGGGGGACGCGGGAACATCCCCGTGGGTGAACTCGTCGGAAGAGATAGGGGCGCTGTCGTGCCGCAACGGTTACCTTGACTGAGCACGAGCCCCGGCAACGGCGCCGGCGGCGCGGGAGGTGGAGATCTGATGGAGATCACGGTGGTCGACGTCCCCGAACGGGGTCGCTTCGAGATCCGGGACGGCGAGCAGTGCGTCGGACTGGCCAGCTACCACGTGGACGGCGGTGTGATGACCCTGCCGCACACCGAGGTCGACCCGTCGCGGGGCGGCCGTGGCTTGGGCACCGAGCTGGTCCGCGGCGTGCTGACCGCGGCCCGCGAGCGCCACCTGCACGTGCTCCCCTACTGCTCCTTCATCCGCAAGTACCTCCTCGACCACCCGGAGGAGCTCGACCTCGTCGCCGAGGCCGACCGCCCGACGTTCGGGCTGGCGACCGCCAACAGCTGATCCACCCAGCGGGTTGGGCACGACCTTCTTAGGCTCTACCGGTGCCCACTGCGCTGCTCTGGTTCCGCCGCGACCTGCGCCTCAGCGACCACCCGGCCCTGCTGGCCGCGGTCGACGCGGCCGGCCCGGACGGCACCGTCGTCCCGCTGTTCGTGTTCGACGACCGGCTCTACGGCCCCTCGGGCGACCCGCGCCGCCGCTTCCTGCTCAATTGCCTGACCGAGCTCGACGCGGACACCGGTGGCGCTCTCGTCCGGCGCACCGGGAACCCGGCCGACGTCGTCCCGGCGCTGGTCGCCGAGCTGGGCGCGGTCAGCGTGCACGTCACCGCCGACGCCGGCCCTTACGGGCGCGAGCGCGACGAGGCGGTCGAGCGGGCGCTGGGCGAGGTCCCCCTCGTCCGCACCGGCTCGCCCTACGCGGTCGCGCCCGGCCGGGTCACCAAGCGCGACGGCACCCCGTTCCAGGTCTTCACGCCCTTCTCCCGCGCCTGGCGGGAGCACGGCTGGCACTCCCCCGCCGCCCGGCCCGACCGCGTCCCGTGGCAGACCGGGGTGCGCTCGGACCCGGCGCCCGAGCCACCGGACCTCGGCGGCGTCGCGCTGCCCCCGGCCGGCGAGTCCGCCGCGCTGGAGGCCTGGCACCGGTTCCGCGACGAACGGCTGCTCGGCTACGACGAGGGCCGCAACCTCCCGGGCACCAACGGCACCAGCCGGCTGTCGGCCTACCTGAAGTACGGCTGCATCCACCCCCGCACGCTGCTGGCCGACCTCGCGGCCGAGGAGGGGCAGGCGTCGGTCCGCCGCTACACCGACGAGCTGGCCTGGCGGGACTTCTACGCCGACGTGCTGTGGCACCGGCCCGACTCGGCCCGGCAGTACCTCAAGCCCGAGCTGCAGGGCATGGGCTACGACTCCGGCCCGCACGCCGAGGAGCTGGTGCACGCCTGGGAGACCGGCCGCACCGGCTTCCCGATCGTCGACGCCGGGATGCGTCAGATGCTCGGCGAGGCCTATGTGCACAACCGGGTGCGGATGATCGTCGCGTCGTTCCTGGTCAAGGACCTGCACCAGGAGTGGACCCTGGGCGGCCGGTACTTCATGCAGCACCTGGTCGACGGCGACCTGGCCAGCAACCAGCACGGCTGGCAGTGGGTCGCCGGCACCGGCACCGACGCCTCGCCCTACTACCGGGTGTTCAACCCGATCACCCAGGGCAAGAAGTTCGACCCCGACGGCACGTACGTCAAGCGCTGGGTGCCCGAGCTGCGCGACGTGGACCCGGCGTACGTGCACGAGCCGTGGACGGCGCCCGGCGGTCTGCCGGCCGGTTACCCGGAGCGCATCGTCGACCACGCGCACGAGCGCGAGGTGAGCCTGGACCGGTACAACCGGGTCCGCGCGAACGGATGAGGATCACGTCCTCCATCGTGGCAGACCGCGTCCGCGCAGGTCACGCTGGTGTCATGACGCAGCGAGGCGCCCGTGCCTGAGGGCCACACCCTGTTCCGGCTGGCCCGGGAGCAACAGCTCGCCTTCGCCGGCCGCGAGGTGCACGTCAGCAGCCCGCAGGGGCGGTTCGCCGCGCAGGCTGAGCTGCTGGACGGCCGGGTGCTCGACGACGTGACCTCCTACGGCAAGCACCTGTTCGCCACCTTCGGCCCGGACGTCGTGCACGTGCACCTGGGCCTCTACGGCTCGTACACCTCCGGCACCGGGCTGCCGCCGGTGCCCCGCGGGGCGCTGCGGATGCGCTGGGAGGGGCCCGGCGAGGACGGTGAGGGGGTGTGGACCGACCTGCGCGGCGCCACCGCCTGCGACCTGATCACCGACGGCGAGGTGCAGTTCATCCTCGACCGGCTGGGCCCGGACCCGCTGCGCCGCCGGTCGGACCCGGCGAAGGCGTTCGCCCGCATCTCCCGCAGCCGGGTGGCGATCGGCGCGCTGCTGATGGACCAGGCCGTGCTCGCCGGGGTCGGCAACGTCTACCGCGCCGAGATCCTGTTCCGGCAGCGGATGAGCCCCTTCCGCCCCGGCCGGGAGGTCGACGCCGAGGAGTGGTCGCGGATGTGGGCCGACCTGGTGGTCCTGATGCGGGCCGGGGTCAAGGCGGGCCGGATCGTCACCACCGAACGCGCCGACCGGGAGCGCCGGCGCGGCCCGGCGCTGCGGGAGGACGCGCACTACGTCTACCGGCGCACCGGGCTGCCCTGCCGGATCTGCGGTACCGAGGTGCGCACCGAGGTCATGGTCGGCCGCAACCTGTTCTGGTGCCCCACCTGCCAGGTGGTGTAGCGGAGTCCCAGCGCTCGGCTGGTGATGCGCTGGGACTCCGCTCACTCACACGGCGCCCTTGGCCTCGTCGCCGGCTGGGACCGCGGTGAGCAGCCGGATGCCGATCGGCTCGGTGAGGTCCTCCTTGACGCTCTCCGAGAGCTGGTTGAACGTCTCGCCCGCGCCGTGGGCCTTGACGTCGTCCTGGGTGGCCCAGCGCTCGATCATCACGAAGCCGTAGCCGTCCTCGTGCAGGGCGTAGAGCTCACAACCGGGCTCCTCGTGCACCTTCGGGATGGCGGCGGTGAACGCCTCCCGGACGGCGTCGGCGCGGCCGGGCTTGGGCGAGATGGTGGCGACGATCAGGATGGACAACAGGGTCTCCTCACAGAGCGGTTCGGCCGGGCAGGTACGGCTCACCCTGGCGCCTACCCGCGCTGGGGACGACGATGCGGGCGTGGCCGAACCCGCAGGGACCGGACGGCGCCCGCTGCGGGTGGCCGTCGTGGGAGCCGGGCCGGCGGGCATCTACGCCGCCGAGGCCCTCGCCGGCCAGGACGACGTCCCGGTGGCCGTGGACCTCGTCGACCGGCTGCCCACGCCGTTCGGGCTGGTCCGGCACGGGATCGCCCCGGACCACGTGAAGATGCGGGCGCTGCGCGAGACGCTGCACCACACGCTGGACCACGACCGGGTCCGGTTCGTCGGCAACGTGGAGATCGGCACCGACCTGCCGCTGGACGAGCTGCGCCGGCACGTCGACGCGGTCGTCTACACCTACGGCGCGGCCGGTGACCGGCGGTTGGGCGTCCCCGGTGAGGAGCTGCCCGGCAGCCTGGCCGCCACCGACGTCGTCGCCTGGTACTGCGGGCACCCCGATGCCGACCGGGCGCGGGTGGAGGAGGCCGTGGCGCGGGCCCGCGACGTCGTCGTCGTCGGGGTCGGGAACGTGGCGCTCGACGTCGCCCGGGTGCTGGCCCGCTCCCCCGCCGAGCTGGACCCCACCGAGATGCCGCAGCACGTGCTGGACACGCTGGCGGCCGCTCCGGTGGAACGGGTGACGGTGCTCGGCCGGCGCGGACCGGCGCAGGCCACCTTCACCACCCAGGAGCTGCGCGAGCTGGGGCACCTGGCGCGGGCGACGGTGCTGGTCCACCCCCGCGACCTGGCCGACCCGGGCAACGACGCCCTGGCCGCCGCGGACCGGCACGTGGCCCGCAACCTGGCCGCACTGCAGGGCTTCACCGAGAACCGGCCGGTGGTCGGGTGGACGACCGTGCGGCTGCAGTTCCACGCCCGGCCGGTCCGGCTGCTGGGCACCGACCGGGTCACCGGGGTGGAGGTGGAGCGGACGACGGTGGACGAGGACGGCCGCGCGGTCGGCACCGGGGAGACGACCACGATCCCCGCCGACCTGGTGGTGCGCTCGGTCGGCTACCGCGGGCACCCGCTTCCCGGGCTGCCGCTGGACGGGGGCACGGTGCCGCACCGGGCCGGCCGGGTGCTGCGCGACGGCGTGCCCAGCCCCGGGGAGTACGTGGCCGGCTGGATCAAGCGCGGACCGACCGGCGTCGTGGGCACCAACAAGCACGACGCCCGGGAGACCGTCGCCTCGCTGCTGGACGACGCCGCGTCGCGCGTCCTCGTGCCCCGTGGCGACGACGACTGGGTCGACACCCTGCTGGCCCGGGGCGGGCGGCCGGTGCTGCTCGCCGACTGGCGGGCCATCGACGCCGCCGAGATCGCCCTCGGCGCCGTGCACGGTCGCGCCCGGACGACCCTGCACGACCGGGAGCAGCTGTTGGCCGCCGTCCGCGCCGCCGCCGCGGCCGCGGAGGGGTGAGGGCGCTGCCCCCGCTCGAGGCACTCGGCCCTGGGCCGGGCCGTCCGGGCCGCGGTACGGCAGACTCGGCGGTGTGAGCAGCACCCCGGTACAGACCTCACCGGCCACCACGATGATCTCCTTCGCGCGCGGCGCCCCGTCGACCGACATCGTCGACGTCGAGGGCCTCAAGCAGGCCGCCGTCGCGGCGTTCGACAGCGACCCGGCGGGGATGACCGGTTACGGGACGGCGGTCGGCTACGTGCCGCTGCGGAGGTGGATCGCCGAGAAGCACGGCGTCCCCGTCGAGCACGTCCTGGTCACCAACGGCTCGATGCAGGCCGACGCCTTCCTGTTCGACGAGCTGGCGACCCCCGGTGCCGCCGTCATCACCGAGCGCCCGACCTACGACCGCACCCTCCTGGGGCTGCGCAACCGGGGGGCCGACGTGCACTTGGTGACGCTGGAGGAGGACGGGATCGCCGTCGAGGAGGTGGCTGCCCTGCTCGAGGGCGGGCTGCGCCCGGCGCTGGCCCACGTCATCCCCAACTTCCAGAACCCGGCCGGCTACACGCTCTCGCTGGCCAAGCGGGAGCGGCTGCTGGAGCTCGCCCGCCAGTACGACCTCGTGCTGTTCGAGGACGACCCGTACGTCGACATCCGGTTCAGCGGCGAGCCGCTGCCCCGGATGCTGGAGCTCGACGGCGGCGCCGCGAGCGAGCACGTGGTCTACGCCTCGTCGTTCTCCAAGACGGTCTGCCCCGGCATCCGGGTCGGTTACCTCGTCGGGCCGCCGGCGCTGATCAAGAAGATCCAGGTGCGCGCCACCAACACCTACATCGCACCGAACATGGTCGCCCAGGGCACGGTGTACGCCTACCTGCAGGGTGACCGCTTCCCGGCGGCCCTGGAACGGGTGAAGTCGGCGCTGGCCGAGCGGGTCGGGCTGCTGGACGACGCGCTGCGGGCGCACCTGCCGCAGGCGACCTTCCGCCGTCCCGAGGGTGGCTACTTCCTCTGGGTGTCGCTGCCCGAGGGCGAGGGCCACGACGTCGCCCGGATCACCACCGAGGCGGCCGCCCGCGGGGTGGCGATCGTCCCGGGCACCGACTTCCTGCTGGAGGGCGGCGAGAACTCCTTCCGGCTCGCCTACTCCGCGGTGCAGCCCGGGGACGTCGACGAGGGCGTGCGCCGGCTGGCCGAGGCCATCGAGGCCGCCCGCCCGTAGCAGCTCCGCCGTCCCCCGGGGATCAGGTCAGCTGATCATCGTTGCTCCTGGCTCACCGCACGAGGTGAGCCAGGAGTACGCGAGGTGAGCTGAGCTGATCCCGGGAGGAGCAGCGCGGGTGCACCTGCCGACGATCGTGCTCTGCTGCCTGTCAGGCAGCAGAGCACGATCGTCCTCACCCCGAGTTGCGGAGAGCGGTGGCGACGCCGTTGACGGACAGCTGGATGCAGCGGCGGACCAGCTCGTCGTCGTCCCCGCCGCGGCGACGGCGCAGCATCTCCACCTGCAGGTGGTGCAGCGGCTCCAGGTAGGGGAACCGGTTGCGGATCGACCGGGCCAGTGCCGGGTTGTCGGCCAGCAGGTGGTCGTCACCGGTGATCGCCAGCAGCATCCGCACCGACCGCTCGTGCTCGGCGGTGATCTGGCTGAACACCCGGTCCCGCAGCTCGACATCGGACACCAGCGAGGCGTAGCGCGCGGCGAGCTCCAGGTCGGTCTTTGCCAGCACCATGCCCATGTTGGACAGCACCGTGCGGAGGAACGGCCAGCGCCGGTGCAGGTCCTGCAGCTGGGCGAGCCGGTCGGGGTCCCCGTCCACCCACGACTCGAGCGCCGTCCCGGTGCCGTACCAGCCGGGCAGCATGATCCGGGCCTGCGACCAGCTGAACACCCACGGGATGGCCCGCAGGTCGGTGATCTTGTCCCCCGCCTTGCGGGACGGCGGCCGGCTGCCGATGTTGAGCTCCGCCAGCTCCTGGATCGGGGTGGCGGCCCGGAACCACTCGACGAAGCCGGGCGTCTCGTGCACCAGCGCGCCGTAGGCGGCCCGGGCGCGGGCGGCCAGGTCGTCGACGAGCGCGTAGGTCTCCTCGGCGTCCTCCCCCAGCCCCTCGATGTCCAGCAGCGTCGACTCCAGGGTGGCGGCGACGAGCGCCTCGAGGTTGCGCCGGGCCAGGTGCGGCGAGGCGTACTTGGCGGCGATCACCTCGCCCTGCTCGGTGATCCGCAGCGAGCCGGCGACCGAACCCGGGGGTTGCGCGCGGATGGCCTCGTAGCTCGGCCCGCCGCCACGGCCGACCGTGCCGCCCCGGCCGTGGAACAGCCGCAGCCGCACGCCGCCGGCCCGGGCGACCTCGACCAACGCCAGCTCGGCGCGGTAGAGGGCCCAGTTGGCGGCCAGGTAGCCGCCGTCCTTGTTGCTGTCGGAGTACCCGAGCATGACCTCCTGGGCATCGCCGCGGCCGGCTACCAGCGCCCGGTAGACCGGGTGGTCGAGCATCGCGGCGAGGGTGGCGCCGGCCGACTGGAGGTCCTCTATCGTCTCGAACAGCGGGGAGATGCCCAGCGGGCTGGTCGGCCGGCCCTCGGCGTCCAGCTGCAGCAGCCCGACCTCCTTGAGCAGGACGGCGACCTCCAGCACGTCGCTGACCGACTCGCACATGCTGATCACGTAGTTCGGGATGGCCTCGGGCCCGAGCAGCGCGACCTGCTCGGCGGCGGCGACCAGCAGGTCGAGCTCACCGCGGGCCAGCTCGGACAGCTCGGCGTCCGGGCGCACCAGCGGGCGGCGCAGCTGCAGCTCGCCGGTGAGCAGCGCGACCCGGCCGGCCTCGTCGAGTGCCAGGTAGTCCGCGCAGACCCCCGCCCAGGCCAGCAGCTCGGCCAGCACCTCCTCATGGACCGACGAGTTCTGCCGCATGTCCAGCCCGCACAGGTGGAAGCCGAAGACCTCCACCGCCTCGCGCAGCCGGGCCAGCCGGTCGTCGGCCAGGGCGCCGGCGCCGTGCCCGCGCAGTGACCGGTCGACCGTCTCCAGGTCCGCGATCAGCTCGCCCGGGGTGTCGTACGCCGGGAGGACGGTGTCCGGCGCGGGGCCGGGGACCTCGCCGATCACCCGCAGGGCGGTGGCCGCCAGCCGCCGGTAGATCCCGCGCAGCGCCTGCCGGTAGGGCTCGTCGGCGCGGAACGGGGAGTCGTCGGACGCCGCCCGGGCCAGCGCGTACAGCTCGTCGGTCGGCGTGACCAACCGGTCGGACATGGACAGCTCGTCGGCCAGGCAGACCAGCTCGGCCAGGTGGTGCCGCAACGCCGTCGCTGCCTGGTGCGTGGTGGCCCGCCGGACGGCGTCGGCGGTGACGAAGGGGTTGCCGTCGCGGTCGCCGCCGATCCAGGAGCCCGGCCGCAGCATCGGCGTGGCCAGCAGCCCGGCGTCCGGCCAGCGCTGCTGCAGTGCCCGCCGCAGCTCGGCGTTGATCTCCGGGACCACCTGGAAGAGAGAGAGGTCGTAGTAGCGCAGCGCCTCGTCGATCTCGTCGGCCAGCCGCAGCCGGCTCAGCCGCAGCAGCGCCGTCTGCCAGAGGGTGAGCACCTCCCGCCACAGGTGCGCCGACCAGGCGGGGTCGTCGGCGTCCCGGCGCTGCAGCAGGTCGCTGATCTGCTGCTGCACCTGGGAGATGGTCTTGCGCCGCACCTCGGTGGGGTGGGCGGTGACGACCGGCACCACCAGGGCTCCGGTCAGCTCGCGGGCGACGACGGCGGGGTCCAGCTCGGCGGCGTCGAGCAGCCGGAGGGACGCCGCCAGGCTGCCCACCTGCGCCGGGGAGCCCTCCCGACGGTGGTGCCGGCGGCGACGCTCGTGGTGCACGTCCTCGGCGATGTTGGCCAGCAACGAGAAGTGGCTGAACGCGCGGATGACGTGGTTGGCCGCCCGGGGGTCCAGGCCGGCCAGCCGCTCGGCCAGCTCGCCGCGGTCCACCTCCGACCGGCGGATGCGGAACGCCTCGACCCGGGTGGACTCGACCAGGGCGAGGACGTCGGCGCCGGCCTGCTCCTCGATCACCTCACCCAGCACCCGGCCGAGCAACCGGATGTCCTCCCGCAACGGGATCTCGGAGGCGCGGTCGTCAGGTGCGCGCAGGTCGGCTGGGTCGACGGTGGCTTCGGACACCGGCGCAGTATCCGGGGTGCATGTGACGGGCTGGTGTCACGGGTCGGTCGAACGGGGAGGATGTCGGCGTGATCCGACTCGACGCGTCCCCCGCCAGCGCCGCCCCGGCCGAGCACGGGGAGGGCCCGGTCTGGGACGACGCCGCGCAGGAACTGGTCTGGGTGGACATCACCGCGGGGCAGGTCCGGCGGGGCCGGGTGCAGGGTGACGACGTCGTCGACGTGGCCGGGCACCGGGGCGGTGACACGGTGGGCTTCGTCGTCCCGGCGGCGGCCGGCGGCTGGCTGCTGGGCGCCGGAGCCGGGATCAGCCGGCTGACCGCCGACGGGCAGGCCGCCGTGCTGATCGAGCTGACCGGTGAGGGCCTGTCCGAGGAAGCGGGGGGCACCCGGATGAACGACGGTGCCTGCGACCGGGCCGGCCGGTTCTTCGGCGGCACGATGGCCTTCGACGAGCGCCCCGGCGCCGGCACGCTGTACCGGCTGGACCTGGACGGGACGGTGAGCACGGTCCTGGACGGGCTCACCGTGTCCAACGGGCTGGGCTGGTCACCGGACGACGCGACGGTCTACCTGTCGGACTCGGGCGCGAAGGCGGTGTGGGCCCACCCCTACGACCTCGCCTCGGGCACGTTCGGCGAGCGGCGGGTGCTGCTGGACTTCCACGACGACCCGGACGGTGTGGCCGACGGGCTGACCGTGGACGACGAGGGCTGCCTCTGGACGGCGCTGTGGGGCGGCGGCCAGGTGCGGCGGTACTCCCCCGACGGTGAGCTGCTCGCGGTGGTCGACGTCCCCGGCGTGGAGAACACGACCAGCTGCGCGTTCGCCGGTGACCTGCTGGTGATCAGCACCTCGGTGCACGGGCTGGACGACAACGCCCGCGCCGCCCAACCCGACGCCGGCCGGCTGTTCACCGTCCGGGCGGGCGTGAGCGGCCCCCCGGCGAACCCCTATCGCGGCCCGCTCGGCGCCCTCGCCCAGCGCTGAACCCGAGGGGCCATGTTGGCCAACATGGCCCCTCGGGCCGTCAGGCGCGCTCGGCGCGCATGGCGTCGCGCAGCTTGACCTTGCCGCCGGTGCGCAGCAGCGCGCCGGCGTAGATCCGGCCGCCCACCCGGACGATCGCGGCGATCGCGACCAGCATGAGCACGACGGCGAGCACGACCTCCCACCACTCCGCTCCCCCGGCGGCCTGCCGCACGGGCATGACCAGCGGCGAGAGCCCCGGGATGAACGAGGTGACCGTGGACAGCGTGCCGGTCGGCTCCTGCGCGGCCTGGATCGAGATCACGAAGCCGACGACGAGCAGCACGGACGCCGGGGTGATCACGCTGGCCAGGTCCTCCTGCCGGCTGACCAGCGACGCCGCGGCGGCGAACACCGAGGCGTAGAAGGCGTAGCCGAGCACGAACCAGGCGACCACCGTGAGGACCGTGCCGATGAGCCGGCCGGGCAGCTCGACGACGTCGAAGGCCAGCGCCCCGGCGACGCCGACGACCGCGATGACCAGCATCTGGGCCAGCCCGAGCAGCCCGAGGCCGAGGATCTTCCCGGCGAGCAGCTGCCAGGGGCGCATGGTGGCCAGCAGCAGCTCCACCACCCGGCTGGACTTCTCCTCGACCACGCCCTGGGCGACGAACTGGCCGAACAGGATCAGCAGGCTGTACAGCACGACCACCCCGACCAGGGCCACGACCGCGGCCTCGAGGTCGGCGTCGGCGTCCGGGTCGAGCGCGACGACGTCCACCCGCGGCGGGCTCTGCAGCTGCACGCCCGCGTCGGCCAGCTGCTGGTCCACCGCCATGCCCTGCACGGCGCCCTGCGCGATGGTCTCGGCGGAGCCGCCGCTCTTCTCCACGAGCAGCTCCGGCTGGGCAGCCGACGGGCTGAGCAGCGCGGCGTCGACGTCGCCGTCCTGGACCGCGCGGCGCGCGGCGGCCTCGTCGTCGTAGTCGACGACCGAGACGTCGGTGTCCAGCGCCTCCCCCTGCGCCGTCAGGGCGTCGGTGACGGCCGCGCTCCCACCGACCACCCCGAGCTTCGTGGACTCGCCGCCGCTGTTGACGGCCACCTGGAAGACGAGCATCCCCAGGATGAGCAGGATCAGGACGCCGGAGCCGATCAGGAACCCCTTGTCCCGGATCCGGGTGGAGATCTCCCGGCCGGCGACCAGGCGGACCAGCTGGGCCGGCGTGTGCGGCCGGATCTCGGTGGTGGTCATGCCGCCACCTCCCGGGTGTCGGTGACGGCGCCGCGGAACAGCTCGACCAGGGTGGGCTCGCGCCAGGCGAAGTGGGTGACCCGCCCGGTGGACAGCGCCGCCGCCAGCACCTGCTGGTCGTCGGTGCCCGGACCAAGCTCCAGCACGACGTCCGCGCGCTGCTCGGAGACGACCCGCACCCCCGGCACCGCGGCCGCCCACCCGGGTGGCGCGTCCGGCGCGACCACCCGCAGCTGCCGGCCGGCTGCTCCCGACCGCAGCTCCCCGACCGTGCCGCTGGCGACGATCTTGCCCCGGGCGAGGATCCCGACCGCGTCGCACAACCGCTCGACGAGGTCCAGCTGGTGGCTGGAGAAGACCACCGGGACGCCGCGCCGGCACTGCTCGAGCAGCGCCTCGGCGAGCGAGTCCACGCCGACCGGGTCCAGGCCGGAGAACGGCTCGTCGAGGATCAGCACGTCGGGCTCGCTGACCAGGGCGGCGGCGAGCTGGACCCGCTGCTGGTTGCCCAGCGACAGCTTCTCCACCCGGTCGCCGCGGCGCTCGCCCAGCCCGAGGCGCTCGGCCCAGGTCTCGGCGGCGCGGGCGGCCGGTGCAGCGTCCAGGCCGTGCAGCCGGGCGAAGTACGTGAGCTGCTCGCCGACCTTCATCTTCGGGTACAGCCCGCGCTCTTCGGGCATGTAGCCGATCCGGCGGCGGACCGCCTCGTCGACCGGGCGGCCGAGCCAGCGGACCTCGCCGGCGTCGGCCCGGGCCAGGCCCATGGCGATCCGCATGGTCGTGGTCTTGCCCGCGCCGTTGGACCCGCAGAAGCCGAACATCTGCCCCGGGGCGACGGTGAAGCTCACCCCCTCCAGCACCTGGTTGTCGCCGTAGGCCTTGTAGAGCCCGTCGAACTCGAGCACAGCCCCTCCGCGGGTCGTCGCCTGCCTGCCGCCGTCACTTTCCATGTCGGAAAGACTGGCGTATCACTTTCCGCCTCGTCAAGTGACCGGTCGGGTGTGTCTGCGGGTCGAGACCGACCGTATCGGCGTCCCGGGCTGCGGCCCAGCCCCCCGTCAGGTGTCATCGACCCATGAGCACCGAGAACCACCCGGCCCAGCCGCCCTCCGGAGTCGGCCTGGCCGGGTTGCGCGAGGCCGCGGCCGGCTGCCGGGCCTGCGAGCTGTGGGAGCCGGCCACCCAGACCGTCTTCGGCGAGGGCCCGGAGACCGCCCGGATCGTCTTCGTCGGCGAGCAGCCCGGCGACCAGGAGGACCGCAAGGGCGAGCCGTTCGTCGGCCCGGCCGGCCGGCTGCTGGACAAGGCCCTGGCCGAGTCCGGCATCGACCGCCGGGACGCCTACATCACCAACGCCGTGAAGCACTTCCGGTTCACGCCCACGCCCAAGCGGCGGATCCACCAGTCCCCGGGTGCTGAGCACCTGACGGCCTGCCGGCCGTGGCTGGAGGCGGAGTTCGCCGTCCTCCAGCCGGAGGTCGTGGTCTGCCTCGGCGCGGTCGCGGCGAAGGCGCTGATCTCGCCGTCGTTCCGGATCACCAAGGACCGCGGCCAGCTGCTGCCCTGGACACCACCCGGCCGGCACGCCCTGCCGCTGACCGAGCCGGACGCCGACGGCGACGAGCCCGAGGAGGAGGTGCCGGCCCAGACCTGGATGCTGGCGACCGCGCACCCCTCTGCCGTCCTGCGCACCCCCGACGAGGCCCGCGCCGCCGCCTACGACGCCCTGGTCGCCGACCTCAGGGTCGTCGCCGCCGCCCTCGCCTGAGAGGGGCCATGTCGGCCGACATGGCCCCCGGGGTCAGCTGCGCTCCGGCTCGGGGAGACGTGCGCCGGCGGCGAGCTCGGCACCCGCCTCGACCTCCGCCTCCCGGCCGACGAGGGTGATGTCACCCTCGCCGCCGACGGTGGCCCGCTCCCCCACCACGACGTTGTCGTCCAGGACCGCCCGGGTGACCGTCGCGCCCCTCCGCACCCGGACGCCGGGCAGCAGCACCGAGTCCAGGACCGTCGCGCCCTCCTCGACGACCACGCCAGGCGACAGCACGGACCCCCGGACGTTGCCCGAGACGCGGGTCCCGCCGGAGAGCAGGCTGTTCTCGATCTGCCCGTCGTCGAGCACCCGGGCGGCGCTGTGCCGGCCGCCGCGGGTGTGCACCGGCCAGCCCGGCTCGTCCAGGTCGATCGGCGGCTCCGCGGACAGGAAGTCGCGGTGGGCCTGCCAGTAGGACTCCACCGTGCCGACGTCGCGCCAGTAGCCGTTCAGCGGGTAGGCCCGGGCGAGGCCGTCCTTGGTCTGCGCAGGCAGCAGGTGGGTGCCAAGGTCCTCCAGGCCGTCCTCGCCGACCTGGTCCCGGAGCGCCTGCAGCCGGTCGAGCGTCTCCGTCGGGGAGAACACGAAGACCTCGTTGGTGGCCGTCGTCGTCGCCGGCTCATCGGGCTTGTAGGCGTAGTCGGTGACCGTCCCGTCGTCGCCGACCTGCACGATGCCGTAGCGCGCGGCGTCGTCCGCCTCGACCTCGGTGGTCACCATCGTCACCTCGGCGCCCGAACCCAGGTGGGCGTCGACGACGTCGCGGTAGTCGAGCTTGTAGACCGCGTCGGAGCTGACCACGACCAGCGCGTCCGGGTCGAACTGCCGGATGAGCTCCGACTGCCGCCACAGCCCGTCGGCGGTGCCCTCGGTCCAGCCGCCGCGCTCACTGCCCTGGAACGGCGCCATCATCATCAGCCCGCCGGTGGTGCGGTCCAGGTCCCAGGGGCGGCCGTTGGCCAGGTGCTCGTTGACCGACTGGGGCTGGTACTGCACCGACACCCACACGTCGGCGATGCCGGAGTGCTCGCAGTTGGACAGCGGGAAGTCGATGAGCCGGTAGACGCCGGCGAACGGGACCGCGGGCTTGGCCCGGGTCTCGGTGAGCAGTTCCAGACGGCTGCCCTTGCCACCGGCGAGCACCAACACGAGGACCTTCGGGAGAGCCATGCCGTCCCGCTACCCGATGGCCCCGGGTGCAAGCGCCAACGATCAGCTCCCGGCCATCCTCCGGCGGGCGGACGCGGCGAGCTCCTCGGCCCGCGAGGCGCGGAACAGCCAGAACGACGGCACCAGGACGGCGACCAGCAGCATCGCCGCGACGATCACCACACCGCCGGACACCATCGCCGCGCTGACGCCGAACGAGCTGGCCAGCACGCCGGCGCGCAGGTCGCCCAACCGGGGGCCGCCGGCCACCACGACGATGAACACACCCTGCATCCGGCCGCGCATCTCGTCCGGCGCGGCGCTCTGCAGCATCGACGTCCGCAGCACCGCGCTGACCATGTCACCGGCACCGGCGACGGCCAGGCAGAGCACCGCCAGCCACAGCGTCGAGGCCAGCCCGAACCCGATGATCGCCACGCCCCAGACCGCGATGGCGGCCAGCACCACAGCGCCCTGCCGGTCGACCCGGCTCACCCAGCCCGACGTCAGCCCCATCAGCAGCGAGCCGATCGAGACCCCGGCGAACAGCCAGCCCAGGCTGTTGGCGTCCCCGCCGTAGGTGGTCACCGACAGCTCCGGGAACACCGCCTGCGGCCAGGCGAAGAGCATCGCGATGATGTCGACGACGAAGGTCATCAGCAGCACCGGCTGGGTGCGCAGGAAGGCGAAGCCCTCGCCGACCCCGCGCACGGCCGCGCCGAGCCGGAGCGGCCCCGCGGCGACCCCGCCGGGCGGCAGCGGCGGCAGGCCCCGCAGCAGCAGGACCGCGGCGAGGAACCCCAGCGCGTCGATCGTGTAGAGGACCGACAGGTCGCCGACGCCGATCAGCAGCCCGGCCAGCAGCGGTCCGACGATCACCCCGGCCTGCCGGACGGTCATCGCCAGGGCGTTCGCGGCCGCCACGCCGTCCGGCCCGACCAGCGCCGGGATCACCGCGCTGCGGGCCGGCTGGTTCACCGCGGCGAACGCCGACACCGCCGCCGCCAGCACCCACAGCACCGCCACGGAGCCCTCGCCCGGCAGCAGCGCCTGCACGGCGAGCAGCGCGCTGGTGACCGCGGCACCGACCGAGGTGACCAGCATCAGCGTGCGCCGGTCCATGGCGTCCGCGATCGCCCCGCCGAGCAGGCCGAACACGACCAGTGGGACCAGCGCGACGACCGAGGTGAGGCCGACCATCAGCGAGGAGCCGGTCAGCTCGTACACCTGGTACGGGACGGCAACCAGCGTCATCTGCTGGCCGAGCATGGTGACCGTGACGCCGCCGAAGACCCGCCGGTAGGCGCGGTTGCGCAGCGGCGAGGTGTCGATCGCCCAGCTCCTGCGCCGGCCGGTCGGCTGCGGTTCCTCGACCGGCCCGCCGCCCTCCAGCGGGTCGACCGGGGTCAGGTCCTGAGGGCCATGTCGGCCGACATGGCCCTCCCCTGGTCCGTCGGGGTCCTTCATGGGGCCAGGCGCTGCACGACCCAACCGCCGCCTTCCTCGTCGTCGCGGACGAACACCAGCCGGTCGTGCAGGCGGTCGGAACCGCCCTGCCAGAACTCCACCCGCTCGGGGAGCACCCGGTACCCGCCCCAGTTCACCGGCCGGGGCAGCTGCCCGGGCGGGGTCTGCGCGTCCAGGTCGGTCACCCGGGTGCGCAGCAGGTCGCGGGACTCGACCACCGTCGACTGGATCGAGGCGGCAGCGGCCAGCTGCGAGCCCCGCGGGCGGGGGTCCCAGAGCAGGTCGGAGGCGGTCTCCCCGATGCGCTCCACCGAGCCGGTCACCCGCACCTGGCGCTGCTGGGCATGCCAGGGGAACACCAGTGCCGCCCGCGGGTTCACCGCCAGCTGCGCGCCCTTGGCCGAGGCGTAGTTGGTGCCGAAGACGAACCCGTCGACGTCGTAGCCCTTCATCAGCACGACGCGGGCGTCCGGGGCGCCGTCGGCGTCGGCGGTGGCCACCACCATCGCGTTGGGCTCGGGGAGGTCGGCGGCGACGGCGTCGGCGAACCACCGGTCGAACTGCTCGAGCCAGGTGGGGGCGAGACCGTCCTCCCCGAAGGCGCCGTCGTCGTAGTCCCTGCGCATGCGGATCAGGTCGGGCACCACCTCATGCTGTCACCGCTGCGCCGGGCGCCGCCGGGTGACCGTGGACACCTGGGCCGCCCGGGTTCACCAGCGCGCCCGGGACGGCCTAGGTTGGGCCTCGTCGTGCGCTGGTCCAGCGCCGTCCCGACCCGCGCGCAGAGGAGCATGCGAGATGGCTGACGACTTCGTCCCCGGACTCGAAGGCGTCGTCGCCTTCGAGACCACCATCGCGGAGCCGGACAAGGACGGCGGCGCGCTGCGCTACCGCGGCGTCGACATCGAGGACCTCGTCGGCAAGGTCACCTTCGGCAACGTGTGGGCCCTGCTGGTGGACGGCAGGTTCGGTCCTGGCCTGCCCCCGGCCGAGCCGTTCCCCATCCCGGTGCACACCGGTGACGTGCGGGTCGACGTGCAGGCGGCGCTGGCGATGCTCACCCCGATCTGGGGCTACCGCCCGCTGCTGGACGTCTCCGCCGAGGAGGCCCGCGACGAGCTGGCCCGCGCGGCGGTGATGGCGCTGTCCTACGTCGCGCAGTCCGCGCGCGGGATCGGCGTCCCGGCCGTGCCGCAGAAGCGGATCGACGAGGCCGGCACCATCGTCGAGCGGTTCATGGTCCGCTGGCGCGGCGAGCCCGACCCCCGCCACGTCGCCGCCGTGGACGCCTACTGGACCTCGGCCGCCGAGCACGGCATGAACGCCTCGACGTTCACCGCCCGGGTCATCGCCTCCACCGGTGCCGACGTCGCCGCCGCGCTCTCCGGCGCGATCGGCGCCATGTCGGGCCCGCTGCACGGCGGTGCGCCGTCCCGGGTGCTGCACATGCTGGACGGCGTCGAGGAGTCCGGCGACGCGACGAGGTACGTCAAGGACCTGCTGGACCGGGGCGACCGGCTGATGGGCTTCGGCCACCGCGTCTACCGCGCCGAGGACCCCCGCGCGCGGGTGCTCCGCCGCGCCGCCGAGGAGCTCGGCGCCCCCCGGTTCGAGGCCGCCCGCGCGCTGGAGCAGGCCGCGCTGCAGGAGCTGCGCGAGCGCCGTCCGGACCGTCCGATCGAGACCAACGTCGAGTTCTGGGCTGCGATCGTGCTGGACTTCGCCGAGGTGCCCAGCCACATGTTCACCTCGATGTTCAGCTGCGCCCGCACCGCCGGCTGGTGCGCGCACATCCTCGAGCAGAAGAACACCGGGCGGCTGGTGCGCCCGTCGGCGCGGTACGTCGGACCCGACCCGCGCAAGCCCGAGGACGTCGAGGGCTGGGACACCATCACCACCAAGGCCGTCACCGAGGCCACCCCCGCCTGATGAAGGACCCCGCTGCCCCCCACCCCTCGCAGGCTCGGGGCGGGCCCCTGCAGCGGGGCCGTTGAACTGAGAGGCATGCCGTACATGAGCATCACGATCCCCGCCGACCTGCTGCCGAAGGACGGGCGCTTCGGGTGCGGCCCGTCGAAGGTGCGCCCCGAGGCCCTGCAGGCGCTGGCCACCGACGGGGCGGCGCTGATGGGCACCTCGCACCGACAGGCGCCGGTCAAGGGCCTGGTCAGGCGGGTACGCGAGGGGCTGACCCAGCTCTTCGACCTGCCCGACGGCTACCAGGTGGTGCTGGGCAACGGCGGGACGACGGCGTTCTGGGACGCCGCGACGATCGGGCTGGTCCGCCGGCAGAGCGCGCACGGCAGCTACGGCGAGTTCTCCGCGAAGTTCGCCTCCGGCGTGGCCGACGCGCCCTTCCTGCAGCCGCCGCTGGTGACCCGGGCCGAGCCGGGCTCGCTGGCGCTGCCGCCGGCGCACCTGGGCGTCGACGTGTACGCCTGGGCGCACAACGAGACCTCGACGGGTGTCATGGCGCCGATCCTCCGCCCGGCCGAGGCCGACGACGACGCGCTGGTCCTCGTCGACGCGACCTCCGGCGCCGGTGGCCTGCCGGTCGACGTCGCGCAGACCGACGTCTACTACTTCGCCCCGCAGAAGTCCTTCGCCAGCGACGGCGGCCTGTGGATCGCCCTGATGTCACCCGCGGCGCTGGCGCGGGTCGCCGAGATCAAGGCCTCCGACCGCTGGATCCCGGGGTTCCTCGACCTCTCGATCGCCGTGGACAACAGCAGCAAGGACCAGACGTACAACACCCCCGCCGTCGCCACGCTGTTCCTGCTGGCCGACCAGATCGACTGGATGCTCGGCCTGGGCGGGCTCTCCGGCGCCGTCGCCCGCAGCCGCGAGTCCTCCAGCCGGCTCTACGACTGGGCGGAGAAGACCGAGTACACCCAGCCCTTCGTCGACCGGGTGGACGAGCGGTCCCACGTCGTCGGCACCATCGACTTCGACGAGTCCGTCGACGCCGCGCTCATCGCCACGACGCTGCGCGCGCACGGCGTCGTGGACACCGAGCCGTACCGCAAGCTGGGCCGCAACCAGCTGCGGGTCGGCATGTTCCCGGCCGTCGACCCCGACGACGTGAGCGCGCTGACCGCCTGCATCGAGTCCGTGGTCACCCAGCTCTGAGCGGGAAGTAGCGGGATCAGTGAATCGCGCACCACCTTTCTGGTCGCGGGATCAGCTGGTTCGTGTGAGGGTCGTCGCAGGCCCGGGAGCACGACCCGGGCACTGAGCTCGAGGAGCACCTGTGTCGCACCCACCACGTCGCGTAGGAACGGCCATCGTCGGGCTCGGGGGCGCCGTGGCGACCACCGCCGTCGCCGGGCTGGAGCTCCTGCGGCTCGGCGCCGTCGGCGCCGACGGTCTCCCCCTCGCCGGGCTGACCCTCGGGAACGCGTCCCTGGAGGAGGCCACCGGCCTCGTCGGCTACGACGAGCTGGTCATCGGCGGCTGGGACCTGGATGGTTCGGACCTCTACAAGGCCGCCGAGCAGCACGCCGTGCTCGACGCCCGCCAGCTGTCGCAGGCCGAGCCGCTGCTGTCGACCATCACCCCCTGGCCCGCTGCCGGCGACGCCGACTTCTGCCGCAACGTCACCGGCGGCAACGTGGTGCTCGCCGAGGGCCGCCGGGCCCAGGTGGACGCCGTCCGCGCCGACCTGCGTCGGTTCCGCGAGGAGCAGCAGCTCGACGGGCTGGTGCTGCTCAACCTGGCCTCGACCGAGCGCTGGCCGGACCCGGCAGCGGCCTGCCTGCAGACGCCCGAGGCGTTCGAGGCCGGCCTGGACGCCGACGACCGGGCGATCACCCCGTCGATGGTCTACGCCTACGCGGCGATCACCGAGGGCGTCGGCTACGCCAACTTCACGCCCTCCCTGTCGGCCGACGTCCCGGCGCTGGTGCAGCTCGCCGAGCAACGCGGCGTGCCGATCGCGGGCAAGGACGGCAAGACCGGCCAGACGATGATGAAGACGGTGCTCGCGCCGGCCTTCCGCAGCCGCGCGCTCACCGTCGAGGGCTGGTACTCCACCAACATCCTCGGCAACCGGGACGGGCTCGCGCTCGACGACCCGGCCTCGCTGGAGAGCAAGCTGCAGACCAAGGCGAAGGTGCTCGACTCGATCCTCGGCTACCCCGTCGAGGACCACGTCGTCCGGATCGACTACTACCGCCCCCGCGGTGACCAGAAGGAGGCCTGGGACGCCATCGACCTGGTCGGCTTCCTCGGCCAGCGCATGCAGATCAAGGTCGACTTCCAGTGCCGGGACTCGATCCTGGCCGCACCGCTCGCCGTCGAGATCGTCCGGCTGGTCGACCTCGCCCAGCAGCGCGGGGAGGGTGGCGTGCAGCGGCACCTGGGCTGGTTCTTCAAGGCCCCCATCACCGCCGACGGCAGCACCCCCGAGCACGCCCTGCACCGCCAGGAGACGGAGCTGCTGGACTGGCTGGCCGACGGCGTGGCACCGGCCGGGGGCGACGCCCAGCCCGGCTCGCGGTGACGGCGACGACCGACCTGTCCACCCTCGGGGCGCTGCGGCCCCTGCTCGCCGAGATCGGGGACGCCAAGCGCGTCCGCACGGCCGCAGCGCCCGGCTCGCTCGCCGAGCGGGCGTTCGCCCGCGCGTGGGCCCGGCTGCTCGAAGGCGAGGACGCCGAGACGGTGGCGCTGTCGGAGACCGCGGCGGCGGTGGCCCGGGCGCGACTGGCCGGGATCGACGCCGCGGTGCTCGCAGCGGCCGGGATGACCGAGGACGAGGCGCAGGCGGTGCTTCGGCGCGCCTTCGACGAGGTCGCCGGGGCGATCGACGTCGACCTGGCCGGCCGGCTGCGGGCGGCGCTGCCCGAGCTGCGGCCGGCCGGGCCCCCGCCGTCCCTGGCGGTGGCGCTCAACGCCCAGCCGCGGGCCGGGGCCACCAGCCCCGGCAAGCCGCGGGTGATCGTCGAGCCGCCGGAGAGCCACGGCGACCACTGCTTCACCGTGGCCGTCTACGGCTGCCTGCTGGCCCCCGCGCTGGGCGCCGACCCGGTGCCGCCGTTCCTCGTCGGGATGGCGCACCACCTGCACAACGTGGTGCTGCCCGACGCCGGGTTCGCCGGCGAGGTGCTGCTGGGCGGCGCGCTGGACCGGGTGCTCGGGACGCTCGAGGAGCGGGAGCTGGCCCTGCTGCCCGCGGAGCTGGCGGCCCGGCTGCGGCAGGTGCTGGCGCTGCGGGCCGACGCCGTGGCGCCGGAGTCGCAGGCCTTCCACGCCGCCGACGTCCTGGACCGGGTGCTGCAGGTGCACCACCACGCGCGCGCTGCCGCCTTCACCGCGGCGCAGGCGCTGGACGACCTGGAGCTGGTGCACGCAGGCCCGGTTCAGTCCTTCCACCTCGACGTCCTCGCCGCGGCTGGCCTGTGAGCGTGCAGGCGACGCTGTCGGGCGTGACGGCGGCCGGCGTGCCGGTCGTCGACGGCATCCCGTTCGCCCGCACCGGGCGGGAGGAGCTGCAGGGCCGGGTCGCCGACCTGCTGGCCGACGGCGAGGTCGACCGCGCCCGGGTGGCGCTGTTCGCCGACGCCGACGACTGGTGGACCGAGCCCGCGCCACCGGCCGAGCAGCTGGCGCAGGTGCCGGCGGCGCGGACGCTGCGCGAGGCGATGGACACCCTCGGCATGGGCCGGGTCGGTGACTACTTCGCCCACCGCTGGTCCGACCCCACGCACCTGGCCGGCCTGGCGCTGCTGGGCCGGCACTGGCCCGGGGACGCACCCGTCGTCGACGTGGCCTGCGGCATCGGCACCCAGCTGCGCGAGCTCGCCCGCCGCGGCGTCGCCGACCTGGTCGGCCTGGACGTCGTCTGGTCCAAGCTCTGGCTGGCCCGGCGCTTCGTCTGCCCGACCGCCCGGTACGTGTGCGCCGACGTGACGACCGCACCGGACCTGCAGGTGACCGGGCCGGCGTACGTCACCTGCCACGACGCCTTCTACTTCTTCCGCGACAAGCCCGCGGCCGCCGCGGCGATGACCCGGCTGGCCGGCCTCGAGGGCACCGTCGTCGTGGGGCACGCGCACGTGGCCGACCCGCACGGCGCGCCGCTGCCGCCGCAGGACTACGCCCGGCTGCTGCACGCGACGGTGCTCTACGACGACGAGGAACTGACCCGCTCGCTGCTCGAGCGGCGCCCGCCCCGGCCCGCGCCGGCCGAGGAGCTCGTCGGCAGCGAGGCGATCGCCCTGGTGGCCGGCGACCTGCGCGGCCCGGCCCCGGTGGACCTGGGCGAGCCGCTCGAGCCGCTGCGGCCCAACCCGCTCTACACCGACGGCAGGTTGCACTGGCCCAGCGAGCGGTACGCCGCCGAGTACGGCCCCCGGTCGGCGCACCTGCCGGACCGCTGGCCGGACCCGCTGCCGGCCGACGCGGCCCGCCGGCGGCTGCTGGTCGACCTGCCGGAGCAGTGGTGAGCGGCGTCGGGTGGGGGATCGCCGGCTGCGGCTGGGTGGCCCGCGACCACGCCCTCCCCGGCCTGCTGCAGGTCCCCGGTGCCCGGCTGGTGGCCCTGCACGACCGCGACCCCGGCGCGCTGGCGCGGATGCGCGCCGAGGTGCCGGCCGGCACCGACCTGGCGGCGTTCCTGGCCACCCCCGGTCTGGACGCGGTCTACGTCGCGGTGCCCAACTCCGCCCACCGGCAGGTGGTCGAGGCGGCCGCCGCCGCGGGCGTCGCGGTGCTGTGCGAGAAGCCGCTGGCCGCCGACGTCGCCGACGCCGAGGCCGCCGTCGCCGCGGCCACCCGCGCCGGCGTCCTGCTCGGCACGGCCTTCGACCAGCGCTGGCACCCCGCCCACGTCCGGCTGCGCGAGCTGGTGCCCGAGCTGGGCACGGTCACCGCCGTCCGGATCGCCTACTGCTGCTGGCTGCCGGCCGACTGGTCACCCGACGGCGGCCCGCACGACAACTGGCGGGTCGACCGGTCACGGGCCGGCGGCGGCGCCGCGATCGACCTGGCGCCGCACGGGCTGGACCTGGCCGGCGTCCTGCTCGGCGACGACGTCGTCGAGCTCACCGCCCTCCTGCAGTCCCGGGTACAGGACTACCCGGTGGACGACGGCGCGCTGCTGGCCGGCCGCACCGCCGGCGGCGTGCTGGTGGACCTGCACGTGTCCTACAACTGCCCCGACGCCCTCCCCCGCCGCCGGCTGGAGGTGGTCGGCACCCGGGGCATGGCCGTCGCCGTGGACACGATGGGCCAGACCGCCGGCGGGTCGCTGACGCTGTACCGCCCCGAGCCGGTCGACGTCCCGTTCGCCGGCACCGACCCGTTCACCGCCCAGTTCGCCGGCTTCGGCGCCGCCGTCGCCGGCGAGGCGCCCTGGCCGTACCCGGCCGACCGCGACCTCGCCCTGCACCGCCTGCTCGTGCAGGCCCTCGACACCGCCACCGACCGCACCGGAGTCGCCTCGTGAGCACCGCGCCGTCCGCCCACCCCACCACCC
>NZ_SJEW01000041.1 GCF_005930475.1 Modestobacter altitudinis
TCCCCACCCGCCCCGACGAGCTGCTCCGCGACGCCGATGCCGCGATGTACGCGGCCAAGGCCAAGGGGCGCAACCAGCACCTGGTCTTCACCCCGGCCCTGCGCGCGACGCTGGAGGACCGGTGGCAGATCGCCAGCCGGTTGCGCGACGCGGCCGCGCTCGACCAGCTGGTGGTGCACTGGCAGCCGGTGGTGCACCTGGCCACCGGGGACGTCCGCGGCTGCGAGGCGTTGCTGCGGTGGCAGCACCCCCAGCGGGGCCTGGTCGGGCCGGAGGAGTTCATCCCGGTCGCCGAGGAGGACGGGCTGATCGTGCCGGTCACCCGGTGGCTGCTGGAGACCACGCTCAGCCAGGCAGCGGCCTGGGCCGGGGCCGGGCTCGAGCTGGTCATCGCGGTCAACATCAGCGCGGTGCACCTGTCGACCGGCACACTCGTGGACGACGTCCTCGGGACGGTCGCGCGGACCGGGGTCCCACCCCGGCGGCTGGTGCTGGAGCTGACCGAGACCGCGCTCGCCCGCGACTCCGACCGCGCCGCGGAGCAGTTCGCGGCGCTCCGCTCGCAGGGCGTGCGGCTGGCGATCGACGACTTCGGCAGCGGGTACAGCTCGCTGTCCGCGGTGGCCTCGCTGCCGGCCGACGTGCTGAAGGTCGACCGCACCCTGGTGGCCGGGCCGCTGCCGGCGCGCTCGGCCGCGCCCGACGCGGTGCTCGCCGCGGTCACCGCGCTCGGGACCGCCCTCGACATGCGGGTGCTCGCCGAGGGCATCGAGACACCGGAACAGCTGGCGCGGGTGCGCGCCGTGGGCTGCGAGTACGGGCAGGGGCACCACCTCTCCCCACCGCTGCCGGCCGACCGCTTCGCGGCGCTGCTCGCCGAGGGCCGGCGGCTGACCGGCCACCAGCGGCTCCCCCCGCGCTGAGGACCCCGGACGCAGCAGAGCCCCCACCCGAGGAGGGCGGGGGCTCTGCTGGGCTGAGCGGGCTGTTACGCCGCGCGGAGCACGGCCTCGATCTCGAGCTCGACGGAGATCTTGTCGCCGACCACGACGCCGCCGCCGTCCATCGGCATGTCGATGTCCACGCCGAACTCCTTGCGGGAGATGTCGGTCTTGCCGGAGAAGCCGGCGCGCGTGCCGCCGTAGGCGTCCGGGCCGAAGCCGTTGAGCTCCAGGGCCAGGGTGACCGGCTTGGTGATGCCCTTGATCGTCAGGTTGCCCTCGACGACCCAGTCCTCGCCGTGGGCGCGCACGGCGGTCGAGCGGAACTCCATGACGGTGTGGTTGCCGACGTCGAAGAAGTCAGCGGACTTGATGTGCGCGTCCCGCTGCTCCTGCCGGGTGTCGATCGAGTCCATGTCGACGGTGGCGTGCACGGTGGAGGCCGCCGGGTCGGTGGCGGTGACGATCTCGCCGGAGAACTCACGGAAGTAGCCACGGACCTTGCTGACCATCATGTGGCGGACCGAGAAGCCGACGGTCGAGTGCGAGGCGTCGATGTCCCATGTGCCGACGACGTAGCCGGGGATCTGGGTGGTGCTGGTCATGGTGACCCTCCATCTGGTTGAGCGTTTGACTGCTTCGCTGGGCCGTAGCGTAGTTGAAGGCTTGAGTATTCCGCTAGTACCCTCGCCGACATGAGCAGTGACGCGTGTCCCGGGCCCCTGGGTGGTGCTGCCCCGCGGTCGTCGTCGGGAGCGCAGGGGACGACCCGGTGGCTGGACGCCGACGAGCAGCGCACCTGGCGGGCCGCCATGTACGGCTGGATGCTGCTGGAGGACCGGCTGGACCGCGAGCTGGTCCGGGAGACCGGCATCTCGCACGCCTACTACGAGATCCTGGTCCAGCTGTCGGAGACCGAGGGCCGGTCGCTGCGGATGAGCGAGCTCGCCGACCGCTGCCTGTCCTCCCGCAGCCGGCTCTCCCACGCGGTGTCCCGGCTGGAGGAGCGCGGCTGGGTGCGCCGCCAGGTCTGCGCCGAGGACGGCCGCGGGCAGCTCGCCGTCCTCACCGACGCGGGCTTCACCGCGCTCGAGGCGGCAGCGCCGGTCCACGTGGACAGCGTGCGCACGCACCTGTTCGACCAGCTGAGCCCCGAGCAGGTCGAGGCGCTGCGCGACATCGGCGAGACTCTCCTGCACCACCTCGCCGACTCCGACTGACCCTCCGCGCTCCCCGGCGCGGAGGGCCCGAGCGGGTCAGGCGGCGACGTCGGCGTCCTCGGTGAGGAACAGGTCGCGGGTGAGCACACCGGTGTCCGGGTTGTCGGTGAACAGCCCGTCGACACCGGCCTCCCAGAAGCGCAGCTGCTCGGTGATCGCGTCGCCGTAGTCGGCCGGGTCGTCCCCCTTCTGCAGCGCCGGCGGCAGGAAGGTGTTCTCGTTGCGGAACGTGTAGGGGTGCACCAGCAGACCGACCGCGTGGGCGTCCGCGACGAAGGACGTCGGCTGCCCCAGCGTCCCGTCGGGGGCAGTGGGGATCACCTGGGTCTTGTCCGGGCCGACGCCGTCGGCGTAGCCGGCCACCCAGGCCAGGCCGGCGGCGGTGGACAGGTCGGCGTAGGTGCGCGGGTCACCGGCGGCGACCAGGTCGGCCGGCGCGCCCGTGGCGCCGAGGAGCTGGACGAGCGGCAGCTGCACCCCGGCGGCGTCCAGCACGCGCAGGTTCGTCGTCTCGAACGACTGCAGGAAGACCGGGTCACCGCGGTGGGTCAGGTCCGCCTGGCGCAGGTCGGCCAGCAGCGCTCCCTCCAGCGGCAGGCCCACCGACTCGAAGTAGGTGGGGTGCTTGGTCTCGATGTAGGCCCCGACCTCCCGGTCGAGCTCGTCGCTGAGCTGCGCCCGCAGCTCCAGGTACTCGTCGACGGTGGGGATCTGGAACAGCCCGTCGTAGAGGGTGTTCTCCTGCCGCACCTCGGGCAGCCGCTCGACGGCGCGCAGCGTCTCCAGCTCGGCCAGCGTGAAGTCCTCGGTGAACCAGCCGGTCAGCTCGACGCCGTCCACGGTCTTGGTCGTGCGCCGGTCGGCGAACTCCGGGTGGTCGGCGACGTCGGTCGTCCCGGAGATCTCGTTCTCGTGCCGGCACACCAGCTCGCCGTCGGAGGTGCTCACCACGTCGCACTCGATGTAGTCCGCCCCCATCCGGGCGGCGAGCGCGTAGGAGGCGAGGGTGTGCTCGGGCCGGTAGCCCGACGCCCCCCGGTGGCCGATCACCAGCAGCCGCTCCTCGTCCTGCCCGGACGACGCGGAGGCGGTCGCGGCCAGCGACCCCGGCACGAGCAGTGACAGCAGCAGGACGAGGACGGTGGCGGCCGCACGCGGCCGGAGGACGGTGTGCACGGTTCCCCCACGGGCCCGGACGACGACCCTCGCCGTCGGCCCGAGGCGATCTCAACCCCCCGAAGGCCCTCCGACGACGGCCGGCGGCCGAACACCTGGTGAACGGAGGTCTGGCCTCGCGGGTCGGTGACCCAGCGCAGTCGGCTGAGCAACAGCTGGGTGCCGGCTGTGGGCAGCCGGCTGCCTGCGCGCGCAGGCAGCCGGCTCAGCGCAGGTCGTCCGGCCTGCCCGGCCAGGGCGGGACGCCGGGGACCTCGGTCACCGGCGCCCGGAACCGCGCGGGGCGCTTCTCCAGGAACGACCGGACCCCTTCCGCGGCGTCCTCCCCCGCGCCCAGGGCGGCCAGCGCGGCGGACTCGGCGCGGTGCGCGTCCCACGGCGACGCGGCGCCGAGCATCGACCACATCAGCTGCCGGGCGGCGGCGACAGCCGACCCGGAGGTGTGGTCGGCGATCTCCCGCGCCAGCGCGTAGGCCGTCGGCAGCAGCTCGTCGTCCGGCACCACGCGGGACACCAGCCGCCCGCAGAGCGCCTCCGCCGCGTCGAGGACCCGCCCGGTGGCGACCCACTCCATCGCCTGGCTGATCCCCACCACCCGCGGCAGGAACCAGCTCGACGCCGCCTCCTGGACGATCCCGCGCCGGGTCAAGACGAACCCGAACCGGGCCGACTCGGCGGCGATCCGGACGTCCATCGGGAGCGTCAACGTCGCCCCGATGCCGACCGCCGGGCCGTTCACCGCGGCGATCACCGGCTTGCGCAGCGCCGCGAACGGCAGCGAGGCAACCCCGCCCCAGTCGCGGGGCACCCCGCCGATGGTCTCGGGCGCGGTCGGCCGGTCGGGACGGTCCGGGTCGAACGTCGATCCGCCGGAGAGATCGGCCCCGGCGCAGAACGCCCGGCCGGCGCCGGTCACCACCAGCACCCGGACGGCGTCGTCGGCGTCCACCTGTCCGCAGACCTCGGCGAGCTCCCGGGCCATCTCCGCGGTGAAGGCGTTGAGCCGGTCGGGTCGGTGCAGGGTCAGCGTGCCGATCCCGTCGGCGACCTCGTAGCGGACCTGGGTCCAGCTCACCGGCTCAGCGCCCCGGCGAGCACGAGCCCCGCCACGGTGTCGAGGTGCTCGGCCTCGTCGCCGAGCAGGAATCGGTCGACCTTCGCCCGCCGCCAGTACAGGTGCGCGTCGTGCTCCCAGGTGAACCCGATCCCGCCGTGCACCTGGATGCAGGTCTCGGCGGCCCGCTCCAGCGTCTCGGCCGCGAACGCCTTCGCCGACGCGGCGGCCAGCGGCAGCTCGTCCGGTGCGGAGTCGGCAGCCCATGCCGCCCACCAGACCAGCGAGCGCAGCTGCTCGACCCCGACCCAGGCGTCGACGAGGGCGTGCTTGACCGCCTGGTAGGAGCCGATCTGCCGGCCGAACGCCGTGCGGACCCCCGCGTACTCGACGCCCAGCTGCACGGCCCGGCCGGCTGCGCCGAGGTCCTCGGCGGCCAGGGCCACCAGGGCGACGTCCCGTGCCCGGGCCCACAGCGCCTGGGCGCCCTCGGCCAGCACCCTGCGCGAGGTGAGCCGGACCGAGGCCAGCCCGCGAGTGGCGTCCATCGGCGTGCCGGCGGTGACCTCGCCGGACCCGAGCACCAACGCACCGTCCTCCAGGGCCAGGAAGGTGTCGGCCGCGGCAGCGTCGATGGAGGGCGCCGCCCCGTCGAGCACCGCGTAGCCGGTGGAACCGTCTGCCAGCGCCGCGAGGAGGTCCGGGTGGTCGGCGAGCAGGACGGCGGCGCGGGCGGCGGTCACCAGCGACGGACCGGCGAGCACCGCTCCGGCCTGCTCGGCGACGACGGCCAGGTCCAGCACGTTGCTGCCCGCACCACCGGCGTCCTCCGGCACCGTGATGCCCAGGAAGCCGATGTCGGCCAAGGCCTTGCGGCCGGGGGTGACCGGGCCGCCGTCCAGCGCGCGGCGGGCGTCGGCGGCCGATGCCGAGCCGGTGAAGAAGTCGCGGGCGCCGGCGGCCGCGGCCCGCTGGTCGTCGTCCAACTCGAAGTTCATGACCGGACCCCCTCCACGGAGTTCACCTACGAACTCCGTCGAACGGCGCGGTCTTGTCCTCCCGCGGCTCCGGCGGCAGCCCCAGCACGCGTTCACCGATGATGTTGCGCAGCACCTCGTTGGTGCCGCCGGCGATGGCGATGCCGGGCAGCCACGCCTGGTTGCGCTGCCAGCGGCCATCGTCGCCGTCGGGTCCGCGGCCGTAGACGGCGTCGTCGCCGAGCAGCCGCACCCCGGCGTCGGCGACGAGCTTCGCGGCGGTGGTGCCGGCCAGCTTGCCGGCGCTTGCCTCGGGTCCTGGCAGGCCGCCCTTGCTGATCGCGGTGTAGCGCCGGTAGCCGGTGTACCGGTTGGCCAGCGCGGCGACCGCGGCCCGGCCGAGCGCCTGCCGGGCCAGCACCTGCCGCTCGGCGCTCAGCTGCGGCACCCGCTCGGCGGCCAGCGCGGCGAGGGACTCGACCGACAGGCCCAGGTCGTTGCCGCCGCCACCGACGGCGACCCGCTCGTTGAGCAGCGTGGTCAGCGCGACCCGCCAGCCCTCCCCCGGCTCGCCGAGCCGGTCGCTGTCCGGGACGTGCACGTCGTCGAAGAAGACCTCGTTGAAGTCCGACTGGCCCCCGAGCTGCTTGAGCGGCCGCACGGTGACGCCGGGGGCGTGCATGTCGACGATGAACATGGTCAGCCCGGCGTGCTTGGGCCGGTCGGCGTCGGTGCGGGTGAGCAGGATGCCGTGGTCGGCGACGTGGGCCAGCGTCGTCCACACCTTCTGGCCGTTGACCACCCACTCGTCGCCGTGCCGGACGGCGGTGGTGCGCAGCGCGGCGAGGTCGGAGCCGGACCCCGGCTCGCTGAACAGCTGGCACCAGACGTCCTCGGCGCGCAGCAGCCGGGCGAGGTACCGCTCGTGCTGCTCGGGGGTGCCGTGCGCGACCACCGTCGGCCCGCACATGCCCAGGCCGATGTGGTTGATCAGCGTGGGCACCCGCGCACGGGCCAGCTCCTGGTTGACGATGGCCTGCTGGGCCAGGGTGCCGCTCTGCCCGCCGTGCTCCCTGGCCCAGCTGACCCCGACCAGGCCGGCGTCGGCGAGCACCCGCTGGGTGCGGCGCAGCGCCTGCTCCTGCTCGCCCGCGTCGGCGGCCTCCTCCCCGGCGTCCAGGTGCACCAGCTCCGCGGCGTGCTCCTCCAGCAGGGCACGCACCCGGGCGCGAAAGGCCGCCTCGTCGGGGGTGTCGTCGAAGTCCATGCGTGCGCCTCTCCTCGGCGGAACCCGTTGACCGGTCGGGCCGTCACGAACAGCATGACCCAGGTCACATGAAGTGTCGGGGGGAGTCCCATGACCGACCAGCGCACCGCCCGGTGGCGCGGCATGACGATCGCCGACCAGGTGGCCCGGCATGCCCGGTCGACCCCCGACGCGACCGCGCTGCGGTTCGCCGGGACCGGCCGCAGCTGTGCCGAGCTCGACGAACGGGTGACCCGGCTGACCGCAGCGCTGGTCGAGCGCGGTGTGCGGCGCGGTGACCGGGTGGCGGTGCTGACCCTCAACGGGTTGGAGGGCGTCGAGACGTTCCTGGCCGCGGCCCGGCTCGGCGCGATCGCCGTCCCGTTGAACTTCCGGCTGGTCGCCGACGAGGTCGGCTACGCGCTCTCCGACAGCGGCGCGGCGGCGCTCGTCGTCGACCCGGTGCTGGCCGACACCGCGGCGAAGGCCCGGGACGCCGCGCCCGAACTGCAGATCGTGCTGACCGTCGGCCCGGAGTACGAGGAGTCGCTGGCCGCCGCCTCGCCTGCCCAGGTAGACCACGCGGTCGACGATGACGACCCGGTGTTCCTGATGTACACCTCCGGGACGACGGGCAAGCCGAAGGGCGCGGTGCTGTCGCACCGCAACCTGTTGGTCCACACGTTGAGCCAGGTGACTCACCTGGGCGTGGCCCCCGACGACCGGGTGGGCCTGAGCGGGGCGCCGCTGTTCCACATCGCCGCGGTCTCCGGGATGGTCACGACGCTGACTGTCGGAGGCACGTTCGTGCTCACCCGGTCCGGCGCGTTCGACCCGGTGGCGACGGTCGACGAACTCGAGCGGGAGCGGGTCTCCAACGCCTTCTTCGTGCCCGCGCAGTGGCAGGCCATCTGCGCCGTCCCCGGGATCGCCGACCGAGACCTGTCCCCGCTGCGCCGGATCGTCTGGGGAGCCGCACCGGCGTCGACGACGCTGCTGCGCACGATGATGGCCACCTTCCCGCAGGCCGAGGTGGTCTCCGCGTTCGGCCAGACCGAGTGCTCACCGGTCACCTGCCTGCTGCGCGGCGAGGACTCGGTGCGCAAGATCGGCTCGGTCGGCACCCCGATGCTCAACGTCGAGGTCCGGGTGGTCGACGACGCGATGGACGACGTCCCGCGGGGCGAGGTGGGTGAGATCGTCTACCGCTCGCCGATGGTCATGACGGAGTACTGGGGCAAGCCCGAGGCGACCGAGGAGGCCTTCGCCGGGGGCTGGTTCCACTCCGGGGACCTGGTGCGACAGGACCCCGAGGGCTACTTCTACGTCGTCGACCGCAAGAAGGACATGATCATCACCGGCGGTGAGAACGTGTACTGCGCCGAGGTCGAGGACGTGCTGGCCGCCCACCCCGGCGTTGCGGAGGTCGCGCTGATCGGCGTGCCGGACACCCGCTACGGCGAGGCGCCGCTGGCCGTCGTCACCCCGCGCGACCCCGCCGCGCCCCCGACGCCGGCCGAGCTGACCGCCTGGTGCCGGGAGCGGCTGGCGCACTACAAGTGCCCGCGGGAGTGGTCGATCAGCGACGCGCTGCCGCGCAACCCGAGCGGCAAGGTGCTCAAGACCGAGCTGCGCACCCTGCACTCGGCCGGCGCCCTGGTCTCCGACCCAGCGGTCTGACCGTCGACTGACAGCTCAGCGTGGTCGGCGGGCAGCTGCGACCACGCTCAGCTGCCATTCGGCGGCCTGTGGACGGCGCCAGCAGCGACAGTGCCGGAGCCGCCAGAGTGTCGCGGTGCCCCCGGTGCGCCGTCCTGAGCAGCTCCGCGGCCGGGTGTTCCGCGGCAGCACCGCCGTCCGCCGGGGGTGGCTGACCGCGAACCAGCTGCGCGGACCCGGCTGGCAACGGCTCTTCCCCGACGTCTACGCCGACTCCGCCCTCGAGGTCACCCACCTGCTGCGCGCCCGGACCGCGGCCCGGCTGCTGCTGCCGCACGCCGTCGTCTCCGGGGCGAGCGCCGCCGTCCTCTGGGGGCTGGACGACCTCGCCGGCCCCGCGGACGACGTGGAGCTGACCGTGCCGCCCGGCGCTCACCGCGGCGCAGCGCCCGGGGTGCTGGTCCGCCGGCGGGTGCTGCCCGGCGACTGCCTTCGCCCCGTGACAGGGGTGCGGGCGACCGCGCCGGCCACCACCGCGCTGGAGCTGGCCGCGCGGCTCCCGCTCGACGACGGCGTCGTCCTGCTGGACCGCTTCGTCGCGGCGAAGCTCACCACGCTGACGACGCTGCGGATGGACGCGGCCGAGCTCACCGGTCGGGGCTGCCGCCGAGCCCGGCAGGCGGCCGCGCTCGCCGACGGGCTGGCCGCCTCACCACAGGAGACCCGGCTGCGACTGCTGCTGCACCGCTCGCCCCTGCCGACGCCGGTACCCCAGCACGTCGTCCGGCAGCAGGGCCGGTTCGTGGCCCGGCTCGACTTCGCGTGGCCCGAGCGCCGGGTCGGGTTGGAGTACGAGGGCGCCTGGCACACCACGCGCATCGGCGAGGACCGGCGGCGGATCGAGGCGCTGCAGGCAGCCGGGTGGCGGGTGCTGTTCGTGACCGCCGCCGACCTGCGCTCCCCCGGCGCGCTGCTGGCCCGGATCTCCGCGGCGCTCGCCGAGTGACAGCTCCGCGTGGACGGACGGGCCTCCCGTCCACGTTGAGCTGTCACTCGACGCGGATCAGACGCCCCGCCAGACGGGAGTGCGCTTCTCCGCGAAGGCCCGGGCGCCCTCGAGGGCGTCGGCGGAGGCGAACACCTGGTCGGCCAGCGCCTGCTGCGCGTCCAGTGCCGCACGGTCGGTCCAGGCCACCGAGGCAGCGATCAGGGCCTTGCTGGCCCGCACCGCCAGCGGTCCGTTCGCGGCGACCCGGCTGGCCAGCTGGCGGGCGCCGGCCAGCGCGCCGCCGGGCTCGGTGAGCACGTTGACCAGCCCGAACCGGTGCGCCTCCTCCGCCGGCAGCGGGTCCCCGGTGAGCGCCATCTCCATCGCCCGCTGGTAGGGCAGTGCCTTGGCCAGCCGCAGCACCCCGCCGCCGGCCGCGAACAGCCCGCGCTTGACCTCCGGGATGCCGAACCGGGCGTCGCGGGCGGCGACGATCAGGTCCGCGCTCAACGCCAGCTCGCAGCCCCCGGCGAGCGCCCAGCCCTCGACGGCGGCGATCAGCGGCTTGGCCGGCGGCGCCTCGGTGAGCCCGGCGAACCCGCGACCCTCGATCCGCGGACGCTCGCCGCGGGCGAAGGCCTTGAGGTCCATCCCGGCGCAGAACGTGCCCCCGGCGCCGGTGAGCACCAGGACGGCGACGTCGTCCCGGGCCTCGAGGTCGTCCAGCGCGGCGGCCAGCGCCTCGGTGGTCGCCAGGTCGACCGCGTTCCTCGCCGCCGGCCGGTTCAGGGTCAGCACGCCGACCCCGTCGGCCACCTCGGTGAGCACCGGTTCCGTCATCTCGCGTCCTCCTCGTCGAGTGGAGTCCCAGCGCATCGGGAACCGAGCGCTGGGACTCCGATCAGCCCTGCCAGACCTCGGCGACCCGGGCGGCCACGGCGGCAGCCTGCGCCCGGCCGGCCCGGGCAGACGGCGGACGGGCGGCCGGGTCGAGCACGTTCTTCCCGATCGCGGACAGGCTGGCCTGGTCCGGGCTGACCACGGCCACCCGGCTGACCAGCCCGGTGACCTGCGCGTCGACGCTGGTCATCGGACCGATGCCGCGCGGCAGCGGCGCGATCACCACGATCCGGTCGGAGGCGGCGGCCAGGTCGGCGTTGGCCGGCGACCGCATCCCGCCGTCCATGTAGCGGCGCCCGGCGATGGTGACCGGTGGGTAGACGCCGGGCACGGCGCAGCTGGCGCCGACCGCGGCCACCAGCTCCACGCCGGACTCCCGGGTGAACGTGGTGAACTCCCCGCTCCCGGCGTCGACCGCGGTGACCAGCAGCGGCCGGTCGGACCACTCGGGGTCCGGCAGCCGGGAGGCGATCGCGGCCCGGCGCTCCGCCTCGGGAGGGGTGCGCCCGCTGTCGGCGGCGGCACGCGCGACCGCGCCGACCCGGCGGCGGAAGGCGGTGTCGTCGCGGCGGGCGAGCAGCATCGCCATGCCGTACCGGGCGAGCGTGCCCCGGCCGAGCCGGGCGACCTGCTCGGTGCCGGCCGGCTCCAGCTGCCGCTCGTACAGCGTGGCCAGGTCGACCCCGCTGCGCAGCTGGGCGCCGACGACCGACCCGGCCGAGGTGCCGATCACCAGGTCCGCGCTGCTCAGGTCGACCCCGGCGTCGGCCAGACCGGCCAGGACGCCGATCTCCCAGGCGATGCCGGTGATGCCGCCGCCTCCCAGGACCAGGGCCGTGCGCTGCTCGCTCATCGGGCCATCCTGACGCACGGGGTCGGTGTCGACTCAGCGGGTGACGTGGGCCACTCTGAGGTCCAGCAACGACGCTGCCGGGAGGACGACGGATGACGGCAACGCAGGACCCCATCAGGACGACGGCGCCGACGACCTGGCCGCCGGGGCTGCCGCGCTCGCTGGAGTACCCGCTGGTGCCGGTCGGCTCGGTGCTGCGGGCCGCGGTGCGCCGCTGGGGCGACCGGACGGCGTTCGTGCACCACGACGTGGAGCTCTCCTTCACCGAGCTCGGCCGCCGCGCGCACGCGGTCGCCGCCGGGCTGGCCGAGCGGGGCATCGGCCGGGGGGACGTCGTCGCGGTCCACCTGCCCAACTGCCTGCAGTACCCGGCGGTCTACTACGGCGTCCTGCTGGCCGGCGCCGTCTTCTCCCCCACCAACCCGCTGCTGCCGCCGGCCGGGCTGGCGCACCAGCTCGCCGACACCGGCGCCCGCGCGCTGGTCACCTGGGAGCCGGTGCTGCCGGTGGTGCGGGCCGCGCTGGCCGGGACCGGGGTGCAGACCGTCGTCGTCACCGGGCCGCAGCAGATCGCCGACCCGCAGGCGCCGGTGGACCTCGACGGGCTCCCCGGCGCGGTCTCCCTCGCCGACCTGCTGGCCGCCGACCCCACCGACGCGCACCGGGACGCCGCCCTCGATCCGGTCACCGACCTGGCCCACCTGGCGTACACCGGTGGCACGACCGGGGTGAGCAAGGGCGTGGAGCTGCCGCACCGGGCCGTGGTCGCCAACGTGCTGCAGTCGTCGTGCTTGAGCAGCGGCTCGGTCCCGGTGCTCGACCACGAGGGCGACGTGACGCTCGACCAGGTGGGCAGCGAGACGGAACACCCCATCCGGCTGGGCGGCGCGCGGTTGATCAACCTCACCCCGTGGTTCCACGCGATGGGCGTCATCGGCTACCTCAACGGCCAGGTGATGGTCGGGGCGACCGTCATCCTCCACGACCGCTTCGACCCGGCGCGCTACGTGGCCGACGCGGTCCGGTTCCGGGTGACGCGCATCGGCGGAGCACCGCCGGTCTTCGTCGCGCTGCTCCAGGTCCCGGGCATCGCCGACGCCGACCTGTCCAGCGTGCGCGACATCTCCAGCGGCGCGGCTCCGCTGCCGGTGCCGCTCATCGAGCGGCTGAGCGCGCTGGTGCCGGGCGCCGTGATCGGCGAGGGGTACGGCCTCACCGAGGTCACCATGCAGGCCACCGGGAACCCCCCGCACACCAGCGGCGTGCGCAAGGCCGGCACGGTCGGCGTCCCGCTGCCCGACACCGAGATCAGCATCCGCCCGCTGGGCGGGGGCGACCCGCTGCCGGTCGGGGAACGCGGCGAGGTGTGCATCCGCGGCCCGCAGGTGATGCGCGGCTACGCCGGGCGCCCCGACGCCACGGCGGAGGCGATCGACGCCGACGGCTGGTTCCACAGCGGTGACATCGGGGTGCTGGACGCCGACGGCTACCTGTCGATCGTGGACCGGACCAAGGACATGCTGCTCTACAAGGGCTACAACGTGTTCCCCCGCGAGCTGGAGGAGCTGCTGTTCGCCACGCCCGGCGTGGTGGCGGCCGCGGTGGTCGGCCGACCCGACCCGGAGGCCGGCGAGCTGCCGGTGGCCTACGTGGTCCGCCGCCCGGACGACGCCGGCAGGGCGCTGACCGCGCAGGGGGTGATGGCGACGATCAACGAGCAGGTGACGCCGTACAAGCGGCTGCGCGACGTCGTCTTCGTCGACGCGCTGCCGGTGTCCCCGGCCGGCAAGGTGCTCAAGCGCGAGCTCAGCGCCCGCGAGAGAGCCGCGCAGGCCACCACCAGTTGACCCGGCCCAGCGCCGCCACCAGCGCCGGGGTGAGCACGCCGCGGACCACCGTGGCGTCCAGCAGGATGCCGATGGCCAGCGTGGTGGCGAAGATCTTCACGTCCACCACCGGCACCGTCGACAGCGCGACGAAGGCGAGGAAGAGGATCAGCGCCGCGGAGGTCACCAGCCGGCCGGTGTACGCCACGCCGTGCACGGTCGCCGCGTCGGTGCCCATGCCCTGGTCGTGGCCCTCCTGGATCCGGCTGAGGATGAACACCTCGTAGTCCATCGACAGCCCGAACAGGAACGAGAAGGCCGCGACCGGCACCCAGAAGGTGATCGTGCCGGTGGCCGTCGCGCCGAACAGCGCCTCGGTCAGGTGCCCCTCCTGCCAGATCCACACCGTGATGCCGTACGCGGCGGCGATCGAGACGACGTTGAGCAGCAGCGCCTTGACCGGCAGCCAGACCGAGTGCAGGGCCCGCGCCAGCAGCGCGAAGGTGATCAGGCAGACCAGCGGCAGCACCCACCAGGCGTTGCCGTAGATCGCGCGCACCGAGTCCGCGTCCCCGGCCGCGGTGCCGCCCACCCGGGCGCCGTCCAGGCCGGCGGCCGCGTCGCGGACCGCGGTCAGCGCGTCCCGGCCGGCGGTGGACGACGGGTCGTCGGCGAGGACGACGTCGACCAGCCCGGTGCCGTCGGCCTCCCAGGTCTCCCCCGCCGGCGCCAGCACGCCGGCGACGCCCTCGACCGCGGACAACGTCTGCACCGCGGCGGCCCGGTCGGCGGTGAGCACCTCGACCGGGCGAGCCGCCCCGGCGGGCAGCCCGTCGGCGGTGAGCTGCCGGAACGCGGCCGCGGCCGGGGTCGACCCGGTGGCGGTGGCCGACACCTCCGGGCTGCCCAGCCGGATGCCGAGCACCGGCAGGGCGAGCAGCAGCAGCACGACGGTGGCCAGCAGCGCGGAGACCCAGCGGTGCCGGACGACCGTCGTCCCGATCCGGTGCCAGGTGCGGCTCTCCGCGCTCGGCGGCCGGCGGCGCGGCCACTCCAGCCGGCGCCCGACCGAGAACAGCACCACCGGCAGCAGGGTGAGCGCGACCAGCACGCTGACCAGTGGGATGAGCAGCCCCCCGAAGCCGACGGTGCGCAGGAACGGCAGCGGGAGCACCACCAGCGACAGCAGCGAGACGGCGACCGTGACGCCGCTGAAGACCACCGCGCGGCCGGCCGTGGTCATCGCCGTCCGGACGGCGGTGCGGTCGTCGGCGCCGGCGGCCCGCTCCTCCCGCCAGCGCATCACCACCAGCAGCGAGTAGTCGATGGCCACGCCCAGCCCGATCAGCCCGACCAGGTACTGGACGATGAAGCTGACGTCGGTGAGCGCGGTCAGCCCGAGCACCAGCAGGAACGTGGTGGTGATCGCCACGGCGGCGACCAGCAGCGGTACCAGCGCCAGCAGCGAGCCGAACACCAGCACCAGGACGACGACCGCACCGCCGGCGCCGAAGGCGATCTCGACGATGATCGGCCGCTCGTCGCCACCGCCCTCGGCGAGCACCGTCGTGCCGGTGACGACCGGGGCGGCGCCCGCGACGGTGGCGCCGGACAGCGCACCCTCCAGCTGGGGCAGGGCGGCGACGTAGGGCGCCGGGCCCTCGACCGCGGGCGGCCAGACCAGCGCGACGGCACTGCGGTCCTCCCCCGCGCCGAGCGCCTCGGCACCGGGGGTCCCGTCGAACGGCGTGGCGACCCGCCAGCCCGGCTGGCGGAACCGGTCGAACACCGCGGAGAGCTCCGGTCGGGCGCCCTCGACGGTGCTGCCCTCGGGCAGCGCGACGGTGACCAGCAGCGGGTCGTTGCCGCCGCCGTTGCCGAACTGCCCGGTGATCGCCTCGTTGGCCTCGTAGGCGAGCTGGCCGGGGGTGGAGAAGTCGAAGCCGAGCCGGTCGATCGTCGTCGGGGCGAACGCCCCGCCGGTCAGCGCCACGGCCAGCCAGGCCAGCACCACCAGGCGTCGGTGGGCGAGCACCCAGTCGGTCAGTCGGCCCATCGTCTCCCCCTCGCGAGCGAGCATCAGGAGACTGATGCTCTGCCGACAACCTACGGTGTCCCTTCGTGGAGCAGCCAGCTGGTGGATGCGACCGGGGACCGGCGGTGCCCGGCTGGGTCGCCGCGGGTCCTGAGAGCATCCCGGCCTACGCCCTGGCCCGCGCCGGTGCCGCCATGACCGCCGCCTTCACCCGCCGGCTGGCCACCGTGGGCCTGCGGCCGCACACCCTCTCCGTGCTGGTGCACCTCGCCCGCGAACCCGCGCTCACCTCCGCCGAGCTCGCCCGCCGGCTGGACGTGACGCCGCAGAGCATGAGCGCGCTGCTGGCCGGCCTGGTCGACGCCGGCTGGGTGGAGCGGCCGTCGGGCGCGCGGCGCGGCCAACGCATCGACGTCCGGCTCACCGCGGCCGGCCGGCGGGTGCTGGCCGATGCCGGTCCGGTGCTCGCCGAGCTCGGCCGCCCGGAGACGATGGGCCTCACCGCCGAGGAGGCGGACACCCTGCACGCCCTGCTCGGGCGCGTGCTGGCCACCGTGGACACCCCCGACCGACCGAGGACGACGTCGTGACCGAGATCGCCGAGGCCTTCTACCTGCCGCTGGGCGAGGGCCGGTTCGCCCCCACCAAGGCCACCGAGAGCCCCTGGGACGCGGAGTCCCAGCACGGCGGCCCACCGTCGGCGCTGCTGGCCCACCTGGCCGGGGCCTCCGCCGAGCCTGACCAGCGCGCCGCCCGGGTGTCGGTGGACTTCCTCGGCGCCATCCCGCGCCGGGAGCTGACCGTGGAGGTCTCCGTGGTCCGGCCCGGGCGGCGGATCTCGCTGAGCGAGGCCCGGATGACCGTCGACGGGCGCGCCGTCGCCGTCGCCCGGGTCTGGTACCTGGCCACCGGCCCCACCCCGCCCGCGCGCACGCCCGCCGTCCTCCCGCCGCCGGTGCCCGAGCGCGACTCGGTCTTCCTGCCGCACCTGGCCGACTGGGGGTACGGGCAGGCGCTGGACTGGCGGTACACCGCCGGCTCCGCCGACCGGCCCGGTCCGGCGGCGGTGTGGACCCGGGTGCGCATCCCGCTGGTGGCCGGCCAGCCGATCACCCCGCTGGCACGCACGCTGGTCGCCGCCGACGCGGCCAACGGCCTGTCCGCCGAGCTGCCGCTGGACCGGTGGCTGTCCATCCCGCCGGGGATGGCGACCACGCTGCTGCGCGAACCGGTCGGCGAGTGGGTGCACCTGGACTGCCGCACCCAGCTGGCCGAGGACGGGCTGGGGCTGTGCTCCGGCGTGCTGTCCGACCCCGGCGGCACCCTCGGCGAGGTGGCCCAGCCGCTGCTGGTCCGGGCGCGGTGAGCGCACCCCGGCCCCCGGCGCTCGCTATCGTCCGGTCGGTGACGGGAGCGCGGTCGGGATGCTGAGCGACGACCACAGCGGGGTGCACCTCGCGCACACCGAGGAGTCCCCCGCCCGCCAGGTCGGGCGGCGGGTCGTCATCGCCTCGGTCGTGCTGGTGCTGACCGTGCTCATCGTCTACCTGGACCGGGACGGGTACCGGGACAACAGCGGCGGCGAGATCAGCGTCCTGGACGCCACCTACTACGCCACCGTCACCCTCTCCACGACCGGCTACGGCGACATCACCCCGGTGACACCCGGCGCCCGGCTGGTCAACATCCTCGTGATCACGCCCATGCGGATCGCGTTCCTGCTCATCCTCATCGGCACCACCCTCGAGGCGCTCACCGCGCGCTCGCGGGAGGAGTTCCGGGTCCGACGCTGGAGGTCTCGCGTGCGCCAGCACGTCGTCGTGTGCGGCTACGGCACCAAGGGCCGCAGCGCCATCCGAGCACTGCTGAGCACCGGCACTGATGCCGCCCACATCGTGGTCGTCGACCCCGACCCGCGGGCGATCGAGGAGGCGACCTCGGCCGGGCTCACCGGGGTGCTCGGCGACGCCGGGCGGATGGAGGTGCTGCGCCGGACGTCGGTGGAGAAGGCCCGGGCGGTCGTGGTCGCGGCCAACCGGGACGACGCCGCGGTGCTCATCGTGCTCACCGTGCGGCAGCTGAACCCCAGCGTGCCTATCACCGCCAGCGTGCGTGAGGAGGAGAACGCCAGCCTGCTCCGGCAGTCCGGCGCCGACTCGGTGATCACCACCTCGGCCACCTCCGGGCGGCTGCTGGGGCTCTCCCCCGACCAGCCCGGCGTCGTGCACGTCGTGGAGGACCTGCTCACCGCCGGCCGGGGGCTGGACCTGCAGCAGCGCACGGTCACCCCCTCCGAGGTCGGCCTCGGCGCCCGGCAGCTGCGGGACGTCGTGCTGTCCGTGGAGCGCAGCGGCCGTCACCTGAGGTTCGACGACCCGCTGATCGGCACCCTGCAGAGCGGTGACGTGCTCGTCGTCGTCAAGGCCCACCGGGCACCCGAGCTGAACTGACCCGACCGGGTGACCGGGCGGGGTCCGGTTTGCCGCCACCCGACCACCCGCCCAGACTCGGTCGGTGCGCCAAGCAAAGGCTCCGCAGCCCACCACCGCCGACTCCGGTCCCGACTCCGAGGACACCGCCCTGCGCCGGGCGGTCAGCGGGAAGCTGTTGTACGTCTTCATCCTGGGCGACGTCCTGGGGGCCGGCATCTACGCCCTGGTCGGCGAGATCGCCGGGGAGGTGGGCGGCGCGATCTGGGTTCCCATGCTGGTCGCGCTGCTCCTGGCCCTGCTGACCGCCGCCTCCTACGCCGAGCTGGTCACCAAGTACCCCCGGGCCGGTGGGTCGGCGGTGTTCGCCGAACGGGCCTTCGGCCGGCCGGTGGTGTCCTTCCTCGTCGGCTTCTGCATGCTCGCCGCCGGTGTCACCAGCGCGGCCGGGCTGGCCCTGGCCTTCGCCGGCGACTACCTGTCGGTCTTCCTCGACGTGCCCGCCGTCCCCGCTGCCGTGGTGTTCCTGCTCGTGGTCGCCCTGGTCAACGCCCGCGGCATCAAGGAGTCGGTCCGGGCCAACGTGGTGATGACCGTGATCGAGGTGTCCGGGCTGCTGCTGGTGGTGGTGCTCGGCGCCGTCGTGCTCGGCCGGGGCGACGGGGACGTGGGCCGGGTGGTGGAGTTCCCGGAGGGGGTCTCCGCCGGGTCGGCGGTGCTGGCCGCCGCGGTCCTCGCCTACTACTCCTTCGTCGGGTTCGAGACCTCGGCCAACGTCGCCGAGGAGGTCCGGGACGTGCGCCGGGTCTACCCGCGGGCGCTGTTCGGGGCGCTGCTCACCGCGGGGGCGGTGTACGTGCTGATCGGGCTGGTCGCCTCGATCGTCCTGCCCTCCGGCGAGCTGGCCTCCTCGACCGGCCCGCTGCTCACCGTCGTGCAGGCCACCGGCATCGGCGTGCCGGACCGGCTGTTCAGCGCGATCGCGCTGATCGCGGTGGCCAACGGCGCGCTGCTGACGATGATCATGGCCAGCCGGATGGTGTTCGGGCTGGCCGAGCAGCGGCTGCTGCCCCCGGCGCTGGGCGCGGTGCTGCCGGGACGCCGCACCCCGTGGGTGGCGATCGTGCTGACCACGGCCGTCGCCATGGCGCTCACCACGGTCGGCGACCTCGGCGAGCTGGCCAACATCGTCGTCCTGCTGCTCCTGCTGGTCTTCCTGAGCACCAACGTGTCCGTGCTGGTGCTGCGCCGGGACCGGGTCGAGGCCGACCACTTCACCGCGCCCGTCGTCCTGCCGGTGCTGGCCATCGCCTCCTGCGGCCTGCTGCTGTGGCAGCAGGAGGCCACCACCTGGCTGCGCTCGGGGCTGATGCTGCTGGTCGGCGTCGCGCTGTACCTGCTCGCCCAGGCGCCGTGGTGGCGGGGCGACCGGTCCCGGCCGGCCGCGGGTGGGCCTGCGTCAAGGACGGCCCGATGACGATTGGGTGAACAGGAGGTCGCAGCGCCGGTGACCGGGTGAGGATGCAGGGACCGCGAGAGGAGCTGACCCTGCAGATGACCGTGTCCCAACCCAGCGCCGTGGAGATCGGGCTGATGTCCGGCCGGGCCGGCTACGTGCTCCGGGCCAATGACCGGGGTGCGTTCACCGTCGCCTCGCCGACCCTCTACCCGCACATGTGGAGCTGGGACGCCGGGTTCGTCGCCCTGGGCATCGCCACCGTGTCGGTGCCCCGCGCGCTGACCGAGCTGCGCAGCCTGCTGTCCGGGCAGTGGGCGACCGGGATGATCCCGCACATCCTGTTCCACCAGCCCAGCGACTACTTCCCCGGACCGGAGCGCTGGCGCACCCAGGTCGCCGCCGCGCGCCCGGCCGGGGTGCAGACCTCGGGCATCTGCCAGCCGCCGATCCACGTCATCGCGCTCTCCCGGATCCTGCACGACGCCCGCCGCAAGGGCGGTGCGGACCAGGAGCTGGCCGAGGACTTCGTCCGGGAGACCTTCGACCAGTGGCTGGCCTGGCACTCCTACCTGGCCACCGCCCGCGACCCGTACTCCTACGGCCTGGTGGAGATCCACCACGGCTGGGAGTCCGGGATGGACGACTCCCCGCGCTGGGACTCCCCCTACGCCCGCGTGCACCCGCAGCCGGACATGCCGCCGTTCGTCCGGGCCGACCTCGCGCACGTCGCCGACCCCTCGCAGCGCCCGACCGACGCCGAGTACACGAAGTACCTGTGGCTGCTGGAGCAGAAGGTCCGGGCCCGCTACGACGACGCGGTGTACCGGGCCAGCGGTGACTTCGTGATGGGCGACGTCCTGGTGTCCGCCCTGCTCGCCGCGGCCAGCGACCTGCTCGCCGACATGGGCGAGGAGCTCGGCATCGGCCTGGGTGCCGCCGGCGGGGTCGAGCAGTCCCGGGCGATCGCCCGCCGCTTCCGCACCGGCGTGCTCCGCTCGGTGAGCCCGCGGACCGGGCTGGCCCGCGACCTGGACCTGCGCACCGGCGAGTGGTCGGAGGTGGAGAGCGCGGCGGGCTTCGCGCCGTTGCTGTGCGGCGGCGACGACGCGCTCACCCGGCGGCAGCGGGACCTGCTGCTCGGCCCGCGGTGGTGCGGGCACTCCCGGCTGCGCTGGCCGGTGGTCCCGTCGGTGTCCCCGGCGTCCCCCGCGTTCCGGGAGCACACCTACTGGCGTGGACCGCAGTGGCCGGTGCTGAACTGGCTGATGGCCTGGGCGCTGAACCGCTCCGGGGAGCAGGAGGCGGCCAACCAGCTGCGGCTGGCCGGGTTGTCCCAGCTCGTCGACTGCGACTTCGCGGAGTACTACCAGCCGGTGACCGGTCAGACGCTGGGCAGCCGCGACCAGTCCTGGACGGCGGCGATCGCGCTGGACTTCCTGGCCGCCCGGCGCCCGGCGCAGCGTCGTCCGGTGCGCTGGCTGACCAGCGAGCTGCCGCGGATCACCCCGGCCCAGGCCCGGGCGGCGGCCACCACGCCGGACGACCGCCTGCCGTGACCACCTCGGGCGTCTCCGGAGCACTCCCTCACGCCGACGCCGACGGACCACCGCACCGACCCGACGCCGTCCAGCAGCAGCACCGCCCGGTGCCCGCGGCCCCGTGGTGGCTGGTCCCGGCCACCGCGCTCACGGTCGCGCTGATCGCGTCCTGACCACCGAGCTGCCCACCCGCCGCGCGCTGCGCACGGAGCCCGCCGCGGCGCTGGCGCAGGCGGGGTGGTGGAGGATCATGCGGGCGCGCACCTCCAGGAGGAACCCATGGCGTCACCGCTCCCCCCGCTGCCCACGACCGTCGTCGGAAGCCTGCCCCAGCCGGACTGGCTCATCGACCGCGACCGGCTCGGGCACCAGTTCCCGCCGCGGGTCCGGGCGCGCGAGCTCTGGCGGGTCCCGCCGGAGTTCCTGCAGGAGGCCCAGGACGACGCCACCCTGGCCGCCGTCCGGGCGCAGGAGCTGGCCGGGCTGGACATCGTCGGGGACGGCGAGATCCGCCGGGAGTCCTACTCCAACCACTTCGCCACCGCGCTGGAGGGCCTCGACCTCGACTCCCCGGGCACCGTGCGGAACCGGTCCGGGATCGACATCCCCGTGCCGCGGGTGACCGGGGAGATCCGGCGTCCGGAGCCGGTGCAGGTGCAGGACGTGCGGTTCCTGCGGGCGCACACCGACCGCGCGGTCAAGATGACCGTCCCCGGGCCGTTCACGATGACCCAGCAGGCGCAGGACGACCACTACGGCGACGACCGCGTCCTCGCGCTGGCCTACGCCGACGTCGTCCGGGCCGAGATCGCCGACCTGTTCGCCGCCGGCGCGGACATCGTGCAGCTGGACGAGCCCTGGCTGCAGGCCCGCCCGGAGGTGGCCCGCCGCTACGGCGTCGAGGTCCTGACCCGTGCCCTGGCCGATGCCCCGGGACCGGTGCACGTGCACGTCTGCTTCGGCTACGCGGCGATGGTCGCCGAGCGTCCCGAGGGCTACTCGGTGCTGCCCGAGCTCGCCGACCTGCCGGCCGCGGCGATCTCGGTCGAGACGGCGCAGTCGCACCTGGACCCCGCGACCCTGCGGCCGCTGCGCGGGAAGGGCGTCGCGCTGGGCGTGCTGGACCTGTCGACGCCGGAGGTCGAGACGCCCGAGGTGATCGCCGACCGGGTGCGGCGGGCGCTGGACCACGTCGACGTCGACCGGCTGGTGCTGTCCAGCGACTGCGGGCTGAAGTACCTGCCGCGGGAGTCGGCCGCGGGCAAGATGCGCGCCCTGGCCGAGGCGGCGGCGGTGCTCCGCACCGAGCTGTAGGCGGGAACGCGACGGCGCCTCCCGCACCCGGCCGGGTGCGGGGGGCGCCGTCGTCCTCGGTCAGCGCAGCCGGATCGTCAGGTCGACGCGGTCGGTGTCCGGCACGAACTCACCGGTGACCGTGCCGCCGACGCCGGTGTAGCGGCCGGTGCCGCCGGTGACGGCCCACTCGAAGCCGCGCGGGCCGACGGCCGGGTCCTCCTGCGAGGCCCCCTGGGTCGTGATCATCGACCCGTCGGCGAAGACGACGGTCGCGGTGCAGGCCACCACCAGGCGGGTCTCCCCGAACTCGGTGACCTGGCAGGACCCGGTGGTGTACCCGACGACCTGTCCGTTGCGCAGGACGTCGTCACGGAAGGCCTGCACGTCGCCGGCGCTCGGACCGGCGTCACCGAGGTCGAGGTCGGTGTTCGTGCCGACGACCGTCGTCAGCCGGAGGGTGTCGTCGGCGTCGGCCGCCGTGGTGGCGGCGAGGGTGATGCAGCCGCCGAGGACGGCGACCAGGGTGGCGGTCGTGGCGGCCCGGCGGGTGCGGCGGGTGGTCATCGCGTGCTCCTCCGATCAGCCGGCGACGGCCAGGTAGACGGCGCCGGCCACGGTCAGCACGGCGAGGACGACGGCGATCCCGGCGGCCATGGACCGTCCACCGGACCGGCGTGCGGAGGTGGCGAGCCCGGCCGCGCCGCCGGCGACCACCGCGGGGACGCCGGTCCAGAAGACGCCGAGGCTGAGCACGCCGATGGCCGCGAGCCACAGCGCCCGCCGACCGGCGGCCGCAGGTCCCGCGGCCCGCGCCGCAGCGGTCACCAGGCTGACCACGACGGCGGCGACGAGCACGAAGGCCAGCAGGACGGCGAGGGCCCCGAGCCCCCCGCCGTCGGCGAAGTCGAACCCCCAGTCCGGGCTGCCGGGCCTCCAGGGGGTGTCGACGAACTGACCCACGAACGTGCAGCCGAGCGCCACGAGCGCCCCGGTGACGACGAACGGGTCGGGGGTGAGCAGGGTCCGCCGGTCACCGGTCCGGTGCTCGGCGCGGGTCGTGGTCATCAGGTCCTCCACGTGTCGGTGGTCGCCGGCTGTCCCGGCGCCGACCACCGTGCCGGTCCCGGCCGGCCCACCGCATGAGCCCACGGGCCGCTCCGACCGGGAGGAGCTCCCGGTCGGACCGGGACCCGAGCGGGGTCCACCGGGACACGACCGGCCGCACACTGGGCCGGTGCGCTCCCGCCTGATCGGCACCGGCGTCGCCGTCGCGGCGACGGTGCTGTGTGCTGCGGCGCTGGGACTGGCGATCTGGGTGCGCTCCCGGATCGGGGAGGACTCGGACGGGTCGGTCAGCGGCGGCGTGATCGCGGTCGGCTACGCGCTGACCGGCGCACTGCTGGTCCACCTGCGGCCGCGCAACGCCATCGGCTGGCTCCTCGTGCTCAGCGGGCTGCTGCAGGGCGCGAGCGTCGGTTCGGGGGCCTACGGCGGCTACGGCGTGGACTCCGCCGTCCCGCCGTGGCCGCTCGCGGCCTGGGCCGCGCAGCTCGGGTCGATGCTGTGGTTCTCCTCCGTGGTCCTCCCGGTCACCGTGCTGATGGCCGTGTACCCCTCCGGTCGGCTGCCGTCACGGGCCTGGCGGTGGCCCGTCGGAGCGGTCTGCGTCGGCCTGGCCGGGCTCACCGTCGGCTCGACCCTCAGCCAGGGCGCCTACGACGACATCGCCTCCGGCCGCGCGCCACTCGTGCTCCCCACCGGCTGGTGGACCATCGCGCTGGGCGCCGTCTGGGCCGTCGCGCTGGTCCTCGGTGGCCTGACGATCTGGGCCGGCACCGTCGTCCGGCTGCTCCGGGCCCGGCTTCCGGAGCGCCAGCAGCTGGCCTGGCTGGTCTGCGTCGTCCTGCCGCTGACGGTCGCCATCTTCCTGCTGCCGGACGCGCCCGCGGTCGGCTTCGTGCTGGCGCTGCTGGTGCCCGCCGCGGTGGCCGTCGGCGTCCTGCGCTACCGGATGCTGGGCATCGTGGTCAGCCGCGGGCTGGTCTACGCCACGCTGACCGTGGCCGTCGTCGGCGGCTGCCTCACCGTCGCCGTGCTGGCCGGCGCAGCGCTCGGCCGGTCGATCTCCCCGGTGCCTGGTGCGGTCGCCGCGGCGCTGATCGCGGTCAGCCTGAGCCCGGCCCGTAGCCGCCTGCAGGCCGCCGCCGACCGGCTGGTCTACGGCGAGCGCCGAGACCCGGTGGCCGCGGTCGCTCGGTTGGGCGACCGAGTCGCCGAGGCCGACGAGGCCGACCTCCTCCCCGCCGTGCTGAGCACGGTGACCGCTGCGCTCCGGGCCCCCAGGGCATGGGTCACCGACCTGGACGGCCGGGTGCTGGCCACCGCGGGGGACAGGGACGTCGCCCCGGTGGCGCCGGTCCCCCTGCGGGTGGCCGGGCGCGACGTAGGCCACCTCCAGGTGGGCGCGCGGGCACCCGGTGAGGCGTTCACCGCCGGCGACGAACGGTTGCTCGCGGCGCTGGCGCCGCAGGTGGCCGTGGTCGTGCGGGCGCTGCAGCTGGCGCGGTCCCTGGAGCAGGAGCGCGACCGCGTGCTCGCCGCCACCCACGCCGAGCGGGACCGGATCCGCCGGGAGCTGCACGACGGGCTGGGGCCCTCCCTCGCCGGGATCAGCCTCGGGGTGCAGGCGGTGCAGGCCCAGCTCGACGGCACCGCCGGACCGGCCGTGGCCGGCATGCTGCCCCGGCTGCGTCAGGAGACCGACTCGGCCGTCGACGAGGTCCGCCGGATCATCGACGGCCTGCGGCCGGGACCGGTCGACGAGCTCGGCCTGCTGCCGGCGCTCCGACGGCACGCCGACGCGCTGCGGGTCTCGGTGCCGGTGCGGGTGCGCGCCGCCGACCTGCCGCCGCTGCGCCCGGACGTCGAGGCCGCCGCCTACCGCATCGCGGCCGAGGCGCTGACCAACGTGGCGCGCCATGCCGGAGCGAGCCGGGCCGACGTGTCCCTCGGCGTGCGCGGTGACCGGCTCACCGTGGCGGTGACTGACGACGGTTGCGGTCTGGCCGCCCCCCGCTCGGCGGAGCCGTCCGGGGACGGCTCCCCCGCCGGCGGGCTGGGGCTGACCTCGATGACCCGCCGCGCGGAGGAGCTCGGCGGCAGCCTGCGGGTGGAGAGCGACCGGCGCGGGACCCGGGTGGAGGCGCTGCTGCCGCTGGAGGGCGTCCGGTGACCGTGCGCGTGGCGCTGGCCGACGACCACCCGATGTACCGGTTCGGTCTGCGGGCGGCGCTGGAGACCTCCCCGGAGGTGGAGGTGGTGGGCGAGGCCGGGGACGGCGACGAGCTGGTCGCCCTGGTCGGCCGGCACTCCCCCGACGTCGTCCTCACCGATCTGTCGATGCCGCGGATGACCGGGACCGCCGCCGCGCTGGAGCTCGCGGTCCGGCACCCGCAGGTCGCCGTCCTGGTCCTGACCATGCACGAGGACGACGCGTCGCTGTTCGCCGCGCTGCGCGCCGGGGTGCGCGGCTACCTGCTCAAGGGCGCCGACCGGACCGAGATCGTCCGTGCGGTGCTCTCGGTCGCCGCGGGTGAGGCCGTGTACGGACCCGCGGTGGCGCGACGGATCGTGGACTTCTACACCGGCGCCGCCCGGGACTACCGCGCACAGACCTTCCCCGAGCTGACCGGCCGGGAACGGGAGGTGCTGGAGCTGCTCGCCGCCGGACTGGGCAACCACGAGGTGGCCCGCCGGCTCCAGCTGTCGGAGAAGACGGTCCGCAACCACGTGTCGGCGGTGCTCACCAAGCTGCAGGTGCCCGACCGCGCGGCCGCGGTGGCCCGGGCGCGCGACTCCGGGCTGGGAATGCCGCAGGCGGGGCGGCACTTGCCGGGTACGTGACGACCATCGGACTCATCGGCAGTGGCAACATCGGCAGCACCGTGGCGCGGCTGGCGGTCGACGCCGGCCACGACGTGGTGATCAGCAACAGCCGTGGACCGGAGACCCTCTCCGAGCTCGTGGCCGAGCTCGGCCCGAGGGCGCGGGCCGCCACCGCAGCGGAGGCCGCCGCGGCCGGCGACATCGTGGTGGTGACCGTGCCGCTGAAGAACTACCGCGAGGTACCGGTCGAGCCGCTGCGCGGCAAGGTCGTCATCGACACCAACAACTACTACCCCGAGCGCGACGGGCACGTCGCCGAACTCGACGACGAGTCGACGACGACCGGCGAGCTGCTCCAGGCCCACCTCCCCGAGTCCCAGGTCGTGAAGGCCTTCAACAGCATCTACGTCACCCAGCTCGGCACCCTGCAGCGGCCCGCGGGTGACCCGGAACGCTCCGTGCTCCCGATCGCCGGCGACGACGAGGCGGCCAAGCAGACGGTGACCGGGTTCCTCGACTCGATCGGGTACGACGCCCACGACGTCGGCCCGCTCGCGGAGGGCTGGCGCTTCCAGCGGGACACCGCGGCCTACGTGATGATCTACGCCGTCCCCGGCCCCGACGCCCCCAACGGCCCCGGCCAGCAGGTGACCCGGGCGACGTTGCAGGAGAAGCTGGCCGCTGCAGTGCGCTACCGCGACATGTGAGTCCTCGGAACGCACGTAGGGCCCGGTCTCCAGACCGGGCCCTACGTGGTGGAACGGGGGGATTGACGTGGAGTGGAGGCGGCGGGAATCGAACCCGCGTCCTGCGACGCATCACCAGGGCTTCTCCGAGCGCAGTCCGCTCTGTCTCTGCTCGACCCCACCGATCCCACGAACAAGTCGGTGTGACGGGCCCAGTCACTGTTTGGTGTCCCACACGCACCCGCGACCGGTGCGTGCAGTGAGTCATCTAGCTGATGCCAGGAACCGGATCGATGACGAACCCGGGCTGACAGACTCGCCTAGCTGCTGTTAGGCAGCGAGAGCGAAGTCGCGCTGACTGGAGTCGGCGCTTGTGTTTTTTGCAACGCGTGGTTAACGAGCTCATCGTTGCCTTCCTCGGCTCGCTTCCCCTGGTCACCCGACCGCAGTCGAGACCAATCGCCCCCCTGTTGAGTTGTACGAGGACTGTAACGGCAGGTGGACCCGGAGTGTTCCACCGGCGTCCTCAGATCCAGTCGCGCCGCTTGAACACCAGGTACAGCACGACGCTGACCATGAGCATCAGCACCAGGGCGAGCGGGTAGCCCAGCCGCCAGTCCAGCTCGGGCATGTGCGTGAAGTTCATCCCGTAGACGGTGCCGACCAGGGTCGGGGCGAACAGGATCGCGGCCCAGGCGGAGATCTTCTTGACCTCCTCGCCCTGCGCCAGCGACGTCTCGGTGAGCTCGCGGATCTCCTCGTTCTGCCGCTGCGCGACCAGCGTGGCGTTCACGGTGAGGATGTCCCGCAGCTGCAGCCGGAAGCCCTCCACCCGCTCGGTGACCTGCGTGACGTGGTCGGCGACGTCCCGCAGGTAGCTGCGCAGCTCCTCGTCGACGCCGTACTTCTCGAACCCGGCGGTGATGGCGGCCAAGATGCCGGTGAGCGGCTGGGCGGCCCGCTGGAAGTCCACCACCTCCTGGGACAGCTCGTAGATGCGCCGGGACACCTGCGGGTCGCCGCGGAAGACCTCGACCTCGATCTCGTCGATGTCGTTCTCCAGGCCGGCGACGACCGGCGCGTACCCGTCGACGACGGCGTCCAGGATCGCGTACAGCACCGCCTCGCTGCCCTGCGCCAGCAGCCCCGGGTCGCTCTCCAGCCGGCGGCGCACCCGGGAGAGGTCGGGCGACTCGCTGTGCCGGACGGTGATGACGAAGTCCCGGCCGAGGAACAGGTGCAGCTCGCCGAAGTCGACCTCCTCGGCGTCGTCGAGGTACCGGGCGGCCTTCAGGACGACGAAGAGCGTGTCGCCGTACCGCTCGAACTTCGGCCGCTGGTGCGCCTTGATCGCGTCCTCGACCGCCAGCTCGGGCAGGTCGTACTGCTCGGCCAGCTCACCGAGAGCGGCCGGGTCCGGCCGGTAGAGGCCCAGCCACACCATCCGGTCCTCGTAGCCCTCGGTCAGCCACTCGTGGCTCTCGGCGGGTGACGCCGGCGTGGCGATCCGCCGGCCGCCGGCGTAGACGGCGTTGTCCACCATCCGGGCAGGGCGGTCCACCGAGGTCAGCGGCGTCGCCGGCCGGTCGGGCAGCCGCGGCACGGCAGCGGCCGCGCGGGGGCGGCGGGTGAGGGTGGACAGAGCGGCGCGAGGCGCGCTGCGACGGCGGTCGGACACGACGGACTCCCGGAGGACGCGGGGACGGGGACGCCGGAGCGGTCCCCGCACGCCGCACCGCCGCGGGTCAGGCGTCGACCGGGCGCGTCAGCAGGAGGGGACCTCGGGACTGTGACTGGGGGGCTCGGCACGCATCTGCCCGGTCACCTCCCCACGTCCCTGGATGCCCGGCGGAGCGCCGCGGGGCCGTCGACCATCGTGACATGGCAGTGCGGGCCGGGGCATCCCGACCACCCGACCGGGGGATGAACGCCGGGTGACCGTCCGCCCGGGCAGCACCCGCCGGGAGTCCGCCGCCGACGGTGAGGTCTGGGCACAGTCGAGCTCTGCCCCCAGGTGGAGGCAGAGCTCGACTCCCTGCGCCTGCACCGGCCCGGGGCGTGAGAGGCGGCCGGCCCGGCGAGCGCTGGACGACCGGAGGTCAGCGGGAGGCGAAGACGCCGGCCGGATAGGCGCCGTTGGCGACCAGCCGCGCGGACAGCCGGCCCCCGAGGTCGGCCACCCGCTCGGACCGCTCGGCCCCCAGGTGCACGAAGGGCGCGGCGGAGAGCTCGTCGGTCTCCTGCTCGACCGCCGCGCGCAGGGCGACGCCGTCCGCGGTGAGCGCGCCGTCGGCGACCAGGCCGCGGTCGGTCAGCCCGGCGACCGCCGCCGCCCACTCCTCGGCCGACCACCCCCGGGTGGCCTGGGCGGCCTGCTCGGTGAACCCGCGGCCGGTGAGGGTGTGGGTGACCAGCGCCTCCAGGCCGCTGAGCCCGTGCCGCACCAGGGTCAGCACGTGCCCGTCGCCGCGGTGCTCGCGGAGCAGGGTGACCCCGTGCCACACCTGCAGCAGCGGGTCCTCCGGCCACGGCTGGTCGGCGTGCCCGGCGTACAGCGGTCGCCCCTCGGGGGTCAGCACGGTGCACGCCTCGCGGAGCAGGTCGGCGAGCTCGGCGACGTCCTCGGCCGGCGGGTCGGCGAGCAGCCGGGTGAGCGACGCCCGCGCCGCAGCCGACCGTGCGGCGAGCACCTGCTCGGGTGCCGCCAGCGTCCAGGCGCGCGGGATGTGCCGGGCCACGATGCCGGGCGCGTAGTTGCCGAACGTGGCGGTCACGACGCCGGGGCCGACCGCGCCCATCGCCGCCGCGCGGCCGGCGAAGTAGACCATCCGGCCGGGCCGGATGCCGATCGCCGTCAGCTGCTCGTCGGTCTCCGGCGCGAAGTAGACGTGCGAGTGCAGTGGCTCCAGCCGGCGGTGGGTTCGGGCCACGAGCCGCAGGGCAGGAGAGGGCTGATCGACGCTGACCATGAGCAGACCGTAGCCGGGGTGTGAACTGTGCAAGAACTTGACGCAGTAAGAACTTGTACTCAGTTCAGCTTTCGGTCTACGGTGATCGCGTGATGGGGAGAGCCAAGGCAGCGAGCGTTCCGCGCTGTGCCGTGAACTCCGTCATGGGGCTGCGGGAGCGCAAGAAGCTCGCCGCCTGGCGCACCATCCGCTCCACCGCGCTGCGCCTGATCAGTGAGCGCGGCTTCGACGCCGTCAGCGTCGAGGACATCGCCGCCGAGGCCGGGGTCTCCCGCACCACGTTCTTCAGCTACTTCCCCAGCAAGGAGGCCGTCGCCTTCGACCTCGACCCCGAGGAGCTCGCGCAGTGGCGCGCGCTGCTGGAGGACGACTCGAGGGACGCCCCGCTGTGGGAGGCGCTGACCGACCTCGTCGTCGACATGGCGAAGCTGCTGCCCGAGTGGCTGCCCGTGCAGAAGCGGGTGCTCGAGCAGTGCCCCTGGCTGGTCCACACCGCCCGGGGCACGTGCGACAGCTTCGCGCCCGACCTGAAGGCCTGGATCGCCCGCCGTCTCCCCGACGGCGACGACCTGAGGACCACGTTGGTCTTCAACACCGCCATGGCCGCGTTCATCACCGCGGTCGAGGCATGGGAACCGGACGACTCCTTCGACCAGCTCCTGGACACGGTCCGAGACTGCCTGCGCTGGGCCGGCGCAGGACTCGCCCACCCCGTGAGCTGACCCGCACCACCCCCGACCGGCGCTGATCCGCCGGCCCTCCTGCTCCTCCGCCCGATGACCGCGCTGTGCCGCCGGTCGTCCGTGCCCGCACGCCCTCACCCCTCTCCACTGCGCTGCGCGCAGGAAGGACAGCTCTGCCATGCCCGCAGACAACCTCACCACCCCACCGGGGACGACGTCGTCCGACGCCACCCCGGTCGTCGACACCGGACCCGACCCCCGCCGCTGGCTGGCGCTGGCGGTCATCGCCGTCGCCCAGCTGATGATCGTGCTCGACGTCTCCGTCGTGAACATCGCCCTCCCCGACGCCGGGATCGACCTGGGCATCAGCGCCGCCAACATCCAGTGGGTGGTGACCGCCTACACCCTCGCCTTCGGTGGCCTGCTGCTGCTCGGCGGCCGGATCGCCGACTTCATCGGCCGCAAGCGCGCCTTCCTGATCGGCCTGGCCGGCTTCGCCGGCGCCTCCGCGCTCGGCGGCATCGCCCCGAACCAGGAGCTGCTCTTCGCCGCCCGCGGTCTGCAGGGCGCCTTCGCCGCACTGCTCGCGCCGGCCGCGCTGTCGCTGCTCGCCGTCACCTTCACCGACGCCAAGGAGCGGGCCCGGGCGTTCGCCGTCTTCGGGGCGATCTCCGGCGGTGGCGCCGCGATCGGCCTGATCCTCGGTGGCGTGCTCACCGAGTACGCGTCCTGGCGCTGGACGCTGGGCATCAACGTGCCGATCGCCGCCCTCACCATGGTGCTCGCCGTCGTGCTGGTGAAGGAGAGCCGGGCCACCGGTGACCGGCGCTACGACGTCCCCGGGGTGCTGCTGTCCACCCTGGGCCTGGTCAGCCTGGTCTACGGGTTCAGCAAGGCCGCCGAGGAGGGCGTGGGCTGGTCCGACCCGGTCACCCTCGGCCTGCTCGCCGTCGCCGCCGTGCTGCTCGTGTCGTTCGTGCTCTACGAGCGCCGCGCCAGCCACCCGCTGCTGCCGCTCCGCGTCGTCCTGGACCGCATCCGGGGTGGCTCGTACCTGGTCTTCCTGCTCGTCGGCGCCGGGATCTTCGCGATCTTCCTGTTCCTGACCTTTTACTTCCAGCAGACCCTGGGCTACAGCCCGCTGGAGTCCGGGTTCGCGTTCCTGCCCTTCAGCGGCGGCATCATCGTGGGCGCCGGGATCGTGTCCCAGCTCCTCCCCCGCGTCGGGCCGCGTCCGCTGATCATCGCCGGCCTGGCCCTGGGGGTGCTCGGGATGCTCTGGCTGACCCAGATCGAGTCGACCAGCGCGTACGTCACCGAGGTGCTCCCCGCCGAGATCGCGATCAGCTTCGGCATGGCGGCGGTCTTCGTCCCGGCGTCCAGCACCGCACTGGTCGGCGTGGCCGAGCACGACGCCGGCATCGCCTCCGCGGTGCTGAACACCTCCCAGCAGGTCGGTGGCTCGCTGGGCCTGGCCCTGCTGAGCACCTTCTACGCCTCGGCGGTCACCGGTCACCTGGCCGACAACCCCGGCGAGGCGCCCGGTGAGGCCTTCGTGCACGGGTACCACGTGGCCTTCCTCTGGGGCGCCGTCTTCCTCGCCGTCGCCCTGGTGATCGCCGCGGTGCTCATCTCGGCGAAGAAGGACGACCTGCCCGCCGACGCCGCGATGGCCGTCTGACCTCGCCCGTCACCGCCCCCGAGGGGCCATGTTGGCCAGCATGGCCCCTCGGGGGTGTCAGGTCAGCGGCGCCAGCTGGTGCGACCAGGACACCTGAGTGCGGTGGGTGTGGAAGCCCAGGCTCTCGTACAGGCCCAGCGCCCCGGTGACGTTCTCGCTGTCCACCTCGAGCCCGGCGGTCTGGCAGTCGGCGGCCGCCGCGGCGTGCAGCGCCTCGATGATCACGGCCTTGGACAGCCCGCGCCCCCGGGCGGCGGGGACGACGCCGATCTGGCCGAAGTAGCTCTCCCGGGACCCGGTGGCGGCGGCGGTCGCCTCGGAGACGTAGGACAGCGCGTACCCCACGACCGCCCCGTCGGAGACGGCCAGCACCGACAGGTCGGGGCGGAAGGACGGCTGGCCGGTGAACATGACCTGCCACGAGGCGACGTCCCGCTCGCTGGAGCCGTAGTGCTCGGTGAACGCGGCATTGTGCGCGCGGCGCACCTCGTCGTCCCGGTCCCAGCTGAAGGGGACCAGCTCGACGTCCTCCACGCGGCGGCGCGGCGGGAGGTCGGTGAGCGGGCGCTCCATGTGGAAGAACCAGCGGACCGGCTGCAGCCCCGCCCGGCGAACCAGCGCCTCCAGCGAGGGCATCGTCGTGCAGACCGTCGCCGTCAACCGGGCCGGCGCCTCGGGGTGCCGCTCGGCGTGCAGCTCGCGGCCGCGCTCGAGCTGCCAGGCCAGCAGCGAGCGGCCGATGCCGCGCCCGCGCCAGTCCGGCCGGACCCGTCCCTCCAGGTGCACGCCGTAGGCGTCTCGGAAGGTGGGCGGCGCGATCGCGCTGGCCCAGGCGACCAGCTCGTCGCCGGAGCAGACCACCCGGGTGTCGCGCTCCAGGTCGACCAGGTCGTTGACGAACCAGGCGGTGAGGTCCTCGGGGCTGGCGAGGTCACCGGTCTGGTCGACGGGCTCCGCGAGGGCCTCCAGATCGACGATGGCGACGACGTCGTCCGGGCGCATGGGGCGAGCGGTCAGGCCTTCGGGTAGCGGGGACACAGCACCCGAGGCTAAGCGGTCACCTCGAACAGCCGCGCGCCGTTCTCCCACAGGACGGCGCGCAGCCAGTCCTCCCCCAGCTCCAGCCGGTGCAGCGCGGCGAGCTGGTGGGCGTAGGGGTACGGGATGGCCGGGAAGTCGCTGCCGAGCACGACCTTGTCCCGGAGCGCGGCCAGCCGGGGCAGCAGCGCGCGGTCGAAGGGCATCAGCCGCTCGGTGAAGTCGGTGGCGAACATGGTGGTGTCCAGGTGCACCCGCTCGTAGGTCTCGGCCAGCTCCAGGAATGCCCCGTACTCCGGCATCCCGAGGTGGGCGATGACCAGCTGCAGCCGGGGGAACCGCTCGAGCAGGCCGGCCATCGGCGCCGGGCCGGTGTGCTCCCCGCGCAGCGGGCCGGAACCGCAGTGGATGACCACCGGGGTCCCGGTCTGCTCCAGCCGCTCCCAGACCGGCAGCAACAGCTCGTCGCGCGGGTCGAAGTCCCCGACCTGCACGTGCACCTTGAACACCCGCGCCCCGGCGGCCAGGGCCTCGGCCACGTAGACCGGCGCCCCCGGCTCGGGGTAGAAGGTGGCCGACTGCAGCACCTGCGGGTGCGCCCGCGCGAAGTCCGCGGCCTGGTCGTTGAGCCAGGCGGCCATCCCGGCCTTGTGCGGGTACGGCAGGGTCGGGAAGGCGCGCACCCCGAGGCCGGCCAGGACGGCGAGCCGCTCCTCCACCGGGAGCGCGTAGGTGACCGGCCACGGCGCGCCGTAGTGGGACTCGGCATCGGCGAAGTACTGCCAGACCTTGGCCTGCACCCGCTCGGGCAGGAAGTGCACGTGCACGTCGACCAGCCCGGGCAGCCCCAGCTCCCGCCAGTACCGCGGGACGTCGGCGTCGTCGACCGGCGGGAGGACCGCTGGCGTCGCCGTCACAGCGTGACGACGACCTTGCCGCGGACGTGCCCCTCGGCGACCAGCCGCTGCGCGTCCGCGACCTGGGCCAGCGGGAACGCCTTGGCGATCGCCACCCGCAGCTGGCCCGCGTCGGCCATCCGGCCGAGCTCCTCGAGGTCGTGCTGGTCGGGCCGGACGAACACGTACCGGCCGCCCAGGTCACGCACCACCGGGTCGACGATGCTGGCGATCCGGGCCGGGTCGCGCACCTGGTCGGGGGCGTCGCCCAGCGCCGGCCCCCCGATCAGGTCCAGGACGGCGTCCACCGGCTCGGACAGCTGCCCGCTGATCGGGCCGGCGCTGTAGTCCAGCACCTCGGCGGCCCCGGCGTCGGTCAGGAAGCCGTGGTTGCGCGGGCTGGCGGTGCCGATGACGTGGGCGCCCAGCGCGGCGGCGATCTGGACGGCGAAGAAGCCGACCCCGCCGGCCGCGCGGTGCACCAGCACCCGGTCGCCCTCGCCGACGTCCAGCACCTCGGTGAGCGCCTGGTACGCGGTCAGCCCGGCCAGCGGCAGCGCGCCGGCCTCGGCGAACCCCAGCGACTCGGGCTTGTGCGCGATGCAGCGCTGCGGGGCGGGGACGAGCTCGGCCGCCGTCCCCCACTGGACGTCGTCCCGGCGCAGGTAGCCGAACACCTCGTCCCCCGGGGCGAAGTCGACCACCGCGGGACCGACCTGCTCGACGACGCCGGCGAGGTCCCAGCCCGGGACGATCGGGAAGTGGTGCGGGAAGGCGCCGGCGAGGTGACCCTCACGGATGCCGATGTCGACCGGGTTGACCCCGGCAGCCCGCACCCGGACGAGCACGGCGTCGGGTCCGACGGGTGGCTCGGGCAGGTCGTCGCGCAGCTGCAGGACCGACTCGTCGCCGAACCGGTCGTAGGCGATGCCCCGCATCAGCGGCGACCCTTGACGTAGCGGCCGAAGGCGCGCTCCATCTCCCGCCGGGAGTCGCGCTCGGCGAGGTCCTGCCGCTTGTCGTAGGTCTTCTTGCCCTTGGCGAGCGCCAGGGTGGCCTTGACCTTGCCGTCCTTGAAGTAGAGGTCGAGCGGGACCAGGGTCAGCCCGCCCTCCTTCGTCTTCCCGATCAGCTTCTCGATCTCGCTGCGGTGCATCAGGATCTTCCGCTTGCGCCGCGGGGTGTGGTTGTTCCATGTGCCCTCGGTGTACTCCGGGATGTGCACGTGCTGCAGCCAGACCTCACCGTCGTCGACGGTGGCGAACCCGTCGACGAGCGAGGCGCGACCGGCACGCAGGCTCTTCACCTCGGTGCCGGTGAGCACCAGGCCCACCTCGTAGGTGTCCAGGATCGAGTAGTCGTGCCGCGCCTTCTTGTTCTGGGCGATGAACTTGCGCCCCTGTTCCCGCGGCATGCCCCCAGGTTAACCGCCCGCGACAACTGCGATCTCGCGGCTTCCCACGCGGAGGAGCCCCGAGATCGCAGCAGTCACGGCGCCTGTGGACGGCCGCAGCGCACACGGACCCCGGGACGGCACCCTCCCCCGGTGCCCCGCCGTCGTGCGCCGTCCCAACTCACTGGTCCGGCGACCCGCCCCGCCGCCCTGGCCGGAGACATCTCGGACTGGCAACTCCGTCATCCCGACGTCGTCCGGCTGTCCCGGGACACCTACCTCCCCCGGGCTCAGGACGCCGACCTGCGCACCCGCTTGCCGGCGGTGCTGATGACTGCGCCACCCGGTGCCGTGGTCAGCCACCAGACGGCGGCGGCGCTGTGGCGGGTGGAGATCCCGCTCGCCGCCCCCGACCCGCTCGCCCATCTGACCGTCCCGGCCGCGTCGAAGGCCCGCAACCGTGCCGACCGGCGGTTGCACCGGGCTCAGTTGTCTCAGCAGGACGTCGAGCGGCGCTGGGGCATGCCGGTGACCACCCCCGCCCGCACGTGGCGCGACTTGGCCGCTGTGTTGGAGCCGGCCGCGCTGCCCGCCTGCCCCCACGCCTCGCAGGCTCGCCGCGGGCCCCTGCAGGCGGGCCGAAGGAGTCAGGTCGACCGGCGGCAGAACCGGCTCGTGTTGGAGGGCTGGATCGTCCTGCGGTTCAGCTCGGCCGACGTCCTGGGCCGGCCGGACGAGGTGATCGCCGCCGTGCGCCGCGCTCTCGGGCTGTGAGTTCTGCGGTCTCGGGCTCCCCCCGACGAGGAAGCCCCGAGACCGCAGAACTCAGCGGCGGCTACAGGCGGACGTAGAGCCGCAGCGTCACGTAGGCGGCGACGGCGGCGAGCCCGACGCCGGCCGCGGCGATGACCGGGCTGATCGCCGCGATCGCCGACCAGTCGACCGGCGGGATGATCCCCGCCTTGATCGGCCCGGCCAGCGTCTTGTCGACGAACAAGATCTTGGTGAGCACCAGCCCGCCGATCGCGAGCAGCGCACCGATCAACCCGGCCAGCGCAGCCTCGAGGATGAACGGCAGCTGCGTGTACCAGCGGGAGGCGCCGACCAGCCGCATGATGTTGGTCTCGTTGCGTCTGTTGAAGGCCGCGAGCTGGATGGTGTTGGAGATCAGCAGCAGCGCGGCCAGGGCCTGGACGACGGCCACCGCGATGGTGGCGTTCCGCGCACCGTTCAGCAGGCTGAACAGCCGGTCGAGGAAGTCGCCCTCGTCGCGCACCTCGTCGACGCCGTTCTGCCCGTTCGGGAACTGCTCGGCGATCACCGGGTAGCGCTGCGGGTTGACCAGCTCCACCCGGAAGCTCTCCGGGAGCGCGTCCTGCGGGGTGTTGGCGATCAGCGCCGGCTGCTCCTGGAACTGCTGGGTGAAGCGGGCGTAGGCGTCGGCCTTGGACTCGTAGAGGTAGTCCTTGACCTCCGGCGAGGAGTCCAGCTGCGCGGCGATGGCGTCCCGCTGCGGGTCGGTGATGCCGTCGGCGAGGTAGATCGAGACCTGGATCTTGTCGTAGTAGATCTCGCGCATGTCGCCGATCATGTTGGCGATCAGCAGACCGGTGCCCATGAGGCCCAGCGAGATCCCGGTGGTCAGGATCATCGCGACCGTCATGGTCAGGTTCCGACGCAGCCCAGCGGCCACCTCGGAGAGGACGAAGTTGACGCGCATCAGTTCCCTGTCATGTGGATCAGCGGGCGGGGCATCTCAGCGCCCGAGCCCGTAGACGCCACGGCTCTGGTCACGGCTGAGGATGCCGTCGTTCAGCTCGATCACGCGCCGCCGCATCGAGTCGACGATGTGGTAGTCGTGCGTGGCCATCACGACGGTGGTGCCGGTGCGGTTGATCCGCTCCAGCAGCAGCATGATGTCCTGGCTCGTCTCCGGGTCCAGGTTGCCGGTGGGCTCGTCGGCCAGCAGGACCAGCGGGCGGTTGACGAACGCCCGGGCGATCGCCACCCGCTGCTGCTCACCACCGGAGAGCTCACCGGGCAGCCGGTTCTCCTTGCCGTCGAGGCCGACCATCTCCAGCACCTCGGGGACGACGCGCTTGATCGTCCGCTGCGGCTTGTTGATCACCTCGAGGGCGAAGGCCACGTTCTCGGCCACCGTCTTGTTGGTCAGCAGCCGGAAGTCCTGGAAGACGCAGCCCATCGTGCGGCGGAGCTTGGGCACCTGCCACTTGCTCATCGTGTTCAGGGTCTTGTCGTTGACCTTGATGACGCCCTTGGTGGGGCTGTCCTCCTTCAGCAGCAGCCGGAGGAAGGTCGACTTGCCCGAACCCGAGGAGCCGATGAGGAAGACGAACTCACCCTTGTCGATCTGCATCGAGACGTCGTCCAGGGCCGGCCGAGGGCTCGACGGATAGACCTTGGTGACGTGTTGCAATTCGATCACGAGGGACGACGGTACCTCCCCGCCGCGTCATCATGCCCCGCGCCACGCGACAGGAGGACCTCGTTCGGCCTCGGTGCAGGGTCCCTCGACGAGGGTGCGAGTCGTGGGGGCACCGAGGTCCTCCCTCAGTTCAGCTCGGCGTTCTCCTGCTGGCGGCGCCAGCGGATCCCGGCCTCGATGAAGGCGTCGATGTCGCCGTCGAGGACGTTGGAGGGGTTGCCGCTCTCGGTCTCGGTCCGCAGGTCCTTGACCATCTGGTACGGGTGCAGCACGTAGGACCGCATCTGGTTGCCCCAGCTGCTGCCCTCCCCCTTGAGCGCGTCCATCTCGGCCCGCTGCTCGGCCTGCCGGACCACGAGCAGCCGGGCCTGCAGCACCCGCAGCGCCGCGGCCCGGTTCTGGATCTGCGACTTCTCGTTCTGGCAGGAGACGACGATGCCGGTCGGGAGGTGGGTCATCCGGACGGCGGAGTCGGTGGTGTTGACGCTCTGCCCACCGGGACCCGACGAGCGGAAGACGTCGACCCGGATCTCGTTCTCCGGGATGTCGACGTGGTCGGTCTGCTCGACGACGGGCAGCACCTCGACCCCGGCGAAGGAGGTCTGCCGGCGGCCCTGGTTGTCGAACGGCGAGATCCGCACCAGCCGGTGGGTGCCCTGCTCCACCGACAGGGTGCCGTAGGCGTAGGGCTGCTTGACGGCGAAGGTGGCCGACTTGATCCCGGCCTCCTCGGCGTAGGAGACGTCGTAGACCTCGGTCGGGTACTTGTGCCGCTCGGCCCAGCGCAGGTACATCCGCATGAGCATCTCGGCGAAGTCCGCGGCGTCGACGCCACCGGCCTCCGAGCGGATGGTCACCAGCGCCTCGCGGGAGTCGTACTCACCGGAGAGCAGGGTGCGCACCTCGAGCTCGTCGAGGACCGTGCGGATGCTCACCAGCTCGCGCTCGGTCTCGGCGGTGGTGGCCTCGTCGCCCTCCTCCGCGGCCATCTCGTGCATCAGCCCGACGTCGTCGAGCCGGCTGCGCAGCTCCTCCACCCGGCGCAGGTCCCCCTGCAGGTAGGACAGCCGGGAGGTGAGCGCCTGCGCGGCCTCGACGTCGTTCCAGAGGTCGGGCGCGGCGGCCTTCTGCTCCAGCTCGGCGACCTCGCGGCGCAGGTCGTCGACCCGCATCACGGCCTCGATGGACTTCAGGGTCGTGTCGAGTTCGTCCAGGACGACGGAGAAGTCAGCGGCCACAGCGATCGAGGATAGTGCGCCTGGCGCCGGGGTACCGCACTGCAGCATGAGCACGCCACCGCCGGACGACCGACCCACGCCGGACGACCTCACCGAGTACGAGCGCGCCGACTTCCCGCACGGTGTCCCCGCCTCCGCGCGCTCCCTGCCCGAGGGTGGCGCCGCCGCCGCCCGCAGCGCGCTGACCCTGCGGCTGGTGCTGGCCGCCTTCGGGCTGGTCCTGTGCACCGTGCTCGGGGTGCTCGCCCTGGGCGCGGACGTCCCGCTGGTGTTCCCGCTCGTCCTGTTCGTGCTGGCCGCGATCGCCCTGGTGGACCTGGTCGTGGTGGCCCGGCGGAAGCTGCGCGGCGAACCGGGCTGACCGGTCACTCGTAGAGCACGTACTCCGGCTGCGGGACGAGCGCGAGGACCTCCTCCGGGGTCATCAGCGGCCCGGAGCGGGTGTCCTCCTCGTAGAAGAGCTTGAAGCCGGCGTGGACGAACGGCGGCGTCCCGGCCATCACCCGCAGGTAGGTGCCGATCTTGTCGGCCGCGGCGCCGATGCCGTCGACGCTCTTCACCACGGCCACCCCGGGCCGGTCGACCAGGGCCTCTTGGCCGGAGACGATGTCGGCGTGCAGCTGGTGGTAGAGCATCACCTTCTGCGGCAGGTGCCCGGCGGTGACCAGCCCGTCGAGGTAGGCCGAGACACCGTCCAGCTCGGCGCCGGTGGTGGAGCCGAACACGTCGCCGGGCACCTCGCCGGCCTCGATCGCCCACTCGGGGTCCAGGGCGACGCCGACGTCGGGCTGGGTCAGCCACTTCTCGTAGTACTGGACGGCGGGCAGGAAGTCCCCGCTGCCCGGCTGGATGCCCAGCAGCAGGATGCCGCCGGCCGCGCGGGCGGCGTCCAGGTACTGCTGCACGGTGGCGTCGTCCGCGGCGATCGACCAGTCGCCGTTGGGCCCGGGCACGGACTGCACGACGGTGGCGATGAGCTCGACGATCGGCAGCACCGGGCGGTCGGCACCGTAGGCGGCGGACTGCTGGCGCAGCTGCTCGGTGGCCGCGGCGAGGTCACCGGTCATCGGCCCCAGCGCGGGTGAGCCGGGGGCGCCGGAGAAGCCGACCAGCCGATGGCCGGGGAAGACCTGGGTACCGCCGCCGGGCAGCTCCTGCTGCGTCGGGGTGGGCGGTGCCGTCGTCTCCTCCGCTGTCGAGGCCGACGGGGCCGGCGGATCGCTGACGGCGGGCGCCGCGGCGGACTCCGTGCCGCAGCCGGTGACCAGCAGGACGGCGGCGGTCACGGACAGCAGCAGGGGGCGTCGGGAGCGCACGACCGGTGACCCTCGTCCCCCCGGCGGTCGACAGCAAACCGGGGAGTCGCTCAGCCCGTCCGCCGGCGCGCCGGCCGTCGTCCGGTGAGCCGCCGTCCCTCGAGGAAGGTGAGCAGGTCGGCGGCCGGCATCGGCCGGGCGATGTGGTGCCCCTGGGCGAAGGTGCAGCCGAGCTCCCGGACCAGGGTCAGCTGGTCGGCGGTCTCCACCCCCTCGGCCAGGCTGCGCATCCCGCAGGCGGTGGCCAGGCCGACGACCGCGGCGATCGCCGCAGCGGACTCGCTGCGCCGCGTCTCGGTGCCGGCGACCAGGCTGCGGTCGAGCTTGAGGATCCCGGCGGGGATGGAGACGAGCTGGCTGAGCGAGGAGAAGCCGCTGCCGAAGTCGTCGATGGAGACCTCGACCCCGGAGACCCGCAGCCGGGCGAACTGCGCCGCGGCCCGCACCGGGTCCTCTGCCACGCTGGTCTCGGTGAGCTCGAGGACCAGCCGCTCGGGCGCGAGACCGCTGGCGTCCAGGGCGTCGTGCACGTCGGCGACCAGGGTGCCGGTGCCGAAGTGGGCGGCGCTGATGTTGACCGCGGTCACCATCGGGACGCCGTCCCGCTCCCAGGCGGCGGTCTGCCGGGTGGCCTCCTGCAGCACCCACCGGGTGAGCGGGACGACGAGACCGTTCTGCTCGGCGATGGGGATGAAGTCACCCGGCATGAGCAGCCCCCGCTCGGGGTGCTGCCAGCGGACCAGTGCCTCGACGCCGGAGACCTCGCCGGTGAGCAGGTGCTGGATCGGCTGGTAGTGCAGCACCAGCTGCCCGGAGTCGATGGCCTCGTGCAGCTCGCCGGCGACGAGCACCTTCTGCTCGACGGCCCAGCGCAGGTCGGGGTGGAACACCCGGACGCGGTTGCGCCCAGCACCCTTGGCCGCGTACATGGCCAGGTCGGCGTCCCGGACCAGGTCGGTCGAGCGGGTCTCGTCGTCGTCGGCGGCCGCGGTGGCGACGCCGATGCTGACCGTCAGCTGGGTGCGGCGGTCGCCGAGGACGAAGGGCTCGTCGAAGGTCCGCTGGAAGCGCTCGGCCAGCCGGAGGGCGCCGCCGACGTCGCAGTTGCGGCACAGCACGACGAACTCGTCGCCGCCCAGCCGGCCGACGGTGTCCTCGGCCCGGGTGCAGCTGCTCAGCCGGGACGCCAGCTCCCGCAGCAGGGCGTCCCCGACGTCGTGGCCGAGGGTGTCGTTGACGTCCTTGAAGCCGTCGGCGTCCAGGAAGAGCACGCTCATCGCCCCGCGGTCGCGGCGGCGCAGCTCGGCGTCGATCAGCTCGTGCAGGTGCACCCGGTTGGGCAGGTCGGTGAGGTGGTCGTGCCGGGCCTGCCAGGCGGAGGCCTGCTCGGCCTCGACCCGGGAGGTCACGTCGGTGTGGGTGACGACGACCCGGCCCGACCGGTCGGCGCGGGAGGCCTGCAGGTGGAACCAGCGCAGCCCGAGCGCGGTGGTCAGCGCGTAGTCGACCGACACCGCCTCCCGCCTCCCCTCGGCGAGCTCCCGCAGCGCGGCGATGCGCTCGTGGTTGGCCGCCCCGGCGGAGAGGCTGAGGATCACGGAGTAGTAGTTGGCGCCGACGCCGACGCGGAGCCGGTCGTCGCCGAGCAGGTCGGCCGCGGCGGCCCAGGCCGAGTTGACCAGCAGCATCGTGCCGTCGGCATCGATCAGCACCGTGGGCGAGGGCAGGGCGTCGAGCACCCCGGCGACGAGGTCGGCGTTCTCCCGGTCGCCGCCGTCCCGGTGGCTGACGTCGAGCGGGAGCTGGGGGCCCGCCACCGTTCGCGACACGCGTGCTCCCCCTCTCGACGCTGACCTCGGTGGCACCGACGGTGCCCCGTGACCATCGGCACCGGTCGCGCTCCTGACACGTCCGCCACGCCGGTGCGACCGGATCGGGTGGGACGTCACAGGCGCAGGCCCGGCCGCCCGCCGGGTCTGCTTCCCCAGCGTGTGAACGGGCCGGTACCGAGGGTAAGGCACCGCCCATGAGCGAATCGACGACGATCGAGCTCGGTGGCGAGGAGTACCTGGTGCAGCGGGAGGGGGACGCGCTGCGGCTGGGCCGGCAGGTCGGTGGGGACACCGTCTGGCTGGACGACATCGAGGTCAGCGCGCTGCCCGGCCCCGCCCGCGAGGCGCTGGAGCGCGGCGAGCACTCCGACCAGACGCTGCAGACCAGCCTGCTCGGCGTGGTCCAGGCCGAGGTCGACCGCGGCGCCTGAGCTCGTGCGGGAGCTGGCCGCGCGTGGTCCGGGGCCGAGCCGGGCGCACTGATGGCACTGGCCTGACCCCGCTGCGGGTCAGCCGTCCAGGGGGCACCCTGGGTGCCGAGGGCCGACGACGTCCCTCATGCCGGGAGGCCGTGCGATGAGCGTGCTCTACCGCTGCGACGAGTGTGCCGAGGTGGCCGAGCCGGCCTCCGCCGTGGGCTGGGTGGAGGTGCGCGAGCTGGCCGGCCGGCCGCTGCTGCCGCCCGAGCCCCACCACCTGTGCCGGGTCTGCTGGGCACGGACCACCGCCGCCGTGCACGCCAGCCGGGTGGAGGTGCTGGAGTTCCCGCAGCTCAGCGAGCACGCGCAGAACCGCGACACCGTGCAGTGAGGTCGCCCGCCTGAGGGTCAGTCGTTGAACGGCGTGAGGCCGCCGGCTGCCCAGGTCAGCACGATCATCGCGACGAAGACGGCGACGGTGCACGCGATCCCCGCCGCTGCGGTCAGCCAGGAGTACCTGCCGAACAGGCCGACCGGCCCGTCCGGCTCGGGGCCGGCCGCCGCAGGCCGGTCGACCGTCGCCGGGAGCGGCGGCTCGGACGGGCGCCGTGGGCGCGGGACGACCGCCGTCCCGACGCGGTCGGTGTCTCGGGCAGAGGTGGGGGTGCTCATCGCGTGCCTCCCGCGGAGGACGGCCGGGCCAGGGCCTGTGCTCAGCTCTGGCGGGGACGCTACTCGCGGACGACGGCCGTGGCGGCGGTCCGGACACGGCTTCTCGGGTGGGTCAGCCGAAGAGGTTCCCGCCGCCGGCGACCCAGGTCAGCACCACCATCGCCACGAACAGCACGACGATGGAGACGACCACGACCACCGGGGTCATCCAGGCGTGCGACTGGAACAGCCCCACCTTCTCGCCGGCCTCGCCGCGGTCCTGCTCCGCTGCTGGGCCGGCGAGAAGGTGGGGC